>DASXCQ010000038.1:0-141438 GCA_036491115.1 Pseudonocardiaceae bacterium
TGTTCCTCCTCGGCTGTTGCCGGCTGGTTGCCGGCTGTCCATTCCCATGGTTACGCACGTTCGAGTGGGCCAGGGCGACGGTCGCGCACTTTCCGGTTACAACTGTCAACATCCGGGGTCACGCTCGGACGATCGCCAATACCTCGTCACGCAACGTCGCCACCGCGTCGGAGTCCGGCGCCTCGACGTTGAGTCGCAGCAACGGCTCGGTGTTGGAGGCCCGCAGGTTGAACCACGAACCGTCCGGCAAGTCCACGGTAAGGCCGTCCAGCTCGTCGACGGTGGCGCCTTCGCGCTCGGCGAACGCCGCCTTGACCGCCGCCGCCCTGCCTGCCTGGTCGTCGACGGTCGAGTTGATCTCGCCGGACGCCGCGTAGCGCGAGTAGGCAGCGGTCAGCTCGGACAGCGGACCCGGCTGCTCACCCAGCGCCGCCAGCATGTGCAGCGCCGCCAGCATGCCGGTGTCGGCCCGCCAGAAGTCCCGGAAGTAATAGTGGGCGGAGTGCTCGCCGCCGAAGATCGCGCCGGTCTCGGCCATCTTCTGCTTGATGAAGGAGTGGCCGACCCGGGTGCGCACGGGCTTGCCGCCGTGTTCGGCCACGATCTCGGGCACCGCGTGCGACGTGATCAGGTTGTGGATGACCGTGCCGCCGGGCTGCTTGCCGAGCTCGCGGACGGCCACCAGTGCCGTGATCGTGCTCGGGCTGACCGGCTCGCCGCGCTCGTCCACGACGAAGCAACGGTCGGCGTCGCCGTCGAACGCCAGGCCGATGTCCGCGCCCGTTTCCCTGACCTTGGCCCGCAGGTCGACGATGTTCTTCGGGTCCAGCGGGTTCGCCTCGTGGTTGGGGAAGTCGCCGTCCAGCTCGAAGTACATGGGGGTGACGTCCAGCGGCAGTCCGGCCAGGACACGGGGAACGGTGTAGCCACCCATGCCGTTGCCGGCGTCCACCACGACCTTCAACGGGCGAATGCTCATGAGGTCGACCAGGCCGCGCAGGTAGTCGGCGTAGGCGCCGAGGAGATCCTGCTCGGTGACGGTGCCCGGTGGGGTGCCCTCGGGTGTTTGTACTCCCTGCTCGACGTCGTCCTTGATCTGCGCCAGTCCGCTGTCCTGGCCAACCGGCGCGGCACCCGCCCGGCAGAGCTTGATCCCGTTGTAGCGGGCCGGATTGTGGCTGGCGGTGAACATCGCGCCGGGCAGGTTGAGGTGGCCGGAGGCGAAATACAGCATGTCGGTGCTGGCCAGCCCGATCGAGACGACGTCCAGGCCCTGGCTGGTTACGCCCTGCGCGAACGCTTGCGCCAGCGATGGCGACGAGTCCCGCATGTCGTGCCCGACGACCACGGCAGCGCCGCCGACCAGCCGGGCGAACGCGGCGCCGACGGCGGTCGCGATGTCGGTGTCGAGCTGCTCACCCACCACACCGCGGATGTCGTACGCCTTGACGATGGCCGACAGGTCGCGCACACCAACTCCAGGTTCGTTCGGCTCAGTAACGCGAAGCCTACCGGGAGCGGATCAGTCGTCGACCGGATCCGGCAGCACCCGCAGGTGGCCGCGGCGACCCGACGTGAAGCCGGGGTCGGGCGGGTCGACCGGACGGTCCATTCTGCCGGCCTCCCGGACGGCCTCGGCAAGGGCCGTCAGGTCGTCTACGGAAGGTTCAGGGGGCACGAACTCACCTTCGTGTCGGACGACTTCCCAGCCGCGGGGGGCGGTGAGGCGCAGGGCGTGCTCCTCGCACAAGTCGTAGCTGTGCGGTTCGGAGTACGTCGCGAGCGGCCCGACCACCGCGGTGGAGTCGGCGTACGCGTAGGTGAGCGTGGCGACGGCCGGGTTGAGACACCCGGTCCGCGAGCACCGTCTCACGCTCCGCACAGTGGCCGACGATAGCGCCTGCCACCGACAGGCAGGGACATGACACACGGGTTGCCGGCGAGCTGCATGATGGTCAGGTGATGGTGCGTTCCACAGGGCGACGCCGGCGGACCCGCCGGGACCGGCACGGCAGGGGGCTGCGTGGGCTGTTGTATCCGTCCGACCTGCCGGCGGCGCGCAGCCGGGCGGAGCGGTTCGACGGGCTGGTACTCGAGGCGTTGGAGCCGATCGAGGCCCGGTGGCGGACCGAGCTGACCGATCTCGACGTCGCCGTCGACGACGTGCCCGACCTACGGTTGAACCCGGACCACTCGGTGGTCTGGGAGGACGGGGTGCTGGAGGACCACGACGTGCCCTTGGCGCGGCTGGTGCCGGCCGGGGTGGATCGGCGGGGGCAGCCGACGCGGGCGCGGATCGTGGTGTACCGGCGGCCGTTGGAGGTGCGGGCGCGGGACGGTGCCGACCTGGCCGACCTGGTGCACGACGTGCTCGTGGAGCAGGTGGCGGCGTACCTGGGCCTGGACCCGGACGTGGTCGAAGGCGACGGCTGACCCCGGGCATACCCCGAACGGGTCGACACCGAGCGGCCAACCCAGCTGCGCACCGCCTGACCCCAGTCGACCACCGAACGGGCAACCCAGCTGCACACCGCCAGACGCCCATCGACCACCCAACGGCCAACTCGGCGGACCGGCCGCACGAGGTGGAGCGGCAGGGGTCGTCTGGCGAGCACTCGCGTGTCGACCTCTCAACGGCCAATTCGCCGTCACCGCTGCACATCCGCCGAACCGGCGAGCCCAGCGGTGTCGACCGTTGGGTGGCCGACTCGCGGCAGGCAGCACACGCGATGGCATGGCGACCACTCGATGGCCGACTCATCGATGGCCGACTCGCAATAGAGCGCGGCTCCATTGACCCGAGCCGCCGCGCGTGTCGGCCATTCGGTGGTCGGCTCGCGAATCGCTGGGCTTGCACGCCGGTTATCTGCGGCTGGGGATGGCTGTCAGGGCTGTGAACAACAGGACAGCTGCCTGGACCAGCAGTAGGGCGTTGCGGAGAGTGTTCGGGACCTCCAGTCGCACGTCCGCTGCCGTGGTGGGGACCGTCACCGCGACCAGATGGCCCCACGCTCGGACGATCGGCGCCGCCTGGCCGTCGATCGTCGCCTGCCAGCTGTCCTCATCGTTCGCCGCCAACACCAGCAATCGCCCGAGCGACCCCTCCGACACCCGCACCGCCACTTCCGGCGGCGCTGCGTCCACCGGCGAGATCCCTTCCGCCCCCAACGTCGTCGGCGGCTGCGTGCCGGTCACCGCCTGCCGCGCCAGCGCGGGCGAGATCAACGTCGCCGCGCCGCTCGCCGGCTGCAGCCGCTCCACCGGCCGGCCATCCGACGCGGACGGAACGGACGACGCCAAGTCACCCGCTGCCTGGGCGAACCGGGCAGCCGCCGGACGGTCCGGCAGCACGAGGAACACCACCCCCGCCGTCGCCGCCTGCGCCACCGCAGCCCGCGTCCGCGTCGGATCGCCCGATGTCAGGTCGACGTCCCATCTGGCCAACCGCGACGTCGCCCCCGGTACCGGCGCCACGTCGTCGTCTCCGAACGCCGGTAGCCGGCCGGCCGCCTGCCGCGTCGGCGACCCCTCGGCCGCCAGCACCAGCGTGGACCGGCCGGTCTCGGCAAGCTCGTTCGCCAGCGCCGGTACGACCGTCGGCGCGGACGCCCGCAGCGGCCCCGCTCGGCCGACCACCACGTTCACCACAGCCAACCCCAACACCGCCGCCGCACCCAGCCCTGCCAGCAACCGCACGCCCCGCGCCCGCACCGCGTCACCCACATCCGTCCGGCACGCCCCCAGCAACGCCCACCCCAACCCGCACGCCGCCATCACCATCGCCGGTCCGGTCCAGAACCGCTGCGGCACGCCCCCGGTCAACGGCACCGCCGACGTCACCGCCACCAACCCGACCGCCGCAGCACCCAACACCGCCACCGCCAACCCCGGCACCACCGACCGCCCCGGCCGCAGCACCACCGCCACAGCCACCGCGACCAACGCCACCAGCCCGATCACGCCCCCACCGCCCGGCCCACCCGGGTCGAACGCCACCAACGCCCCGGCCCCGACGGACACCGGCGGCACCGCACCGGTCACGCCGCTCAACAACACCCCCGGATGCGTCAGCACGACCGCGGGCCACGGCACCAGCAACGCCAACGGCAGCAACACCACAGCGAACAGCGCCGCCACCCGCCGCCGACCGTCACCCAACTCACCCGGCACCAGGACGAACCCCACCAGCGCGACGGCCACCACGAGCAGGTGCACCAGCGGCGCGAACGCCCCGATCACCGCCAACCCGATCGCCGACCCGGCCGCCGCCGACAACCAGCCGCGCGCCGGCGGTCGCAGCACACCCACCACTCCGGACAACACCAGCGGCAGCAGCACGTGCACCACCACCACGTCCAGCCGCCCCTGCGCCACGGCGGCCGTCGCCACCGGCAGGAGCGCATAGCCGGCCGCGACCAGCGCGCGGACCCAGCGGCGGACCGGGAGTCGCCTGGTCGCGGCATAGGCGAGGACGCCGGCCAGCGGGGCGTCACCGATGAGCAGGACGGCCAGCACGGTCGGGGGTCCGCCGAACGGGTAAAGGACCGAACCCAGTGCACCCACCACGGCCAGCGTCGCCGGAGCCGGCCCCGCCGTACCGCCGAAGGCGCCGTGCCAGGACGCCACGTAGTCCGACCACGTCGCCGCCAAGCCCTGTGCGGGCAGCAGCGCGCCACCGGCGAGGTGTCCGCCGAGCCGCCCGGCGTTGGTCAGCAACGACACCACAGTCAAGCCGAGTAGCAGCAACACCGGTGGTGCCAACAGAAGTTGCGCCGCGACCCGGCCCCTGCCCACCTCGACGAACACCAGTTCCCTGGACGTACGAGGGCCGGGTGACGGGCGGGGCCGGGGACTGGGCAGCCGGCCGTAACGCAGCGGCTCGGCGGCGAGCGGGACCGCGACGGCCATGGCCGGTCGGCGCAGGCCCGCGGTGCGACGCGGTGTGGTGCCTCGGCGGCCGAGTGCGCCGGTCGGGAGGGCGTCGGGGCCGACCGGGCGGGGTTGGTCCACCTCGTCGGGGGTCAGCCAGGACCGACGTTCGCTGCCGGCGGGGAGCCTGCCGAGTGCGGCGTCCGCGGCGACCCGGCGGCGGATCCAGCTGGCCAGGCCACCGCGGAACAGGTTGCGCAGCCGGGTGGTACGGCTGGTCAGCAGGCCGCGGACCTGCCCGCCTGCCGCGCCCGTTGCCGCACGGGCCGCCCGTGCGGCATGCAGGCCGGCGCGGCCGCCGAGCAGGTAGCCGACGGCGGCGAGTTCGGCACGCGCGTCGGACAATCTGCGCAGCAGCGTGAACCCGACCGCCCGCAGCAGGCACAACAGCACCAGCCGGGGCAGGCCGACGACGAAGCCGAACGCCGTGCGGTTGACCAGCACGGTGCGCAGGCCGTGCGCCCGGTCGCCTGCCCGGACGGTGGCGCCGCCGAGCGCGTCGGGCGTTCGCACGCCCCTGGTGACCGCGCGGGCATGCCGAATCCGGGCAGCCGGGACGCACAGTGCGACGTGCCCGGCGCGGTTGACCCGCCAACCGAAATCGACATCGTCGCGCAACAACGGGAGTGTCGGGTCGTAACCACCGATTTCGTCCCACACATCACGCCGGATCAGCGCGCCTGCTGACGGTACCGCCAATACTTCGGTGCTTTGCTCGAACATTTCCCGGTCGTCCGCGGAACCCGAATCGGCGGATTCGCCGAGTCGGCTCCAGTCCAGTTCGGCCGGTCCGACGCCGGTCTGGCGGTGGCCGGACGCGTCCGTGGACAGTCCCATTTCGACGACCAGCCGAGGGTCGCCCCAGTCCAGCGCCAGCGGGCCCAACAATGCGGCGGACGGCGACAGTTCGGTGGTTCGCAGAAGTACGCCCAGACAGTCGGGCTCAGGCGCGGAATCGTCGTGCAGAACCCAGATCCACCGCCCAGGATCACCCCATCGAGTGACAGCCGCGTCGACCGCGGCCGCGACGGCGGTGCCGAAACCGGCGTCCCGGTCGAGCGTCAGGACGCCGTGCACCACGGCCTGGTCGCCGATGCCGGCCTCGGCGAGCAGTTCCGGCGACCGGTCACGGGATCCGGTGTCCACCGCGAGCACATGCCGAGGTTTCGGTGTACAGCGGCGCAACGCGGACAACACTTCGCGGAGCCACTGTTCACCGTCGTGGCAGACGAGCACGGCGAGTACCGGCTCGGTACTGGCCCGAAATGGCACCGACTGCGGCACTACCGGTCACTCCGATCGCCGCACTCGCGCGGCAGCACATCCCTGCCACCCGGTGACCCGAGGAGTCTCACCCCGGGCACCTGGGTTTTCGTCAGGGAAGTGTGTCAGACCGCGCGCTTCTTGAGTTTGCGCCGCTCCCGTTCGGACAGGCCCCCCCAGATCCCGAACCGTTCGTCGTGCGCCAGCGCGTACTCCAGGCACTCCGATCGCACGTCACAGCCCTGGCAGATGCGCTTGGCCTCGCGCGTCGAACCACCCTTCTCCGGGAAGAACGCTTCCGGGTCGGTCTGCGCGCACAGCGCCCTGTCCTGCCACTCCGGTTCTTCCGGTTCGCCGAAAAGATCGATCAACACGCCGGCCTGTTCGGTCGGCGGCCCCTCCCGCTCGGCGTGTTCTTCGGACAGCTCCCACATTTCCCCGTCCGCCTCCTCACCGTCTCGCACTCCCCTATGGCGGACGCCACTCGAGATGCCCCTCTCGCACCACGAATGACACCAGTGTGATTACACCCGTGTCATGCCAGGCGGTCAAGCCGGATGCACACGTCGGGGGGACACCGGGGGAAAATCCTGGACCCCCGCCGCCACCTGTGAATCCGTCAAGACGGACGCGAAGATCGGGGCTTCCGCCACACCACGTCGGCGGGAGCGGCAGACTGGGCTGGTGAACCGCTCCGGGATCCGGCCGAGTCCGATCTTCATCGGCCTAGTCGTCGCCACGGTTGTGGGCGGCGTCATCGTCACGCTTCCGTCCGAGGCAGCCGTGGACGGCGGCACACTACTGCTCGTCCTGGGTGGCTGGGGAGTGTCGCTGTGCCTCCACGAGTTCGGTCACGCGTTGGTCGCGTACCGGGGCGGTGACTACTCGGTCCGCGACAAGGGCTACCTGACGCTGGACATCCGCCGGTACACCGACCCGGTGTTCAGCATCGTGCTGCCGTTGCTGCTACTGGTGTTCGGCGGTATCCCGTTGCCCGGTGGCGCGGTGTGGGTGAACCACCACGCGCTGCGGTCGAAGCGGGTCCAGTCGATGGTGTCGCTGGCCGGTCCGCTGTCCAACCTGGTGCTCGGGATCCTGCTCACCGAGATCGTCCGGGTCATCCCGATCCCACTGGACCGGGTGTCCGGCTCGCTGTTCCTGGCCGCGGGCCTGTCCTACCTGGCCTTCCTGCAGATCCTGGCGTTCATCCTGAACATCCTGCCGATCCCGGGCATGGACGGCTGGGGCGCGATCGAGCCGTGGATGTCGGCGGAGGCGCGGCGGTTCGGCGCGATGGTGCGGCCGTGGGCACCGCTGGTGCTGTTCGTGCTGCTCATCGGCGTCGCGTCGGTCAACCATGCGTTCTTCAACCTGACCTACCACATCTTCACCGCCGTTGGTGGTGATCAGGGGCTCGCTGGGATCGGGCAGGGCGACTTCCTGTTCTGGCGCAGCTTCTGACCGCCGGAGCCGGTGTGTGAGGATCGTGTCGTGAAGGTGGTCGTGCTGGTCGGTGGCGTGGGCGGGGCGAGGTTCCTGCTCGGCGTCAAAGCCGCTCTGGGAATGAAACCCGTGGGTCGGACCGAAGGTTCGGAACACGAGATAACCGCGCTGGTGAACACCGGCGACGACGTGTGGATGCACGGGTTGCGGATCTGTCCCGACCTGGACACCTGCATGTACACGCTGGGTGGCGGCATCGACACCGGCAGAGGCTGGGGCCGCGCCGGTGAGACGTGGGCGGTGCGTGAGGAACTCGCCGCCTACGGCGCGGATCCGACGTGGTTCGGCCTGGGCGACCGGGACATCGCGACGCACCTGGTCCGCACCCGGATGCTGCGCGCCGGCTACGCCCTGTCCGACGTGACCGCGGCGCTGTGCGACCGGTGGCAGCCCGGTGTCCGGTTGCTGCCGATGAGTGACGACCGGGTCGAGACGCACGTCGTGGTCGACGTGCCCGGCTCGGACGGTGAGCCGGCCGAGCGCAAGGCGGTGCACTTCCAGGAGTGGTGGGTGCGCTACCACGCCGAGTTGCCCGCGCACTCGATCGTGCCGGTCGGCGCCGAGGACGCGAAGCCGTCGCCAGGGGTGCTGGAGTCGATCGCCGAGGCGGACGCCGTGCTGTTCGCGCCGTCCAACCCGGTGGTGAGCATCGGCACGATCCTCGCGGTGCCTGGCGTGCGCGCGGCGCTGCGCGAGACGAAGGCCGGCGTCGCGGGGTTGTCGCCGATCGTCGGCGACCGGCCGGTGCGCGGCATGGCAGACGCTTGCCTGACCGCGATCGGGCTGCCCACCACGGCCGAGGCGGTCGGCAGGCTGCTGGGCGCGCGGGAGGCCGACGGCGTGCTGGACGGGTGGCTGGTGCACCGGGGTGACGAGGCCGACGTGCCCGGCGTCGAGGTGCGGTCGATCCCGCTGATGATGACCACGACGGAGCTTACCGCCGAGATGGCGCGGCAGGCGTTCGATCTGGCGGGGGTGCGGCTGTGAGGGACCACGGGAGCGGGCGGCTGGAGTTGCTGCCGGTCACCGGGCTGCCGGAGTTCCGGCCCGGCGACGACATCGCGGCGGCGATCGCTGCGGCGGCGCCGTGGCTGCGCGACGGGGACGTGCTGGTGGTGACCAGCAAGGCGTTCTCCAAGGTGGAAGGCCGGCTGGTGGACGTGCCTGCCGATCCATCGCTACGTGAGGCCGCGCGGCGGGATCTGGTCGCGTCCGAGGCGGTGCGGGTGGTCGCGCGGTTCGCCAACTTCATGATCACCGAGAACTCGCTGGGTGTGGTGCAGGCGGCGAGCGGCGTGGACGCGTCGAACGTGGCGTCCGGCGAGGTGGCGCTGCTGCCGGTCGACCCGGACGCGTCCGCGGCGCGGTTGCGGACCGGGCTGCTCGCGCTGCTGGGCGTCGACGTGGCCGTGGTCGTCACCGACACGATGGGCAGGGCGTGGCGGATCGGCCAGACCGACGCGGCGATCGGCTCGGCCGGGCTGACGGTGCTGCACCGCTACGCCGGCACGATCGACGGGCAGGGCAACGAACTCGCGGTCACCGAGGTGGCCGTGGCCGACGAGATCGCGTCGGCGGCGGATCTGGTGAAGGGCAAGCTGGGCCGCGTTCCGGCCGTGGTTGTGCGCGGTTTGTCTACTGTGGACGATGGTTCGGTGGCACGAGACCTGGTCCGGCCGGTTGCCGAGGACCTGTTCCGGCTCGGCACCAACGAGGCGTTGGCGCAGGGCCGACGGGAAGCGGTGTTGCTGCGGCGTTCCGTGCGGTCGTTCACGCCGGAACCGGTGGACGCCGAGGCGCTGCGCCGCGCGGTGGCCGCCGCGCTGACCGCGCCCGCGCCACACCACACCCATCCAGTGCGGTTCGTCTGGCTGCGGAATCGTCCACTTCGGACCAAATTGCTGGACGAGATGCGGGCGGCGTGGCGGTCTGACCTGCGGGGCGACGAGTTCACCGACCAGCAGATCGAGCGGCGCGTCGCGCGCGGCGATCTGCTGTACGGGGCGACCGAGATCGTGCTGCCGTTCCTGGTGCCCGACGGGATGCACACGTATCGCGACGACCGGCGTAATGCCTGCGAGCACGCGATGTTCACGGTGGCTGCGGGCGGTGCGGTGCAGGGATTGTTGGTATCGCTGGCGGCCGAGGGGCTCGGTTCGTGCTGGGTGTCGTCGACGATCTTCGCGGCCGACGTGGTGCGGTCGGTGCTGGACCTGCCTGCTGCGTGGGAGCCGTTGGGTGCGGTGGCGGTGGGGCATCCCGAGGGTGGCCCGTTGGCGCCTCGGCCGGGGTCGGACTTCGCCGACGGCCTGATCGAGCGATGACGGCGGCGCTGCGCTCCGACGCGATGGGCACGTTGGGGGCGTGGCGGCCGGAGCGGCACGAGCAGGAGTCGTTGCGGCAGGCGTTGCTGGCGTTCCTGGCGGCGCGGGAGGACGCGTGCCTGCGGTCATGCGCGGCGGGGCACATCACGGCGTCGGCGGTGGTGGTGGATCACTCCGAGAAGTGGACGTTGTTGACGTTGCATCCTCGGGTGGGGGCGTGGTTGCAGCTGGGTGGGCATTGTGAGCCGACCGATCGGACGTTGGTGGGTGCGGCCCTGCGGGAGGCTGTCGAGGAGTCGGGGATTGCCGGACTGGTGATCGAGCCGGTGCCGGTACACGTGGATGTGCATGCGGTGACGTGTTCGTTGGGAGTGCCTACGCGGCATCTGGATGTGCGGTTTCTGGTGCGGGCGCCGCAGGGGGCGGAGGCGGTGCGGAGCGATGAGTCGGACGATCTGCGCTGGTGGCCGTTGAATGGAGTGCCGGGGGGCGGCGAACTGCAGGACCTGTTCACGGCGGCCAGAACCCGCCTGACCAAGCCCTGACCCGACACCCCCAACGGCCGACACGCTGCCGTTTCTGGCGTGTCGGCCACCGAATGGACGACACGCCCGGCTACCTGTGGCGTGTCGACCGACGAACGGACGACACGCGAGCGCGACGTTCCGGAGCAGGCTCGCGCACGACCAACCGCCGGCTGGGTTGGCGAGTCCACCACGAGTCGACCGGTAGACGGACGACACGCGGACACGAGAGCGCTGCAGCGGATCAATGGCCCACCTGCACGACTTGGCCACTCGGCGGACGACACGCCCGGCGGCGCCGCCCATGCGCGCGGATTCAGGTACTGCCGCCAGCAATGTGGTGTCCGGTGGCGCGAGTCGACCACCCGCCGGACGACTTGGCCAACGCAGCACCGCGCGACCCAACCGGCCGGTCACGCCAGTTCGTTGGTGGGGACGTGTCAGCGCGTGTCGACCCCTCAACGGACGACACACGAGGCCGCAGCCCCACGCCAGAAGCTGAGCGGCGCGCACGAGGCCAGGGAGTGAGATGAGGGTCAACGTGTGTCGACCTTTCACGGGACGACACACCGGTCACGGGACGACACGCGAGCCGTCGTGCACCACGGCAGGTGCCCAGCGGACACACGGGTTCGCGGTGCTGGGATCGGATCCGGCGTGCGTCAGGACGTCTGTGGGCGTGTCGTCCGGTGAGTGGTCGACACAGCCGTCAGGTATCGCTTCTTTCGCTGACAACGAACAAAGAAACGCAGCTACCAGCGGCGGTAGTCACGCGGGCTGAACCGGGGACCGAATCGGGGCGCCCGAATACCGGCAGCCTCGATGTACCGCACCGCCCGCTGCCGCTGCGGCGCATACGGCTCCAACACCTCCGCCATCCCGGCGTCGTCCAACCGCCGCCCCACCAGAGCCGTCCCCACCACATGCGGAATATGCAGGTCACCGAAGCTCACCGCGTCCACGTCACCCCACGCCCGCTGCGCCACCTCGGCCGCCGTCCACACCCCCACCCCCGGCACCAGCCGCAACCGGTCCCGACCCGCGACGCCACCCAACTCCGCCGACCGCTCCAACTGGTGCGCCACCTGCGCCACCCGCACCAACGTCCGCCGGCGCGCCCCGTCGACTCCGGCCTGATGCCACTCCCAGTCCCGCAACCCCAACAGCGCCCGAGGCCCCGGCGGCACCCGCAGACCAGAAAGTGGGCCAGGAGCCACAGAACCAAATCGGTACGCCAGTTCACGCCACGACCGGTGCGCCTCGGTCCCGGTGACCTTCTGCTCCAGCACCGCCGCGACCAGCACGTCCCACACCCGACGCGTCGCGCCCAGCCGCAGTCCGGGCAGCCGTCGCCGAACATCCCGCACGACCGGGTGGTGCGCGACGAATTCGCTGTCATCGTCCTCGGCACCCAACAGTGCCGGCACACCGTCGAGCAGCCACGACGCGGCCGGGCCCCAGGCGGCCGCACACACGTCCCCGCCACCGACCGTGATCGCCAGCGTCCCGATACCCGCGGGTGTGTTCGCGGCCAACCAATGGGTCGCGCCGTCGATGCGGTACGCCGGGTCGCCATGGCCACGCCGCAGCGGGCCCAGGACCGTTGCCACGTCCAGCACACGGGCCGGTCGCCAGACCCGCTCGGTCGGTCCGGTCAACGTGGGCACGGGCGCTATCCTCGCATGCCGTGAACACCCCGAACGTGACCGCCACCCGGCAGGCCGTGGTCCTGGCCGGCGGCAACGCCACCCGCCTGCGGCCCTACACCGACGACCGCCCGAAGCCGCTGGTCGACGTCGCCGGCAAGACCATCTTCCAACGCCAGGCAGAGTGGCTCGCGCAGGGCGGGATCGAGCAGGTGGTGGTGGCATGCGGTTATCTGGCCGAGGTCTTCGAGCGCTACGTCGAGACCACGCCGCTGCCGTTGGCGGTCACCGTCGTCCGGGAGGAAACCCAGCTCGGCCGGGGTGGTGGGCTGAAGTTCGGGGCGAGCGCGCTGCCGTTCGCCGGGGAGTCGTGGATGGGCCTGAACGGCGACGTGCTCACCGACGCTCCGGTCGCGGAGATCTGTGCGCGGCACCACGCGGCTGGGGCCGCGGCGACGATCGCGGTCGCGCAGTACCGCTGCCCGTACGGCGTGCTGAACATCGCCGACGATGACGCCGTCACCAGCTTCGTCGAGGCTCCGCTGCTGCCGTACTGGATCAACGCCGGGGTCTACGTGTTCGACCCGGCCACGACGGCTCTCCTACCGGATGTCGGCGACCACGAGGACACCACTTTCCCCATGCTGGCGCGGGAAAACCGGCTGTTCGCCCACCGGATCACCACCACGTGGCGCGGCATCGACACCGTCAAGGACCTCAACGAAGCCGCCAAGGCGATGGCCTGATCCCGGTCAACTGGTACCGCGCCGCGCCGACATGCCAGTTTGCGTCCTCGTCTGACGCAGGTGTCGGAAAGGGAATAGTCTTACGGTGCACCCGGGATCTGCCGGGTGCCGGACCCGCGAGGGCAGCGGCGACGGTGACCGGCTCGATCGGTGCGTGACGGACGGACGTCGGTGCTGCCGGCCAGCACCGGACGCAGGGGAGGTCGAGGTATGGACCCCCGCGAGCGGGCGGACAGGGCGCTGGCCCGCGCCCGCGCCCGAGGCGCGTTCGTCGTCACGCCGGACGACGCCGTGTCCCCCATGGACGCGGCGAACACCCTGCAGATTCCCCGATCGGTCGTCTCGGCGGCCGACCAGCCGGAATCGACGATGGTCATCCCGGCGGCCACCGTGCGCGGCCAGATGGCGCCCCAGCAGCAGTACCCGGGGCCCGGCCACCCCAGCGGCCCGCACCGGACCGGCCCGCACCAGCCGGTTCCCTATCCGGTGCCGGTGCCCCCGCCCGCCCCGGTCAGCCAGGACGAGTACCCGCAGCCGGTCGACGAGCAGCCGGCACCCCGTCAGTTGGACGGGCTCGTGCCGACCACCCAGCAGCCGGGTACGCAGCGCAGCATGTTGTCCCGCCGACTGGACGGGAACTGACTCAACCCCGCCGGGTCTCCAGCTTCAGCCGCACCGCCAGGGCAGCCTTGATGGTGGCCATCACCGGTGCCCAGCGCACACCTCGGTGGCGGTCGGACAGGTAGCGGTAGGCGCTGTTGTGGTGGGCGGCCAGCATGGTGGCTGATGAGCGCGACGTGGCATGGCCACCGACGTGGGTGACCTCGGCCGTGGGCACGTACACGTTCTGCCAGCCGGCCCGGCCGATCCGGTCGCCCAGGTCGACGTCCTCGAAGTACATGAAGTACCGCTCGTCGAAGCCGTGCACCGCGTCGAACACGGCCCGCCGGACCAGCAGGCACGAGCCGGACAGCCAGCCCGCGGTGCGCTCGGTGACAGTCGTGTCGGACTGCCGGTACGCCCTGGTCCACGGGTTGCCCGGCCACACCCGGCCGAGTGCCGCGTGGCCGATCCCCCTGCCGAGTGACGGCAGCAGCCGGGCGGACGGGTACACGGCACCGTTGGGCTCGCGGATCAGTGGGCCGAACGCGCCACCGTGCGGCCACCGCTGGGCGGCCGCGAGGAGTGTGTCCAGCGAGTCGGCGCCCCATTCGACGTCCGGGTTGGCGATCACCACCCAGCCGATCTCGGGTGGCAGCGCGGCCATGCCTCGGTTGGCGCCGCCGCCGTAGCCGAGGTTGCCGCCGGTCTCGACCAGCCGCACGCCGGGCCGCCGGGCCGCCTGCTGGGGTGCGCCGTCGGTCGATCCGTTGTCGGCCAGCACGACTCGGACCGGACGGCTGGTCGCCTTGGCCAGGCTGTCCAGGAAGCGCTCCAGCGTCTCGCCCGGCGAGAAGGTCACGACGACGACGCCAAGCTGGTCGCCGTGGGGTGTCGGCTCGGTCACGGTCGAACATTG
Source organism: Pseudonocardiaceae bacterium (assembly GCA_036491115.1). Lineage (GTDB taxonomy): Bacteria > Actinomycetota > Actinomycetes > Mycobacteriales > Pseudonocardiaceae > DATEPR01. Next base: position 14,455 of record DASXCQ010000038.1, read on the forward strand.
TGCCGCGCCACGGACACCGCGCTCAGCGGCCCCTGCGGTAGAGCACGGCGGCGCGGTCGTACGCCTCGCGGTGCCGGTCGGCGCTGCCCGCCCAGGTGAACTCCTTGGCCCGCAGTTGGGCGGCGGCGGCCAGTTCGGCCCGGCGGGTCGAGTCGTCGAACAGCTCGATCAGCGCGGCCGAGATGTCGCCGGTCCCGACGCCGCAGTACGCCACGGCGTCGCCGCCCACCTCGGGCAGGCTCAGCCTGCGGGTGGTCAGTACGCACGCGCCCGCCGCCATGGCCTCCAACACCGGCAGGCCGAAGCCCTCGCCGAGGCTGGGGTAGGCCACCAGCAGGGACCCACCGAGAAAACCGGCCAGCCACTCGAGCGGCAGGTAGCCGGCCCGGATCACCCGCAACCGCTTGGGCACCGCGTCCAGCGCCCGTTCCACCTGTCCGTCCCAGCCCGGCTGGCCGGCGAGTACGAGGGCGGGCGGTCTCGTCCGGCCGCGGCACGCCTGGGCGAAGCCCCGAATCAGGGCGGGCACGTTCTTTCTCGGCTCCAGCGCGCCGAGGAAGGCGACGTAGTCGGTGTCGCCGAGGCCGAGCCCCTCCCTGACCTGGCGGACCTGCGCGTCGGCCGGCGGGTGCAGCAGTTCGGTGTCCACGCCGTGCGGTGCGACGTGCAGGGTGCGCGGGTCCGCGGCGGCCACCCGGACCAGTTCGGCGGCGGTGGCCTGGCTGGGCACGATGCACAGGTGGGCCCGGCGCAGCGACGCCCTGGTCCACGCCCGGAAGAACCTGGCCTTCACCGACGAGTGCAGTACGGCATCGGTGAAGAACGTGGCGTCGTGCAGCGTGACGACGGACGCGGCGGGCACCGCGAGCGGCGCGGTGTAGTGCGGCGAGTGCAGGACGTCCACACCCAGCCGCCGGGCCAGCCACGGCAGGGTGGTCTGTTCCCAGGTCAGGCGGGCCGTGCGGGTGGACACGGAGTCGGTGGCCGGAACGATCCGGGACCGCGACGCCAACCCGTGGTAGAGCGCGGCGTCCCTGGGCTGGCAGACCACGGTGAGCCGGGTCCCGGCCAGGTCCAGCGCGCCGACCAGCGAGTCGACGTAACGACCGACGCCACCGCGGTCCGCTGGGACCGCGGTGGCGTCGATCAGCACGCTGGGTTCGGCGTGGGACACGTTGGCAGCCTACGGCGGAGTCGGACGGTCAGGATGCGGAACGGCATAGGTGACGCATGGTGATGTCGGCCGATGTGGCGACATCGTGTCAAAACAGACCGATCAGCCGATTCTGGTACAACCCGAGATGGACGTTCCAGACCAACCGGGCGGCCCGCTCCCAGGTGTAGGCCGCGGCTCGGGCCTGGGCGCGCGCCACCCTGCTCTCCGTGCGCGGACCGTCGTCGAACACGTTGTGCAGCGCCTTGGCCAGCGCCACCGGGTCCTGACGCCGCGCCAGCACGCCGGTCCCGGCGGCGAGTTCGACCAGTGCGGGCGCATCCGAGTGCACCACGGGCACGCCGGCCGCCATGGCCTCCAGCAGCGGCAGCCCGAACCCCTCGGCGAGGCTGGGCATGACGAACGCGGCCGCACCGTGCAGCACCACGGCCAGCTCCTCGTCGCTGATCTTGCCGAGCACGGTCAGGCGTTCCGGGGGTAGGTGGTGCTGCCGTGCGATGTCGGCGAGGTTCACCCCGCCCCAGCCGGGCTGGCCGGCCACCACCAGTGGCAGGTCGGGCGCGCTCGGCCTGGTCAGCGCGTCGACGAGGATGTGGAGCCCCTTGCGTGGCTCGACGGTGCCGACGGCGAGCAGGTAGCGCTCGGGCAGTTTCAGCTTGGTGCGGGTCCGAAAGGTGGCGTCCTGGTCGGGCTGGTGCGTGAGCACCTCCGGCACGCCGGGCGGGATCACGTGCACCCTCGCCGTGCCGGGGGCGTGCATGGTGAGTTCGGCGGAGACGGCGGCGCTGGGCACCACGATGGCGCCCGCCTGGTAGGTGGCCCTGCTGATCACCGAGCGGTGCCAGTTCGCGCCCCGCTTGGTCAGCGTCTCCGGGTGGGTCCACGGGACGGTGTCGTGCACGGTGACGACGAGGCTGCGGCCGCGGCGCGCGCTGGCCGGGGCCAGTGGCGTCGGCGCGTGCACCGAGTCGCCGCCCGGCCACAGCGGCCACCGGTGCTCCCAGGCGTAGGTCAGGGCCTTCGGCGACAGTGGCAGCACCTTCGGGCCGGTGACGCCGGGGATCAGCGCGAGCGACGGGTCGGCGTGCCGGGCGACGACGCTGGAGACCTCCCAGCCGGCCGGTGCGGTGGCCGCCAGTGCCGCGGCCAGCTCGCGCGTGTACCGCCCGGTACCGCCGGGCACCGGGGCCAGCAGTTGTTCGACGAGCACCACGAGCTCGGGCACGGTGACCAGCGTCCCATGCCCGATCGGGTGTGGGCGAGGCGACGGGCCGGTGACGGCCGGTACGGTCGGCTGATGGTGGCTGACCTGGCCGGTGTGCGCAGCACCGTGATTGTGGTCACCTGGCGGGGACGGGAACACATCGACGCCTGCCTGGACACGCTGGCCCGCCAGCACCGTCCACACTCGACACTCATCCTGGACAACGCCTCCGACGACGGCACGGCCGAAGTCGTCGCGAACCACCCGTCCCGGCCCGCCGTGCTGCGGCTGGACCGCAACCGGGGCTACGCGGGCGGCATCGCGGCCGCCGTCGAGCAGGTGCGTACACCGTTCGTCGCCTGGCTCAACGACGACGCGGCACCCGCGCCGGACTGGCTGGCCGCGCTGGAGGACGCCCTGGACGCCGACCCGAGGGCAGCGGCCGCCGGGTCCGTGCTGACCACCCCGGAGGGCACGGTGGTGTCGGCGGGCGTCGGCCTGACCGGTGACGGGCACGGCACCGACCTGGCGGACGCCGGACCGGTGGTGTTCGGCTTCTGCGGCGGTGCGGCACTGCTGCGGACCGACGCGCTGGCCGCCGCGGGCGGCGTACCGGCGGACTTCTTCTGCTACTACGAGGACACCGACACGGCGTGGCGACTGCGGCTGGCCGGGTGGCGGGTGCTCGCGGTGCCGAAGGCGACGGCCACCCACCTGCACGGCGCCAGCACCCGGCCCGGCTCGTTCGCGTTCCACCGGTGGAACGAGCGCAACCGCCTGCTCATGTTGCTGCGCTGCGCGCCGGCGTTCGTCGCGGTGCGGGAGATCGTCCGGTTCGTCGTGCTGACCGCGATCTTGCCGATCCGAACGATCATGCGGAACCGTTCGGTGCCCGACGCCGTCAACTTCACCGTGCGGCTGCGCCTGCTGGTGCTGGCCGAGGTGGCCGCACGCCTGCCGGCCTGCCTCACGGCCCGGTGGCGGGTCGGCAGGCGAAGCACGGTGCGCAGGTCCGTGGTGTGGCGGACGTGGGCTGGCACAATCTGATCCGCGCAGGCGGATTCGTGCAGGAAGGGGAGCGGCATTGCCCACGAGCACACCGACGCTGTCGGTGATCGTCGTGAACTACCGCGGGGCCGATGACACGATCACGTGCCTGCGCGCGTTGCGCGACGACCTCGACTACCCGGCCGACCGGCTGCAACTGGTCTGCGTCGACAACGCGTCCGGTGACGGCGACGCGCGGCGGATCAGGGCCGAGGTGCCCGGGGTGACACTCGTCGAGTCGGACACCAATCTCGGGTTCGCCGGCGGCTGCAACCTCGGCGCCCGGCACGCCACCGGCGAGGTGCTCGCCCTGCTGAACAACGACGCCCGGCCCGACCAGCGGTGGGCGCGGGCCGCGGTGGCAGTGCTGCGCGCGGACCCGACCGTCGCCGCCGTGGCCAGCAAGGTCCTGGACTGGACCGGCGAGCGGGTGGACTACGTGGATGCCGGCCTGACCTGGTTCGGCATGGGCTACAAGCCCGACGCCGGCCGTCCGCTGGCCGAACTGCCCACCGACCGGCACGAGTCGCCGCGGGACGTGCTGTTCGCGACCGGTTCGGCGATGTTCGTGCGGGCCGACGTGTTCGCGGAGCTCGGCGGGTTCGACGAACGTTTCTTCATGTTCTACGAGGACGTGGACCTGGGCTGGCGGCTGAACCTGCGCGGCTGGCGGGTGCGCTACGAACCGTCCTCCCTCGCCTACCACCGGCACCACGCATCGATGTCCACAGTAGATGGCGAGGACTCGGCTCGCGAGCTCTACCTGTTGGAGCGCAACGCGTTGGCCGCCCTCTACAAGAACGTCTCCGACGAGACCCTGGCGAAGGCACTGCCCGCGGCGCTCGCACTGGCGATCCGCAGGGCGACGGCGCGCGGCGACGTCGACGCCACCCAGTTGGAGATCACCCGCCGGACCGGCGACGAGCCGACGCACGTCAGCATCCCCCGCACCACGCTGGCCGGCGTGCTGGCCGTGGACCAGTTCGTCGAACTGCTCGGCGGGCTGGCCGAGGCGCGGAAGGTGGAGCAGGCAACCAGGGTGCGCACCGACGCCGACCTGCTTCCGTTGATGCGCAAGGCGATCGAGCCCGCCTATCCGCTGCCGCGCTACCTCGCTGCGCACGAGCGGCTGGTCGAGGTGTTCGGCATCGAGGAGGTCTTCGGCAGGCCGCGCCGGCTGCTCGTGGTCACCGGTGACGCGATCACCCCGCGGATGGCCGGGCCGGCGATCCGGGCCTGGCACATGGCCGAGGTGCTGTGCGGCGAGCACGACGTGCGTCTGGTCAGTGTCAACCCGCACGGCGAGGACGTGCCGGCGCCGTTCCCGGTGCTGCGCATCCGGCCGCGTGACCTGGCCGACCACGTGGACTGGGCCGACGTCGTGGTGTTGCAGGGTCACACCCTGGAGATGGCGCCGGAGCTGAAGCGGCGCGACTCCACCAAGCTCGTGGTCTGCGACGTGTACGACCCGATGCACCTGGAACTGCTGGAACAGGGCAAGGACGGCACCGACGAGCAGCGCACCAAGGACCTGGTGGGCGTCACCAAGGTGCTCAACGCGCAGCTGAAGCGGGGCGACTTCTTCCTGTGCGCCTCGGACCGGCAGCGGCACTTCTGGCTCGGCCACCTGGCCGCCCTGGGCCGCCTCACGCCCCAGCTCTACGACGCCGATCCCACCGCGGACTCGCTGCTGGCCGTGGTGCCGTTCGGTCTGGCCAGCAAGCCGCCGACCCGCACCGGTCCCGGTGCCCGCGGCGTGCTGCGCGGGGTCGGCCAGGACGACAAGTTGGTGCTGTGGGCGGGCGGCGTCTACAGCTGGTTCGACCCGCTGACGCTGATCCGCGCGGTCGGCGAACTCTCCGGCAGGCGGGACGACGTGCGGCTGGTGTTCCTCGGCATGAAACACCCGAACCCCGAGGTGCCGGTGATGGACATCGCGGCCCGCACCCGGTCGCTGGCCGACCGGCTGGACCTGACCGACCGGCACGTGTTCTTCAACGACGGCTGGGTCCCCTACGCGGACCGGCAGAACTGGCTGCTGGACGCCAACTGCGGTGTCACCACCCACTTCCACCACGTCGAGACCACGTTCGCGTTCCGCACCAGGGTGTTGGACTACCTGTGGGCGTCCCTGCCCATCGTGACCACGGACGGCGACTCGTTCGCCGACCTGGTGCGCACCGAACGGCTCGGTGTCGTGGTGCCGCCGTCCGACCCGGGCGCGCTGGCCGACGCGCTGGACATGGCCCTCTACGACGAGCAGTTCGCGGCAGGCTGCCGGGAGCGGATCGCAGACGTGCGCGAGCGGTTCACCTGGGAGCGGGTGCTCGCCCCGCTGGCCGACTACTGCCGGTCCCCCCGCCCGGCAGCCGACCGGCTGGCCGGCACGGGTCCGCTGGTGCGGGCCGATCCGCTGGGTGCCTCGGGTGTGCTGCGCAGGGACGCCCGACTGGTCAAGGAGTACCTGTCCAACGGCGGACCGGGTGAGGTCGCGCGGCGGGCCACCGGCCGGCTGCTCAGGTTGGCCACCGGCCGGCAGCCGGGACGTGCTGATGGCGAATGACCGCGTCCGGGTGCTGATCGACGGCACCCCGCTGCTCGGCCAGCGCACCGGTGTCGGGCGCTACACGGCGGCGCTCGCCGAGGAACTCGCGTCCATGCCGGGCGTGGACATCCGCGCGGTCGCGCTCACCCTGCGCGGGTGGCGGGCGCTGCGGCACGTGCTGCCGCACGGGGTGTGGGCCAGGGGCGTGCCGTGCTCGGCCCGGCTGCTGCGCCGGTGCTGGCTGCACTCGTCGTTCCCGCCGATCGAGCTGATCGCCGGGTTCTCCGACGTGGTGCACGGGACCAACTTCGTGCTGCCGGTGTCGGCGCGGGCCGGTGGCGTGCTGACCGTCCACGACCTGGCGTTCCTCGACGCGCCGGACGAACTGCCGCCCAGCGACCGGGAGCTGCCGCCGCTGGTGCGGAAGTCGGCGGCGCGGGCCAGGGTGGTGTGCACGCCGACGAAGGCGGTGGCCGCGGCGGTGGTGGAACGGCTGGGGGTGCCGTCCGAGCGGGTGATGGTGACGCCGCTGGGGGTGGACCCGGCCTGGTTCACCGCGCTGCCGCCGACCGAGCGGCTGCGCCGCCAGTTGCGGCTGCCGGAGCGGTACCTGCTGTTCGTCGGCGCGGAGGGGCCACGCAAAGGCCTGGACGTGTTGGCCCGCGCGCACGCGGCAACGCCCGAACTGCCGCCCTTGGTGTTGACCGGCCCTTCAGCGTCCGGTGTGGACGGTCGAGTGATCCGTACCGGCTACCTGCCGGAGGTGGAGTTGCGCAGCGTCGTGGCCGGAGCGGCGGCCGTCGTGCTGCCGTCCCGGGACGAGGGTTTCGGCCTGCCGGTACTGGAAGCGTTGGCGTGCAACGTACCCGTGGTGTGCTCGGACGTGCCGGCGTTGCGCGAGGTCGCCGGCGACCAGGCCACGCTGGTGCCCTACGGCGACGCGGACGCGCTCGCCCACGCCCTCACCGAGGCACTGGCGGACCCACCACCGCTGGAGGTACAGGCCGCCCGCCGGGCACACGCGGCCGGTTTCACGTGGCGCCGCTGTGCGGAGGCGACCGTGGCCGCCTACCGCAGAGCGGCGCACCGCTAACCCTCCAGCGTCGGCAGGAACGCCGGTGCCCGGCGGGCCTTGCTGACCCGCTCGAACGCCGCCGCCAGCGCCAGTACGCGGGCGTCGGCGAACCGGCCGGCGAAGAACGACACACCGATCGGCAGCGGCCCCACGAATCCGGCCGGCACGGTCACCGCCGGGTAGCCGGCCACGGCCGGGGCGCTGGACGAGCCGATCACGTCGTGGTCGCCGTCCGGGTAGTAGCCGATCTGCCACGCCGGGCCGTTGGTCACCGCCAGGATCGCGTCGATTTGGTGTGCGGCAAGGGTTTCGTCGATCGATCGGCGGGCGAGGTCGGTGGCGTTGGCGCGCTGCTCGCGGTAGTCCGGATCGGTGATCGGCGGTGCCTCGGCGGCGTGCTCGAAGTGCTCCTGCGGGAACCGGGAGAGCTCGACCGGGTCGGCCTTGTTGAACTCGATGAGCTCAGCCATGGTGGTCGGGACGTCCTGCCGGGTGGCCAGGTACGCCTCCAGCTCGTGGCGGAACTCGACCCACATCGAGGGCAGTTCGACCGGTCCGATGTCGTCCTGGTACGGGAGTTCCACGTCGACGACGACGGCGCCCCCGGTCTTGATCACGTCCACTGTGGACTGGACGATGGCCGCGATCTCGTCGGATTCGTTCGGCACGTGCCACACGCCGATCCTGGCGCCGCGCAAGGCGTCCGGGTCGAGCGCGGCGGCGTAGTCGGTGGTCTGGCCGTCCGGGTAGTGCGAGGTCGCCTCGTCGGCCGGATCCCTGCCCTGCAGTGCCGACATCGTGATCGCGGCGTCGACGACGTGCCTGGCCATCGGGCCGGGCGTGTCCTGCTCGCCGGAGATCGGCACCACGCCCGCGCGGCTGACCAGCCCGATGCTCGGCTTCAGCCCGACGACACCGTTCGACCCGGCCGGGCTCACGATCGACCCGTCGGTCTCGGTGCCGATCGCCACCTGGGCGAGTGCGGCGGCGATCGCGGCGGCCGAACCGGACGACGAGCCGCTCGGGTTGCGGTCCAGCACGTGCGGATTCACCGTCTGGCCACCGACGGCGGACCAACCGGACGTCGAGTTGGTGGACCGGAAATTCGCCCATTCGGACAGGTTCGTCTTGCCCAGGATCACCGCGCCGGCAGCGCGCAACCTGCGCACCAGGTAGGCGTCGGCGGCGGGCGGCGCCACCAACATCGCCCGCGAGCCTGCCGTGGTGGGCAGGTCGGCCGTGTCGACGTTGTCCTTGAGCAGCACCGGGATGCCGTCCAGCGGGCCGCGCGTCTCGCCGGCCCGACGCCTGCGGTCGCTGGCCGCGGCCTGTAGCAGGGCCGTGGGGTCGACGAACAGCACCGACCGCACCAGTGGGTCCACCGTGCGGATGCGCTCCAGGTAGGCCGCCGCGAGGTCGACCGCGGTCAACTCACCCGCGCTGAGCAGGCGATTCAGCTCGGGGATCGTCGCCGAGTCGAGATCAGGTGTGTGCACGAGGGCATTCTGACCGATCGTGGGCCGGGTTGTCTGCGGTCAACGTGCCCCTACCAGATGGGCCGCCGGTCCGGTGACATGGCCCACACCGACCTGACAGCACGCTGAAGTCTCGCTTCGGGTGCAACGTTTCGGGTCACTCATACGTATTACGGAAGAGGGGCGCGACGGCGGAGACAGCGTTAGCGTCGGGGACGAGGTGCGCGCGGTCCGCGACGATGCAGGTCGGGAGGGCACGTGGACGTCGAGGCTGAGCCGGACAGGCCGACGGCGGAGGGTGTCGATGTCGCGCCCGAGGCCGAGGTCGCGGCGGAGCCCGTCGTCCCGGAACAGGCCACATCGTCCCCTGGCGAGCCACCAGCCACGCCCGCACCAGCCTTCGTGCCGCCGAAATGGCAGAACCGGTCGACGACGACCAGGGTCTGCTACGGCATCGGCAGGTCGGTGGCCGCGGTGGCGGCGGTCGCCCTGCTGGCCGTGACCGGGTACAACTGGTCGATCCTGCATCAACTGGACAAGGGCATCGCGCGCACGGACGTGTTCGGCGATGCTCGGCCGCAGCAACAGCCCGTGGCCGCGCCGCCGGTGTTGACCAGCGACGTGAACATCCTGCTGGTCGGCATGGACAGCCGGACCGACCCGCACGGCGACCCGCTGCCGGCCAACGAGCTGGCGATGCTGCACGCCGGGCCGGACACCGGTGAGCTGGACACCGACACCATGATCCTGGTACACATCCCGGCCGGCGGGAAGCAGGCGGTGGCGTTCTCGTTCCCGCGTGACTCGTACGTCCAGATCGCCGGCGGCTACGGCAGGCATCGGCTGAACTCGGCGTTCGCGTACGCGCACAACTCCGAGGCGAGCCACCTGCGGGCGCAGGGCATGACCAACGCGGCGCAGATCGAGCAGCTGGCCGACACCGCGGGGCGGAGGAACCTGATCGCCACGATCGAGGACCTGATCGGGAACGCGGTGCCGATCAACCGGTACGCGGAGATCAACCTGGCCGGCTTCTATGATCTTTCGCTCGCGGTCGGCGGGGTGCAGGTGTGTCTGAACGGGCCGACGCACGACGATCAGACGGGGGCGTCCTTCCCGGCGGGGGTCCAGACCATCGCTGGTGTGCGGGCGTTGAACTTCGTGCGGGAGCGGCACGGGTTGCCGGGTGGGGATCTGGATCGGATCGCGCGGCAGCAGGTGTTTCTCGGTGCGGTGGCGAACAAGATGTTGTCCACGGGGACGTTGACGAATCTGTCGCGGGTGAACGCGTTGACTCGGGCGATCGAGAAGTCGATCACGTTGAGTTCCGGGTGGGATGTGGCGAGCTTCATCCAGCAGATGCAGGGGTTGTCCAGTGGAGCCATTCAGTTCCACACGATTCGGACCGGCCCGGACGTGACAGCCGGTGGTGCGGACGTGTTGCAGGTGGATCCCGCCGAGGTCCACACCTTTGTGGCGGGCCTGATCAACGACACCGACCAGGCGGCCGCCACCACGACTCCGCTGACCCCGACGACTCCCGCGTCGGCAACGTCCCCCACCACAACCACAACCCAACCGGTCGCCACCACGGCGACGGGGTCCACGACCACAACCGGCCCCATCACCGCCCAGGGCCTCCGCTGTGTGAACTGACCAGCAGCTTGACCCCGTTTGCCACACCGCCGCGGCCGGCCGGCGCCTTACCCGCCCAGGCCGGGTGAATGGGCTTCGACCCGGTGAACGGGGCAGCTAGCCTGGTGTGGGCGTCGGGGAGGGAGCGCGGTTGTGGCTGGCTGGGGGCGGCGAGTCGGGCTGGTGGCTGGGCGGATTGCGGTAGCGCTCGTGTCGGCCGTCGCTTTGGCCGCCGCAGGAGTGGGGTGGGTCACAGCGCACGAGTTCAAGGCCAGCGCCAATGTGACCTCCGCACTTGCCGAGGTGCAGCAGGACGACTCCGACCAACCCCGTCAGGACGACGGCGCCACCGACATCCTCCTCGTCGGCGACGACAGCCGCACCGACGCGCAGGGCCATCCGCTCCCCGCCAGCGTGCTGAGCACCCTCCGCACCCAGTTCGACAGCGGCCTCAACACCGACACGATCATCCTGCTCCGCCTCTCCCACGCCACCGGCCGCGCCTACGCCGTCTCAATTCCGCGCGACACCTACGTCGCCATCCCGGGCTACCGCACCGACAAGATCAACTCTGCCTACGGCGTGATCAAGTCCCGCACCGGCTCCACGACCGCAGGCCAGCGTGCCCTCATCGAAACCGTGCAGAACCTGACCGGCGTGCACGTCGACCACTACGTCGAGGTCAACCTCTACGGCTTCTACCTGCTCAGCAAGGCCATCGGCGGCGTCCGCGTCTGTCTCAGGCGCTCCACGTCCGACCCCGACTCCGGTGCCGACTTCGCCGCGGGCGTGCAGGACGTGTCCGGCGGGCAGGCGCTCTCCTTCGTCCGCCAACGGGAGGGCCTGCCCAACGGTGATCTCGGCCGGATCGTCCGCCAGCAGGTGTTTCTCGCGTCCGCCGCGCACAAAGTCCTGTCCGCCGGCACGTTGACCAGCCCACACCGGCTGTCCGCGCTGATGGACTCGATGCGGAAGTCAGTGATCACCGACCCCGGCATGGACCTCGCCATGGTCGTCCAGGAGGCGCAGGCCCTGCTCGCCGGCAAGATCGAGTTCGTCACCATCCCGGTGGTCAACACGAACGCCCGCAGCCCGCGCGGCCAAAGCATCGTGCAGGTCAACGTCGCGCAGGTCCACCAGTTCGTCGCCGGGCTCACCGGAACCCCGAAGGCGACACCGGCCACGACGGCGGCACCGGCCACGACCGCCAAGCCGGCCGCCACCACCCCGGCACCCAAGGCACCGACTCCGCCTGTCAGCATCGGTGGCGTGCCCTGCGTCGACTGACCGGGCCGACCCGAACCACAGACGGAGAGTCCGTGTCTCTCACCGAGATCTTGTTCCGACCGCTCCTGCGCCACCCCGCCCGCCCGCTGATCACGCACTACGACGACGCGCTGGGCAGCAGGGTCGAACTCTCGGTCGCCAGCGTCGCCAACTGGGCGGCGAAGACGGCGAACTGGCTGCGTGACGAACACGACGTCGAACCGGGCACCCCGGTGGCGGTGACGCTGCCGGCCCACTGGCAGACGGCAGGGGTGCTCCTCGGCGCGTGGTGGTGCGGAGCACGGGTGACGGACGAGCCGAAGGGCGCCGAGGTGGCGTTCGTGCCGCCGAACGTCGAGGTCGACGGCGCGGGCACGGTGGCCGTCGTCGCGCTCGACCCGTTGGGCAGGGGGTTGACGGAAGATCCGGCAGGCGGGGTCGACTACCTCAACGAGATCCGCGCCCACGGCGACACGTTCGATCCGTGGCAGCCGGTTCCCGGTGACACACCGGCACTTCTGGAATCCACTGTAGACGGCCTGGTGGCGGCGGCCCGTGACCGCGCCACGACGTTGCGCATGACGGAGGCGGACCGCGTGATGTCCACGCTGGACTGGACTTTCCCCGATGGTGTGCTGTCCGGCCTGCTGGCGGTACTCGCTGCCGGTGCCTCCCTGGTCCAGAGTGGGCACGCCGATCCGGCGGCCGTGGCGGCGCGCCGGGCCACCGAGCGGACCACGGTGGACCTGGGCTGAGCTGGCCGGGGTTGACAGCCGGCACCACAATGGTCGGCGTGAGCCTGGCGTTCAACCCGGAACGATCGGTCGAGCAACACTCGTGCCCCGACTGCGTGTCGCCGTTTCGCCTGGTGCGTGGGGAACTGACGCTGTCCGGAGAGCCGCACGCGGTGTTCTTCGCCGGCTGCCACCACCACGACGGCACGCGGGACGTGCTGATCGACGTGATCCTCGGCTGGACCAGAGCCGACGAGGACCATGTGACGTTCGGCTGCCGCGTCGGCCCGACGCCGGATGAGGACGGCCCACTGGCGATGCTGGTGGACGCGGCCCGGTACTACGGCGACGACCCCGAGTGGGGCCGCAAGCTGACCACCGACGACGCGCTGGCCGACCCGAGACTGATCGACTTCTGGGCGGCCGTCGACTACATCCTGGTCCACGACCCGACGGTGCGCCCGCACGTCTACGGCATCGACTGACCACCCGGTCGGACCTTCAGTTGCCAGCCCGACGGGACGATCCCAGTCGGTGCCAGTCGCTCCGCTCGCGCTGCGGACGACAGCCGTACGCACCAGGATTGGGGCGGGGCGAGGACACGATCGAAGGAGACAGCGTGTACGACGAGGCAGCCCACGAAGCCGCTGAACTGGCAGCCAGCGCCCTGCCGACCACACCGTGCCCGTCGTGGTGCACGGTCGGCGACGGTCACCCGTGGCACGCCGACGGCGCGGTCGGCCAGGTCCACCGCATCCACAGCCACGAGACGTACCGCGCAGGCGCCGACCCACACGGTTTCGTCGTGTGCCTGGACCAGTTCGAGTCCCGCCGGCCGGACGGCAGGATTCTCCGCGAGCCGGTCATCGTGCACGCCAGCGGCGATGACCTGAGTACCCGCGACCCGGAACGCCTCCGCCAGATCGGCCGCGCCTACCTGCTGGCCGGCGAACTGATGGAGACGATCCAGAACGGCGAGCAGCGCTGACCACCCCAGGATGCCCGGCAGCGGCCTGATCATGGCGATCATGATCAGGCAGGGGTCACCTAGCGCCGGAGCAGTTGGCGGGCCATCACCATGCGCTGGATCTGGTTGGTGCCCTCGTAGATCTGGGTGATCTTCGCGTCGCGCATCATGCGTTCGACGGGGAAGTCGCGGGTGTAGCCGGCGCCGCCGAACAGTTGGACCGCGTCCGTCGTGACCTGCATGGCCGTGTCGGAGGCGAAGCACTTGGCCGCACTGGCGATGAAGCCGACGTCCGGCTCGCCGCGTTCGGCCTTGGCTGCCGCCACGTACACCAGATGACGGGCCGCCTCGATCTTCATGGCCATGTCGGCGAGCATGAACTGGACGCCCTGGAAATCGCCGATCGCCTTGCCGAACTGCTTGCGCTCCTTGACGTACGCGATCGTCGCGTCCAGCGCTCCCTGGGCGATCCCGACCGCCTGGGCGCCGATGGTGGGGCGGGTGTGGTCGAGGGTGCGCAGCGCGGTCTTCAGGCCCGTTCCCGGGTCACCGATGACGCGGTCGGCGGGGATGGTGCAGTCGGTGAAGTAGATCTCCCTGGTGGGCGAGCCCTTGATGCCCAGTTTGCGTTCCTTCGGGCCGACCTCGAAACCAGGGTCATCAGCGCGCACGACGAATGCGGAGATGCCCTTGGCGGGCATGGCCACGTCGGGGTCGGTCACGGCCATCACCGTGTACCAGGTCGACTCGCCCGCGTTGGTGATCCAGCACTTGGTGCCGTTGAGCACCCAGTGGTCACCGTCCAGCCGCGCCCTGGTCCGCATGGACGCGGTGTCCGAGCCCGCCTCGCGCTCGGACAGCGCGTACGACACCGACTCGCCGCGCGCCACGTGTGGCAACACCTGCTGTTTCAGTTCCTCGGACGCGCTCAGGATGATCGGCATCGTGCCGAGCTTGTTCACCGCGGGGATCAGCGACGAGGACGCGCACACTCGGGCGACCTCCTCGATGAGGATGCACGTGGCGACCGCGTCGGCACCTTCGCCGGAGTACTTATCCGGGATGTGCACCGCGTGGAAACCGGCTCGTACCAACGCATCCCGGGCTTCGACGGGGTAGCGCTCCCGCTCGTCGACGTCGGCGGCGTGCGGCGCGATCTCCTTCTCGGCGAGAGAACGCACAGCCTCGCGCAACGCGTCGTGCTCGTCGGCGAGCTGGTAGGTGCCAGGGGTCGCGTCCACGGTGTTACCTCTCAGTAGTGCCTACGACACATGTTAGTCCGCGTTCACTCCGTGGTCTTTGTGTCGATCGTCGCCTGGAGTGCGGAGTCCTTCTCCAGCACCATCCGCTCCAGTCCACGCTGGAACTCGGCCATCCGCGCCCGGAGGCCGGCGTCGGCCGCGGCCAGTATCCGTACCGCGAGCAGGCCCGCGTTGCGCGCCCCGCCGACCGACACCGTGGCGACCGGCACGCCCGCCGGCATCTGCACGATGGACAGCAGCGAGTCCATGCCGTCCAGGTACGTCAACGGCACCGGTACCCCGATCACCGGCAGCACCGTGGCCGAGGCGACCATGCCGGGCAGGTGCGCGGCACCGCCGGCTCCCGCGATGATCACCCGCAGGCCCCGGTCCGCGGCCGACTCTGCGTAGTCCAGCATCCGGCGAGGGGTGCGGTGCGCGGACACGACGCTCACCTCGTACGGCACGTCGAACTCGGCGAGCGCCGCCGCCGCGGCCGCCATCACCGACCAGTCCGAGTCACTGCCCATGATCACGCCGACGGCAGGGCCGGTGCCACCTGTCACGAATCGTCTCCTCGCCCGTGGATGTCGAAGCCGTCCGCCCACACGGCGGTGGCCAGCCAGTGTGCCGCGAGCGCCGCGACCCTGCGCACCGGAGCCGGTTCGGTACCGGTGACGGTGACGTGGCCGAGTTTGCGGCCGGGCCGCTCGCCCTTGCCGTACAGGTGCACCTTGGCCCGGCCGAACCGGGCGAACAGGTGGTGCAGCCGTTCGTCGATGCCCATCGTGGGCGTGGGGTCGGCGCCGAGCACGTTGGCCATGACGGCGACCGGGGCCAACGGGTCGGTGGAGCCGAGCGGGTAGTCCAGCACGGCCCGCAGGTGCTGCTCGAACTGGGACGTGACGGCGCCGTCGATGGTCCAGTGGCCGGAGTTGTGCGGGCGCATGGCCAGTTCGTTGACCAGCAGGCCGTCGTCGGTCTCGAACAGCTCGACGGCCAGCACGCCCACGACGCCGAGTTCGCCCGCGATCCGCAGCGCCAGTTCCTGGGCGTCGTCGGCGAGCTGCTCGGCCAGGCCCGGTGCGGGCGCGAGCACCTCGACGCAGATCCCGGCGGACTGCACGGTCTCCACGACCGGCCACGCCGCGCCCTGCCCGTACGGCGAGCGCGCCACCAGTGCGGCGAGCTCCCTGCGCATCGCGATCCGCTGTTCCACCAGCAGCGGCGTACCTGCGGCGAGCAGCTCGGCGACCAGTGACCGGGCCTCGTCGGCGGTGGCCGGCTGCCACACACCGCGCCCGTCGTAGCCGCCACGCGCCGCCTTGACCACGCACGGCCAGCCGTGGCTGTCGCCGAACAGCGTCACGTCGTCCGGTTCGGTGACCGCGGTGTACGCCGGCACGGGCACGCCCATCGCGGCCAACCGGTCGCGCATGACGAGTTTGTCCTGGGCGTGGATCAGCGCGTCCGGGCCGGGATGCACGGTCACCCCTTCGGCGACCAGGGCCCGCAGGTGGTCGACCGGCACGTGCTCGTGGTCGAAGGTGATCACGTCGCAGTGCGCGGCGAACGCGCGCAAGGCGTCGAGGTCGGTGTGCGAGCCGATGTCCACGCACGGCGCGACCAGCGCGGCCGACTCGTCCGGCGAGCCGGCGAGCACCCGCAGCGACTGGCCGACGGCGATGGCGGCCTGGTGGGTCATCCTGGCGAGTTGGCCGGCACCCACCATGCCGACCACGGGCAGCCCGGTTCGAGGGTCCACGGCAACGCAACCTAACGTCCCCGCTGGTCCGGCGGTCAGGCGCCCGCGAGTTCGGCGACCAGCCGGCAGGCCGCCGCGTGGGTGCCGGGCAATGATTCCAGCCACACCGACGGCGGCCCGATCGCCCGTAGCTGCGGGTCGACGCCTAGCCGGTCGGTGGCGATCCACCGGGCCGTGGCGACCTGTTCGGACAGGCGGTCGTCCCGTTCGGCGAGTACCAGCATGGTGTTCGGACCCACGGTGGCTAGCGTTTGCCCACCGTCGAACACGGCCCGCAGGACGTCGGCGAGCAGCACCATAGCGGCCAGCCGGGACCAGCCGGGCGTGCCGGCCAGGTCCGGTGTCACCACGACGAGCACGTACCGCGCACCTGCCGGTACCCCGTCGGCCGCCGTCTCCCGGTAGACCTCGCGCAGCCGAGCCCGCAGGTACGCCGGATTGGCCAGTCCGGTCAGTCCGTCGCACGCCTCGGCATGGGCCAGCTGCCGGACCAGTACATCCGACCAGGCCAACGCGGTGACCCTCAGTAGCCGGGCCGGGAGGGCGTCCGGGTCGGCGGCGACCATGCCGTCCGCGTGTTCCAGCACGGCATGCAGGGCGGCGACGTCCTGCAGCGTCTCGCCGAGCCCCGAGCCGGCCTGCGCCCGCGCTTTGCCCAGTTTGACCAGGGCGTCCTCCAGGACACCGCCGCTGACGACGGCGTCGCACACGGCATCTACCTCGGTGATCGCCCAGTCGGCCGGGTATCGCCAGCCGGAGGCGATGCTCGCCGTCCGCCACCGGGACCGCAGGGTCCGGCGCGCCCGCGCCGGATCGCTGTGCCACCACTGTGGCGAGATCTCCCGCGTGCCCACGTGCGCCCGTACCTCCTGGTGGCCGATGCTCGTTTCCCTCTCGGTTACTGAAGACGTCGTCGGGACAAGGACATGACGCCAAACGAGTGGATTCCGTTCGGGTGGCCACCATGGCGAACCGTGTTCATGTCCGTCACACTGACGCGCGAAGGACAGGGGTGGAGGAGGGGTACGTGGCCGCTGTGCCAGCGGAGGTGCATGGCCCGAGCGACGCCGAGTTGATCGAGTCGGTCCGCCACGGCCAGCTGGACGCCTACGGCCCGCTGTACGAGCGTCACGTGTCCGCCGCCTACAACCTGGCCCGCCAGCTGTCCCGGTCGACGGCCGAGTCGGACGATCTGGTGTCCGAGGCGTTCGCCAGGGTGCTGGACTCGCTGCGCGCCGGCCGCGGTCCGGACTCGGCGTTCCGCGCCTACCTGCTCACGTCGCTGCGCCACGTCGCCTACGACCGCACCCGCAAGGAACGCAGGGTCGAGCTGACCGACGACGTCACCACGGTGACCGGCATCGACACCGAGAAGATCAGCGAGCCGTTCCGCGACACGGCGGTTGCCGGACTGGAGCGCTCGCTGGCCGCGAAGGCGTTCGCCCGGCTGCCCGAGCGGTGGCAGGCGGTGTTGTGGCACACCGAGATCGAGGGCCAGTCGCCCGCCGAGGTGGCACCGCTGCTCGGCCTGACCGCGAACGGCGTGTCCGCGCTGGCCTACCGGGCCAGGGAGGGCCTGCGACAGGCGTACCTCCAGGTGCACCTCGCCGAGTCGACATCCGGCCGATGTGCGGCCACAGCGGACAAACTGGGCGCGTGGACCCGAGGTGGACTGTCCAAACGGGAGACGTTTCAGGTCGAGTCCCATTTGGATGAATGCGAGCGGTGTAGGGCATTGGCCGCCGAGCTGGCGGATGTGAACGGTGGCCTGCGCGTCGTCGCCACCCTGGTGCTGGGCATCGGCGCCGCCGGCTACCTGGCCACCACGGCCAAGGCGAGCGCCGGTGTCGCGATGGCCGCCGCGGCGACGACCACGGGCGCGGCCGGCGGTGCGGCCGGCGCGGCGAGTTCGCTGCCCAGGCAGTTCATCGGCGTCGGAGCGTCGGTCGCGGCACTGGCGGCCGCGTTGGCGCTGGCCCTGACCGGCGGCACCACCCAGCACGTGCCGACAGCGGCGGCAGTCCCACCCTCGGTGAGCCGGCCGGCACCGGCACCCGCGCCGCCGGGCCAACCGGCGGCACCCGCCCCGCCGGCGCCACCCGCACCTCCGGCACCGCCCGCGCCACCGGCACCCGGCCGGCCGAGCGCGTCCGCCACCACACCGGCAGTACCGCCACCGGCCACCACGGCACCGCGGACGACCGCTCCAGCACCCACGACGACGCCCCCGGCACCGCCGCCTCCGCCGGTACCGGGACAGCCGACGCTGACCGCGGCCGGCCCGGACGGTGGCGTGACGATCGTGCCCGGCCAGGGTGCCGTGGCCCTGCCGCTGACCGTGAGCAACACCGGTGACGGGCCGTCCGATCCGGTGAGCGCGACCCTGCACCTGCCACCGGGCGTCAGCGCGGTCGGACCGGGCACGGCGGCACCACTCGTGCAGGCACACCCGATCTCCGACGTACACCCGATCGGCGCCGCCACACCGGCGGTCGGCCACGGCTCGACCACCATGGTGACCTGCCCGTCCGGCACCGGGACGGTGGTGTGCACGTCACCGAGTGGCCTGGCGCCCGGTGACACCGTTGTGTTCGACTTCCGGGTCGACGCGGCGCCCGGCACGGCCGACGGCACCATCACCGGGGACGTGATGGCCGGGCAGCGGATGGGCATGCAGGTGTCCGTGTCGGTCCGGGTGCGGGTGCACGTGTCGCCGCCGCCCGAGGTGGACGCGCTGGCGCTGAGTGCTCACCTGAACGAGTGGGACTCGTGGTTCAACTGGCTGTGGAACGGCACGCCCGTGCTGGACGTCACCGCCACCAACACCGGGACCAGCACCAAACCGGTCACCGTGTCGGTGAACCGGCCGGGGGTGGCGTGGATCGCCAGCCCGGCGGCGACCTGCCAGGGTGCCAAGTCCGGCGTGACGTGCGTGACGGACCAGCCGTTGGCGCCACACCAGTCGTTCCGGCTGCGGCTGCGGGTGTTCCACCTGCCGCCGCGCGTCGACACCCTCGACGTGACCGGCACGCTCGGCACGGCAGAGGTGACCGCGCAGGTCGCGGTCCGGCCGCCGCACTGCGACTGGCTGCTCTGCGTGCCGCCCGACCAGCACCACCACGGCAACCCCGGCCCGACCCGCGACCCCGACCAGACCGGCGGCACGACGACGACACCGCCGACCACCGCCACACCGGCGCCGACCACCACCGCGCCACCGCCGACGACCATGACGGTGCCGCCGACCACCACGACCACCCCGGAGACCACCACCCCGGCGCCGACCACCACGACGACCACACCGCCGAGTTCCGGCCAGACTCCACCGCCGGGCTGCGTGGGCACGTCGAACCAGCCGGGCCAGGTGGAACCGGGTACGAAGTGCCTTCCGGTGGTGCCGGAGTTATTCGCGCTGATCGGGTCGCTCTAGCTGCGTCACGACGACGGCGAGCCGAGACAGCCCACACGGACCGGGTCACGGCCGATCGGTACCCAGTGCGACGCGCCGCGCGACGTGGTGCAGGACTCGGTGCCGCCGGGGCCCGCCTCGGTGCTCAGCACCCGGAAATCAGCCTCTGAGCAGGGCGTCTTGAGGTAATTTTCGTCGACACAGTCACCCTGTCTGATGTCCAGGGTGAAGCAATAGACGCCGGAGGACGGCGAGGTCAGCCGCAGGTACTCGTGGTCGGCGCAACCGCTCAGGTCGAGCGTGGACACGACGAGTACCAGGTCCGACCGGGTCGATCCGCAAGTGGCCTGGTGGGTGGCGGTGTACTGCTGGTCGTCGTCGGCCAGGGCGGAGACGCAGGTGCCGTTGCTCAACGTGAGGGTCGTGCTGCCGTTGGCCATGCCGGGATCGTCCAGGTCGGTGGGCTGGTCCGGCGACTCGTTCAGGCCACCGCCCGCCGCCGTGGTGGCCGGGGCGGAGACCGTGCTGGGGTTGGCGGCGGCCTCGTGCTGGGTGTGCTTCTGCTTGAGCAGCACGATTCCGGTGGCCACACCGCCGATGATGACCAGCACGGACACGACGGCGACGACGAGCCGGCCGGTGCTGCGCGGCGGACGCGGCGGCGGCGGTTCGCCCCAGCCGACGTTGGGCACGGTGAACTGGCCGCTCTGGTCCTGCGGACCGCCGGGCCACCAGCCGTCCCGCTCGGGCGGCGGCGGGTATCCCGGCGGGTACGGACCGGACATCGGGACCAGTTCCCCTCTCGAGCTCGTCGGCCACGGTGGGTAGCCGGCGTGGCGTGACCCGCCCGCAACACTATTGCGCGGGCCGGTGAACACCGAGTGTGGGATGCCGCCACAGTTGTCCACAGGCGTACGGGCTGACGACCGCCGACGCGGCTGAGTCGGTACAGTCGGCACCGTGTCCGTTATCGACAGCACGCTAGCCCATGTGCCGGCGCCACTTCGCTCGCTGCTGCTCAAGCACCGCGAGATGCTGAAGTTCGCGTTCGTGGGTGGCATCTGCTTCGTGATCACGGTCGTCGTGAACTACGGCCTCAAACTGACCATCCTGGGTGCGAAGCCGGTCACGGCCCAGGCCATCGCGGTCATCATCGCGACCATCGTGTCGTACGTGCTCAACCGCGAGTGGGCGTTCCGGACCAGGGGCGGCCGCGAGCGGGCACACGAGGCCGCACTGTTCTTCCTGATCAGCGGCATGGGCGTGGTGCTCAACACGATGCCGCTGTGGATCTCCCGTTATGCGCTGGACCTGCAGGTCCCGCACGTCGACCGGCTGGCCCAGGAATTCGCCGACTTCACCAGCGGCATGATCATCGGCACCCTGTTGGCGATGGTGTTCCGCTGGTGGGCGTTCAAGAAGTGGGTCTTCCCGGACGAGAACGCCCGGCCCGGCCGGGTCCGTCGGCTGCGGTCCGTCGACGGTGCCGACAGCGACGAACAGGTCGCCTGACCGCGTGAAATAGATTGGGTCAGCGCGGGCCCACTTCGGTGCGCCACGGTGTGGCCACCACGTCCTCGGCCTTGGCCACCGGCAGGAACAACGCGAACGTGGGCGGTCGCAGCACCGCCAGTTCCAACCGGCCGCCGTCGGCGTCCACCAAAGCCCTGGCCAGCGCCAATCCCACCCCGGTCGACCCGCCACCGGACACACCGCGCTCGAACACGTGCGCCGCCAGCTCGTCCGGCACACCGGGACCGGCGTCGCTCACCTCGATGAGCACCATCCCGTCGCCGCGCCGGGCCGAGACCTGCACCGTCCCGGTCCCGTACTTCAGCGAGTTGTCCAACAGCACGCCCAGCGACTCGCGCAGCCGGCCCGGCGTCGCCCTGGCCAGCAACCCATCCGGCACCCGCAGCCGCAGCGTGCGGCCCTTGGCGCGCAACAGTTCCCGCCATTCGGCGACCATCGTGGGCAGGCGCAGGGCCAGGTTGATCGGCTGAGCCTCGGCCGCGCGGGCGGCGCTGGCCGCGGCCAGCAGTTCGTCCAGCACCTGGGCCAGCCGTTCGGCCTGGACCAGGGCAGCGGTGGCGTCCTCGGCCGTCTCCTCGTTGGCGGCCACGGCGAGGGTCTCCAGGCGCAGTTGCAGCGCGGTCAGCCTGCTGCGCAGCTGGTGCGACACGTCGCCGACCAGCTCCCGTTCCCGCTGCACCAGCAGGGCCAGCGCGGACGCCGACGTGTCCAGTGCGTCGGCGACCAGGTCCAGTTCGGCGACGCCGTAACGGCTGCCGTCCGGGCGGAAGTCGCCCGCGCCCAGCCGGATCGCGCGGTCGGCGACGTGCCGCATCGGCTCGGTCAGGCGGCGGGCCGTCACCGTGGCGACCACCGTGCCGGTGCTGATCGACAGCACCACCAGCAGCACCACGAACACCGCGACCTCGGCCTGGAGCCTGCGCATCGGTCCGGCCGGTTCGGCCAGCCGCACGGTCCCGCGCCGGGCGACCTGGGCCGACTCGGAGATGGCGTCGGAACCGGCGTCCGGCCCGATCGTCCTGGTCGGCTGGCCGGGCAGGATCAAGGTGATCTGCCCGCCCTCGGGCGCGATCAGCGGGAGCTGGGCGAGATTGGGCTGGCGGCCGCTGTCCAGGTCCTGGTCGACGCTGGTGGCCAGGCGCTGGGCCGCGCTGGCCAGGTTGCTCTCGGTCAGCGTCTCGACCATTTGCATCGCGGTGTACCCGAGCGGCACGCCCAGCGCGCACGCCGTGACCGCTACCGCGAGGAGAATGGCCAATAGAATGCGTCTGCGCACGCCAACCTCCCCACGGTGTCGGTCCCGAGGCTGGGTCCGTCAGTCAGCATTGAACCGGAAACCCACGCCGCGGACGGTGGCGATCCTGCGTTCGGCCGACCGCGGGCTGCCGTCGCCGAGCTTGCGGCGCAGCCAGGACATGTGCATGTCCAGTGTCTTGCTGTTGCGCAGTTCCGGCCCGTTCCACACCTCGAAGAGGATCTCTTCCCTGGTCACGACGTGACCGGCGTGCTGCATGAGCACCCGCAGCAGCTCGAACTCCTTGTTGGCGAGCTGGATCTCGGCGCCGTCCACGGTGACCAGCCGCGCGCCGAGGTCCATCCGCACGCCGCTGGCCTCCAGTGTCTCCGGGGACCGGCGGCGCAGCAGCGCCCGGATCCTGGCCATCAGCTCGGCCAGCCGGAACGGCTTCGCGACGTAGTCGTCCGCGCCGGCGTCCAGGCCGACGACGAAGTCCACCTCGTCGGCCCTGGCGGTCAGCATCAGCACCGGCAGGCCACGGCCCGCAGACCGCAACCGCCGGCACACCTCCAACCCGTCCATGCCGGGCAACCCGAGATCGAGCACCAGCAGGTCGGCGTTGCCGGTGTTCGCGGCTTCCAGCGCCGACGGTCCGTCACCCACGACCTGGACCGCGTACCCCTCCCGGTGCAGGGCCCTGGACAACGGTTCGGCGATCGCCGGATCGTCCTCGGCCAGCAGCACCACGTTCACAGTTTTCTCCTCCGTGATCGGGGCACCCACTCCGTCAGGACGCCAAGCGTATTCATGACAGCATCCTCACCGTGCCTCTGGACCGATCTGACATCGAACTGGCCATTCGTCTCGCGGACGCCGCGGACGAGATCACGTCGACGCGGTTTCGCGCCAACGACCTGAAAGTGGACCGGAAACCGGACCGGACGCCGGTGACCGACGCCGACCTGGCCGTCGAGGACCACATCCGGGAACTGATCGCGGCAGCGCGCCCGGCCGACCAGGTGGCCGGTGAGGAACGCGGCGGTGACCTGGGCACCGAGCGTACGTGGCTGATCGACCCCATCGACGGCACCAAGAACTTCCTGCGTGGCGTGCCGGCCTGGGCCACACTGATCGCCCTGATCGTGGACGGTGTCGCGGTCGCCGGCGTGGCCAGCGCACCAGCCCTGGGCAGGCGCTGGTGGGCGGCCGAGGGTCGGGGTGCGTGGACGTCGGCCACCGGCGTCCCGTCGCCGTGGCGCGTGTCCGTGTCCGGAGTGGACGCTCTCGGCGACGCCTACCTGTCCACCACCGACCTTGGCTCGTGGGTGAAGCACCACTCGCGGGAGGCGTACCTGCGGCTGGTCGACGACTGCTGGGAGACCAGGGCGTTCGGCGACTTCTGGCAGCACTGCCTGGTCGCGGAGGGTGCCATGGACGTCGCGGCCGAGGCGATCGTGTCGCCGTGGGACCTGGCCGCGTTGCAGGTGATCGTGCAGGAGGCGGGCGGGAGGTTCACCGATCTGGCCGGGCGGTCGACGTTCCAGGGCGGGTCGGCGCTGTCCACCAACGGGCTGCTGCATGACGCCGTGCTGGCTCGGGTGGGCCTGCCGGCCTAGTGCGCGGCCGGCTCCCGCTGCCCGATCGCACCCCGGACGACCTGCGCGAACACGAGTCGGCCGAACAGGTAGTAGCACGCCACCTGCTCGTTGGTGAACCGGGCCCAGTCGTACCGGTTGCCCTGCTCGCGCCAGAAGACCTCCCAGGACACGACAGGGTCGTCGCCGTCCCCGCCAGGTTGTTCGTCGCGCAACAGGCACCAGGTGTTATCAGCTTCCGTGCCGATGGACACGACCTCGACCGGAACGCCGACCGCGGTCAGCCACTTGATGATCGACTCAGGGTCCACTGTCGGGTCCGTCCGTCTCGTCGGTGATGTCGGCCAGGTAGCCCAGGGCGACCAGTTCGGCGGCCGAGTAGACGGCCCGGTAGCGCACACCGCCGCCGGGCTGCCCGAACCACGCCGCCGACAGCGTCCGCCACATCGGCAGGTCCCGCTCGACGCGATACCGGTGGTAGCCGGTGGCCAGGTGGTCCGGTGGTAGTGACCGGCGGGCGAACGGGGTGCCGTCCTCGCCGAAGACGCGGCCCTCCGGGGTGCCGAAGCGGTCCATCAGGGTGCCGGCCGGCGCCACGACCGGCTCGCCGGTGTCGCAACCGCCCTCGGGAAACAGTTCGCCGGGTGGCCAGGCGTACTCGGCGCTGTGCGTGTCGTCGGCCGGGCGGACCAGGAACCGGTGGTCCCAGTCCCGTTCGTGCTGGCCGCCGAGCGGGTCGTGGCCCTCGGCGAGGGTGGCGACCTCGGGGTCGGCGTGGGCGAATCCGGGATGGGCCGGTCGTGCTTCGGTGCCCGGCTCGGTCTCGATCAGGGCGGAGTCGGGGTGGTCGTGCGGTTCGAAGCGGAGGCCGGCGGCGAAGTCGGTCTCCTCGGCCGGGGGTGGCAGTTGGCGCACCGGGCGGCTGGCCGCTTTGGGGAGTTGGCCGATCGGAAAGAGGTAGACGAGGAACAGCGCCACGGCCTCCCGACGCGCGTCCGGGCGTGTCGGCCGTCCAGCGGACGACACGGGCAGGCCGGTCGGGCTTCCTTGACCTGGTTGGGCGACACCCGATCGGGGAGTTGGCGCGATCATGCCGACGGCGTTCGCGGCTGCCGCTCGCGGGGCGGCTTGGGCGCTCGGCGGCGGTACGGCAATAGGTGATGGGGCGGCTGCCCGTGGTGGGGCGGCTGCTGGCGGTGGGGCGGCTGCTGGCGGTGGGGCGCTGCCGAAGTCCGGGGCGGGGGTGCCGAAGGCCGGGGTGGGTGCGGAGGTCATGGGTGGTGCGGCCAGGTGGGCCGGTGGTGCGGTGGTGAAGTCGGGGGTCGGTGCCGGTCCGAGCGGTGGTGGGGCGAGCGCTGGGGCGGCCGACTGGGCGACGGTGCCCATGGGTGGGGTGGGGATGCTGCCCGGTTCGTGGCCGGCCAGGACGGAACCGATCGGCCGGGCCGGGCCGGCCGGCGGGATGGCGATCGGGCCGGTGCTGCCCGCGTCGACGGGTGCGGGTGGACCGCTGTGGCCCAGCGGCCCGGGACCCGGCCCGCCATCGCCCGGACCGCTGTGGCCGACCGGCCCGACGCCCGGCCCGTCGCCGTGCGCGCCCAGTGGCGCGGCAGAGCCGAGCACACCATGATCGCCCAACGGAGCCGCCTGACCGAGAGGCCCGTCCGAACTCAACACGCCATGATCGCCGACCGGTGCGGCTTGGCCGAGAGGCCCGCTCGAACTCAGCGCGCCATGATCGCCCAGCAGGCCGTGGTCGCCCAGCGAGGCCACCTGCCCCAGCGGGCCGTTCGACGTCAGCGGGCCAGTCGACGTCAGCGGGCCAGTCGCGCCTAACAAGCCCTGGTCGCCCGGCGGGGCTGCCGGTGCGAGCGGGCCGTGCCCGGACAGACCCTGGCCGGTGGTGTTGTCCAGGCGGATCGAATCGGTGAGCGAGTGGTTGACCTGGGCGACGTCGCTCGCCGTGCTCTGCACCATCGTGTGCAGGCCGGCCAAGGCAGCCGGATGGCCGGCAGCGGCTGCCGCGTCGGCCGCGTCGGTGTTCTTGGCCAGATCCACCAGGTGCGCGACGATCCGCACCTTCGCGGCGCCCACCTGATCAGCGGCATGATCGAGCCGGTCGGCCGCGTCCGCGCAACTCTTCACGGTGCTGGTCAGGTGGCCGGTGTCGGGAGCGACGAAACTCTGCCAGTGCTGGCGGGCGGCAGCGCCGGCAGCGCCGCTCACCGCGGACAGCGCCTGGCCCGCGGTCCCGTCGGCGTCCTTGGCGACCGCGGTGATCTTCGCGCCCGCCTGTCGCCATGCCGCGGCACTGGCCCGCATCGCGGTCTCGTCCGCCTGCGGCCAGCTCACCCCGGCCCTCGCGGCCACGTCGGCCAACTCGCCCGGTAATTCGATCCCCATCACGGCTTCCCGTCGCCCAGCACCCGCACGCCGTACTCGTCGGCCTGCTGGTACCTCGTCGCGGTCTCGGTGAACCGGTCGCCGACGTCGCCCAGCCGGCCGGGCAGCGCGGCCAGGCGGCCGAGGGTGTCGTCCGCCGGCTCGGTGTGGCCCGCGGCGAAGCTCTGGCCTGCCGCGTCGTCGCCCCAGCACCGTCCGGCGGCGGTGAGTGCGGAGGTCAGTTCGTCCTGGATGGCGCCGAGCCGGTCGGCGTACCCGGGGAAGTCCGCCGCGTGCCTGGCAATGGCCGCGGGATCCGCCTCGAAACCTGTCATCGCCCGCTCCGGTTCATCCAGGTGGCGTCCTCGTAGCTGACCTCGTCGTCCGCAACGGCGGTGGGTGGCGAGATCTCGTCGGCGGTCAGGTCGGCGGTGCCGGACAGGACCGCACCGGGTTCGCTGCCGGTCGGCAGTACCGGCGCGAGCGTCTGCCTGGCCCGTTCGCCTGCCTGTGCGGCGGCCTGCCGGGTGGCGCGCAGGATCGCGTCGGCCAACTCGGCCGGCCGGTACCTGCGGTAGGCATCGTCGCCGATCGACAGCGCGCACAGCACGCCGGACGAGTTGACCGTCGCGGTCACCAGCCCGTCCGGACTGCTCGCCGACTCGGTGATGGACAGCAGGGTGCGATGCACCATCGCCAGTTGGGCACGGCTGTTCCGGTAGTCGGCGAGCAGTTGCTCGACCTCATCCCGGTGGTTGGTCGGCACCCGCCACCTCCGGTTTCCTCGCCCGTCACACCTGCTCCTCGGGGTGTCACGTTCGACGTGAGCTGACTACGAACGGTTTCACCCATCAGGGTGATATTGCCGACGGGGCTACCCCGCCAGCGGCAGTCGTACCAGGGCACGGGTCGGCGACCGCTGCTCGACCACCTGGAAGCCGGCGGCCAGGAACGCGGTCAGCGTCCCGTGGTACAGCTCGCCGGCCGACCGCCGGACCCCCTCGGTGATCTTCGGGTATCCCTCGACGGCCACCGCGCCGTGCCGGGCGGCGAAGGCGACCGCGGCGGACAGCAGTTCGCCCGCGATGCCCTTGCGGCGCCGGCCGGCACGCACATAGAAGCAGGTCACCGACCACACGTCGGCCACATCCTCGTCCGGATCAGCGGATCGGGTGATCTTCGACCGGTCCAGTCCCGGGTACGACGGCCGGGGCGCGACCGACACCCAGCCGACCGCGGTCTGGCCGGACATGGCGAGCAGGCCGACCGGCACGCCGGTACACACCCGCTCGTGGAGCAGTTTCCGGTTGCCGGCCGAACCGTTGGCGTACAGCTCGCGGTTGGTCTGCCAAAACCACGTGCACCAGCAGCCGGCCACGGCGCCGTTCGGGCCGAACAGGTCCTCCAGCGCCGGCCAGTTGCGGTCGGTCAGCTCCACGATCTCCAGCGCGGTCGCCACGACGTCGTCACCCGGCCAGCGCCCGCACCACACGCGACGGGCTCGGCCTGCCGAGCCGTTCGGCCAGCCACACGCTCGTCGTCACGAGCTTGTCCAGGTCGACCCCGGTCCGCACACCGAGACCGTCGAGCATCCACACCAGATCCTCGGTGGCGAGGTTGCCGGTGGCCGACTCGGCGTACGGGCAGCCGCCCAGCCCACCGGTCGATGAGTCCACACAGGACACACCAAAACGCAACGCTGCCAACGTGTTCGCCAGCGCCTGGCCGTAGGTGTCGTGGAAGTGGACGGCGAGCCGGTCGACCGGCATGCCGGTGCCGAGGAACCCGGCGAGCAGCGCGTCGACCTGACCGGCGGTGGCGACGCCGATGGTGTCGCCCAGCGAGAGCTGACCGCAGCCCAGGTCCAGCAGCCGCTTGCCGACCGCGACCACCTGCTCGGGCGGCACCGGACCCTCCCACGGGTCGCCGAAGCACATCGACACGTAGGCCCGCACGTCCAGGCCCTCGCCCAGCGCCCGCGCGACGACCGGTTCGAACATGGCGAACTGGCCCTCCAGCGTGCTGTTCAGGTTGCGCTGGGCGAACGTCTCGGTGGCGCTGCCGAAGATCGCGATCTCCCGGACGCCGGCGGCCAGGGCCCGGTCCAGGCCGCGCTCGTTGGGCACCAGCACCGGGTAACGGACACCCTCCAGCCGCTTCAGTCCGGCCAGCAGGTCCTCGGCGTCGGCCAACTGCGGCACCCACTTGGGGTGCACGAAACTGGTGGCCTCGATGATCTTCAGTCCGGCATCGGCGAGCCGGTCCAGGAACTCCAGCTTCACGTCCATCGGCAGCACGGCCGACTCGTTCTGCAGGCCGTCGCGGGCGCCGACCTCCCAGATGGTCACCTCGGCCGGCATGGCGCCGCGCTCCGGTGGTGTGACGACCGTGGGCAGACCCAGTTCCCTGGCGCCCATCAGCGGCCCTCCCTGCGACGGAGGCGTTGCGTGGTGTGGAAGTCGTCGTCCGGGTTGTCGTTGACCTCCCGGTACAGCAGCGAGTGCACGTACTCGACGTTCGGGATGTCCTGGAACTCCAGCGGTTCGTCCGACGCGGACTCGATGATCAGTGTGCCGGCGCCCCAGATCCGGTCGATCAGGCCGTGCTCGAACCGCACGCTGTTGATCCGGGACAGCGGGATGTCCAGACCGGTCCGGTTGAGCACGCCCTCCCTGGCCATCACGCGATCGGTGGTCACGATGAAGTGGGTGGTGCGCCAACGCATCAGTGGGATGATCGTCAACCACACGATCAGCACCACGCCGACCACCACGATCGCGATCCACGCGATGAAATGCCAGTCCTGCTTCCTGGACAGGGCGGCCAGGAACGCCCCGGCCGCGACGACCACCAGGAAGAACAGCACCGGCAGGATCAGCATCTTCCAGTGCGGGTGCTTGTGGATCACCACCTGCTCACCTTCGGTGAGCACGTTGTCGGGGTAGGCCACGTCGTCCTCCGGTGGTCGCGCGCCGTCGATGTCGCTCACGGTACCTGCGCGCCGACCGTTCAGTGCGCAGGACGCAGATGCACCACGTCACCGGCTGAGAACACCTGGTCGGAGCCGTCATCCGCGTGGAGCAGCAGGCCACCGTCCGGGTCCACTCCGGTGACCGTTCCGGTGACCGTCGCACCCGGCAGTTCGACCCTGGCCCGTCGGCCGATCGTGGCGCAGTAGCCGGTGTACTCCTCGTGCGCGCCGCCGGCCGCCGGGTCGCCGCCGGAGCGCCGCCAGGTGTCCTCCAGACCGGCCAGTTCGGTGAGCAGCCGGACCGCCAGTGCCGTCGGGTCGGTCTCGGTCGCGCCCGCTTCGGCCAGTGACGTCGGGGCGAGGCCACCCGGTCCGAGTGGGACGTCGGCCGGCAACGGCAGTACGTTGAGACCGATGCCGAGCACGACCGCGTCCTGCGTCACCTCGGCCAGGATGCCGGCTCCCTTGCGGCGTTCCGGGCCGAGCAACAGGTCGTTGGGCCACTTCAGCACGGCCTCGGCACCCGCCCAGCGGGCGGTCCGGACCACGGCGACGCCGGCCAGCAGGGTCAGCCAGGACAGCCGAGCAGCGGGCAGGCCGGGCCGCAGCAGCACGCTCAGGTAGAGGCCGGTGCCGGCCGGCGAGGCCCAGTCCCGTGAGCGCCTGCCCTGCCCGGCCGTCTGCCGCTCCGCGATCAGCACCGTCCGGTCGGCAGCGCCCTCGCGGGCCGCGGTCACCAGGCTGGCGTTGGTCGACGCGACGCTCGGCACCACGTCCACCGCCGCGTAGGTGCCGACCAGAGACCGCAACCGCTCGGGATCCATGGCATCAAGCTTAGGAACTCGCCCGCCACCACCGGCCGGTCGGAGCGGGACGGTCCGGCGGTGGCGGGCAGGTACACCCTGCGACCTCCAGTCCGCTGGAGGTCAAGTGTCGCCGTGACGTCGGCAACGCCCGCGGCTGCCCACGGGCTGTGCCTGGCTAGGCTGACCGGTCATGAGCAGCGCCACCGTGCCCATCGGCGGGCCCTCCGACGAACCAGCGGACCAGCCTGACGTCCACACCACGGCCGGCAAGCTGGCCGATCTGTACCAGCGCAACGACGAGGCCGTGCACGCGGGCTCGGCGCGGGCGGTCGAACGCCAGCACGCCAGGGGCAAGAAGACGGCGCGCGAGCGAATCGACATGTTGCTCGACCCTGGTTCATTCGTGGAGCTCGACGAGCTGGCCCGGCACCGGTCGACCAATTTCGGCCAGGAGCGCAACCGCCCGTACGGCGACGGCGTGGTGACCGGGTACGGCACTGTGGACGGCCGCGCGGTGTGCGTGTTCAGCCAGGACGTCACGGTGTTCGGCGGTTCGCTGGGCGAGGTGTACGGCGAGAAGATCGTCAAGGTGATGGACCTGGCGCTCACCACGGGCCGCCCGATCATCGGGATCAACGAGGGCGGTGGCGCACGCATTCAGGAGGGCGTGGTGTCGCTCGGCCTGTACGGCGAGATCTTCCGGCGCAACACGGTCGCGTCCGGCGTGATCCCGCAGATCTCGCTGATCATGGGCGCCAACGCCGGCGGTCACGTGTACTCGCCCGCGCTGACCGACTTCGTGGTGATGGTCGACAAGACCTCGCAGATGTTCATCACCGGCCCTGACGTGGTGAAGACGGTGACCGGCGAGGAGGTGTCGTTCGAGGACCTCGGTGGCGCGCGGACGCACAACACCAAGTCCGGCAACGCCCACTACCTCGGCGCCGACGAGGAGGACGCGATCTCCTATGTCAAGGAGCTGCTGTCCTTCCTACCGTCCAACAACCTGTCCGAGCCGCCGGTGTTCAACGGCGACGCGGACGGCGTGACCGGCTCGATCGCCGACGGCATCACCGACTTCGACCGGGAGCTGGACACCCTCATCCCCGACTCGGCCAACCAGCCCTACGACATGCACGAGGTGATCACCCGCGTCCTGGACGACGGCGAGTTCCTCGAGGTGCAGCAGCTGTACGCGCCCAACATCGTGGTCGGGTTCGGCCGGGTGGACGGGCACAGCGTCGGTGTCGTGGCCAACCAGCCGACCCAGTTCGCCGGCTGCCTGGACATCAACGCGTCCGAGAAGGCCGCCCGGTTCGTGCGCACCTGCGACGCGTTCAACGTGCCGGTGCTGACCTTCGTGGACGTGCCGGGCTTCCTGCCGGGCACCGACCAGGAGTGGAACGGCATCATCCGGCGCGGCGCCAAGCTGATCTACGCCTACGCCGAGGCGAGCGTGCCACTGGTCACGGTGATCACCCGCAAGGCGTACGGCGGCGCGTACGACGTGATGGGATCCAAGCACCTGGGGGCCGACGTGAACCTGGCGTGGCCGACCGCGCAAATCGCGGTGATGGGCGCGTCCGGTGCGTCCAACATCGTGCACCGCAGGACGCTGGCCGCGGCCGCGGAGCGCGGTGAGGACGTGAACGCGTTGCGCGCCAAGCTGGACCAGGAGTACGAGGACATGCTGCTCAACCCGTACATGGCGGCGGAGCGCGGCTATGTGGACTCGGTGGTCCCGCCCTCGTACACCCGTGGCTACGTGGCCCGGTCACTGGCCATGCTGCGGGACAAGCGCCGGACGCTGCCGCCCAAGAAGCACGGCAACATTCCGCTGTAGACCACCGGAGGCATCACGATGACCGACCAGGATCGGCCGCTGCTCCGGGTGGTCAGCGGCAGGCCGGACGACGACGAGCTGGCCGCGCTCACCGCGGTGGTGGCCGGCATCGCGTCGGCACCGCCGGCCGCGCGCCGGCAGACGCCCCGGTCGCGGTGGGCGGACCGGTCGGCGCTGGTCCGCCAGCCGTTGCCGTCGGGTCCGGACGCCTGGCGGGCGTCCGGCCTGCCGCACTGACGACATCACACGGCCTTGACCGATCACTCCAGGGCTGTATATTCCACGTGGAATATTAACCAAGGAATGATCAGTCGGGAGCTCACGCCAATGGCATCGCGCGTCGCGCTGACACCGATCGCCCTCGCCGTGATGGAACTGCTGCACGAGGGACCGCGACACCCGTACGACCTGAGCCAGACCATGCAGGAACGCGAGACGTGGCGGCTGCTCAAGGTCACCGTCGGCTCGCTCTACCACGCCATCGACCGGTTGGCCGGTGACGGCCTGATCGAGGCGGTCGAGACCACCAGGGAGGGCAGGCGGCCGGAACGCACGACGTACTGCCTGACCCAGGCCGGGCGCGACGCCTACACCATCCGCGTGCGCGACATCATCGCCCGCCCGGCCACCGAGTACCCGCTCTACGCGCTGGCCATCGCCCTGTTGCACACGCTGGACCGGGCCGACGCCCTCGCCCAGCTGCGCAAGCGCGCCATCGCGCTGGAGGCCGCCGCCGCCGCGGACCGCGTCTACCGCACGCGGCTCACCGAACAGGCCGTTCCCGAGTTGTACTGGGTCGACGTCGACCTGAAACTGCGGCTGAGGGAAGCCGAACTGGCCTGGACCCGAGACCTCGTCGAGCGACTGGAGACCGAGCGGCTGCCCTGGCCGGTCGGCGGGGACTCCGGTTGCACCGCCACGGACGACCCACCACGGCTGAGCCTGGTGAACGAGCAGAGGAAGACACGATGACCGAGATACCGACGGTGACCGTCGGCCGCAGGCAGGTCAACCCGTGGGTGGCACTGGGAGCGCTGTCCATCGGATTCTTCATGATCATGTTGGACACCACGATCGTCAACGTGGCGATCCCGGCGATGCTGCGCAGCAACCTGCACGCCACCCTCAACCAGATCATCTGGGTGAACAGCGTCTACCTGCTCACCTACGCCGTGCCACTGCTGCTGGCTGGCAGGCTCGGTGACCGGCTCGGCCGCAAGCCGATGTTCATCACCGGTCTGGTCGTGTTCACGCTGGCGTCGCTGTCCTGCGGTCTGGCCGGCACTCCCGGCCTGCTGATCGCCGCGCGCGCGGTGCAGGGCCTGGGTGCCGCCGCGATGGCACCGCAGACCATGGCGTTCATCACCGCGATGTTCCCGCCGGCCCGCCGCGGCGCACCGATGGGCATGTGGGGTGCCGTCGCCGGTGTCGCCACCATCGCCGGCCCGCTGCTGGGCGGCGTGCTGGTGGACAACCTGGGCTGGCAGTGGATCTTCATGGTGAACGTGCCGATCGGCGCGATCGGCCTGGTGCTGGCGATCCTGTTCGTGCCCGGCAAGCAACAGCGCAACCAGCACAAGTTCGACGTGCTCGGCACGGTCCTGTTCAGCCTCGGCCTGCTGGCCATCGTGTTCGGCGTGCAGAACGGGCAGCAGTACGACTGGGGCAAGGTGTGGGGGGCCATCGGCATCCCGGAGATCATCGCGGCGGGCGTGGTGCTGCTGATCGCGTTCGTGGTGTGGCAACGGATCAACCGGAACGAGCCACTGCTGCCGTTGTCACTGTTCGGCAACCGCACGTTCTCGTCCACCAACCTGGCCAACGTGTGCATCGGCTTCGCCATCACCGGCATGTTCCTGCCCGTGGTGATCTTCCTGCAGTCGGTGCTCGGCCTGAGCCCGGTGCTGTCCGGTCTGACCACGCTGCCGATGTCGCTGGTGTCGGGTGTGGTGGCGCCGTTCGCCGGGCGGCTGTCGGACAAGCTGTCCGGCAAGTTCGTGGCGATGTTCGGGTTCGCCGCGCTCACCGCGGGCGTGGTGTGGCTGGCGCTGACCGTCGAGGTCGGCATCAGCGCCTGGAAACTGGTGCCGGCCCTGATCGTCTGCGGCCTGGGCATCGGTTGCGTGTTCTCGCCGCTGGCCAATCTCGCCACCAGCACGGTGGCGCTGCGGCAGATGGGTGCCGCGTCCGGCGTCTTCAACACCACCCGACAGGTCGGCGGCGTGCTGGGCAGTGCGGCCATCGGCGTGTTGCTGCAGGCCAGGCTGGTCGTGTCGATGCACGCCGCCGCCGTGACCGCCGCGGCCCAACTGCCGGCGGCGTTCCGGCCCCAGTTCATCGACGCCATGGCCGCCGCGGCCGGGTCGGCCACCGAGGCCGGCGGTGGTGGTGGATGCCAACTGCCCGCCGGCGTGCCGCAGTCGGTCGCCGGTCGGGTGTGTGCGCTGGGCGCGAGCACCTTCCAGCACGGCTTCACCGACGCGGCCCGGGTCACGATGATCCTGCCGGCCGCCGTGCTGGCGCTGGGTGTCATCGCGTGCCTCGTCATCGCCCGGCGCCCGAAGCGCCCGGCGGAGGACGCCGCGCCGCCGCGCCAGGAGGAGGTCGTGGTCGCCGGACCGGCGTGAGATCGTCCCGGCGGCCGTTCCCCGGGACGGCCGCCGTAGTCTGCCGGCCGTGCGGTTCGTACTCGCGTCCGCCTCGCCCGCCCGCTTGGCCAGACTGCGGGCCGCCGGGGTGGAACCCGTGGTGGTCGTGTCCGGTGTGGACGAGGACGCGGTGGCGGCCGCGCTGACCGGCCCGACGCCTGCCGACACCGTTGCCGCCTTGGCCGATGCCAAGGCCCAGGCGGTCGCGGACACACTCAGCCAGGACGCCGTCGTCGTCGGGTGCGACTCGATGCTGTTCCTGACCGGCCCGGACGGTCCGGAGTTGGTCGGCAAGCCGGGCACCGCGGACCGGGCGACACAGCGATGGGCCGTGATGGCCGGCACCACCGGCACGCTGCTCACCGGGCACGCCGTACTGGTCGTCACCGACGGGCAGGTCACCCGGCGGGCGGCCGGCGTGGAGACCACCGAGGTGCGCTTCGGCCGGCCGACCGACCGCGAGCTTGCGGCATACGTCGCCAGCGGCGAGCCGCTCGCGGTGGCCGGCGCGTTCACCATCGACGGGCTCGGCGCCTGGTTCATCGACGGGATCGACGGCGATCCGTCCAGCGTGATCGGCATCAGCCTGCCCCTGACCCGACGGCTGCTGGGCGAGGTCGGGGTGAGCGTCGTCGACCTGTGGACCGTGACGACAGCCACGACGGAGTAGCCGGGGCGGACGGTCCCGAGAGACGATCGCGGCTGGGTTCGGATCGGTGAGCATGCTCTCGGTCCCGCTGGTCCAGCAGTCCGTAAACTGCCGGAAAGCCCCGGCGCGTACCGGGTGGGTCGTGCCGGTGTCGAGGAGGTTGGCGTGTCGAGTGGGGTGCGGGCGACATTGCGCAAGGTGCTGGTCGCGAACCGCGGTGAGATCGCTGTTCGGGTGATCCGCGCCTGCCGGGACGCCGGCCTGGCCAGCGTCGCCGTCTACGCCGATCCCGATCGGGACGCGCCGTTCGTGCGCATGGCCGACGAGGCGTTCGGGCTGGACGGCAGCACGCCGGGTGACAGCTACCTGGCCATCGACAAGCTGCTGGACGTCGCGAAGCGGGCAGGCGCCGACTCGGTGCACCCCGGCTACGGCTTCCTCTCCGAGAACGCCGAGTTCGCACAGGCCGTGATCGACGCCGGCCTGATCTGGATCGGCCCCGACCCGCAGGCCATCCGCGACCTCGGCGACAAGGTCACCGCACGGCACATCGCCACCCGTGCCGGCGCGCCACTGGTGCCGGGCACGTCGGAACCGGTCGCCGGGCCGGACGAGATCATCGCGTTCGCCGACGAGCACGGCCTGCCGGTGGCCATCAAGGCGGCGTTCGGCGGCGGCGGGCGTGGTCTGAAGGTGGCCAGGACCCGCGAGGAGATCCCCGACCTGTTCGAGTCGGCGGTCCGCGAGGCGGTGGCCGCGTTCGGTCGCGGCGAGTGCTTCGTCGAGCGGTACCTGGACAAGCCCCGGCACGTCGAGGCGCAGGTGCTGGCCGACAAGCACGGCAACGTGATCGTGGTCGGGACTCGCGACTGCTCGTTGCAGCGGCGGCACCAGAAGTTGGTCGAGGAGGCTCCGGCGCCGTTCCTGTCCGACGAGCAGCGGACCGCCATCCACGCTTCCGCCAAGGCGATCTGCGCCGAGGCGCACTACTCCGGCGCCGGCACCGTGGAGTACCTGGTCGGCCTCGACGGGACGATATCGTTCCTTGAGGTCAACACGCGACTGCAGGTCGAGCACCCGGTCAGCGAGGAGACCGCCGGTATCGACCTGGTGCGCGAACAGTTCCGCATCGCGGCGGGCGAGCCGCTGCGGTTCACCGAGGATCCGGCCCCGCGCGGCCACGCGATCGAGTTCCGGATCAACGGCGAGGACGCCGGGCGCAACTTCCTGCCGGCACCCGGTGTGGTGACGTCGTGGGTGGCGCCGGAGGGGCCCGGCGTGCGGGTGGACTCGGGCGTCGAGTCGGGCAGTGTCATCGGTGGCGCGTTCGACTCGTTGCTGGCCAAGGTGATCGTGGTCGGCGAGGACCGCACGCAGGCGTTGCAGCGGGCCCGCCGGGCGTTGGACGAACTGGTCGTGACCGGCATGGCGACGGTGCTGCCGTTCCACCGCGCCGTGGTGCGCGACCCGGCGTTCGTCGGCGACGACAACGGCTTCCGCGTGCACACCCGGTGGATCGAGACCGAGTTCGACAACACCATCCCGCCGTTCGAGAACGCCGACGACGCGGACGACGAGCAGCCTCGGCAGACCGTCGTGGTCGAGGTCGGCGGCAGGCGGCTGGAGGTGTCGCTGCCCGGTGACCTGGCGCTGGCCGGCGGTGGCGGCGGCGTGGCCGCCAAGGCGAAGCCGCGCAAGCGGTCCGGCGGCAGGTCGGCGGCGGCCGTGTCCGGTGACGCGGTGGCGGCGCCGATGCAGGGGACGATCGTGAAGGTCGCCGTGGCCGACGGCCAGCAAGTGGCGGCCGGCGAGTTGGTCGTGGTCCTGGAGGCCATGAAGATGGAGAACCCGGTGACCGCGCACAAGTCCGGGACCGTGACCGCGCTGGCGGTGGCGCCGGGCGACGCGGTGACGCAGGGTTCGGTTCTGCTGGAGATCAAGGACTGAGGGTAGTCATCCGGTGGCCTGGCGCTCATAGGCCAGATGTCACGGCTGTCCACGACGGATACGCCGTACCATCAGGGTGTGGCCGACCTGCAGCCTTCCCAGATCCGGATCGGTGATACCGAACGGGAGTCAGCGCTGGCCGCGCTCGGTGAGCACATGAGCGCAGGCCGGCTGGATATCGACGAGTACGGGGACCGGACCGCTCGGGTGTCCGCAGCCAAGACGCGGGGCGAGCTGAACGCCCTGTTCACGGACCTGCCGGGGCCGCATCCCACGTTCGGCAATCCCTCTGCCGTTCCTGCCGCTCCGCCGCCTGCTGCCGCGCCCGCGCCTGTCGGTCAGGGCATGCAGGTGGCACTGCGGCACCGGCTGGCAGCGGCGGCGGTGCCGTTGGCCGGCATACTCGCGGTCGCCTTGTACTTCGGCACCCACCTGTGGTTCGTGTTCCTCATCCCGGCGGCGGTCGCGGTGTTCGGCGGCGCGCTGTGGGGCGACGACAGGAAGCACCAGAAGCGGATCACGCGGGATCGGTACCGCGACGAGCGGCGGCAGATCCGGCGGCAGCGGTACTGGTGACCGGACAGCGGTGGAGCCCGTCGAGATCAACGCGGGTGCGTATTACCTGCGGCAGTTGCGTGCGGACGATCGGGTGGACGACCGGCCATCGCTGTTGGACGCGTTCGCCGATGTCGAGTTGCGTCGGTGGGTGACGCGGTGGCGGATTTCGAGCCTCGCCGAGGCTACCGAGTATGTGGCGTCGCGGGCGGATGAGTGGGCTTCTGGGGAGCGGTGTTCGTGGGCGGTGGCGTTGCCGGCTACCGGCGGTTTGTTGGGTGAGGTGGATCTGATTCGGCTGGAGTCGGATTGGCGGGTGGCCGAGGCCGGGTGTTGGGTGGCGCCGGAGTGGCGGGGGCGCGGGGTGGCCGTGACGGCTCTTGGAGCGGCGCTCCGGTTTGGTGCCGGTGCGCTGTCGGTGCAGCAGGTCGACTACCTGCATGCGCCCGACAACCAGGCGTCGTACCGGGTGGCCCGGAAGTGCGGCTTCACCCACAAGGGCACCCGAGACGGCCTGGTCCTCCACACGCTCACCATGACCACCTGACCCGTTCTGCTGGGCACGAGTCGACCTCCCAAGAACGACACGCGCGCGCCATTCCGCGACGATCGGACCATGTCGACCACTCGATGGTCGACACACCCGGCCCCGCACCTACCGACCCGGGTGTCGGCCACCCAGCGGACGACACCCGGTGTGTCCACCCAGTGCACGACTCACCGGCCCCGCACCCATCTCTGGCGTGTAGTCCGCCCGATGGACGACACGCGCACCGCCAAGCCCTCGCCCGGCGTGTCGACCACTGAATGGCCGACACGAAATCACTACGCACCCCAGCGACCCAGCCGTGCGTGTCGACTATTCGGCGGACGACGCACCCACCGCCGCACCCCCAAACCCCGGGCGAGCCGTCCAGCCAACGGACGACACACGCGCCACCCCACCACCACCAAGCCGCTCCCCAGCGTGTCGGCCGCCCATGGGACGACTCGCCGAGATCGGTCAGCACAACGCCCACCGCCCATCCCCTGCGGAGCGCCGATGCGCCGCCGTGGTTTTGGTTGGGTGGTGGGGCCGCTACGGTACGTGGGTGCGGAGCCCACGTCTGGGCCGTCTTCTCGCGGCGATCGGCATGGCGCTGGTCGCTGTCGTCGGCGTCGCCCTCGCCACCTCCACCAGGGGCCCGATCTTCACCGCCAACGAGCCCGGCACGGCCACGCCCGCCCCGCACGTCATCGCGCCGCTCACCACCTCGACCACACCAACCCTCCCGCCACGACCGAGCAGCCTGCGGCTGGACGGCCTCGACCCCTGCACCATCCTCACCCAGTCCCAGCGCGCCGACCTGAGCCTCGACTCCACCCCCACGCCCTACACCGACGTCGCCTTCGACAAGGCCCGCGCCTGCACCATCCGGGGCAGCGCCAGC
The DNA here is from genome assembly GCA_036491115.1 of Pseudonocardiaceae bacterium. GTDB lineage: Bacteria > Actinomycetota > Actinomycetes > Mycobacteriales > Pseudonocardiaceae > DATEPR01. The sequence goes on from DASXCQ010000038.1 coordinate 53,588, forward strand.
GGTACCGTCGCCCGGCTCGCGCTGGTTGTCGACATGGGCGTGGACGTCTGGCTGAGCGACGAGGCGCAGGTGCGGACCACGCAGGTGTCGGTCGCCGGTTGGCCGGGGCTGGTCGTGCGCACGCCGGGGTTGGACGACGCATGCAACGTCGAGGTGGACACCGGTCAGGACCAGTTCCTCGACATCGGTTTCCGGGACGGCGGCAACACGCCGCCCATCCCGCAGAACACCCTGTGCCTCGGCGCGCAGCGGGTCGCCGAGGCAGCGGTGACCAGTCTCAAGGCTCGCGGCTGACCGTACGGTCGGTGACCGCTCCGGCAACGGTTCGTCCACCCGAGTTGTGTTGCCCGCGGATACATGAAGCCCGCACAGCCGGTGGCTAGAGTGGACGCAACCCGCCCACGTCAGGAGGTCGCCGTGCCGCCCAGCAGCACCGGCCGTGCGACGCTGCGGGTCGACCGCGACTCCATCCCACACCTGCGCAAGGTGTTCGACCAGGCGTTGGCCAAGCTGGACGTGCAGATCGACATGGCGATGAGCGGCATCCGGGTCAGCCCGTGGGCCGGCGACCCGGTCAGTGGGAACGCGGCCACCGACTTCAACAACCACTCGATCGACGCCGCCGACTCCGCGCTCAACACGCTGCGCGCATACCAACGACAACTGAAGTCCGCGTCGGACGCGTTGACCCAGGTCGCCGAGGAGTACGAGATCGTCGAGTCCGACAACACCGCGTCCTTCGGCGCCCAGGGCGGCTGAGACCACCGTGGGTCAGGACGGCGGGTCGCGCGGCAACCGGTGGCAGGGCTACAGCCACCAGGAGATCTACGACATGCTGCACTCCGGTCCGGGAGCCGCCGCGTCCGGTGGCGTCGCCGACCAGTGGTCGGAGCTCGCGGGCGCCCTGACCGACATCCAGCAGGAACTCAACGCGGGCGTGCGCGGCTCCGGTGCCACCTGGGCCGGCACCGCCGGTGACGCCGCCCGCGACGCGCTCGGGCCGCTCGGCGAGTGGGCCCAGCAGGCGTCCACGGCCGCCGACGTGATGCGCATCAGCACCGAACTGCAGGGCGACCTGCTCGGCAAGGCCAGGGTCGCCATGCCGGCACCGGTGCCCGTCCCGCAGCAGCCCGGCCAGATCGGACAGCTCCTGTCGGCGCAGATCGACTACGAGGTTGCCGAAATGGCCAACCAGGTTGCCGAACAGCAGGCGTACCTGGTGATGGCCCAGTACGAGGCCGCCACCGATGACAACACCAGCACGCTCGGCGACTTCGGTGAACCGCCGAGCCTGGTTGTGGACACCACGCCGATCACCGGACCGGTGGTCCGCACACCGGTCGAGTCACCCGACGCGCCCGGTTCGACCTCCCGTCCCTCGTTCGGCACGTCGCCGGCGCCCGCCGAGACCGAGGAGCCCATGTCGCGCCGGACCACGCAGGCCCAGGCGCCAGCGGACGAATCGGCCGTCGTCGAAGGCACCGAACAGGCCGGTTCGGTCACCGAAGCCGGTCCCGGCACCGGTGTCACGGCGGGCGGGTCCACATCCCCCATGAGCACCGAGCCCAGCGGTGGCACCACGGCGCCGAGCGGTGCCGCGCCCAGCGGCACCGCGCCGCCCGAAAGTGCTACCCCGACCGCACGACCCGGGACACCGGAACCGGACGGGCCCGGTACCGCACCGTCGTCGTACGAGCCGACGGCACCGTCGGCCGACCCGGTGGAGACACCGACCCCGGCCATCCCGGCCAACAGAGACCACGACTCCGGGTCCCGGTTCTCCGGCGGTGCCCTCGTGCCGGCCGCCCGCCGCGCCGACGACGATGACGACCTGGACGACGTCCACGAGTCGAAGTACCTGATCGAGGCCGACGACATCTACGGCGACCCGAGGTCGTACACCCCACCGGTGATCGGCGAAAGCCCGAGACACCGGTGACGGACGTGCTGGGCCCGGATCTCGGCGCTGCTCCGATCACCATCTCTGCGCTCGAGTTCGACGTGCTGTGGGAGCATCTCCAACTGGTCGACATGCCGCTCGTCCTGCACGTCACGTCGCCGGGCACGACGTTCACCGAACGCCGGCAGCTGACCGCGGACGTGTGGCAGTCACTGGCGGAGCGCGGGCTGGGCGAGCGGCTGTCCGTCGATCCGCGGCTCGCGCATCTGTTGCGGCTGCTGGAAAAACCGGACCGGGAGATCGACGGCCGGTTCGGCGCGACCCGAGGTGTGCGGCTGCTGGTGGCGGTCAGCGGGGACGACGCGGTGTTCGCGTTGCTGTCCAAACGGGGCCTGATGCTGTCCGAGGCGCCGGTCACCGGGCTGGCCGGTCAGGCGCTGTCCGGGCTGCCCGTGGTGGATGCCGGGCCGGGCGAGTCGATCACCGTGCCGAGTGCCGTGCTGGACGCGGCCGCCGCCGGCGCCGGGTCGCCCGAGGCATTCGAACTCGCCCTGTGCCGCAACGGTCTGGCTGTTCGGGATGCTGGGGTGCTGCGCACGATGGTGACGGGTGTGCAGCGGCAGGGCCAGTTCGGCGCGTCGGCCCGCACCCGGTGGGGGCACCGCCGCCGGGCCCGGCACGTCGTCGGCTTCTTCGACACGACCGGCGGCCGGTACATGCAGCAGCGCACCACGGCCGAGGACGGCTCGGCGTGGAGCACCGTCTCACCGGCCGACAACCGCCTGCTGACGCGGCAACTGTCCGACCTGCTCGACGACGTGACCACCACCGCGGCCGACGAACGCTGAGGATCAGCTCGGCGCGACCTGGTGGCGGATCTCCGGTGCCTCGCGGCGGCGCGCGTCGGCGGCCGAGTCGTCCGGCTCGTTCTGCGAGTCCCGCTCCGCCTGCACCCGCGCCGTGTACGTCTTGACCTCGGTGGTCACCGTCGCGTCATCCCACCCGAGCATCCTGCCCATCAGCTTCGCCACCGCCTCGGCGCAGTCCACGCCGCGGTGCGGGTACTCGATGGAGATCCTGGTCCGCCGGGTGAGCACGTCCTCCAGGTGCAGCGCACCCTCGTGGCTGGCCCCGTAGACCACCTCGACCTGCAGGTAGTCAGGCGCCGCCGGGATCGGCTTGAGCAGTTCGGGATCGCTCTCGGCCTGGCCCAGCACCTCGTGGATCATCGAGCCGTAGCGGTCCAGCAGGTGCCGGATCCGGTAGGGGTGCAGGCCGTAGCGGGCGCCCAACTGGTCGGCCTGGTTCACCAGGGCGTGGTAGCCGTCGGCGCCCAGCAGCGGGACCTTGTCGGTGATCGACGACTGCAACCGTCCGGACAGCTCGGCACCGGCCGCGTTGACGGCGTCCGCCGCCATCACCCGATACGTCGTGTACTTGCCGCCCGCGATCGCCACCAGTCCGGGTGACACCCGTGCGACGGCATGCTCCCGGGACAGCTTCGAGGACTCCTCGCTCTCCCCGGCCAGCAGCGGGCGCAGTCCGGCGTAGACGCCCTGGATGTCGTCGTGGGTCAGCGGTGTGGCGAGCACGGAGTTGACGTGGTCGAGCAGGTAGTCGATGTCGCCCCTGGTCGCGGCGGGGTGCGCCAGGTCCAGTTGCCAGTCGGTGTCCGTGGTGCCGATGATCCAGTGGTTGCGCCACGGGATCACGAACAGGACGGACTTCTCGGTGCGCAGGATCAGGCCGGACTCGGCGACGATCCGGTCGCGCGGCACCACGATGTGCACGCCCTTGCTGGCCCGCACCCGGAACCGGCCGCGACTGCCGGACAGTTGCTGCATGTCGTCGGTCCACACGCCGGTGCAGTTGATCACCGCGCCGGCCAGCACCTCAGTGTCCCGGCCGTCCTCGACGTCGCGGATGCGCACGCCGGACACCCGGTCGGATTCCTTGACGAACCCGGTGACCTGGGTGGACGTGCGAACCACGGCACCATAGTGGGCGGCGGTCCTGGCGACGGTGAGAGTGTGCCGGGCGTCGTCGGCCTGGGCGTCGTAGTAGCGGACACCGCCGATCAGGGCGCCACGCTTGAGTGCGGGGAACATCCGCAGTGCGCCTGCCCTGGTCAGGTGCTTCTGGCCGGGCACGGAGCGGGAGCCGCCCATGGTGTCGTACAGCAGCAGGCCGGACGCCGTGTACGGGCGCTCCCAGAAGCGGTGCTTGAGCGGGTACAGGAAGCTCACGGGCTTGACCAGGTGTGGCGCGAGGCGGGTGAGCATCAGCTCCCGCTCATGCAGGGCCTCCCTGACCAGCCCGAACTCCAACTGCTCCAGGTAGCGCAGGCCACCGTGGAACAGCTTGCTGGACCTGCTGGAGGTGCCGGCGGCGAAGTCGCGGGCCTCCACCAACGCCACGCGTAGGCCCCGGGTGGCCGCGTCCAGTGCCGTTCCGACGCCGACGACGCCGCCGCCGATGACGACCACGTCGAACTGTTCGGAACTGAGCCGCTGCCAAGCTTCCTCGCGGTCGGCGACGCCGAGCCGCGCACCGAAGACACCGGGCGGCGGGCCCGTCGGGTGCGCCGTTGCCGGCTTCTGATTGACCACGAATCGCCTCCCTTGCTGAACGACCCGGCCTCACGCTACCCGCGATGCCGGCTGCCCGTGGATCGGCGAAGCCGACATTGTCGAACGATGAGTCGACCGTTCGCCGGTCGACTCAGAACACCAAGACGCCTTGTGAGGACGGCTGCAACGTGCCGATCTCCGCCGTCGTCAGGTCGAGTTCGGGGAACTCGGCGATCTGGCCGTCCATCCCGATGACGTTCACCGTGACCGGGTGCGAACCGCCCGGCGGGGTGAGCCGGAGCGTGGTGGCGACGAAGGTCTTCGGGTCGGCCTTGTCGCCGACCGTCCACCGCACACCGGCGAACGCGGTCTCCCCCGGCCCGATGGTGATCTTCGGCCCGGCGCCGGGGATGTCGACCTTCCGGACCGGCACGGCGAGCGACTCGTCCGCGGAATTGTAGAACCGCAGCGTCGGCCAGCCCTGGACGGCGACCGGGTGCTTCGCCGCGTTGGTGACGGCGAGCAGGCCGAGTCCCGACCGTTGGACGGTCAGGTCGACGCGGAACGCCGACGCGGTCGTGGCGCCGGTGGAGGTCGTCGGCGGAGCCGTTGTCGTGGTCGTCGGTCGCGTGGTGGTCGGCGCCGTTGCTGTCGCCGTCCTTGTCGTCGGTGCCGGTTGGCTGGTTGGTGTGGTCGTGCCGCATGCGGCGACCGTCACCAGCACCGAACAGATCACGACGATCGCGCGCACCCGCATCGGCACATGCTCGCAACCCGGGTGACCGCCGGCAGCGCGCGACACGTACCCGATGGAGTGAAGGCGGTCAGTCCAGGTCGTCGTGCCGCATCAGCTGGCGACCGGCCTCGGTGATCGAGCCCGACAGCGACGGGTAGACGGAGAACGTCAGGGCCAGATGCTCGACGGTGAGCTGGTTCTGCACGGCCAGCGCGATCGGCAGGATCAGCTCGCTGGCGTTCGGCGCGACCACCACGCCGCCGATCACGACGCCCGTCGCAGGACGGCAGAACAGCTTCACGAAACCGCGGTGCAGCCCCTCCATCTTCGCCCTGGCGTTGGTGGTCAGCGGCAACATCACCGTGCGGGCGGGCACCTCGCCGGAGTCGATGGAGTGCTGGCTGATGCCGACATTGGCGATCTCCGGATGGGTGAACACGTTGGCCGCGACGGTCTTCAGCTTGATCGGCGCCACGCCCTCGCCCAGCGAGTGCCACATGGCGATCCGGCCCTGCATCTGCGCGACCGACGCGAGCATCAGCAGACCGGTGCAGTCGCCGGCCGCGTAGATGCCGGACACGCTGGTGCGGGACACGCGGTCCACCGAGATGAAACCGCCGGGACCGGTCTCGATGCCGACCTTGTCCAGCCCGATGTCGGTGGTGTTGGGCACCGAGCCGACGGTCATCAGGGCGTGGCTGGCCTCGATCATCCGGCCGTCCACCAGGTGCACGACGACGCCGTCACTCTTGGCCGTCACGGTTTCCGCGCGGGCGTGCTTGACCAGCGTCGTTCCGCGCTCGGCGAACACGTCCTCCAGTACGGCGGCGGCGTCCGCGTCCTCGTGCGGCAGCACCCGGTCGCGGCTGGACACCAGGGTCACGTCGACACCCATCTCGGTGTACGCGGAGGCGAACTCGGCACCGGTCACGCCGGAACCGATCACCACCAGGTGTTCGGGCAGCGACGGCAGGTCGTAGATCTGGCGCCAGGTCAGGACGTGCTCGCCGTCGGGCACCGCGCCGGGGAGGATGCGCGGGGTGGCGCCGGTGGCGATCAGCACGGTGTCCGCCGTGAGGGTCTCGGTCTCGCCGGTGTTGGTGGTGACCGTGACCTGGTGGCGGGCCAGACCGGGGGTGGGGTCGGAGAAGCGGGCGTAGCCGTTGATCACCCGGATGCCCTCGCGCAGCACACGGGCACGGACGTCGGCGGACTGGGCCAGGGCCAGTCCCCTGACCCTCCCGTGCACCACGGGCAGGTCGACGTCGGCTTCGGAGTTACCGGTGCGGATGCCCAGTTCGTCGGCATCGCGGAACGCCGAACGGGCGCCGGCCGACGCGATGAACGTCTTCGAGGGCACACAGTCGTAGAGCACGCACGCCCCGCCGAGGCCCTCCGGTTCGACGATGGTCACGTCGGCACCGTGTTGGGCGGCGACCAGCGCCGCCTCGTAGCCGGCCGGGCCACCCCCCATGATCACGATCCGTGTCACGGCCGCAGTCTCCTCAGTACCCCGTTCGGTGATGTGCGACGACCACGGTACGTGGCCGGGCGGACTTCACCGGTTCGGGCTGGCCGCCGCCAGGTGATCTCCGGGTCGCTAGGCTGTCCCGGTGCCGCTGTACGCCGCGTACGGGTCCAACATGGACCCGGCCCAGATGATGGAGCGAGCGCCCCACTCGCCGATGGCGGGCACCGGGTGGCTCGTCGGCTGGCGTCTGACGTTCGGTGCCGAGGACCTCACCTGGGAGGGTGCGCTCGCCACGATCGTCGAGGACGCGTCGTCGCAGGTCTTCGTCGTGCTGTACGACATGACCTTCGAGGACGAGGAACGCCTGGACACGTGGGAGGGCTCCGAACTGGGCCTGCACAAGAAGCTGCGGTTGCGCGTGCAGACGCTGGACGGATCGGTGCTGGCCTGGCTGTACGTGCTGGACGCCTACGAGGGTGGCCTGCCATCGGCCCGCTACCTGGGCGTTGTCGCCGACGCAGCCGAGGCCGCCGGAGCACCAGCGGACTACGTGGAGAACCTGCGCAAGCGGCCCTGTGGCGGTATCGGCCCCTGAGTTATCCACAACCGGGGTAGTTGTCCACAGCCCTGCTCGCACCGCCCCACCCGATCGCTGTTTCCGGAAGTCTGGGTCTCCGAGACATTCCGGACAACAGGGCGGTGGGCGATGAACACGACTCTTGACCTCGACGGCCGACACGGCGCCATGACCTACCGGCACGCCCGCGCACGTCTGGGCGACGGCCGCCTGCGCACGGCGGTGGAGGCCGGGCGGTTGATCGGATTCGGGCGCGGGGTGCTGCTCGACGCCGAACGGGTGCTGGACCTGCGGACCCGGTGTGCCGGTGCGCTGCTGTGGACCGGCGGTGTCGGGGTGGTGGTCGGGCCGACCGCGGCTGCGCTGCACGGATGTACGGCGGTGGGCGGGTTCCCGGTGCACGTGCGGGTGCCGTACGTGCACCGGTTCCGATCCCGGCAGGGTGTGATCGTGCACCAGGGGGATGTGCCCGAGCGGGAGGTGATCACGATGGACGGGTTGCGCGTGCTGCCGCTCGACCTGGCGGTGGCAGAGGTGCTGTGCTCATCGCCGCGCCGGGCCGCGTTGGCGTGTGCCGATCAGGCGATGCGGGAGGTGCCCTCCTCCGATCCGGCCGAGTTCGTGACGCAGGTGGCGGAACGGCTGGCGGGTCGGCCCGACCGGCGCGGGACGAGACGGGCGGCGGCATTGTTGGGGCTGGCCAGCGGACTGCCCGAGACGGCGGTGCAGAGCGCGTTCGTGTTGGTGCTGGCCGACTGTGGGGTGGGTGGGCCGGTGTACCAGCACGAGGTGCGGGACCGGTCGGGTCGGTTGCGAGCGAGGTTGGACTTCGCGTGGCCGGAGTGGCAGGTGGCGCTGGAATGCGACGAAACCGGTGAGGGGGTGAAGCCGAACGACTACCTGGCGGCCCAGGGCTGGATCGTCCTGCGGGGCGACGTCCACGACCTGTCCGATCCCACGGACCTGGTCACCCGCCTGAGAGCCGCCCTGGCCAGCCGAACCCAAGCGGCCTGACCGCGCCCGGCCGGCCATGCCGGTGCCGGCGGGCCTCGCTCGGCGCCGCCGGACTGGGTGCCCGACGACACTTCGCCATGCTGCTCAGCTCGGCCGGTGCCGCCAGCCGCCACACGGTTCGACCGGCGTCGCGCTCGATCTGGCGGCCTGACCGGTGGCGCCGCGGCACGCAGCCTGGGCGCGGCCCGCGGCTGGGCGGGCCCGATCAGTGCCCATCCGGCAGGAGGCTCGGCCAGGGCGCCCAGCCAACGGCCGACTGGCATCGCCGTCCACCAACAGGCGCGGCCTGGGTCATGCCCGGGCCGTGCGGGTCGATGGCCGAGCCGCCGGTTCCGGTAGCGATGCCTCGGCGCCGGCCGGCCGTTGCGGCTCGCAGAGCCGAGTAGCTGGTGGCTGGTCAGGCCGTCGACGGTCCGGGTCGGGCCGGCTTCGTCGGCGGAGGTGAGGTCGGCCGGGTTAGCTGATGGCGGCCAGGGCCGTGTGGACCAGCACTCGGATGGCTACCGGGAGGGCTCGTTCGTCGGCGGTGAAGGTTGGGCGGTGGATGTCGCCCATGGGGCCTTCGCCTGGCCAGACGCCCAGCCGGGCGAAGGAGCCCGGGACGTGTTCCAGGTACCAGCCGAAGTCCTCGCCGCCGGACGACTGCTTGGTGCCGGCCATGGCATCCTCGCCCAGGGCTGCCGCCACGCCTGCCTGGAGGATCTCCGTGCTCTCCGGCTCGTTCACCACGACCGGGACGCCTCGGCGGTGGTCCAGGTCGAAGCCGACGCCGGTGGGCAGCAGCAGCGACTCGACCAGGCCGGCCACCAGGGGCTTGAGCTCGGCCCAGGTCTCCGGGTCGCTGGTGCGCAGGGTGCCACGGAGGACGCCGTCCTGGGGGACCGCGTTGGCGGCTTCGCCGGCGTGGACCGCGCCCCACACCAGCACAGTGCCGGAGCGGGGGTCGACGCGGCGGGACAGCAGGGTCGGCAGGCCGGTGATGACCGTGCCCAGGGCGTGCACCAGGTCAGCGGTCAGGTGGGGCCGGGAGGTGTGGCCGCCGGGGGACGTCAGGCGAAGTTCCAACAGGTCAGCGGCGGCGGTGATCGGGCCGACCCGGCTGCCGATGCGGCCGACCTCGAGCCGGGGGTCACAGTGCAGGCCGAAGATCCGGTCGACACCGTCCAGTCCGCCGGCCTCGATCACGTCCAGCGCGCCGCCGGGCATGACCTCCTCGGCCGGCTGGAAGATGAGCCGCACCCGGCCGGGCAACTCGGGCGCTGCGGCCATGGCCAGTGCGGCGCCCAGCAAGGCGACCGTGTGCATGTCGTGTCCACACGCGTGGCAGACGCCGTCCACAGTGGACTTGAAGTCGAGGTCGGTGGCTTCGGTGATGGGCAGGGCATCCAGGTCGGCGCGGAGCGCGACACCACGGTCGCCCTCGCCGACGTCGCAGATCAGGCCGGTTCCGTGCGGCAACACTCTGGGCTTGAGGCCGACGGCGCGGAGGATGCCGGCGAGAAGATCCGTGGTAGCGTACTCCTGCCGAGAAAGTTCCGGGTGCGCGTGGACGTGGCGGCGCCATGCCACGACGTCGCCGATGTTGGCGGCCAGCCAGCCGTCCAACCAGGACGGTCCACGACCGGCACCCAGGTCGTCCACGCCGGACATACTGATGCCATCGGGCGCGAGTAGCACTCCGTGCCGGCCATCGCCACCGGTCCGCTCCGTACCGCTGACGCCGACTCCGGCGGCGGGACCGACGGAACCCGCCCCGTCCGGCAGGTCCGGGCGCGCGTCCACCACAGTCACGCCTGTCCTCCTCAAACCTTGTCCGCCGGCACACCGCACGGACCACGTCCCGACGCGGCTCCCGCCACATGATCACCAGGCGGACGCCCACACGCCGGTCTCCCTGTGCCGACCATCCTGCCGCACGTCAGGGCCCCGGCACGCACCCGTACCTGATCATCCGACCGCCGGTACGGACGCTGCGCCGAACGGCGAAGAATGTTCAGCCTCGCTGAAGAGCCCGCCCGATAGCCGCAGGCGGCGGCTGGGCGGCCGCTCGATGGAGGCCGGACCGCCGGGCGAGCCGGCCTGCCCGGTGAACGCCCGGCCGGTCTGCCAGATGACCACCCGGCCGGTCTGCCCAGCGACCGCACGGCGGCGATTCGGCGTGCTGGGTGACAGCACGGCGGCGGGATTCGGTGTGCCGGGTGACCGCACGGCGGCGGGATTCGGCCTGTTCGGTGGCTGCTCGACCTGGCGCGGGTCGGCCTGCTGGTGATCGCGACTGGCAGGTCAGCTCTTGGCGTTTTGCAGGTTCTTCACCCGCAGGACGTGCTTGCCCTTGGCTCGGTGGCCCAGGTACACGATGACCAGCAGGACCACGCAGATGATGCCCACGATGAGCTTCCGCTTGGCCAGTGCCGCGTCCGCCGCCTGCTGGCCCTTGTTGAAGTCGGTCGTGGGCGACGCCGATACCGGGGTCGTCGGCGACGCGGCCTTCGCGGCCGCCGCGAGACCGGCCGGGTGAACCGTGGCCAGCCGCACCGAGGCGGCTGCCGGCGGTGGGGACGCCGTCGCCGGGCCGGCCGTGATGCCGATCGCCATCAGCGCGCCCAGCAAGGCAGCCAGCAGCACACCGAGGGTCACTCGGACGGACATCCGCATCGCAGCCTCCTGGGCACGCAGAGCTACCGCACAGCCTCGGCATCCACGTTACCGAGTGTGCGCCTATCGCCTGAAGGTGGTAAGCCCAATTGGGTGACAGATTCCCTGGTCAGACCGTCAGTCCGGGGTGCCGTCCAGATCGGGCCGGAACGCCGTCAGTATGCGCTCCGCCGCCGATGTCGCCGTCAGCCGGCCCGCTCTGACCTGCTGCTCCAGGTCCGGTGCCAGGTCGCGCACCGCAGGGTCGCCGTGCAGGTTGCTCAGCAGGGTGTCGCGGACCATGGTCCACATCCAGTCCACCTGCTGACGACGGCGACGTTCGTGGAAGTCGCCGTGCTCGGTCATCGCGGACCGATGGGCACCGATCCGCCGCCAGATCTCGTCCAGGCCGTCACCGGTCAGCGCGCTGCAGGTCAGCACCGGTGTGGTCCACGGCGACGACGGCTGCTCCAGCAACCGCAGCGCGCCCGCCAACTCCCTGGCCGCCGACTTCGCCTCCCGCTCCCGGTCACCGTCCGCCTTGTTCACCGCGATCACGTCGGCCAGCTCCAGCACGCCCTTCTTGATGCCCTGCAGCGAGTCCCCGGTCCTGGCCAGGGCCAGATAGCAAAAACAATCGACCATGTTGGCCACCGCGATCTCGGACTGCCCGACGCCGACGGTCTCGACCAGCACGATGTCGTATCCGGCAGCCTCCATCAGCACCATCGTCTCCCGCGTGGCACGGGCCACCCCGCCGAGGGTCCCTGACGTGGGTGAGGGCCGGATGAACGCGGCCGGGTCGACGGCCAGGTGGGCCATCCGGGTCTTGTCACCCAGGATGCTGCCACCCGTTCGGTGGGAGGACGGGTCGACGGCGAGCACGGCAACCCGATGCCCGGCATCGGTGAGCATCGTGCCGAACTTGTCGATGAACGTGGACTTGCCTGCGCCGGGCACACCGGAGATGCCGATCCGGTGGGCGCCGCCCGCCGAGGGCAGCAGTTCGGCCAGCAACGCCTGGGCCTGTCGGCGGTGATCCGCCCTCGTCGACTCGACGAGCGTGATGGCACGGGCCAGCACCGCCCTGTCGTTCGCCCGCACACCGTCGGCGTAGCCGTTGTCCGCCATGTGCTACAGGCTCAGCCCGCGCCGGTCGCCCAGTTCGCGCACCAGGTCGACGGCCGCGTCGGCGATCACCGTGCCCGGCCCGAAGATCGCGCTGGCACCGGCTTCCCGCAGTGCCTCGTAGTCCTGCGGCGGGACCACCCCGCCGACCACGATCATGATGTCCGGCCGGCCGAGTTCGGCCAGTTCGGCACGCAGCGCGGGTACCAGCGTCAGGTGCCCGGCGGCCAGCGAGTTCACGCCGACGACGTGCACATCCGCCTCGACCGCCTGTCGGGCCACCTCGCCGGGCGTCTGGAACAGCGGGCCGACGTCGACGTCGAAACCGAGGTCGGCGAACGCCGTCGCGATCACCTTCTGGCCCCTGTCGTGCCCGTCCTGCCCCATCTTGGCCACCAGGATGCGCGGCTGCCGGCCCTCCTCCTGGGCGAACGCGGCCACCAGCTTCCTGGCCGCCGCCACGTTCGGCGTCTCGCCCACCTCGTGCCGGTACACGCCGGAAATGGTACGGATCTGGCCGGAGTGCCGGCCCCACACCCGTTCCAGCGCGGACGAGATCTCGCCGACCGTCGCCTTGGCCCGTGCCGCGTCGATGGACAGCGCCAGCAGGTTGCCCGTGCCCTCGGCGGCGGCCGACAGCGCGGCCAGTGCCGCGTCCACGGCGGCCTGGTCGCGTTCGGCGCGCAGCCTGCGCAGCTTCTCCACCTGCTGGGTGCGCACGCCCGCGTTGTCCACCTTGAGCACGTCGACCTGCTCGTCGTCGGCCACCCGGTACTTGTTGACGCCGATCACCGGCTGCCGGCCGGAGTCGATCCTGGCCTGGGTGCGGGCCGCCGCTTCCTCGATGCGCAGCTTGGGGATGCCGGCGTCGATGGCGGTGGCCATGCCGCCGGCCTGTTCCACCTCGGTGATGTGGCCCCACGCGCGGCGCGCCAGGTCGTAGGTGAGCCGCTCGACGAACGCGCTGCCGCCCCACGGGTCGATCACCCTGGTGGTGCCGGATTCCAGTTGCAGCAACAGTTGCGTGTTGCGCGCGATGCGGGCGGAGAAGTCGGTGGGCAGCGCGAGGGCCTCGTCCAGCGCGTTGGTGTGCAGCGACTGGGTGTGGCCCTGGGTGGCGGCCATCGCCTCCACACAGGTGCGCACGACGTTGTTGTAGACGTCCTGCGCGGTGAGCGACCAGCCGGACGTCTGGCAGTGCGTGCGCAGCGACAGCGACCGGTCGTTGTGCGGCTCGAACTGCTTGACCAGCTTGGCCCACAGCAGCCGGGCGGCGCGGAGTTTGGCCACCTCCATGAAGAAGTTCATGCCGATGGCCCAGAAGAACGACAACCGCGGTGCGAACGCGTCCACCGACAGCCCGGCGCCCAGACCGGCCCTGACGTACTCGACGCCGTCGGCCAGCGTGTAGGCCAGTTCCAGGTCGGCGGTGGCCCCGGCCTCCTGCATGTGGTAGCCGGAGATGGAGATCGAGTTGAACTTGGGCATCCGCTCCGACGTGTACGCGAAGATGTCGGAGATGATCCGCATCGACGGCCGCGGCGGGTAGATGTAGGTGTTGCGGACCATGAACTCCTTGAGGATGTCGTTCTGGATGGTCCCGGCCAGTTGTTCCGGCGGGACACCCTGTTCCTCGGCCGCCACCACGTACAGCGCCAGCACCGGGAGGACGGCGCCGTTCATGGTCATCGACACGCTCATCCGGTCCAGCGGGATGCCGTCGAACAGCTGGCGCATGTCGTAGATCGAGTCGATCGCGACACCGGCCATGCCGACGTCACCGGCGACCCTGGGGTGGTCGGAGTCGTAGCCGCGGTGGGTGGCCAGGTCGAACGCCACCGACAGGCCCTTCTGGCCCGCCGCCAGGTTGCGCCGGTAGAACGCGTTGGACTCCTGTGCGGTGGAGAAACCCGCGTACTGGCGGACGGTCCACGGCTGGGTGGCGTACATCGTGGGGTACGGGCCCCGCAGGTAGGGCGGCAGACCGGGGTACGTGCCCAGGAAGTCCAGGTCGGCGGTGTCCCGCTCGGTGTAGAGGGGCTGGACGCCGATGCCCTCGGGCGTGTCCATGCCCAGCTCGTCGGGGTCCTTGCCGGTGCGTGCACGGACGGCCTGTCGCCAGTCGTCGACCGAGGCGGGCGCCGGCTCGTTCAGTGGCACGTCGGCGAAATCGGGAATGCCGGTCATCGGACAGCCTCCCAGGTGCGGTGCAGTACGGCGACGGCGTCGCAGCCGCGGTGGACGAAGTCGTCGGCGCCGGCGGTGCCCTCCGCGCCGGCCAGCAGCACCCGGGCCGCGCCCGCCGCCCGCAGCGCGTCGACCGTGGCGGCGGCCTCGTCGGCATAGGCGCGGTCGGTACCGCACACGCACGCCACCCGCGCGCCACTCGCGGCGAACTCGTCGACAGGGCCTGTCGGCGTCTCGATTCCGCCAGCCTGCAACAGGTTCGCGGCAAACGAAGCCCTCGCGGTGTGGGCCGCGACCGGACCGAGCGTCGCCAGGAACACGGTGGGCCGGTGGCCGGTGGCGGCCAGGACGGAGTCCGACCGGTCGCGCAGCGCCTCGAACGGTTCGGCGTAGCGGTAGACCGGCAGGCCACCGGTCGGCTCGGGCACGGCGGCGGGCCGGGGCACGTCGCGTTCGGCCAGGTTGGGGAACTCGCTGACGCCGGTGATGGCGTCGGTCCGGGTGGCGACGTTCGCCTCGCGCGCCCGCCGGGTCTGCGCCAGCCGCTCGGCGAGCGCGCCGGACTCCAGCGCGGCCAGGACACCGCCGGCCCGTTCCAGGTCGGTGAACATCGTCCACGCCCGCTGGGCGAGTTGGTCGGTGAGCGTCTCGACGTACCAGGAACCACCGGCCGGGTCGATCACACCGGCCAGGTGGGACTCCTCGAGCAGGATCGTCTGGGTGTTCCTGGCGATCCGCCGGGCGAAGTCGTTCGACCGCCCGATGGCCGAGTCGAACGGGGTCACGGTCACCGCGTCGGCGCCGCCCACACCGGCGGCGAAGCACGCCACCGTGGTGCGCAGCATGTTCACCCACGGGTCGCGCCGGGTCAGCATGGCGGGCGCGGTGACGGCGTGCTGGCGTTGCGCCCGCGCCGCCGTCGACACCCCGCAGACCTCGGTGACCCTGGCCCACAATCGCCGCGCGGCACGGAGTTTCGCGATGCCGAGGAACTGGTCGGCGCCGATCGCGTAGCGGAACTCCAGTTGGCCGGCCGCCGCGTCGACGTCGAACCCGGCGTCGGTGAGCGCCCGCAGGTAGGTGACGCCCGCGGACAGCGCACAGCCCAACTCGTCCGAGTCCGAGCCGCCCGCGCTGTGGAACGGCAGGCCGTCGACGACCATGCCGCGCAGGGCCGGGTACCGCTGCGCGGTGGCCGCGATCAGTGAGGCCGCCGGGCCGAGGGCACATGGCGTCCCGGTGCGCGCGGTGACACCGATCGGGTCGACGCCGAGACTGCCGCCGACCTGGTCGGCCGGGATCTCCCGCTGCTGGTGCAGGGTCAGCAGTGCGTTCGCGGCGGCCGCGTAGTCGGCGCCCGGGTCCAGGGTGACCGGGGCCAGGTCGAGCAGCACGCCGGTCAGGGCGTCGGGCAGCGCGGCCACCGGCACGCCCGCGGCGCCGACCGCCAGCCATAGCGAGGCGGCGCCGTGCTCCAGGTCGGCCAGCACGGCGGCGTTGACGGCGGCCGGATCGGTGTCGGCGTAGTGGGCCCGCACGTCCCAGCCGGTGATCGTGCCGCCCTCCGGCCGGCCGGCTCTGGTGTACGGCGGCAGGCCGGGCACTCCCGCGTCCGGCGCGGTGTCGTCCGGCGTGTAGAGCGGCGCGATCCGGATGCCGTCGTAGGTGGTCGCGGTCAGCAGTTCTTCCGGCGCGGCTGCTGTCTCGGCCGCGGCACGACCGGCCTTGACCAGCACCGCGCGCACCAGCTCCCGCCACTCCTGCCGGGTGACGGTCGGAAAGTCGGTGGCGAGCGCCAGCTGCTCCGGCGGCGTTGTCATGTCTTGCGATGTTAGTGACGGGTAACCGACGTGGCATGTGAGCCGCGTCGCGCCACCGAAATGGAGGCGTTCGTGGGCTCCGCCACAATGGTCGGGTGACCGAGCAGCCGCCCACCGACGCTGCCGCCGGCGCCCCCGCCGAAACCGAGGCCGCCGTGACGGAGCAGCCGACGCTGACCAGCCAACGGCTGATCGCCGGCCGCTACCGGCTGCGCCGGGTGCTCGGCCGGGGCTCGATGGGTGTGGTGTGGCTGGCCTACGACGAGGTGCTGCACCGGCAGGTCGCGGTCAAGGAGGTACAGCTGCCGGCCGGCATGCCGGACGCCGAGGCCAGCGACGCCCGCGAGCGCACGCTGCGCGAGGCCCGCGCGATCGCCGCCCTGACCCACCCGAACGTGGTCGCCGTCTACGACGTGGCCAAGGAGGGCGTCGAACCGTTCGTGGTGATGGAGTGGCTGCGCGGGCGGAGTCTCGCGCAGCTCACCGGCCGGGCCGGCCCGCTCAACACCGAGCAGGCTGCCGTGGTGGCGGATGCGATCGCGGCCGGGCTGGACCTGGCCCACCGGAGGGGGATCACGCACCGGGACATCAAGCCGGGCAACGTGCTGGTGGGTGAGGACGGGCAGGTCAAGCTGACCGACTTCGGCATCTCCCGGAACGTGTCCGAGGTCACCATGACCAGCAGCGGACTCGTCCTGGGCACCCCCGCCTACATGGCGCCCGAGGTGGCGGCAGGCGGCGAGCTGACCACCGCGGCCGACCTGTGGAGCCTGGGCGCCACCCTGTTCGCCGCGGTGACCGGCCGGCCGCCCTACGACGCGGGGGACGCACTGGCCACGGTGAACGAGGTGGTGCACGGGCCGATCCCGGCCGTGCCCGACGACGTGCCGCTGGCCGAGGTGATCACCGGGCTGATGGCCAGGGACCCGGCGGAGCGGCTGAGCGTGATGGAGGTGCGGCGCCGGATCCGGCCGCTGCTGCCGGAACCGGGCAGCATCGTGTTCCCGCCGGACGAGGCCGAGGAGACGGCCGGACCGGCGGACAACAAGCCCACCACCAACCTGGCCGTGCCCCGGCGGGATCCGCCCGCTGAGGCGTCACCGCGACTGGCGGCCGAGCCCGGCCCGCTGCCCTGGGCGGCACCACCACCGGTGCCCGTCGCGGTGCGGCCGCGGCCCGCCGGGCGGCGCGGTCCGGTCGTCTCGGCGTTGTTGTTCGTGGTGGCCGTGGCGCTGTTCGCGGCCGCCGCCGGTGGTGGGTTCGTCGCGACGCGGACGCTGGCCGGCCGGTCGGTGCTGCCCTCGCTGTCCCCGGCGACGGCGACGACCACGACCGTGCCGCCGACTCCACCGGTGCGGACGTTCGTCACGGTGACCGCCGTGGCCGCGCCGCCTGCCGGGACCGGCGGGGGGTTCTCACTGCGGGTGCCACAGGGGTGGGCGAGGTTCGTGGAGCAACGTGCGCCCGGGCCGCAGTTGCCGGCCAGCACGGTGGTGCGGTGGGTGCAGCCGGACGGCATGGCCGAGGTGTCGGTGGAGCGGTTCCGCGACTTCCTGCCGCAACCGCTGCATATCTACACCGACACCCTGCAGCGCGCCGATCCCCAGGGCAGCCTGTTCCGCGACAAGTCCGGTGCACCGGAGTACCAGTTCCGGAGCGGTGGCACCACGCAGCGCACCACGTACCTCAGCCTGGTGACCGTGCCCGGTGACGACGACCTGTGGGTGGTGTCGGTGACGGTGCCGACCGACCAGGAGCAGAGCGGTGAGTCCGAGCTGTTCGAGAGGATCAGTCCGAGCTTCCGGGTTGCCGGCTGATCCGGCGCGCGGTCCGTAGGCTGCCACCGTGACTACCACCAGCGCGGACCTCGCGAGCAGCGCGGCCGAGGCGATCATCAGGCAGACCGGTGTCACGCGCCACGACGTCGCCGTCGTGCTCGGCTCCGGTTGGCGTCCGGCGGCCGACCTGATCGGCATGCCGTCGGCCGAGGTGCCGATGGCCGACCTGCCCGGTTTCGTGGCGCCCACGGCTGTCGGGCACGGCGGCACGGTCCGCTCGGTCCAGGTGGGCGACCGGCGGGCGCTGGTGCTGCTCGGCCGCACCCACCACTACGAGGGCCACGGCACGGCCTCGGTCGTGCACGGCGTGCGGGCCGCCGCCGCTGCCGGGTGCCGGACGGTGTTGCTGACCAACGCGGCGGGCGGCCTGCGTCACGGGCTGGCCGTCGGCCAGCCGGTGCTGATCAGCGACCATCTGAACCTGACTGCGTTGTCGCCCTTGGTCGGCGCGAACTTCGTCGACCTGACCGATCTGTACTCGCCCCGGCTGCGGGAGGTCGCGCGGGCGATCGACCCGACGCTGGCCGAGGGTGTCTACGCCGGACTGCCCGGCCCGCATTTCGAGACGCCGGCGGAGATCCGCATGCTCCGCACCATGGGCGCCGACCTGGTCGGCATGTCGACCGTGCTGGAGGCGATCGCGGCACGGGCGGCGGGTGTCGAGGTGTTCGGGCTGTCGCTGGTGACCAACCTGGCGGCCGGCATCAGCGGTCAGCCGCTGAACCACCAGGAGGTGCTGGACGCCGGAGCGGCCGCCGCGGAACGGATGGGCGGGCTGCTGGCCGAACTGGTGGCCAGGGCATGACCGCGCTGTCCACGGCGCTGCGGGACGAGACGTTCCGGTGGCTGGCCGACGACTTCGACGAGGCGGGACGCGCCGAGTTGCAGGGCGTGCTGGCGCAGGCGATGGCCGGTGACGCGGCCGCCGTCGACGACCTGACCGACCGGATGTCCGGGCCGCTGGAGTTCGGCACGGCCGGGCTGCGCGGACCGGTGCGGGCCGGGCGCAACGGCATGAACCGGGCCGTGGTGACCAGGACGACGGCAGGCGTCACGGCGTGGCTGTCGGCGCACGGGCACGACGGCGGCATCGTCGTGGTGGGCAGGGACGCCAGGCACGGCTCGGCGGAGTTCCACGCCGACGCGGCCGATGTGCTGGCGGCGGCGGGTTTCGACGTCCGGGTGCTGCCCGAGCCGCTGCCCACACCGGTGCTGGCGTTCGCGGTGCGGCACCTCGGTGCCGCGGCCGGCGTCCAGATCACCGCGTCGCACAACCCGCCCGCGGACAACGGATACAAGCTCTACGACAGCACTGGCGGGCAGATCGTGCCACCGACCGACCGCGAGGTGGAAGCGGCGATCGAGGGCGTGCCGGGCGCGGTGTCCGTGCTCCGGTCGCGGACCTGGCTGCCGGTCGGGCCGGAACTGCTGGAGGCGTACCTGGACCGCGCGGGTGCGCTGCCCAAGGGCACGTCGAGGGACGTGCGGATCGTGCTCACCCCGATGCACGGTGTCGGCGGGTCGACGGCGGTGGAAGCGTTGCGGCGGGCCGGTTTCACCGACGTCCGAGTGGTGCGCGAACAAGCCGTGCCGGACCCGGAGTTCCCGACCGTGGCCTTCCCCAACCCGGAGGAGCCGGGCGCGACGGACCTGTTGCTGGCGCTGGCGAAGGAGTCCGGCGCCGACCTGGCGGTGGCGCTGGACCCGGACGCCGACCGGTGTGCGCTGGGCGTGCCGGACGGGGACGGTTGGCGGATGCTGCGCGGCGACGAGACGGGCGCGTTGCTCGGGTCGTACGTATTGTCCACTGTGGACCGTGAGGCTGATCCGCTGGTCGCGACGACCATTGTGTCGTCCGAGCTGCTCGGTGCGATCGCGCGGGCCGAGGGCGTGCGGTACGCGGAGACGCTGACCGGGTTCAAGTGGCTGGTGCGGGCGGGCACCGGGCTGGTGTTCGCCTACGAGGAGGCTCTGGGTCTGTGCGTCGACCCTGAGTCGGTGCGGGACAAGGACGGCATCGCGGCGGCCGTCGCGGCGGCCGATCTGGTGGCCACCGCGAAGGCGGCCGGCCGGACCGTGCCCGAACTGCTGGACTCGCTGGCGGTCGCGCACGGCGTGTACCTGACCGAGCAGATCGCGCTGCCGGTGCCGGAGCTGCCCAGGATCGGCCGGCTGATGGCCAGGCTGCGCCAGTCGCCGCCAGAGTCGCTGGGCGGTGGCGCGGTGACGACCGAGGACCTGTTGCCGGACGCGGACGTGTACCGCCTGCGCGGTGAGGGACTGCGGGTGGTGGTGCGGCCGTCCGGGACGGAGCCGAAACTCAAGGCGTACCTGGAGATCGTGGAACCGGTGGGCGAGTCGCTGGAGAATGCGAAGGCGCGGGCGGCCGACCGGCTGGCCGCGCTGCGCGAGGAGGTCACGGCCCTGCTCAGCTGAGCGCTGTTGCGGTCGGCACCGCTCACGGGCAGGCTGACGTGCCGTGCCTCGCCTGCTGGTGGTCCACCACACGACATCGCCGAACCTGGCGGCCCTGTTCGACGCGGTCCTCTCGGGTGCCACCACGCCGGAGATCGAGGGCGTCGACGTCGTCCGGCGGCCGGCGCTGGGCGCGACGGTGGCCGACGTGCTGGACGCGGACGGCTACCTGCTGGGCACCCCGGCCAATCTCGGCTACATGTCCGGTGCGCTGAAGCACTTCTTCGACACCGTCTACTACCCGTGCCTGGACGCCACCCGCAACCGGCCCTACGGCGTCTACCTGCACGGCAACAACGACACCACCGGCGCCCGCCGGGCGGTCGAGAGCATCACCACCGGGCTGGGCTGGCGCGCGGCTGCCCAGCCCGTCGTGGTGACCGGTGAACCGAGCAAGACCGATCTCGAGGCGTGCTGGGAACTGGGTGCCACGATGGCGGCCGGGTTGCTGCCCGGCTAGCGGTTCAGCGTGTTCATCGAGGACGCGACGTACCGATCACCGGCGGCACCCTCGGCCGGAACGGCGTCGGCGATCGCGGTGAGGTCGGCATCGGAGAGGGTGAGCGTCGCCGCGGCCACGTTGTCCTCCACGTACTTCCGGCGCTTGGTGCCCGGGATCGGGACCACGTCGTCACCCCGGTGCTGCACCCAGGCCAGCGCCAGTTGGGCCGCCGTGACACCGCGGGCCTCGGCCAGTTCGCGCAGCGTCCGCACGATCGCCAGGTTCGCCTCCAGGTTGCCCCCGGCGAACCGGGGCTGGCCGACCAGCCGGAAATCGCCCTCGGCCAGGTCGTCGCCGGAGCTGATCGTGCCGGTCAGGAAACCCCTGCCCAGCGGCGAGTACGGCACCACGCCCACACCGAGTTCGCGGCAGGTCGGCAGGATCTCGGCTTCCAGGTCCCGCGTCCACAGCGACCATTCGGTCTGCAGCGCGCTGATCGGGTGCACCGCGTGGGCACGGCGGATCGTGTCGGCGCCCGCCTCGGACAGCCCGAGGTGCCGCACCTTGCCCGCCGCCACCAGGTCGGCCATGGCGCCGACGGTGTCCTCGATGGGCACGTCCGGGTCCACCCGGTGCTGGTAGTACAGGTCGACGTGATCGACGCCGAGCCTGCGCAGCGACGCCTCGCACGCGGCGCGGACGTACTCGGGGCTGCCGTTGACCCCCCGGAATCGCGGGTCTGCCGAACGCACCATGCCGAACTTGGTGGCCAGCACGACCGCGTCCCGCCGGGCGGCGACGGCCCGGCCGACGAGTTCCTCGTTGGCGCCTCGGCCGTACATGTCCGCCGTGTCCAGCAGGGTCACCCCGAGGTCCAGGGCGCGGTGGATGGTGGCGATCGACTCGGTGTCGTCGGTGGCGCCGTAGAACTCGGTCATACCCATGCAGCCCAGGCCCTGCGCGCTGACCGCCAGGTCACCGAGCCGCCGGGTGGGCAGGTCACTCACGATGCCTCCACGATCGCGGCCGCCGGCTCGCGCGAGCAGCGTTCCAGCTGCTCGTAGTTGGTGATCTTGTGGTCCAGTACCTCCAGACACACCTGGAGTTCGGCGATACGTTCGCGCACGTCGGAGCGGTGCTCCACGAGGAGCTGCCGACGCCGGCTGGTGGTCGCGACACCACGGTGGCGCAACTGGGCGTACTCCCGCATCAGCCGGATCGGCATGCTGGTGGTACGCAGCCGGGTCAGGAAGACCAGCCAGGCCAGATCGTCATCCGAGTAGCTGCGCCGGCCGCCGGAGTCCCTGGCCGGCGGTTCGACGAGGCCGATCCGCTCGTAGTAGCGCAGCGTGTCGATCGACAACCCGCTGTGCGCTGCCGCCTGAGCAATCGAATATGTCACCTCTCGACCGTAGAAGCTGGAGTGCACTCCAGGTCAAGCCGAATCCTTCCGGGAGGCCCAGCGCTGCAGCCGGACGGCCGCCGCCGGCACGTCGAACTCGCCCCGGCCGACGTGCCGGACCAGGTCCAGCGCGTCGTCTTCGGCGGCGTCGATCCACCAGCCGTTGATGTCACACAGTGTCACGGCAGCCACCCAACCGAGGCGCCAGTTGCCCTGGGCGAGTGGCCGGCTGCGCACGATCGAGTCGAGCAGCGACGCGGCCTTGGTCCAGAGCGAGTCATACGCCTCGACGCCCAGCACCGTGGCCCTGGGCCGGTGCGCTGCGGCGTCCAGCAGGCCGAGATCGCGGACCACCAGGTCCCCACCGGTCACGGCGGTGGCCAGCACCAACAGGTCGCTGGCGTCCAGATAGTCGGTCACCGGCCGTCAGGCCGGGCCGAGCCGGTCCAGCAGACCCTCGTATCTGGGCAACACCCTGGCCAGCACCTCGCCGAGTTGTTCCTCCTTGCGCAGCCTGGCCCACCGTTCGGCCAGCGCGAGCCGCACGATCTCCTGCTTGGACCGGCCCTCGGCGCTGGCCAGTTCGGTGAGCTGCCGGTTCTCCTCGTCGGTCAGCCGCAGTGTCATCGCCATGCGGTCAACGATACCAGTCTGGTATCGATGCGACTCGATCCATAACGACGTTTCAGAACCGCTACACTCTGGTCGTGGCGAGGCCCAAACTGCACGACGAAGCACTCCGCGTCCGGCTGCTGGACGAGGCGGGCCGGCTGCTGTCCGAGGAGGGCCCCGCCGCGCTGAGCATGCGCAGGCTGGCCAAGGACGTCGGCACGTCCACCACGGCCGTCTACTCGCTGTACGGCAGCAAGTCCGCGCTGGTCCGGGCCGTGTTCCTGGAGGCGTTCGGCCGGTTCGGCGCGCGGCTGGACGCCGTGCCGCGCTCCGGCGAACCGCTGACCGACCTGCTCCGGCTGGGCATCGCCTACCGGGAGAGCGCGCTGGCCGACCCGCACCTGTACTCGGTGATGTTCGGCCAGGTCATCCCCGAGTTCGAGCCCGAGCCCGAGGACACCGAGGCGTCGCTGTCCACGATGAACCCGCTGGTCGACGCCGTGCAGTCGGCCCTGGCCGGCGGGCTGCTGATTCCGGCCGATGCCGAGACGATCGCGGTGGCGCTGTGGGCGCAGGCGCACGGCCTGGTGTCGCTGGAACTGGGCGGGCACCTGCCGGACGGGTTCGACCTGGCACGGCACTACCAGGACATGCTCGTCGCGGCCGTGCGCGGCTGGTTCCGCGACCTGGCCTGAGTCACACGGCGCCGTACTGGCGGTCGCCCGCGTCACCCAGCCCCGGCACGATGTAGCCCTGGTCGTTGAGGCGCTCGTCGATGCTGGCGGTGACCAGCCGGACCGGCAGGCCGGACGCCTCCAGCCGGGCGATGCCCTCCGGCGCGGCGAGCACGCACACGGCGATGACGTCGGTGGCGCCGCGGTCGGTGAGCAGCCGGATCGTGTACTCCATCGATCCGCCGGTGGCCAGCATCGGGTCGAGTACCATCACCGGCCGGTCGGCGAGGCTGTCCGGCAGCGACTCCATGTACGGGGTGGGCTTGAGCGTCGTCTCGTCGCGGGCCACGCCGACGAAGCCCATCCGGGCGTCCGGGATCAGCTTGTGCGCCTGGTCGGCCATACCCAGGCCGGCACGCAGCACCGGCACCAGCAGCGGCGGGTTGGCCAGCCGGTGGCCGGTGGCCGGGCCGACCGGGGTCACGATGTCCGTCTCCAGCACGGGGATCCGCCGGGTGGCCTCGTAGACCAGCATGACGGTGAGCTCCTGCAGCGCGGCCCGGAAGCCGGCGTCGTCGGTGCCGGCGTCCCGCATGGTCGTCAGGCGCGCCTTCGCCAGTGGGTGATCGATCACCAGCACGTCCATGAACCACGACCGTACTGGTTGGTCGGCCGAATCCGGAATGTCGACACCACGCGCGTCGGTCACGCCGAGTGATCGTGACCAGTACGCCGATCGGTGACCAGTCTCACCCACAAGTTGACACCCGGATCACCGACCAATTTAGATAGGTTTACCTTGCCTAAGTGAGGCACACCTCAGACCAGATTCGCTGACCACGACGCAACCGGAGCTTGCCGATGCTGCCGACATTCGTGATCGGACTCCGCGAAGGCCTCGAAGCGGCACTGATCGTCGGCATCATCGCGGCGTTCCTGGGCCAGAGCGGCCGGCGGGACGCACTGCCCCGGGTATGGGTCGGCGTCGGCCTCGCCGTGCTGATCTGTCTCGGTTTCGGCATCGGGCTGCACCTGCTGTCCGACTCGCTGGACTTCACCCAGCAGGAACGCCTGGAGACCGTGGTCGGCGCGTTCGCGGTGATCATGGTGACCTACATGGTGCTGTGGATGAGCCGGCACGCCAGGGACATGAAGGGCGAACTGGAGGGTGCCGCGTCCGCCGCGCTGGCCAACGGTTCCACCAGGGCACTGGTGGTGATGGCGTTCCTGGCGGTGCTGCGCGAGGGCTTCGAGACCGTGGTGTTCCTGCTGGCCGTGGCGCAGAGCAGCCAGAGCGGTGGCCTCGCGCTGACCGGGGCGCTGCTGGGCATCGTGATCGCCGCCGGCATCGGCTACGGCATCTACCGGGGCGGTGTCCGGCTCGACATGGCCCGCTTCTTCCGGATCACCGGTGCCGTGCTGGTGATCGTCGCGGCGGGCCTGGTGATGTCCACGCTGCACACCGCGTGGGAGGGCCAGTGGCTGAACTTCGGCCAGGCGCCCGCGCTGAACCTGACCTGGCTGGTCCGCGGCGGCACGCCGCTGGACTCGCTGTTCAGCGGCGTGCTGGGCATCCAGCCCAGGCCGACCGTGATCGAGGTGACCGGCTGGCTGGTCTACGCCGTGCCGATGCTGCTGGTCGTGCTGTGGCCGCGCGGCCGCGGGCGGCAGCGTGCCGCGTCCACGGCCGCCACGGCCGCCACCCACTGACCGCCCCGACCATCGCTCCCACCGCCACGCCAGCACCCGTAACAGCAACGAAACGGAGTCGTGTCGTGCCCTCCTCAACCAGGCCCCGCCGGGGCGTCCTCGCGGTGCCGTTGGTCGTCGCGGCCACGGCGGTGTTGGCCGCCGGATGTGTCAGTCAGTCCTCGGCGAGCGGGACCAAGGACGCCACGGGCGGCGGCGAGAAGGGCGACGTGACCATCACGCTCACGTCGTCCGGCTGCGAGCCCAGCCCCAGGACGGTGCCCGCCGGGGTGGTCAACTTCAACGTCAGCAACAACAGCGCGGACAGCGTGTCGGAAGCGGAGCTGCTGTCCGGTGGCCGGATGCTCGGCGAGCAGGAGAACCTCTCGCCCGGCCTGTCCGGCGGTTTCTCGCTGCGACTGGACAACGGCAGCTACCAGATCTACTGTCCCGGCGCGTCCCAGGAGAAGTTCGGCTTCCAGGTGACCGGCACGTCGACGTCGACGTGGCGGAGCAACCCGGCACTGGTCAAGGCCACCACAGACTACGCGGCGTGGATCCGGGACCAGGTCGGTCACCTCGTCGCCACCACACAGTCCTTTGTGGACGCGGTAAGGTCGGGCAACATGAGCCAGGCTGAGGTCACCTACGCCCCGGCCAGGGTTTACTACGAACGGGTGGAACCGGTCGCGGAGATCTGGGGCAGCCTCGACCTGAACATCGACGGCCGGCTGGACGACTTCGACAAACCGACCGACTTCCAGGGCTTCCACAAGCTGGAGCAGATGATCTTCCAGCAGAAGACGCTGTCCGGCACTAACACCTACGCCGACGGGCTGCTGGCCAACGTCAAGGAGCTCCAGACCCTGGTCGGCCAGGCCACTTACCAGCCGGCGGAGATCGCCGACGGTGCGACGTCACTGGTGGACGAGATCCAGAGTTCCAAGGTGACGGGCGAGGAGGACCGCTACTCGCACGTCGACCTGATCGACTTCCAGGCGAACCTGGACGGGGCCGTCGAGGCGTTCGACGTGCTCCAGCCCGCCCTGCGGAAGATCAACCCCGACCTTGTGTCGACCGTTCAGGACCGCTATAAGGCGATTGTGCAATCCTTGCGGCCGTTCCAGCAGAAGCCCGGCTACCTGGACACCGGCTACGTGAACTACGCCACGGTGGACTCGACCCAACGGAAGGCGCTCTCCCAGGTGGTCAACGCATTCGGCGAGGAACTGTCCAAGGTCGCCGCGAAGGTCGCGTGAACCAGGTAGGGACGTTCATATGACGGACGGGACCGAGCAGCAGGGCAACGTCTCGCGGCGCTGGCTGCTGGCGGGGCTCGGAGTGCTCGGAGCGGCGGGCGTGGCCGGCGGCGGATTCGCCGGCGGCTACGCCGTCGCACAGAGCAATGACACACAACCGGTCGCGCAGCCCCGGGCGGGCGACCAGATCGTGCCGTTCCGGGCCATGCACCAGGCCGGCATCGTGACGGCCCAGCAGCCCAGGCTGATGTTCGCGGCGTTCCGCGTGACCGCGACCGACCCGGCCGAGCTGCGCGAGATGCTGCGCGACTGGACGACGGCGGCGACGGCGATGACCAGGGGCCAACTGGTGCCCGGTCAGTTCGAGCCGGACGGGCCGCCGCCGGACACCGGGGAGACGGCCGGGCTGACGCCGGCGAACCTGACCATCACCATCGGTTACGGCCCGAGCCTGTTCGACCACCGGTTCGGCCTGGCCGGCCGGCGGCCCTCGGCTCTGGTGGACCTGCCACACCTGCCGCTGGACCACCTCGACCCGGCGTTCACCGGCGGGGACATCGCCATCCAGGCGTGTGCCGACGACCCGCAGGTGTCGTTCCACGCGATCCGCAACCTGGCCCGGATCGGGACCGGCACGGTGGTACCACTGTGGGTGGAGTCCGGCTTCGGCCGCACGGCGTCGACGGACCGGTTGCAGACGACACCGCGCAACCTCATGGGTTTCAAGGACGGCACCCGCAACATCCGGTCGGATCAGAAGGACCTGCTCGACCAGTACGTGTGGATCGGCGAGGACTCCGACCAGGAGTGGCTGCGCGGCGGCACTTACCTGGTGGCCAGGCGGATCCGGATGTTCCTGAACCAGTGGGACCGGGACGTGCAGGACGACCAGGAGAACGTGTTCGGCCGGTTCAAGGCCACCGGTGCGCCGCTGACCGGGATCGACGAGTTCGACACCCCGAACTTCGCGGCGAAGACGGCCTCCGGGCAATCGGTGATCCCGGCGGACGCGCACATCCGACTGGCCGCGCACGAGAACAACGACGGCCTGCGCATCCTGCGCCGCGGCTACTCCTTCACCGACGGGCTGGACAGCACGGGCAACCTCCTGGGCGGACTGTTCTTCCTCGCGTTCATGCGCGATCCGCAGCAGTTCGTGACGCTGCAACGGAAGCTGGGCCAGGACGGGCTGCGCGAGTACATCTCGCACATCGGCGGCGCGGTGTTCGTGTGCCCGCCGGGCCTGGGCACCCTGCCGGCCAGGGCGACGCTGGCCGAGCAGCTGTTCGGCACATCGCCCTGAGCACGGGCCGGAGGCTGTGCGACACGTGCGAAAAGACCGTGGGGTCCGACTAGACTGCCCGGCGTGAGCGAGTCGGCGGAGCACCGCAAACATCTCGAACTGCGCGCGTCCGACGCGGACCGGGAACGGGTCGCCAAGATCCTGCACGACGCGATGGGCGAAGGCCGCCTGGACATCAACGAGCTCGACGAGCGGCTGCAGAGCGTGTACCAGGCGAAGACACTGGGTGATCTGGTCCCGCTGACCGCCGATCTGCCGGTGTCCGCGCAGACCGTCGCTCCCGTGCCCGCCGGCAGCCCGCTGCCCGACGACCGGATCGGCGGTACGCCGACGGGCAACGTGTCGGTGGCGGTCATGTCTGGGTTCGAGCGCAAGGGCGAGTGGGTGGTTCCCAGGGAGTACTCGGCGATCGCCTTCATGGGTGGCGGCGAGCTCGACCTCACCGACGCGCGGTTCGCCGAGCGGGAGTGCACGATCCACGTGTTCGCCTTCATGGGCGGCATCGAGATCACCGTGCCGGAGAACGTCACCGTGCATGTCAACGGGTTCGCGTTCATGGGCGGCTTCGACCGCAAGGGCGCCCACCAGGGTCCGCCAGGGGCGCCGGTGCTGACCGTGAACGGGTTCGCGTTCATGGGCGGGGTCGAGGTGCGGCCGCCCAAGCGGAAGAAGCGGAAGATCAAGAACTACGACCGGCGCGAGCTCGAGGACTGACACCGCGAGTCCGGCGGACCCGTCGTCGGCGAACCTAGACTGGCCGTCATGGCTGCTCCCACAGCGACTCCGCCGGCACCACCGCCGGACGCCGCTCCCCTGCCGGCCGATCTGGCCGAGGTCACCCGCGACGAGTCGACGCTGCGTCGGTTCCTGCACGGCCTGCCCGGCGTGGACCAGGTCGGCGTCGAGCAGCGGGCCGCCACCCTGGCCACCCGCAGCATCAAGAAGGCCGCGAAGCTCTGGGCGATCGACACCGCGATCAGCATGGTCGACCTGACCACGCTGGAGGGCGCGGACACCCCCGGCAAGGTGCGCTCGCTGGCCGCGAAGGCGAAGCGGCCCGATCCCGACCACCCGGAGACCCCCCGGGTCGCGGCCGTGTGTGTCTACTCGGACCTGGCCGGGGTGGCCGTCGAGGCGTTGGCCGGCACGTCCGTCGGCGTGGCCAGCGTGGCCACGGCGTTCCCGTCCGGCCGGTCGGCCCGGTCGGTGAAGCTGGCGGACGTGGCCGAGGCGGTGGCCTCCGGCGCGTCCGAGGTCGACATGGTGATCGACCGGGGGGCGTTCCTGTCCGGGCGGTACGGGTTGGTGTACGACGAGATCGTCGAGGTCAAGACCGCCTGCGGGGCAGCGCACCTGAAGGTGATCCTGGAGACCGGTGAGCTGGCCACCTACGACAACGTGCGCCGGGCGTCGTGGCTGGCGCTGCTGGCCGGCGGCGACTTCATCAAGACGTCCACCGGCAAGGTCACGCCCGCGGCCACGCTGCCGGTGACGCACGTGATGCTGCAGGCGGTCCGCGACTGGCACGAGCGCACCGGGCAGCACCGCGGCGTGAAACCCGCGGGCGGCATCCGCACCGCCAAGGACGCGATCCGCTACCTGGTGGCGGTGCACGAGGTGGCGGGTGCGGACTGGCTGACCCCGGCGCTGTTCCGCTTCGGCGCGTCGAGTCTGCTCAACGACCTGGTGATGCAGCGCAGGACCCAACTGGACGGCCACTACAGCGGCCCCGACTACGTGACGGTGGACTGATGGACAGCACGGTGTGGGAGTACGCGCCGGCTCCCGAGTCGCGCGACATCGCGAACCTCAGGGCGAGCTACCGGATGTTCGTCGACGGCCAGTTCGTCGACGGCACCGGCGAACCGCTGAAGACGATCAACCCGGCCACCGGGGAGGTGCTCGCGGAGGTCAGCACGGCCAGCACGGCCGATGTGGACAGGGCGGTGAAGGCGGCCCGGCGGGCGTACGACCGGGTGTGGGGGAAGATGCCGGGCGCCGAACGCGCCAAGTACCTGTTCCGGATCGCGCGGATGATCGCCGAGCGGGCAAGGGAACTGGCCGTGCTGGAGAGCCTGGACAACGGCAAGCCGATCCGCGAGTCGCGGGACGTGGACGTACCGACGGCCTCCGCACACTTCTTCTACCACGCGGGCTGGGCGGACAAGCTCGGCTACGCGGGCTACGGCCCGGACCCGAAGCCGCTGGGCGTCGCGGGCCAGGTGATCCCGTGGAACTTCCCGCTGCTGATGGCCTCCTGGAAGATCGCGCCCGCGCTGGCCTGCGGCAACACCGTGGTGCTCAAGCCCGCCGAGACGACGCCGCTGACCGCGCTGGTGCTGGCCGAGATCTGCCAGCAGGCCGATCTGCCGCCGGGCGTGGTGAACATCCTGCCGGGCGCCGGGGACGTGGGTGCCGCACTGGTCAACCACCCCGACCTGAACAAGGTGGCGTTCACCGGTTCCACCGAGGTGGGCAAGCAGATCCAGCGGGACCTGGCCGGCACCGGCCGAAAGCTGACGCTGGAACTGGGCGGCAAGGCGGCCAACGTGGTGTTCGAGGACGCCCCACTGGACCAAGCCGTCGAGGGCATCGTGAACGGCATCTTCTTCAACCAGGGCCACGTCTGCTGCGCCGGTTCGCGGCTGCTGGTCGCCGAGTCGGCGGCCGACGAGTTGCTGGCGAAGCTGCGGGCCCGGATCACCACGCTGCGGGTGGGTGACCCGCTGGACAAGAACACCGACGTCGGCGCGATCAACTCGGCGGCGCAGCTGGCCAGGATCACGTCGCTGGTGGCCGCGGGCGATGACGAGGGTGCCGAGCGGTGGACCAGCCCGTGTCCGCTGCCGGACAAGGGTTTCTTCTTCGCTCCGACGGTGTTCTCCAATGTCAGCCAGGCGATGCGGATCGCCCGCGAGGAGATCTTCGGTCCGGTGCTGTCGGTGCTCACCTTCCGCACCCCGGACGAAGCGGTGGCCAAGGCGAACAACACGCCCTACGGGCTGTCGGCCGGCGTGTGGACCGAGAAGGGGTCGCGCATCCTGGCCATGGCGTCGCGACTGCGCGCCGGTGTGGTGTGGGCCAACACGTTCAACAGGTTCGACCCGGCGGCGCCGTTCGGCGGGTACCAGGAGTCCGGTTTCGGTCGCGAGGGCGGCCGCGCGGGTCTGGAGGCCTACCTCGATGTCTGACACGCGGGTCACCGTCGCGAAGACGTACAAGCTCTACATCGGCGGCGCGTTCCCCCGGTCCGAGTCGGGCCGGTCCTACCCGGTCAGCGACTCCCGGGGTGCGTTCCTGGCCAACGCGGCGCAGGCGTCCCGCAAGGACGCGCGGGACGCGGTGGTGGCCGCCCGCAAGGCGTTCGGCGGCTGGTCCGGTGCCACCGCGTACAACCGGGGGCAGGTGCTGTACCGGGTGGCCGAGATGCTGGAGGGTAGGCGGGAGCAGTTCGCCGTCGAGGTGGCCGCCTCCGAGGGTGTCGCGCCGCGCCGGGCACAGTCCCTTGTGGACGCCGCGATCGACCGCTGGGTGTGGTACGCGGGGTGGACGGACAAGCTCGCCGCCGTACTCGGTGCGGCGAATCCCGTTGCCGGGCCGTACTTCTCGTTCAGCATGCCGGAGCCGACCGGTGTGGTGGTCGTGCTCGCACCGCAGACGTCGTCGCTGCTCGGGCTGGTCAGCGTCGTCGCGCCCGTGTTGGCCGGCGGGAACACCTGTGTCGTGGTGTCCGGCCAGTCGCGGCCGCTGCCGGCGATCACCCTGTCCGAGGTGTTGGCGACGTCCGACGTGCCCGGCGGTGTGGTGAACATGCTCACCGGCCGGACCGCGGAACTCGCTCCCTGGCTGGCCGCGCACGGTGACGTGAACGCCATCGACCTGGGCGGCGCGCCGGCCAGCCAGCTCGTGGACCTGGAGCGGGCGGCGGCCGGCACGGTGAAGCGGGTGCTGCGGGCGCCGGCCACCGAGCCGGACTGGCTCCGGGTGCCCGACATCGCCCGGCTGCGGGCGTTCCTGGAGACCAAGACCGTGTGGCACCCCATGGGGGTGTGAGGCGAGAACATAGGGGCGCGGTCCTGCCTACTCTCCGGTAGGGTCTGGCGCGACACCATAGCGTCGGACCTGCCCGGAGGGATCACGATGGGCGCATATCAGACGATCATGGTCGGCACGGACGGCTCGGACTCGTCGTTCCTGGCCGTGGACAAGGCCGCTGGACTGGCCAGAGACGCTGCGGCGAAGCTGGTCATCGTCTGTGCCTACCACCCGGCGGACGACCGCGAGGTCGCCGCGGCCGGTGATGTCCTCGGCGACGAGGCGTACCAGGTCGTCGGCTCGACGCCCGCCGAGGACACGCTGCGGACCGCCGCCGAGCGGGCCGCCGCCGTCGGTGCCGCCGACGTGGTCACCGACGCGGTCAGCGGTGACCCGGTGAAGACACTGGTCCGGTCCGTCGAACAGCATCGGGCCGAACTGCTCGTGGTGGGCAACCGCGGCCTGAACACGCTGGCCGGCCGGATTCTCGGCTCGGTGCCCTCGGACGTGTCCCACCAGGCGCACTGCGACGTGCTGATCGTGCACACGGTCCGGTAGCCCGTGGGCGATCCCCAGCCGCAGGTCGAACGCGCCCTGCTCGGCGGCGAGCGGCGCTACACCAGGATCGAGGTCACGGAGGCCGCGGGCGTCAGCCTGGACCGGGCCCGGCGACTGTGGATGGCGATGGGCTTCGCCGAGGTCGGTGACGACGAGATCGTGTTCACCGACGGGGACGTCGAGGCACTGAAGGTGTGGGACGGGTTGGTCGCCGCCGGCGTGGTGCCGCTCGCCGAGGAGGCGTCCGCGGCCCGCGCGCTGAGTCAACCGCTGTCCCGGCTGGCCGACTGGCAGGCGCAGGAGGTGCTGGCGCGCGCCGCCGACCTGGACACCGCACCGGATGAGTTGAGCGAGTTCGCCGAGGGCCTGCTGCCGGTGGTCGAACGGTTGCAGTCCTATGTGTGGCGCAGGCACCTGGCCGCGGCCACCGGGCGGGCGCTGTCCGTGGGCAGCGATGAACTGTCCGCACGGCACTCCGTTGTCGGTTTCGCCGACATCGTCGGGTACACGA
The DNA here is from genome assembly GCA_036491115.1 of Pseudonocardiaceae bacterium. Taxonomy (GTDB): domain Bacteria; phylum Actinomycetota; class Actinomycetes; order Mycobacteriales; family Pseudonocardiaceae; genus DATEPR01. The sequence continues at coordinate 86,423 of DASXCQ010000038.1, forward strand.
CGATCACCCGGCACTCCGACGTGGACGAGCTTTCCGCGTTGTTGGAAGCGTTCGAGAAGGACGCATCCGACACCATCGCGGCGCACCACGGGCGCCTGGTGAAGACGGTCGGCGACGAGGTGCTGTTCGTCGCGGACACGGCAGGGGACGCCGCCGAGATCGCACTGCACCTGGCCGATCCGGACCGCGCGGAGGACCTGCCGCTGCTGCGGGTGGGTCTGGCGATGGGTCAGGTGTTGAGCCGGTTCGGCGACGTGTACGGGACCGTGGTGAACCTCGCGGCCCGGCTCACCTCGTTGGCCCGACCCGGCTCGGTGCTGATCGATCGGGAACTCGCGGCCGCACTGCGGGACGAACCCGCATACCAGCTACGCCAGCGCCGGGCCGCGGCGGTGCGCGGATACCATCATCTGCGGTCGTGGACGTTGCGTCGTGCCGACTGAATTGACCTGCTCGACCCGGAATCGTGGCGGGACCGTGACCCCGTAGGCTTCCGGTTCTCCGGACAGGTCGACGTGGGAAACAGTGTTGCCCACCGGAGTGCAGTGCTGGAGTTGCAGTGGCCGGGGAGGTCGCATGGCTCAGGACATCGTCCCGATCGAGCTCGGGCTACCGCAGGGTGACGTCGTCACGCTGTGGGCGCCCCGCTGGCGGGAGGACGGCGAGGAGTGGGAGGCGTTCCTCGGTCACGAGGAGGACCTCTACGCGTTCTCCGACACGGCACATCTGGCCGCGTTCGTCCGCACCGCGGAGGAGCACGACCTGACCGATCACCCCGCGTGGCACGTGGTTCCCGCGCTGTCGGTCGCGGAGCTGACCCCGGACGAGGAGCACCAGTACGACCTGGTCGGCGTGCCAGAGCTGGTCGCGGAGGACCCGGACACCTGGGTGCTGTCCGAGCTGGCCGACATCGTCGCGATGGTGCGCTCGCTCGCCGACGTCTGCGAGCTGGACGAGATCATCACGATCCTCGACTCGTCGACCGCCTTCACGCTGTTGGAGCAGGGCACGCTGCCGTTCTCCGGCCGGGAGGGCGCGATCCTGTGGACCGAGCTGTCCGAGGTGGTCGCGGAGAAGTGGGACGAGGTCCTGGACGCGATCGACGAGGTCGTCACCGCGCCCGAGGTGGACAAGGCGGCGCTGGCCACCGCCCAGACCGAACTCGCCGAGCTGGAAGCACAACTGGCCGAGGCCGAGGAGGCCGACGCCGACGAGGACGACGACATCGAGACCGTCGACGCCGACGACGAGGCCGAGTCGGAGGAGTCCGAAGCCGACGAGGAAGAAGCCGACGAGGAAGAGGAAGAGCCGGAACCGCTGGGTTTCTGGGGCGAGGCCGGCATCGACCCGATCAAGATCATCACGGCGAGCTCCGAGCACTACACGCTGCGCTGCTACCTCGACGAGGACCCGCTGTTCTTCGGCTCCAAAGGCAAGATCGACGTGTTCCGCTCGCCGAGGGCGTTGGCCAGGCACATCGCGGACGCCACCGCCGACGGCGAGGGCAACGACCTCGCGCAGGTCTCCACGTGGGGCGACGTGGTCACCGCGGCCATCGACGGCACGCTGACGATCGAGATCGAGGACGGCAACACCTATGTGCTGCCCGGTATCGCCGAGGACATCGCGGAGGGACCGGACGCCGTCGACCCGACGCAACTGGAACTCGCGGTGGAACTGCTCACCGACGCGGCCGAGTGGGCTGGCGACGACAGCGTGACCACCGCGCTGGCACAGTCGGAGAGCCTGGGCTGGCTGGTGTCGTTCGTGTTGCGGCCGGACCCGTCGCGGCTGGCGCCCAGTGCTCCGTTCGACAAGGAGGAGGCCGCGTGGCGCGGTCTGCTCGACGCGTTCGAGGAGCGCATCCGCACCCACTGAGCCACAGTGGACCCGCTAGGTCCACTCGCGGAAGGCGGCCTCGGCCCGAACCGGGGTCAGCACGATGGCCAGCAGTGGGCAGATCGCGGCACACGCGAACGCGGTGGCGTAGCCGTGGGCGCCGATGATCAGGCCGAGCACCGGCGGGGTCAGCGACGCGGCCACGTTCTGCGCGGTGTTCTGCGTCCCCAGCGCCCGGCCCGCCCATGCGGAACCGGCGAACTCGGCGGTCGCGGTATAGCCCAATCCGTTGTCCGCCACCGTGATCACGGCGCCGACAGCCAGTGCGAACACCACGACCCAGGGCCACGTGACGTCGCCGAGCGCGGCCAGTAGCAGAACCGCGGCGCTGGCCACGGCCAACTGCCGCATCGGCCGCAGCCTGCTGCCCACCCGGTCGGACCAGAAACCGCTGCCCAGCCTGCCGAACGCACCGGCCAACTGGATCGCCGCCAGGAAGGCACCCGCTGTGGTCGCGGCCCAGTCCTGCCGGCTGACCAGGTACTCCAACCCGAACGCCGCCACCACGAACTGCGGCACGACGAGCATCGCGCTGGCGCTGTGCAGCCGCCACAACACCGGTGACCGGTACGGCGACCGCGCCCGCACGCCCGGCTTGACCGGCGGCCGGGGTGGGTCCACCAGGAACAGCACGCCGATCACGGCACACACCAGGCACAGTGCGGTGGGCAGCAGCAGCGCGCTGCGGTACGACATTCCCCTTACCAGCAAAGGTAAGGACAACGCGGAGAACGCGACACCGAGTGGCTGCGCCATCTGCCGGACGCTCATCGCGACGCCCCGCTCGTGCACGGCGAACCAGCCCATCACCGCCCGGCCGCTGGCCACATTGACCGACGCGCCGAACGCGCCTGCCACCCCGACCAGCACCACGAACCCGACCATGCCGTGCATGACGAGAATCGCCACCAGTGCCGCGATCCCGCAGCCGGCCAGGCCGAGCGTGATGGCCAGCCGCTCGCCGAACCGGTCGGCGAACGCGCCCCAGCCGATCAGGGTGAGCAGCAGGCCGACGGTGGGCGCGGCCACGACGATGCCGACCGCCGCCAGTGACAGGTGTTCGGCGGCGCGGATGTTCGGGACCAGGTAGGGCAGGCCGTAGATGAACGCGGACGTCGCCGCCTGGGACGCGACACCGATGGCGAGGATCCCCCAACGCCGCCGGTTGGCCGGCTTCGCGGGTGCCGTCGTCGGTTCCGCGTCCACGTCCTCCACGACCAACTCCCACCATCTGGGATCATTGTCCTGACCATTGGACGTTAGGTCAGGTCGCGGCGCCGGCGCAATCAGCCGTTCACATCGTGGTCGGCGCCGATCTGCCGATGAGCCGGGCGTAGGCAGGCTTGATCACGTCGTTGATGATCTCCAGCCGCTCGTCGAAGCCGATGAACGCGGACTTCATCGCGTTCACCGAGAACCACTGCAGGTCGGCCCAGTCGTACCCGAAGGCGTCGATCAGCGCGGCGAACTCGCTGGTCAGCGAGCAGTGGCTCATCAGGCGGTTGTCGGTGTTGACGGTGACCCGGAACCGCAGCCGGGTGAGCAGGCCGATCGGATGCTCGCCGATGGAGGTGGCGGCGCCGGTCTGCAGGTTGGACGTGGGGCACATCTCCAACGGGATGCGCCGGTCGCGCACGTAGCCGGCCAGCGGACCGAGGTGGACGGTGCCATCGGCGGACACCTTGATGTCGTCCACGATGCGCACGCCGTGGCCGAGCCGTTCCGCGCCGCAGTGCTGGATCGCCTCCCAGATGGACGGCAGCCCGAACGCCTCGCCCGCGTGAATGGTGAAGTGGGCGTTCTGCTGGCGCAGGTACTCGAAGGCGTCCAGGTTCCTGGTGGGCGGGTAGCCGGCCTCCGGGCCCGCGATGTCGAATCCGACGACGCCGACGTCCCGGTAGCGCACGGCCAGTTCGGCGATCTCCATCGAGCGGGCGTTCTGCCGCAGTGCACAGAGCAGGGTGCTGACCCTGATCCGCTTCCCGGCGCCGGCGGCCAGCCGCTCGCCCTCACGGAAGCCGGTCTGCACGGCCTGCACCACGGCGTCCAGGTCCAGGCCACCCTCGACGTGCAGCTCGGGGGCGTAGCGGACCTCGGCGTAGACGACACCGTCGGCGGCCAGGTCCTGCACGCACTCGGCGGCCACCCGGACCAGAGCGGCCTCGTCCTGCATGACGGCGCAGGTGTGGGCGAACGTCTCCAGATAGCGGACCAGGGAGCCGGAGTCGGCCGCCGAGGCGAACCAGGTACCCAGTTCGACCGGGTCGGTGGTGGGCAGCTGGCGGTAGCCGGCGGCCTCGGCCAACTCGATCACGGTCGCCGGTCGGAGCCCGCCGTCCAGGTGGTCGTGCAGCAGCACCTTGGGGGCGTCGAGCAGGGCGGATCCGGTCAGCGGGATGGTCGGGTTCGACATGGCGACACGGTACTCCGAAGCCGGAAAATGCAGCTGCGGACGATCATGGACGTGTAGGCTGCGAAGCGCGTGTTACCGGGGTGCCGAGAAGTCCACTCGAACGGGCGAACGACGGCGGAGACGGGTGGTCCATCGACGGCAACGAGCGATCAACTGCTCACCCGGGCTTCACTCGACCAGTGATCGGGTTACCGAGGGCCCGTTCGGCAGAAGATCAACTAGGCCATTCGCGGCGTTCGTTGCCCCCACTCGGGGCACTCACGGCTACCAAGCTGTGACGAACGGCCGGGGTGCGTGCGTGCCGCCACCCGACAGTGGCTAGGCTCGGGTCTCCCCTCCCCCGGGGCTCCCCTCCCCACGGACGAAGGCTTGTTGCCGTGAACGAGAACAACACGATGTCTTTCGACCGCATGCGCAACATGCTCAACCGTGCGGCCGAAGTACGCGAGAGCGAACAGCAGCAGATTTTCGACGCGCTGGACGAGATCCACGCGCGGCTGCAGCCGGTCGAGTCCCTCGGCGCCGTCCGCAAGCGGCTGTCCGAGCTGCCGGACCGGACCGAGGTCAGCGTGCTGGCCGAGCGCCTGGACGAGGCGCTGGCCAAGCTGGAGGCCCAGGACTCGGCGATCGGCGTGCTCAGCCGGTCGGTCGACTCGATGGTGGATCGGCTGGCCAAGCCGTTCGCCCAGCTGGACGGCCGGTTGGACGGCGTGTCCGGCCGCTTCGAGGGTGTCGCCGGCCGGATGGACGGCTTGGAGGACAAGCTCTCCGGCATCCACAAGCGCATCGACGACGTCGACGGCCACCTCGACAAGCAGGACGGCAAGCTGGACAGCCTGCCGCGCGAGGTGCACGTGCCGCTGCGGGAGCGGTTGGAGATCCTCGAGACCGCGCTGCGCAGCCGCATCGACGAGGTCGGCGAAGGCGTGCACGAGCACATGGACGGAACGCGCGAGGCGCTGTACCGGTCCGTGACCGAGTCGACCTCGGCGGTCGGTTCGGCCGTGGACAAGGCCGCCGAGTCGCTGCACGGTCGGTTCGCCCAGGCCCACGACGCGCTCGCCGCGACCGTCGGCCAGGCCCAGGACGCCGTCGCGGCGCGGGTCGGCGAGTCGCACGACCACCTGGCGCAGTCGCACGACGCCCTGGCCGCGAAGGTCGACGAGACCGCCGCGACGCTGCGGGCCGGTGTGGACGAGGCGCGCGACGCGCTGCAGGCCACCGTCGACGCCGCGAGCGGCGACATGGCCGCCAAGGTCGAGGCCACGGACCCGACGGACCGCCTGGCCGCGCTGACCGACCGGTTGGAGCAGGTGACCAGCAGGCTCGACGCGATGGCCGCCCGGATCGACGCGGTCGAGAGCGGGATCGGCGGTCGCCTCGGCGAGCTGTCCACCAGCGTGGAGCAGGGCCTGCACCAGGTACGCGGCACTGTCTCGGCCCGCCCCGACGCGGACGCACTGGCGTCGCTGATGCGTGGGGCGAACGAGGAGTCCGAGCGCCGGCACGCCGGCCAGTTGGACGAGGCGATGGCCACGTTCGCCGAGCTGATCCTCGGTGGCGGCGGCCCGACCCCGCCCCCGCCGCCCACGGCCCTGCCCAGGCAGCAACGCCGCGCCCGCGGCCCCAAGCCGAAGACGAACGGCAAGGAGCTGGACCTGGCCGACGACATGGCAGAAGGCGCCTGACCCGAGCGAAGCAACGCCCCGGCCACCTTCCGATGAAGGTGACCGGGGCGTTTCGCATGACTGGCCGGCCATCGCGCGCCGGACTCCGAGCCGTACCCGCCGACGCACGGCGAGCGCTCGGGCTGATGCGCGGCGAGCGGCTTGGGCCACAGCGGCTCGCTTCCCGCCCAAAGGCGTCTGGCGCGTTTCACCTGACGCCTGGTCATCGCGTGTCGAGCAGCGCCCGAGCACGCCCCGCGCCGGAGATCGCTGGGGTGCTTCCGCATGCCGCATGCGCCCGACTAGTGCGTGCCGGTCAGCGGGCTGCGGAGGACGTCCTGGACCAGGTCGGTCGGGGGTGGTGGGGTTTCGCCGATCTCGTAGGCCGCCACCAGTGCCTCGTGCGCGGCCGGGATCGTGTTCGGGCGGTTGGTGCGCAGTTCCAGGATCGGCTGGCCCTTTGCCACCTGCTCACCCGGCTTCACCCGGCAGATGATGCCCGCCGCCGGATCCACCTCGTCCTCTTTTCGGGCCCGACCCGCTCCCAGCCGCCATGCCGCGATTCCCACCGCGTAAGCGTCCAGTTTGGTCAGGACACCGGCCTCTGGCGCCACCATTGTTTCCGTCGTTTCCGCCCTGGGCAGCTCGGCTTCCGGGTCGCCGCCCTGCGCCGCGATCATGCGGCACCAGGTTTCGTATGCGGCACCGGATGCCAGAATCTTCGCCGGGTCCACATCGGACAGACCTGCCAGCGCGAGCATTTCCCGTGCCAGCGCCACCGTCAGCTCCACCACGTCCGCCGGGCCCGCGCCTTTCAGGACCTCCACCGACTCCGCCACCTCCACCGCGTTGCCGACCGCAGTCCCCAATGGCACCGACATATCCGTCAACAACGCGCTGATCTGGACACTGTGCTGGCCGCCGATACCGACCAGTGCGCCGGCCAGTTCCCGTGCCCTGTCGAACGTTTTCATGAACGCGCCGGATCCGACCTTCACGTCCAGGACCAGGCCGCCCGCGCCTTCCGCGATCTTCTTGCTCATGATCGAGCTGGCGATCAACGGGATCGACTCGACGGTGCCGGTGACGTCCCGCAGCGCGTACAGCTTGCGGTCGGCCGGTGCCAACGTCGGGGTGGTCGCGCAGACCACGGCGCCCACCTCGTTCAGCTGGCGCACGATCTCGTCCGACGACAACCGCGCCCGCCAGCCGGGAATCGACTCCAGTTTGTCCAGCGTGCCGCCGGTGTGGCCCAGTCCCCTGCCGGACAGCTGGGGGACCGCGGCCCCACAGGTCGCCACCAGTGGCGCCAGCGGCAGGGTGATCTTGTCGCCCACGCCACCCGTCGAGTGCTTGTCCACCGTGGGCCGGTGCACGCCGGACAGGTCAAGGCGTTCGCCGGACTCGATCATCGCGGCCGTCCACCTCGACGTCTCGGCCGCGTCCATACCGTTGCAGCACACGGCCATCGCCAGGGCCGCCATCTGCTCGTCGGCCACCTCGCCCCGGGTGTACGCGTCGACGACCCAGTCGATCTGGTCGTCGGTCAACCGGCCGCCGTCCCGCTTGGCGATGATGACGTCCACTGCGGAGATCATGGCGCTCACGGTAGCTGGGCCGGGCCGAACGCGTCGGGGAGCACCTCGCTCATCGGCCGCACGCCACCGGGCGTGTCCATCAGGCAGTCCGGGCCACCCAACTCGTACAGGATCTGCCGGCACCGACCGCACGGCATCAGCAGGTCACCGTCACCGCTGCGGCACGCCACCGCGACGAACCAGCCCCCGCCGGTCAGCCGCAACTGGCCGGCCATCGTGCACTCCGCGCACAACGTCAACCCGTACGACGCGTTCTCCACGTTGCACCCGGCGACCACCCGGCCGTCGTCGCACAACGCCGCCGAACCCACCAGCAGACCGGAGTAGGGCGCGTACGCACCCTGGGCCGCGACCTGCGCCGCCGACCGCAGCGCGTCCCAGTCGACCGTCGTCATGCGTCACTCCAGGATGTAGGGCTGCCCGTCGGCGGCAGGCGGACGGATCCGGCCGACCACACCGGCGACAGCGAAGATCGTCGCGATGTACGGCGCGGTGAGCAGCAGGTTCGAGTCGATCGGCGCGGTGGGCGTGGCGAGCAGGCTGCCCAACTGGCCGGCGAAACCGAACAGCAGCGCGGCGGCGACCGCTCCGGACGGCCGCCAGCGGCCGAAGATCACGGCCGCGAGGGCGATGTAACCCTTGCCGGAGGACATGTTCTCCACGAACGTGTTCGTCGATCCGGTGCCCACCACCAGGAACGCACCGGCCAGGCCCGCGATCACGCCGGCCAGCAGCACCGCACGGTACCGGGTGCGGGCCACGTTGATGCCGACCGTGTCGGCCGCCTTCGGGTGTTCGCCGACAGCCCTGACCCGCAGACCCCACCTGGTGTGGAACAGTCCGAAGTGGACCAGGATTACGAGGACGTACGTGACGTACAGGAAGATCGTGCCCTCGAAGAACACCGGGCCGATGATCGGGATGTCGGCCAGGCCGGGGATCTTGATCACCGAGAAGTAGCCGGGGCTGTTGTAGTGCTGGGGGTCGTTGGCCAGCAGCTTCTGGTACAGGAAGTTGGTGATGCCCAGGGCGAACAGGTTCAGCACGACGCCGACGATCACCTGGTCGACCAGGTACCGGATGGCGAACACGGCCAGGATCGCGGCCAGCAGCACGCCGGCCACCACGCCACCGAGCACGCCCGCCCACACACCGGCCGATGTCGCCACGACCGCCGTGACGAACGCGCCGAGCAGCAGTTGACCCTCCAGCGCGACGTTCACCACGCCGGACCGCTCGCCGATGATGCCGGCCAGCGCGCCCAGGATCAGCGGAATGGCAGCCGGGAACAGTGAACCCTGCAACAGCGACACGATGTTCAGGCCGCTCGGCGCTCCCGCGATGGACCACACCATGAACGCGGTGACCAGGCAGAAGATCGACAGCGACGTGGACCAGCGAGGCCCGAGCAACTTGCCGGCCCGCAACCCGCCGACCACCACCGCGACCAGGCTGAGTACCAGGATGACCGGTCTCGCGGTGAAGGTGACCGTGCCCAGGTTGAACGCGGCGTCGGACAGTGAGAACTGGAACTGCGCCTGTTCGCCTGCCCGTGCCGAGAAGCCGAACGCGACCACCGCGAGCAGGCCCAGCACCGCCTGCAGCGCGCCGACGAACACGTACCGGGGCACCCGCGTCCTGCGGACCGTGTCGACGCTGACGGCCAGGTTGGTCACCACGCCGGACAACGACGAGCCGTACCGCCTGGACAGGCGGAACACCGCCCGGATCAACCGTGGCGCCGCGATGAAGATCACGATCAGGGCCTCGATGACCGTGACGACGTCGATCGGCACCCCACCGCCGGGCTGGCCGGACGTGGCGGCCTGCAGCGTGCGGCCGCCCGCGTTGAGCGCGCCGATCAGCAGACCCGCCCACACCGCGCCCCACGGCTTGTTCCGACCCAGCAGGGCCACGGTGATCGCGTCGAAGCCGTAGTTGGACGAGATGCCCGGGGTGATCTGGTAGGACGTGAAGCCGCCCAACGCCATGATCGTGCCGGCGAGGCCGGCCAGCGCGCCTGCCACGACCATCGCCTGGATGGTGCTGCGGGCCACGCTCATGCCGGCGGTGCGGGCCGCGGCCGGGTTGGCGCCGACCGCGCGCAGCCGGAAGCCCAGCGTGCTGCGGTTCAACAGCCACCACACGACGGCGGCGGCCGCGATGGCCAGCAGGATGCCGAGGTCGAAGTTCAGCCCGCTGCCGAACAGGTGCGGCAACTGGGCGTTGTCCGCGATCACCTTGCTGGCCTGCGGGTTGTTCGGCTGCTGGATGCTCTTGAGGCTCAGCAGGTATTTCAGGCCGAACAGGGCGACGTAGTTGAGCATGATCGTGACGATCACCTCGTGGGCGCCCGTTCTCGCCTTGAGGAAACCGGGGATGAAACCCCAGATCGCGCCGCCGACGATGCCGGCCAGGATCGCCACGATGAGGTGGATGACGATCGGCATGTGGAACTGGAAGCCCACGTAGCCCGAGCAGAACGCGCCGAGCACGATCTGGCCTTCGGCGCCGATGTTGAACAGGCCGGACCGGAAGGCCAGCGCGATGCCCAGACCGGCGCAGATCAGCGGGGCCGCGGACTGTGCCGTGTTGGACAGCGGGCCGAGGATGCCGGTGAGACTGCCGTCGTTGTTGACGTCGTAGATGGCGCCGGAGAACATCGCCGAATACGCGGTCTCGACGACGTGCCATGCGTCGGCGAAGAAAAAACCGGGAGCGGCGAAGAAGAAGCCGAGATCGGTCTGGACCGTGCTGTCCGTGAAGATCATCAGCAGGCCACCGAGGACGAGCGCGACGACCACGGCCAGCACCGTCACCAGGAAGCCGTCACCGCGCTTGCGCCGCTCCGCCGGCTCACCGGGAGCGGCCGGCTGCTGGGTTGGCTGCTCCACCGTGGCCGTCATGGCTGGGTCTCCTGCCGTTCCTGCGCTTGCACGTCCTCGTGCTCGGACACGGTGAGCGCGCTGGGATGCGCCTCGGCCTCGGCGTGCGCGGTCTCCGGCGCGACACCGGCCATCATCAGGCCGACCGCGTCGCGGGACGCGCCACCGGGCAGGACGCCGATGATCCGGCCGCGGTACATCACGGCGATCCGGTCGGCCAGCGCGAGCACCTCGTCCAGTTCGGTGGAGACGATCACCACGGGCGTGCCGTTGTCCCGTTCGGCGATGATCCGCTTGTGAATGAACTCCTGGGCACCGACGTCGACGCCCCGGGTGGGCTGGGAGGCGACGAGCAGCTTCAGCGGCCGGGACATCTCCCTGGCCAGCACAACCTTCTGCTGGTTGCCGCCGGACAGCGTGTTGGCCGTGGCGTCGATGGACGGGGTGCGGATGTCGAACTCCTGGACGCGCTGTTCGGCGTTGCGCCGGATCTCCGGGATCTTCAGGGCCAGGCCGGTGCCGTAGGGCTCGCGGTCGTACATGTCCAGGACCAGGTTCTCGGCCACGGTGAACGGGCCGACCAGGCCGTCGTGCTGGCGGTCCTCGGGCACGTAGCCCAGGCCGCCGGCGAGGACCCTGCGCGGTGAGCGGCCGATCAGTTCGGCGCCGTTGAGCACGATCGACCCGGACTCCGGCACGCGCAGGCCCAGCAGCGCCTCGACCAGTTCCTCCTGGCCGTTACCCTGCACGCCGGCCAGGCCGACGATCTCGCCGGCGCGCACGTCGAGACTCAGGTCGTCGACGGTGGCCGTGCCCCGGTCGTCCTTGACGGTCAGGCCGTTGATCCGCAGGCTCGCCTCGCCGGGGTCGGCCGGACCCTTCGCGACGACCAACTGCACGTCGCGGCCGACCATCATGCTGGCCAGTTGTTCCTCGGTGTCCTGCGGTGACGCCTCGCCCACCACCTTGCCGCGCCGGATCACGGTGATGCGATCGGCGACGGCCTTGACCTCGCGCAGCTTGTGCGTGATGAACACGATCGACTTGCCCGCGGCGCGCAGCTCGCCCATGACTCGGATGAGCTCGTCGATCTCCTGCGGGGTGAGCACGGCGGTGGGCTCGTCCAGGATGAGCACGTCGACGTCGTGCACCAGCGCCTTGAGGATCTCGACCCGCTGCTGCACGCCGACCGGCAGCTCGCCGACCAGTGCGTCGGGATCGACGTCCAACCGGTAGAGCTCGGACAGCTCGCGCACCTTGGCGCGGGCCGTGCTTCTGGAGAGGACACCGAACGGGCCGTTGGTCCACTCCCGGCCGAGCATCACGTTCTCGGCGACGGTGAACACCGGGACCAGCATGAAGTGCTGGTGCACCATGCCGATGCCGGCGTTGATCGCCTCGCCGGGATTGCGGAACGTCATGACCTTGTCGTCGACCACGATCTCGCCCTCGTCGGGCTGGTAGAGCCCGTAGAGGACGTTCATCAAGGTCGACTTGCCGGCCCCGTTCTCGCCGAGCAGGGCGTGGATCTCACCAGGCCGCACGACGAGGTCGATCGAGTCGTTCGCGGCCAGCGCGCCGAACCGCTTGGTGATGCCCCGAAGTTCCAGACGCATTGGTTCACGCTCCCAAGGATCTGGCGCGCGTGGCAGGTCCTGCCACGCGCGCCAGAATCCGGTCCGGGCTCAGCCCTTGGGCTGCGACGGTGACGTGATCTTGATGGTGCCCGACATGATGTCCGACTTGATCTGGTTCAGTTCGGACTTCAGGGTCGGGTCCACCTTCGAGTCGAAGTTGTGGAACGGCGACAGGCCGACACCGCCGTTGTTCAGCGTGCCGATGTAGTCGGTGGTGGCGAAGGTGCCGCCGGACGAGTCGGTGACCGCCTTCTGCACCGAGTTGTTGACGTTCTTGAACGCGGTGGACAGGAAGACGCTGGCGTACTGCGGCGCCGCGGTCACGCCGTCGGTGTCCACCCAGATGATCACGGCCTTGTTGGACGCCTGCGCGGCACCCGCCGAACCGAGACCCGTGCCGCCGGCCACCGGGAAGATGACGTCAGCACCCTGCTGGATGAAGTTGTTCGCCAGCTGCTGGCCCTGGCTCTGGTCGGTGAAGGAGCCGGCGAAGCTGCCGTTCTGGGTCTTCTCGCTCCAGCCGAGGACCTGGACGGACTTGCCCTTCTTGGAGTTGTAGTACTGCACGCCCTCCCAGAAGCCGTCCATGTAGATCGTCACCGGCGGGATCTTCAGCCCACCGTAGGTGGCGACCTTGCCGGTCTTGGAGTAGCCGGCGGCGAGGTAGCCCGCCATGAAGCCCGCCTGGGCGGTGTTGAACTGCAGGCCCTGCACGTTGGTGCCGTTGCCGTTGGAGTCGACGATGGCGAAGTGCTGGCTGGGGTCCTTCTTGCTGGCATCGGTGGTGGCCTGCGCCATCAGACCGCCGACCGTGACGATCAGCTTGCACTTCTGGCCGACCAACTGGGCGATGTTCGGCGCGTAGTCACTCTCCGACTTGGACTGCACGAAGCTGGCCTTGGCCTTGCCCGCCTTCTGTGCGGCCTGCATGCCGGCCCACGCCGAGGCGTTGAACGACCGGTCGTCGATGCCGCCGGTGTCGGTGACCATGCACGCCTTGAAGCTGCTGGTCGTGGCCGTGGTCGTCGTGGGTTTCGATCCGCACGCGGAGACCACCAAGCCGAGTGTGATCGCCCCCGCGACCACAGCTGTCCATCGAACGCGACGCAAGGCGTTCTCCCTTCTCCTGTAGCCCGCGGTGACGATCGTCACCGGAGGGGCCGGACGGATCCATACCATGCCGATTTCGGCCCGATCTCGGGCGGACGCCAGCCGGTGTGTCGTGCGCGCGACGTTACCTCCGCCGACAAGCGCGCCGACCCGGGGAACCAGCCGCGTGACCGAATCGTGGCCGAGTCGATCGCTCTCGTCGGTGACGGAAGGTAGTCAGGGCTGGGTGCTCACTCAGTCGTGGCGCGCGGGTACTCGGCCGCTGCGGCTGGGTGCGGTTGGCGCGGTTTCCCCTGGTCGCGTGGATTGTTGTGTCTGGCTGGATTGTGGTGCGACGGGACTTGGCCCGTTACTGGGTCATCGCGTCAGGGTGCTTGTCGATTACCAGAATCAGGATCTCTCCTTCGTGGACGGTGTAGACGATGTGGTGATCGGCTGTGTGGATACGGAGCGTGTTCGGGTGACCGGTGAGGGCGACCGCATCGTCGGGTTGTGGGTGATCGGCCAGGGCGTCGATGGCGTGTTGCAGTTGGCGGCGGGTGGGGGTGGGGAGGGCGAGGAGAGCGGTGCGGGCTTCGGGGCGGACGAGGACGCGGTGGCTCATCGGTGACCAGTCGATTCGGTGGGGGTTGGTGGGCGGCGTGCTCGGTCGGGATTGCTGACGCTGCGGACGGCTCGCCCGGCATCCGCCGTGCCGCTGGGCGGCACGCAGCTGATCTGACCGGCCGCAGTGACCTGCCGAGCGCGGAGCCGGACAAGCCGGTGCGCCTGGCGGGACGGGAACGGGGACTTGTCTTGGTGGTGGGCGATCGGCTTGGGCTGGCACCTCCGGTTGCGGCGAGCGGGACGGGTGGAGTGAACGGACAGGCGGTGCGGGACAGGCAGAGCGGCCGAGAAAACCGGACAGGCGAGCGGTCAGCAACATCGGGAGTCGATCGGAGGCGCCGAGCCGCCAAACCGAACGATCGACAACAACCCGGCAGGCCATCGCTGCAGGCGAACCGACAAACCGAACGCTCGACAACGCGGCACGCGATCGGAGCAGTGGAGCGGACGAGCGGCATGGCGGCGGCTGTTGGGCTGCCGGCGTGCTTGGTCGGGCTGGTGGGTGGACCCGCTCACTCGTCCTGGGTGCGTTCGACTTCGGCCAGTACCTCTGGCCACGGGATCGGCTTGCCCGGCGACGTCTCGGCCTTGTGGGCTCTGGCGCTCCAGTACGCGTCCTCCTGGCGCTCCGCCTCCTCCGCTGTCGCGGGTGCGACCAGCGCTGCTTGGCGTGTGCCGTAGCGGGTCAGGTAGACCGCGCGGCCTTGGCGGACCTGCTCGACTAACTCCGGTAGATGGGCGCGGGCGTGCGACACCGTGACCTCGATGTGGAGGTCCTGTGGTCGGAAGCTGACGTCGAGTGGCGGGTCCGGGGTCATGATCACATCGTACGTCTTGTACAAGACGTACGACATCGCTGAATCGGGTGGATCTACGCAGAACGTCGACCGAGCACCAGGCTCCGACCGCCGATCACCCCGATCACCGTGCCGAACGCCAGCGATGCCGCGGTCAGGACCAGATGGACCAGGAAGAACGCGGTCGGCCCGCCGCCGTGGAACGAGCGGGGATCAGCGGCGATGTTGCGCAGGAACACCGGCCAGATCACCCACGACCAGACGCCGAACAACAGCAGGAACCAGGACATACCGACAGACAGCCTCACCGCCGCAGTATGAGCTGTGCCGCCTGCCGGTGACCCGACAGGTATGGGCTGTGTCGGCTGTCGGTGAGCCCACCGGTGTGGTTAGCCTGCCTAGGTGGTCTCCCCTGCCCGGAAGCCGGTCGCCGCCGTCGTCAGGACGCTGTGTGTGTCCCTGTCCGCGCTGGTCGTCGCCGGTCTGGTCGCGCTGCCGGCCGCCGCAGCGCCCGCGCCGTGCCCGGACCGGGTGGCGCCGCCACCCGCGGTCGACTCGTCGGAGACGTTGGCCCCGGCACAACCCTCGCCGACCCCGGTGCCCGAGCCGGCCACGCCGGCGGGTGGCCCGAGGATGGCCGAGTGCGGTTACATCCTGCCGGCCGGCGCGCCCGCGTTGCCGAAGGATCTCGGCTTCGAGTCGTGGGTCCTCCAGGATCTCGACACCGGTTCGGTGTTGGCCGCGAAGGACCCGCACGCGCGGCAGCGGCCGGCGTCGCTGATCAAGCTGCTGTTGGCGCAGGTCGTGGCGCGCGAGCTGAACCCGGACACCGTGGTGATCGGCACGCAGGCGGACGCGGACCAGCAGGGCACGCGGGTGGGGATCGGCCCGGGCGGCAAGTACAACGTGGGAATGTTGGTGAAGGCGCTGCTGATGGCGTCGGGCAACGACGCCGCGTACGCGCTGGCCGTGCAGCTCGGTGGCGTGCGGACCGCTGTCGACAGGATGAACGCGTTGGCCCGACAGCTCGGCGCACAGGACATCCGCGCGGCAAGCCCATCGGGCCTTGACGCACCAGGGATGTCCGCGTCGGCATACGATCTGTCCATCATCTTCAGGGTCGACCTGGCAACGCCGCTCCTGGCCACTGCGATGCGCACGACACGGATGCCCTTCCCCGGCTACGGGAAGAAACCGGGCTTCACACTCAACAACGACAACCTGTTGCTCCGGACGTATCCGGACGACATCGGCGGCAAGGTCGGCTACACCACCGATGCCCAGCAGACATACGCCAACGCCGCCGAACGCGACGGTCACCGGATCGCCCTGGTGATGACCAGAGGCACCAATCACATCGTCGGTCGGTGGCAGAACGCGAGGGAACTGATGAACTACGGGTTCGCGCTGGAGAACGCCCATACCGCGCCGGTCGGCTTCATCTCGTCGCAGATCGCGGCGACCGGCGTCAGCCCGACGACCGTGGTGAAACAGGCGGCCGCCGCGCCGACCACCGGGCAAGGCGGTGCCCAGGTGGCCACGGTGCCGCAGGGGCAGCTGAGCGCGTTCGGCAACGTGGGCCTCCCGCTGACCCTGCTGGCCGCGCTGGCGGCCGTGTTGATCGGACTGCTGTACCTGAAGCGGCAGCGGGCCAAGAAGGCGCGTGCCGCCGCCGCGGCACGGGCGGCGTCGGCCGAGACGGTGCGGGTGGCGCTGCCGCCGGACCTGGGGCGTACCACGCGGACCCGGCGGCCGGGGGCGGAACACACCACCAACGGCGCCACTCGGGCGCTGCCGGGCGCGACGCAGCGACAGCGGCCACCGGCACAGCCCGCGCCGCCCGGGACGCGCACCCAGGCGATGCCTGCCGGTCACCAGTCGGCACGCACGCAGTCGGTGCCCCGCCAGCCACAACCGCAGCGGCAGCAGGCACCGCGGCCGGCGAACCCGCCCCGGCAGGCGCCGGAGTGGCCCACCGGCCCGGAGTGGCCCGCCTAGCGACGCCGTTTCAGGGACCAGCCGGTCAGGGTGCCGGCGGCCAGCAGGACCGCCGCGGTGACCGGGGTGACGCCCTGTTTCGGTTGCACGATGGGCCGAATGATCGCCGGTGCCGGTGCCGGCGGTGGCTCGGGGCGCAGGTTCTCCCGTGCCGTCGCGGTCCATGCCGTGGTCAGCAGCAGGAACCGGCTGACCAGGTTGGCGAACACGAGCAAGCCGATCACCGAGCCGAAAACCGCTCCGGTCGGCGACGACGTGGCCGACTTCAGCAGCACCGTCGCCAACTGCTTGAGCACCTCGAAGCCGACGGACGCCAGCAGTGCGCCGCGGACCGCGCTCTTCATCCCGACCCGTTTCCTGGGCAGCCGCGCGATGACCCACAGGAACACCAGCCAGTTGGCGATCAGCGACAGCACGATGGTGAGCACCACCAGCAGTGCGTCCGCCCACCCGGACGACGACAGCCCGGCCAGGCGCAGCAGGAACTTGCCGGCTCCGGTGCCGGCGATGGTGATGGCGAAGGACACCAGCAGCGCGACGCCCAGCCCGACCAGGGACAGCAGGTCGCCGAGCATGGTGCGGATCAGCGGCAGGTCGCCGCGTTCCTGACCCCACTGGGCGGTCAGCGCGTCGCGCAGGTTGCTCATCCAGCCGATGCCCGAGTACAGCGCGACGACCAGGCCGACCACGCCGACCGTGGTGCGCGCGGCCACGGCCGCCTTGACCACGTCGTTGAGCGTGTCACCGAGTTGACCGGGCACCGACGTGGCGATGGACGTCTCGAGCTGGTTCAGCAACTGCGGATCGCCGGCCAGGATGGCACCGGCGATGGCGAACGCCACCATCAGGATGGGAATCAGTGACAGGACGCTGAAGTACGTGATCGCGGCCGCGTAGTGGTTGCCGTAGTGCGCGGTGTACGACTCGTTGGCCCGGAACAGGTGATCCAGCCACGGATGGGCCTTGCGCAGCTTGGCGATGCGGGATTCGTCCGTCACGGATGGACGTTAACCAGGCCCGTGACCGGCCGCAACGCGAACAGCCCTACGGTCGGCCTGGCCGCCGGTCGGCGCGGCGCGCCAGCGCCTGACGGTGGCGGCGGGTCAGGCCGATGACCAGACCCACGGCGCCGGCCAGGACCGCGACGACGCCGACCGTGCCGGCCACGCCGACGTCCATGCTGTCGCGGACCACTATCGCCACGTCGGAGCGGTCGGATGCGGATGCGACGCCGGTACCGAGCGCCACGGACACGACCACACCTGCGATCACGCAGAGACCACGGGAAACCGCAGCAGCCACCGCTACTCGGCTGCGCACAACTGCGCCCTCCTGGGGACGGACGGACCCCCGACCGGGGGAAGTGGCTCGGACGCCAACCCCTCGAAAGCTACCGAGTGTGTCAAGACGAGGACACGGGGGTCGCCACTCACTCCACGGACGGCCGATGGTATGGGCCGAACGTGCCAACTGGTCACGCCGTCTGGTATGTCGTCGTGCGCTGCCGGGCCGGTCGGCCGGCGAGTCCGGCGAGTGCGGTCAGCTCGTCGACGGTCCGCGCGGAACCGTGTTCCGAGCCGGCCATCCGGCTGATCGTCTCCTCCATCAGCGTGCCGCCGATGTCGTTGGCGCCGCCCCGCAACAGTTCCGCCGTCTCCTCGTCGCCGAGTTTCACCCAGGAGCACTGGATGTTGGGGATCCGGCCGTGCAGGCCGAGCCTGGCCACCGCGTGCACGGCGCGGTTGTCCCTGCGGGTGGGGCCGTTGCGCGCCACACCCGCCAGGTAGATGGGGGCGTTGCGGTGCACGAACGGCAGGCCGACGAACTCGGTGAAGCCGCCGGTGTCGTCCTGCACCCTGGCCAGGGTGCGCAGGTGGCCGAGCCAGTGGCCGGGATGGTCGACGTGGCCGTACATCATCGTGCTGGACGAGCGGATGCCCAGGCGGTGTGCGGTGGACACGACGTCGATCCACGTGGCGGCGGGGAGTTTGCCCTTGGTCAGCACCCAGCGCACGTCGTCGTCCAGGATCTCCGCAGCGGTACCGGGAATGGTGTCCAGCCCGGCGTCGCGCAGTTCGGTGAGCCATTCGGCGACGCTGACGCCCGCCTTGGCGGCCGCGCTGACGATCTCCATCGGGCTGAAGGCGTGCACGTGCATGCCCGGCACCCTGGCCTTGATGGCGCGCACGATGTCGGCGTAGTAGGTCACCGGCAGGGCCGGGTCGATACCGCCCTGCATGCACACCTCGGTGGCGCCCGCCGCCCACGCCTCGGCGGCCCGGTCGGCGACGTCGTCGACGGACAGGCGGAACGCGTCGGCGTCCCGCTCGCGCTGGGCGAACGCGCAGAACCGGCAACCGACATAGCAGACGTTGGAGAAGTTGATGTTGCGGTTGACGACGTAGGTGATGTCCTCGCCGACGACGGAGGCGCGCAGTTCGTCGGCCAGCCGGGTCAGCGTCTCCAGCGCCGGGCCGTCCGCGGTGAGCAGTGCCATCGCGACCGACTCGTTCGCCTCGTCCAGGAGGGCCGCCGGGTCGTCCGCCGCCATGCGGAGTCCGGCGGCCACGTCGCCGTCCAGCCGTTGCGGCGCCGACGTCAACTGGTGGCGTAGTTCGGTCCAGTCGCCGTAGACGGAGTCGAAGTCGGCCCTGCGGTCGGCGGTGCGGCCGGTGGTGTCGATGGTTTCGTGCAGGTCGGCGCGGCCGACGGTGTCCAGTCCGCCGTCGGGCTCCTGCCACGGCAGGCCGGCCGGGTGGGTGCCCTCGCGGGCCAGTCCGGTGTCCGGCTCGGCGAGCGCGGTGACGTGGTCGCGCAGCCGCAGGTCGATCCACTGGCCCGGCGTGCCACGCACGTAGCGCGGGTAGACGGTGAGGCGCTCGTGCAGGGTGTAGCCGGCCGCGGACGTCCACTCGGCCAGTCGGTCCAGGTCCGGCCACGGCCGCTCGGGGTTGACGTGGTCCGGGGTGATCGGCGAGACGCCACCCCAGTCGTCGATGCCGGCGCGCAGCAGCAGGGCGTGCTCGTCGCCGACCAGGTTCGGCGGTGCCTGCACGCTGGTGCCGGGGCCCAGCAGCAGCCGGGCGACGGCCACCGTGGCCGCCAGGTCGCGCAGGTCGGCGTCCGGAGTGGACCGCATCGCGGTGTCTTGCTTGGCCCGGAAGTTCTGCACGATGACTTCCTGGATGTGCGCGTACTGCCGGGCGGAGCGGCGGATGGCGTGCAACGACTCGGCCCGCTCGGTCCGCGTCTCGCCGATGCCCACCAGAATGCCGGTGGTGAACGGGATGTTGATCCGGCCGGCGTCGGCCAGCACCCGCAACCGCACGGCGGGTTCCTTGTCCGGGCTGCCGTAGTGCGGGCCGGACGGTTCGCTCCACAGCCGGTCGGCGGTGGTCTCCAGCATCATCCCCATGCTCGGCGCGACCGGACGCAGCCTGGTCAGTTCCTCCCAGCTCAGCACGCCGGGATTGAGGTGCGGCAGCAGGCCGGTCTCCTCCAGCACGGCCACCGCGACCGAGCGCAGATAGTCCACTGTGGAGGAATAGCCCCTGGCGTCCAGCCACTCCTTCGCGGCCGGCCACCGGTCCTCCGGGCGGTCGCCGAGGGTGAACAGGGCCTCCTTGCAGCCGGCCGCGGCACCCTGCCTGGCGATCTCCAGTACCTCGTCCCGCTCCAGGTAGGCGGCGGGCACCCGGCCGGGCACGGTGACGAAAGTGCAGTAGTGGCAACGATCCCGGCACAGGCGGGTGAGTGGGATGAACACCTTGCGGCTGTAGGTCACCAGGCCGGTGCGGCCCTCGGCGGCCAGGTGCGCGTCGCGGACCCGGCCCGCTGCGGCGAGAAGTTCGTCGAACTGTTCGCCGGTGGCGTGCAACAGCACCGCCGACTCGGTGACGTCGAGCGTCGAACCGTCCTGCGCTCGGCGCAGCGCTCGGCGGATGGCGGTGTCGGAGGGGCGTGCTTCGGGTGGTGCGAGCGGGAGGTCGGCTGCCACCAGATCAGCGTAGGTCGGTCGGTGGTGCCGGCCGTGGGCTCAAGGAACCGGGCTCACATGTGACCCCAGTCACATATGACGCCGCTGCCGGGCCGCTTCGTAGAGCACCACGGTGGCCGCGTTCGCCGCGTTCAGCGAACTCGCCGAGCCGCCGATCGGGATGCGGACCAGCACGTCACACGCGTCCCGCCAGGTGGTGCTCATCCCGGTGGTCTCGTTGCCCACGACGAACAGCGTCGGCCCGGTGAGGTCGTGCTCAGCGATGTCGAACCGGCCCGTCTCGTCGGTGCCGACCACCCGTACGGGGACCCCGGCGGCCCGCACCTCCGCCACCCAGTCCAGCACCAGACTCGGCGCCGGGGCCCGCACCACGGGCACCGCGAACACCGAACCGGTGCTGGCCCGCACCGCCTGCGGGTCGTACGGGTCGGCGGCGTGGCCGGTGACCACCACCCCTCGGGCACCGAACGCGTCCGCGGAGCGGATCACCGTGCCCACGTTGCCCGGATTCGTCGGCCGGTCGAACACCACGCCGAGAAAATCGGGTCCGACCGTGATCCGGTCCAGCCGGTCGGCGGGCTGGGCTGCCACCGCGAGCACCTCGGTGTCCTTGCCGGCCAGTTCGGCCAGCAGCTCCGGTGCCATCGCCACCCGCTCCGCCCGCACCGCGGTGTCGCCGAGCAGGCCGGTCGCCCACTCGGAGAGTTGCCGCCCGATCGGGTGGATCAACGAGCGGATCGTCCAGCCATGCCGCACCGCCATCGAGATGGGCCGGACGCCCTGCACCAGGAACTCGCCGGACCGGGTGCGCTTGGTGCGGTTGTCCAGCAGCGCCGCCCACTGCTGGAACCGGGCGTTGCGGGTGGTGATCCTCACGTCTCGTACCGCACGGTCACCGGGGCGTGGTCCGACCAGCGGGTGGCGTAACCGTCCGCCCGCTCGACGACGGCGGCGCGGGCGTGCTCGGCCAGGCCGGGAGTGGCCACATGCAGGTCGATCCGCCAGCCGGCGTCGTTGTCGTACGCCCGGCCCCGGTAGGACCACCACGTGTACGGACCGGCCTCACCGGGCCGCAGGGCACGCACCACGTCGACGAAACCGGCCGCGTAGAGCCGGTCCAGCCAGTCACGTTCCTCGGGCAGGAAGCCGGAGTGCCGCAGGTTGGCCCGCCACGCCTTGAGATCCGCCTCGGTGTGGGCGATGTTCCAGTCGCCGCACACCAGCACCTCCCGGCTGTCCGCCGCGGCCTTGTCCCGCAGTTCGGCCAGGTAGGCCAGGAAGCCGGCCATGAAGCGTTCCTTCTCCGCCTGGCGGGACGTGCCGGCGTCACCCTTGGGCAGGTACACGCTGCCGACCACGACGCCCGGCAGCACCACCTCGACGTACCGGCCGGAGTCGGCGAACTCCGCGACGCCGAACCCGGTGCCGGTCTGCTCGGGCGGGTTGCGGCTCAGCACGGCGACACCGTTGCGGCCAGGGACGGCGGACCCGGCGAACGCGACGTGCCAGCCGTCCAGCTCGGGCAGCTGTCCTCTGGCGGCTCTGGTCTCCTGCAGGCACACCACATCGGCGGTGGTCGCCGCGAGCCAGTTCAGGAGTCCCTTGCCGGCCGCGGCGCGCACGCCGTTGACGTTGATGGTGGAGACGGTCAGCACCCGCGCAGACTACCGATCAGCAGGAACCGGACACCGGCTTGAGGAAGTCGCTGGACGCCCAGTGGCCCGTGGACAGCTCCCGGAAGCCGTTCTGGGTGGTGGCGGTCGCGCTCACGGTCTGGCCGGTGTGCAGCGGGGTGAGTGTCTTGGCCGTGGTGCTCGGGCCGGCCCGGACGTTGAGCACGTCGGCCGTGACCTGCACCTTGCAGCCACCACCGCTACCGGCGCCGCCCTGCTGGGCGTTGCCCTTCTTGCCGTTCTGGACGAGGAAGAGGATCGCGACCACGACCAGCACGACCACCACGATCAGCATCCGTTTCGACAAGCCGAACCCCTCCGCCACGGCGCCGACAGGTCACGTCCTACCAGGTATAACGCACCGAACCGTACCGTGCCAGCGCGCGAACGGCCGATGCACCGAGGTGCGATCGGCCATTCGGGGTGCGCTGTGCGGCTGGCAATCAGCCGGCCATCGCCTTCTGCAGGTTCTCGTCCAGCGCGCCGAGGAACTCCTCGGTGGTCAGCCACGGCTGGTCCGGGCCGACGAGCAGGGCGAGGTCCTTGGTCATCTTGCCGCTCTCGACGGTCTCCACGACCACCCGCTCGAGCGTCTCGGCGAACGCCACCACGTCCGGCGTGCTGTCCAGCTTGCCGCGCTGGGCCAGGCCGCGGGTCCAGGCGTAGATCGACGCGATCGGGTTGGTGGAGGTCGGCTTGCCCTGCTGGTGCTGGCGGAAGTGCCGGGTCACGGTGCCGTGCGCTGCCTCGGCCTCGACCGTGCCGTCCGGGGTCATCAGGACCGAGGTCATCAGGCCGAGCGAACCGTAACCCTGGGCCACGGTGTCGGACTGCACGTCGCCGTCGTAGTTCTTGCACGCCCAGACGTAGCCGCCCTCCCACTTCAGGGCCTGCGCGACCATGTCGTCGATCAGCCGGTGCTCGTAGGTCAGGCCGCGGGAGTCGAAGTCGGCCTTGAACTCGGCGTCGAAGATCTCCTGGAAGATGTCCTTGAACATCCCGTCGTACGCCTTGAGGATGGTGTTCTTCGTGGAGAGGTACACCGGGTAGTTCCGCTCCAGGCCATAGCGCAGGGAGGCGCGGGCGAAGTCCTCGATGGACTTGCGGTAGTTGAACATCGCCATCGCGACGCCGCCGCCCTCGGGGAACTGCGCGACCTCGAACTCCATCGGCTCGCCGCCGTCGGCAGGCGTGTAGGAGATGGTCACGGTGCCCGGGCCGGGGACCTTGAAGTCGGTGGCCTTGTACTGGTCGGCGTGCGCGTGCCTGCCGATCACGATGGGCTTGGTCCAGCTCGGCACCAGGCGCGGGATGTTGGAGATCACGATCGGCTCGCGGAAGATCACGCCGCCGAGGATGTTGCGCAGCGTGCCGTTGGGGCTGCGCCACATCTTCTTCAGGCCGAACTCCTCCACCCTGGCCTCGTCCGGCGTGATGGTCGCGCACTTGACGCCGACGCCGTAGCGGGCGATGGCGTTGGCGGCGTCGACGGTGACCTGGTCGTCGGTCTCGTCGCGGTGCTGGATGCTCAGGTCGTAGTAGTCCAGGTTGACGTCCAGGTACGGATGGATCAACTTGTCCTTGATGAACTGCCAGATGATCCGGGTCATCTCGTCGCCGTCGAGCTCGGCGATCGTTCCGGATACCTTGATCTTGGCCATGTGCGCGGAGTTCTCCTCTCGCGGTGTCTGCTCTCCCACTTATCCGGTACAAGCGTACTGCTATCGGTTTGCCGCCGGGCGACCACCCGGCGCGCCACGACCGTAACGATCTTCGTCAATACCGTGTCCCAGGCCACCGCGTTGCTACAGTCTCGCCGGCCGAGTTGGAGGGGCACATGTCGACCGGACCCACTCACGCCGTCATGGGGTTGGCCGCCTGGGGCGGGTTGGCCCTGCTCGCCATCGCCCACGGCGTGACCGTCGACCAGCAGACCTGGATCGCCGGCGCCGCGCTCACCTCGGGTGCGGCCCTGCTGCCCGACCTGGACCATCCGCCGGCCACGGTGTCCCGGTCGTTCGGTCCGGTCACCAAGGTCCTCTCGCACGGCGTGGACACGCTGTCCGTCGGGATCTACAACTTCAGCCGGCTGTCCGGCGACCCGCACCGCACCGGCGGCCACCGCACCTTCACTCACACCGCGGTGTTCGCCGCCCTGGCCGGGACGCTCACCACGGCGCTGGTGTCGCTGCACAACCCGTGGGTCACGGCGGCACTGCTGTTCTTCTTCGCCGGATTGGCCGTGCGCGGGCTGCTGCACGAGTGGGACCACGCTGCCGACACGTTCGTGGTGATCGTGCTGTCGGTGATCATCGTGTGGCGGTGCTGGCCGTGGGTGCACACCGGTGGCCACACCGCGGCCTGGTTCGGTGTCGCGGTCATCGCCGGGTGCCTCGCGCACTGCGTCGGCGACGCGATCACCGAGGAGGGCTGCCCGATCCTGTGGCCGGTCCCGCTCGGCCGGCACCTGTGGTACCCGATCGGCCTGCCCAAATCGATGCGCTACCGGACCGGCGGGCGGGTCGAGATGCTGTTCGTCGGGCCGCTGTGCACACTGCTGTCGCTGTGGCTGGGCGCGTTGACCCTGCAGGAGCTGCACATCCTGCCGTGGTTGACCGGGATACCCCTGGTGCCGCACGTGAACTGGGCGCTCGGACGGTGACGGTCAGCCGAACGGGCCGCCGGTGAGGGTGAGCGCGACGAACAGGATCATCCCGGCGAGTGCCGCGTAGGACAGTACGTCCACCAGTCGGCCGCGCACCGCGATCAGGCCGACCCGCGCGCCCGGCAACACGGCCCGCAGCAGCCCGGCCACCACCAGGGCGCCGCCGACCAGCACCGCGCCCTCACGCCAGTGGTACTGCAGGATCCGCACCAGGCCGACCGCCGCCACCAGCAGCACCAGCAGGAACGCCCACTGCGAGCCCAGCGCACGCCAGCGGCCGATCCGCTTCGGCACGTCGATCGGGCCCATCGGCTCGGTGACGGCGTCGGTGGCCGGACGGATCGAGCCGCGGATCGGGATCGGCTCGGTCGCGTGCTCCGGCATCGGTCCTCCAGCGGGATCAGTGGTCCCCTGGCGACATCTTCGCAGAACCGCTCCGACCGGGCAGCCCGGCCACGGCCACCGCGACCAGCGCCAGCACCGTGCCGACCGCGCTGTACAGGACGGATCCACCGGAACCGGCCGGCACCAGCGTCTCCAGCAGCAGCGCGCCGACCAGCTGACCGGCCACCGAGCTCAGCCCGAGCACCAGCACACCGACCAGCCGCACGGCGGCGATCGCGGCGCCGATCAGCACCACACCCAGCGGGCCACCGAGATACAGCCACCACGGTCCGGGCAACCGCGCCGGCACGCCGAGCAGCGCGACCGGCACGCCCGCACCGACCAGCAGCACGGCCTCGGCCACCAGGAAGTTGACCAGCGACCCCACCATGCCCTCGCCGGCCGCGACCGTGACCAGACCGTTCATCGCCTGCTGCCACGCCATGCCGGCGCCGGCCACCAACGGCAGCACGGCCAACAACAGAACGGTCTGGTGGCCGAACTGATCGGCCACCGCGACCGCCACCGCGGGCACCGCGAGCAACGCGCCGACGGTCCGCCGGACGGTCAGCGGGCGGCGGCCGCGAGGGCCCAGCCCGGCCCGGTCCACGGCCAGGCTGGCCAACACCTGCCCGGCCACCACGGCCACCGTGAACACCGCGACACCGAGCGCGGACGCGGCCAGGCCCTGGGTGCTGACCAACACCGCGCCACACGCGCCACCGAGGCACTGCCACCAGCGCAGGCCACCGTCGCGCAACGCCTGCCACAACCGGCGCAGGCCCCGCCTGCCGGCCGACAGCAGCGGCACGACCAGCAACAACAGGCCCAGGCCGATGGCGGTGGAGATCAACCCGGCGAGGATGCCGGCGAGCGCGCCGCCACTGGGGTGGACGACCCGCAGCGCGTCCGCGAACCGACCGTTGACCCTCGCCTGGACGGCGAGTGCCAGACCGCTCAGCGCGGCCAACGCCACACCGGCCAGGGTGCGGCCGGCGGGGGTGCCGGAATCGTCGGGAACGGCGGTCACGTGGGTCCATGATGCGGCATGGATCACCCGGACGGGACACCGGTCCGGCACGGAGGGTCACCCTCGCGCGACCGCACCAGGCCGGTCACTCACTGTGCGCGGCTATGGTGAAGCTGTCTTTTCCATGACAACCGCTGCCGATCCGGCCGCCACAGGACAAGATGTGACTGTGTCTCAACCTCCGACACCCACGCCGTTGAGCCCGACTGACCAGGATGCGCTGGTCAAGCAGATCGGGCTCGCTCTCATGCGCACCGCGCCGGACGACTGGCAGCAGATCAGTGCCGAGTTCCGAGCGACAGGGCGCTACTACGAGCTGTCCGCGGATGTCACGGACAGCGACGGAAATCGCAACGCCTGGACAGCGTCACACGACATCGCGATGCACTTCGCGAAGCTGCGCGCGGGCATGTACCGGGACGGGCGCGGCACCTGGTTCAACGCGCGCTACCTGATCGAGAAGCCGTCCAGCTACAACCTGGAGTTCGACCGGCAGGAGCCGACGTGGCGCACGCCGCCACCGGTCGCCGCCTTCCGGGACGAACTGCACTTCTTCCCGCGCACCGAGGAGAACGTCCCGGACTGGCTGCTGCGCAAGCTGTCCGGCCTGTCGCCCGAGCGTCCCGGCCGCCGGTTCCGGCTGGCCAGGATCTTCGACGGCACCGCACCCAACGGCCGGCCGTCGGTGAACCGGCCGGCGGTGCCCGACGACGACCGTGACCGGTTGCTGGAGTACCTGGACCACTCCGCCATGGCGTTGCCGGAGCGGGGTCACGACCTGGACCGGCTGTCCTCGGACGGTCGGCCCACCGTGCCGGTGGCGTTCCACACCGACGGCGTGTGGGTGTGGCCCGCCGCCGTCAACTACTACCTGCGCCGGTACGGCGTGCCGCCCGACCCGGAGCTGGTCAACCACGCCCGGTCGAACGGCTTCCGGCCGCCGGAGGTGGACGACCAGACCAGGGCGGCGGCAGCCGCCACGATCACCGGCGGCCGCCCACCCGGTCCGCCGCGACCGGCCGGTCCGCCCGGTGGTCCCGGACCCGGTGCGCCCGGTCCCGGTGGCCCTGGTCGGCAGGGCCCGCCGCCCGCAGCGGTGACGCCGATCCCCGCCGCCGTGGCAGCAGCCGGTCCCGGCGCGATGGATCTGCTGTCCGGCGCGCAGCAGCAGGCCGGGCCGCCGCCCGCCGTGCCGCAGCCGCTGGCCGCGCAACTGGACGATGCCGCCCCTGGTGGCGCGCACAGCGTCATCGAGGACGACGACCACGACGAGCTGGACCAACACGGCGGTCTGCACGACCACCGTGCGGCCGACGAGCCCGCTCCGCCGGTGGTGCCGCCGCCGGTGCGCAGCGGGTCGCAGCAGGAACGCACGCTGAACCTGCTCAACCGGCGGCTGGCCGACCTGCGGGTGCCGGAGAGCGCCTACCGGATCGGCGAGCCCGCGCCGCAGACCTGGTACCTGGAACAGGTCGACGACGGCTGGCAGGTCGGCTGGTTCGACGGCGAGTTCAGCTCACCGATGCTGTTCGAGGAGGTCGCCGACGCCTCGGCGTTCCTGCTCGGCAAGGTGCTGCTCGGCGTGCCGGCGGAGAGCGCGCTGCACGACCCGATCCCCGCGCCGCCCGCACACCAGATGGCGACGCACGACGACGAGGACGAGCCGGTCGGCCTGGTCGGCGTCGACGAGGACGACGAGCACCAGCACGCCACCCCGGCGGCGCACGAACTGGCGACGGAATCGCCCCAGCACGCCGTGGAACCCACGCAGCACGGGATGGAACCGTCGCTCGATCAGGTCGAGGACGACGAGCTCGAGCAGCCGGAGCCGGCGCACGAGATGCAGCACGACATGGCTCGCGAGCCGATGCACGAGATGGCCCGGGACCTGCCGCAACGCGACCCCAGGGACCTGGCGCGCGATCTGCCGCAGCGGGACCCTCGGGACCTGCCGCAGCGTGATCTGCCACGGCGTGATCCGCCGCAGCACGACCTGGGCCAGCACGACCTGGGACAGCGTGATCTAGGGCAACACGATCTAGGGCAACACGATCTGGGCCAGCGCGATCTGGGCCAGCGGGAGATGGCGCAGCGGGATCTGGCCCGGGACATGGTGCCGGTGCCGCCGCCGGTGGTCGAGCCGCCGCATCCCGATCTGCCGGAACCCGTGCCGGCGATGAACAACCACGTCAACAACCGGGTCCAGGAGTCGGTGGCACCGCCGCCGATGCAGCAACAGCCGCCGCAGCAACAACAGCAGCCGATGCAACAGGCCCCGATGCAGGGTCAGACGCAGCAGGGCCAGCAGGGTCCGCCGCCGGAGTGGCCGATCCAGCCGCTGGCCGGCGAGCCGCCGCTGACCCTGTTCCGCGGCAAGCGGTTGCTGGAGTTGCAGCCGGGCACCGAGGTGGACCGCTTCGGCTCGCCGGAGGGCAACCTCACCTACGTGGCCGGCACGCCGTTCGAGCAGCGGTCGCTGGTGCCGGACTGGGTGCACCGGCCCTACCACATGTACCGGGTGACCCGGCCGGTCCAGGCACTGACCGGCGGGGCGATCCCGTGGTTCGACCAGCCGGGCGGCGGGACGGCGTACCTGCTGGCCAGGGCCATCGACGAGCTGGTCGGCACCGGTGAGCTGGTGGAGATCGAGCCGGCGGAGCCGCCGGTCAGCTGACCACGAGGCCGTGCGCGGCGGCGAACCGGACGGCCGTGTCCAGGTCGATCCGGGCGCCGCGCAGGCCGGCCCGCACCAGGCCGTCGGCGTCGATCCGCGCACCGCGCAGGTCGGCGCCCTCCAGCCGGGTGCCCAGCAGGCGGGCGCCGGTGAGATCGGCGTCCCGCAGGTCGACGTCGCGCAGGTCGGACTCCATCAGATTGGCGTCGCGCAGGCGCAGCCCGGCGAACGTGGCCTCGCGCAGGTTCGCGCCGGTCAGGCTGACCAGCGAGAGATCGGTGTCCCGCATGGTGAGCGGACGCATCCTGCACTCCAGGAACGTGGAGCCGAGCAGGCTGCACCCCTCCAGCGTCCACCGGGTCAGCAGCGTGTGGTCGAACGTGCAGTTGTGGAACGCGGTCGCGGTGTGCTTGGCGTCCACCAGGTCGGTGTGCCGGAACACGCACTCGACGAACCGGCAGCCGTCGGTGCGGCAGCCGTGTAGGTCGGCCTCGGTGAAGTCGCAGCGTTCGAACGTGACACCGCGCCACTCGTGACCGGGCAGTTCGGCGTCGGTGAACCGCTCGTCGACGATGGTCTCGTCGGTCACGGCACGACCACGACCGGGCGGGTGGCGTGCGCCAGCAGGGATTTCGGGACCGTGCCGAGCAGCCCGCCGCGATGCCGGGACCGGCCGACCACGATGCAGTCGGCCCGCCGCCGCTCGGCGATCGCCTCCAGCACCTGTGCCGGTTCGCCCTGCCCGTAGAGCATCTCCCAGGCGACACCGCGTTCGTCGAGCAGCGGCCCGGCCTGGTCGCGCAGTTCCTGGACGTACTCGGCGGCCGCCTCGGTGGCGGCGGCGCCGCTCATCGCGGTCCAGTACGCGGGGCTGGACAGCACCTCGACGTAGACCACCAGCAGCACACCGCGTTCCCGGCGGACCAGTCCGGCCGCCCAGGCCGCCGCGTGGGTGGAGGGCGGGCTGCCGTCATAGCCGAGCACGACGGCGCCGACGCCGTCCTTGCCGATCTCGAAAGGAGTCTCCGCGGCCACGGACCGATCGTAGATGGCGGGCGGAAAAACCGGGCGCCGCCGGGTGATCCTCGATGCCACGATGTCGACCATGACGAGCACCGGGCCCAACGCCTACGACGAGATGGCCGCCGCCTACGCCGAGTCCAACACCTCCAACGCGTACAACGGCTACTACGAACGACCGGCGTCACTGGCCCTGCTCGGCGACGTCGCCGGGCAACAGGTGCTGGACGCCGGGTGCGGGCCGGGTCAGCACGCGGTGGAGTTGGTCGCGAGGGGCGCCACGGTGACCGGGCTGGACTCCAGCGCCGGCCTGCTGGCCGAGGCCCGGAAGGTGCTCGGCCAGGACGCCGACCTGCACGTCGCTGATCTGGCCGAGCCGCTTCCATTGCCGGACAACACCTTTGACGTCGTACTCGGGTCGCTGGTGATGCACTACGTCGAGGACTGGGTGCCGACCCTGCGCGAGTTCCACCGGGTGCTGGTGCCCGGCGGTCGGTTCGTGATGTCCACCCACCATCCGGCGATGGACCACGCGATGTCCGGTCGCGACAACTACTTCGAGACGTACCAGTGGTCCGAGGTGTGGCAGCGGGGTGGGCGGGACATGACGATGCGGTTCTGGCACCGGCCGCTGCACGCCATGACGGACGCGCTGACCGCCGGGGGCTTCCGGCTCGACGTGCTCAGCGAGCCGCAGCCGGTGCCGGCCGCGAGGGACCTGTTCCCCCGGGACTGGGTGACGCTCACCACCGAACCCCGGTTCCTGTTCCTCGCGGCCCACGCGGTCTGACCGCTACCTGGGCGCCGTGGCCATCCGCAGGCCGACCTCGATCAACAGCCAGCCGAGGCGCTGCCGGGAGGGCGGCCGCGGATGTCGTCCGGTCGGGCGCGGCAGCGGGCGCGCCGCCACCACCGCCTTTCGGAGTTCGGCATAGCGCTCGCGGGCCAGGGCTTCGGTGAAGGCGGGATTCATCATGGTGTGCAAACTACCGCTTGCAAGCCGATCCTTGCAAGGATATATTTGCATACATGATGGAGGAGATACCGACGGAGGACCGCCACCCCTGGTTCGAGTCGGCGGACGACGCGGTGCGCCCGGACACCGCGGTCCTGCAGAGCCTGGCGCACCCGCTGCGGATCCGGCTGCTCGGTCTGCTGCGGCTGCACGGCCCGTCGACCGCGACGAAACTGGCGACACAGGTCAACGAGTCGTCCGGCCTGACCAGCTACCACCTGCGGCACTTGGCGTCCGCCGGCCTCGTCACCGACGCCGAGCCGGACGATCTCGCTGGCATCCGCCAGACCGGCGGCCGGGAACGGTGGTGGAAGGCGGTCCACCGGTTCACCGCGGTGCCGGACGCACCCGCCGGTGACGAGGCCGCAGCCGCGGTCCGGGACGACTACGTGCGCACCGCACTGGCCCACTACTCGGGTACCGCCCAGCGGTGGCTGGCGGCCGCCCATACCTGGCCGCAGGAGTGGCGCAGCACGGCGGGTTTCAGCGACCTCTCGCTCCAGCTCACCCCGGCCGAGTCGATCCGCCTGCAGGGTGAGATCGCCGAACTCGTCGGCCGATACCGGCGGCACGAGCCCGGCTCGACCGTCGAACCGGACCAGGCAGTGGTGACCGCTCAGTTCCTGGTGTTCCCGCACCCGGACCAGGAGCCGCCGGCCGGCTGAGTGTCGTCAGCGGAAGTCGCGCGACTTCGTCAGGGCCACCTTCATGTCCAGCGCCCGCAACTGGTCGGCGACCAGGCTCAGCGCACCGTCCACGTTCTCCAGCACGCCCCGCACCAACAGCGCACCGCTGTTCCTGGCGGTCCTGCGGTACCGGGTCCACAGGCCCGGTGAGCAGACGACGTTGACCATGCCGGTCTCGTCCTCCAGGTTCACGAACGTCACGCCGCCCGCGGTGGCCGGGCGCTGCCGGTGGGTGACGGCACCGCCGACCAGCACCCGGGTGCCGGACGGCACGTCGAGCAGTTCGGCGGCGCGCAGCGCACCCAGCTCGGTCAGGTGTTCGCGGACGAACTCGGTGGGGAAGCTGCTCGGCGACAGGCCCAGCGCCCACACGTCGGCGGCCGCCGTCTCCACGTCGTCCATACCGGGCAACACCGGGGCGTCGACACCGACGGCCGTGCCGGGCAAGCGATCCGGCCGGTCCTGCGCGGCGGCACCCGCCGCCCACAGCGCGGCCCGGCGGCCCACGCCGAGACAGTCGAACGCACCCGCCGTGGCCAGCGCCTCCCACTGCGGGGTGGTCATCTTCACCCTGCGGGCCAGGTCGATCAAGCCGGTGTACGGGCCGTGCGCCGTGCGTTCGGCGACGATCGTGTCGGCGAGCTGCTCGCCGATCCGGCGCACCCCGGCCAGGCCGAGCCGGACCGCCTGCCCACCGGTGCTGTCGGCGGCCGGTTCCAGCATCGGGTGGGTGCGGCTGGTGTTCAGATCGGGGTTGCGCACCACGACACCGTGCCGGCGGGCGTCGGCGACCAGCGACTGCGGCGAGTAGAAACCCATCGGCTGGGCGCGCAGCAGCGCGGCACAGAACGCGGCCGGGTGGTAGAGCTTGAACCAGGCACTGGCGAACACCAGGTGGGCGAAGCTGAACGCGTGGCTCTCCGGGAAGCCGAAATTGGCGAACGCCAACAGCTTCTGGTAGATCCGCTCGGCCAGGTCACCGGTGATCCCGTTGACCGCCATGCCGGTGAACAGCCGATCGCGCAGCCGTTCCATCCGCGCCGTGGACCGCTTCGCGCCCATCGCCCTGCGTAACTCGTCGGCGTCACCGGCGCTGAACCCGGCCACGTCCACCGCGATCTGCATCAGCTGCTCCTGGAACAGCGGCACGCCCTTGGTCTTCTCCAGCGCGTTGCGCATCAGCGGATGGTCGTAGTCCCACTCCTCCTGCCTGTTGTGCCGCCGGATGTACGGATGCACCGAGCCGCCCTGGATCGGGCCGGGCCGGATCAGCGCCACCTCGACCACCAGGTCGTAGAACTTGCGTGGCTTCAACCGGGGCAGGGTGGCCATCTGCGCCCTGCTCTCCACCTGGAACACGCCCACCGAGTCGGCCCGGCACAGCATGTCGTAGACCTCGATGTTGGTCAGGTCCAGCTCGGCCATGTCGACCGGTATGCCCTCGTGTTCGGCGACCAGTTCGGTGGCGTAGCGCAGGGCGGACAGCATGCCCAGGCCGAGCAGGTCGAACTTGACCAGGCCGGCGGCGGCGCAGTCGTCCTTGTCCCACTGCAACACGCTGCGGTCGGCCATCCGCGCCCACTCCACCGGGCACACCTCGCTCACCGGCTGGTCGCAGATCACCATGCCGCCGGAGTGGATGCCCAGGTGCCGGGGGAAGTCCTCGACGTCGGTGGCCAGCCGCACCACGTCCGCCGGGACGTCGTCGAAGTCCTGCTGTGCCTGCCGGACCGGACCCCAGCGGTCCACCTGCCGGGACCAGGCATCCTGCTGGCCGGTGGAGTAGCCCAGCGCCTTCGCCATGTCCCGCAGCGCGGACCGGCCCCGGTAGGTGACGACGTTGGCCACCTGGGCGGTGCAGAGCCTGCCGTACGTCCGGTAGACGTGCTGGATTGCCTCCTCCCGCCGGTCGGACTCGATGTCCAGGTCGATGTCCGGGTAGCCGGCGCGTTCCGGCGACAGGAACCGCTCGAACAGCAGCTTGTGCTGGACCGCGTCGACCTTGGTGATGCCCAGCGCGTAGCAGACGGCGGAGTTCGCGGCCGAACCCCTGCCCTGGCAGAAGATGCCGTTGCTCTCACAGAACCGGACGATGTCCCAGACGATCAGGAAGTAGCCGGGGAAGCCCAGGTCCTTGATCACCTTGAGTTCGTGCTCCAGCTGCCGGTACGCCTCCGGGCTGTCCACCGTGGTGCCGTAGCGGGCGCGGGCCCGCTCGTAGACCAGGTAGGTCAGGAAGGTGTCCTCGTCGTGGCCGTCCGGCACCGGGAACGGCGGCAGCTTCGGCGCGACGAGCGTCAGATCGAACGCGCACTCCAGGCCCAGCACGGCAGCCCGGTGCACGGCACCGGAGTAGCGGTGGAACCGGCCGGCCATCTCGACGCCGGACCGTAGGTAGGCCATCGGCGCCGGCGGCAGCCAGCCGTCCATTTCGGACAGGCTGCGACGGGCCCTGATCGCGGCCAACGCCGCGGCCAGCCGGCCACGGGCCGGGTGCGAGTAGTGCACGGCGTTGCTGGCCACCGTGGGCAGGCGCAGGCCGGCGGCGATGCCGGCGAGCAGGTCGTTGCGCTCGGTGTCCCCCGGCACGCCGTGGTCGACGAGTTCCACGTAGACCTGGTCGCGGCCGAACCGGTCGGCGAGGAACCGCAGCTCATCGGCCGCGGCGGCCGGGCCGGACTCGACCAGTGCCCTGCGGACCGGGCCCTTGCGGCAGCCGGTCAGCACGGCGCAGTGACCGCGCACCTCGTCCACCACCTCGTCCACGTAGTAGAGCGGCCTGCCCTTCTCCGTGTCCTTGGTCTCCGGCAGGTCCGGAGTGCGGCCGAGATGACCGGTGGTGATGGTGCGGCAGAGTCTTCGATAACCCTCCTGGCCCCTGGCCAGCAGCACCAGGTGGTCACCGACCGGGTCGGCGACGCCGTTCTGCGGTCCGGGCAGGCCGAAGCTCAGCTCGGCGCCGTATGCGGTGTGCACGCCCAGTTCCTTGGCCGCCTCGGCGAACCGCACCACTCCGTACATGCCGTCGTGGTCGGTCAGCGCGATCGCGTCCAGGCCCAGCCGGGCGGCCTGCTCCACCAGTTCCTCGGGGTGACTGGCGCCGTCCAGGAAGCTGAAGTTGGAGTGGCAGTGCAGCTCGGCGTAGGGGACGCGCTCGCCCCCCGGCCGGTCCGTCGCCGTCGGCCGGATCTCCGGCGGCGACTCGTACTCGGTGCGCCTGCGGGTCCAGGCCGGGCTGTCCCCGCCGTCACCGGAACCGGGCGGTGCGGGCCGACCGGACAGCGCGCGTTCCAGGTCGGCCCACCGCACCGGGGGGTTGTTCCAGCCCATCAGCGCCTCAGGCTCCGGTAGCCGTCCTCCGGGCGGCGCTGCCGCGGTAACACCAGCGGATGCGGCGTGTCCATGGCAGGCAGCCAGACAACGGCTGAACCGTCCACATCGGACGTCTCGTCGGCGAGTTCGTGGAACCATCGGACGTCCCGCCGCCGCGGCTCGTCGTACCTCATCAGTCGTACATCCCTTCCACCAGCCATCGACCACCTGCACGCAGTAACAGCAGCGCCTGTTCGCCGTCCTCGTCGCTCAGCAGCACCTGCAACCGGACCATCCGCCGACCGCCGTCCGGGTCCCACCAGCGCTCCACCACCGGCCATGGCCCGGCCCAGCCACGCACCTCGCGGCCGTCGACGCGGTGCGGGAGGCCGGTGAGCAGGTGCCAGCCGGAGACCTCGACCGGCCTGCCGGCCTCGTCCACCACCTCGGCGCGGGGCGGCGTGGTGGGCACCTTCGTCGGCGCCGGGCGCAGTAACCGGCCCGGCCACGGCGGTTCCGGGTCGGCCCCCGGCACCCGCTCGTCACCCCACGGCACCATGCGGACCTGGTCGGCGGGCCCGCGCCCGCCGCCGAGCACCGCGGTGCACACCCCCGACGGCCCGAGCAGCCCCTGCACCCGGACCATGGCCCGCCCGGCGCGCGCGGCGGCCTCGACCGGATCGGTGCCGCCGAACCACATGCCGAACTGGAGCCCCCTGCCGTCCACGACCTCCTCCGGGGCCAGCCGCAGCAGGTTCACACCGGCGGTGGGCCGGTCGGACACCGCGGCACGCAACCAGCCGTCCAGCTGCCAGCGCACCCGGTCCGCGATGCCGGCCAGGGTGAGTGGTTCGGCGCACCGCCAGACCCGGTCGCGTTCCTCGCCGGCCTCGGTGCGGGCGTGGATGGCCAGGCGGGTGCAGGCCAGGCCGTGGTCGACCAGGCCGGTGTAGAGGCGTTGGGCTGCGGTCTTCGCGGCGAAGGCTGCGGCGTCCACGCGGTCGGCCGGCGGGTCGAGTTCGACGTCGACGATCAGTTCCGGCGGGGGGCGGCGGCGGGCCAGCGGGCGGTCGGTGCGGCCCGCGGCCAGCCGGTGAGCCAGTACGGCGGCGCCACCGAACCGCGACGCCACATCCTTTTCAGACAGTGTGGCGAACCCGCCCAGGGTGCGGATACCCAAGCGGCACAACAGGTCGACCAGTTCGGTGCGATCGGCGTTGTCCACCCGGCCGGCGCGGACCAGCCCGGTCGGGTCGTCGGGCTGGTTGAGCTCGCCGACCGACAGCGGGGCCAGGAACGCCGGTGTGCCGCCGGGTGGCACGAGGACGGCGCGGCGGGCGGCCAGGAGCGCGGCGAACAGGCCGTCCGCGATGCCGACCTGGCACTCCACGCCGGTACGGGTGGCGACGTGGTCGATTACGTGCTCGACGGCGGCTTCCGGGGTACCGAAGTAGCTCAGCGGTCCCTGCGCGGGCACGGCGATCACACCCGGCCGCACCACGTCGATCCCGGGCGCGAGCTCCTCGACGGCCGAGGCGACCGGCTCGAACAGCCGCGCGTCCCGGTCCGCGTCGTCAGGGAAGACGACCAGCTCCGGACACCGCGACTGCGCGTCCCGCCGGCGGGTTCCCCGCCGGATCCCGTCCGCCCTGGCCGACGCCGAACAGGCCACGACGCGGTGTGCGGCCACGACCGCGATGGGCAGGTGCATCGACATCCCGGCCACGGCGGCCGCGGCCATGGCCGGCCAGTCGGGGCACCAGACCACGAGGAGTCGCGCGTCCATCAGCCCACCTCCACGACGTCCGGCTCGACTGGGCGGGGTTTCCGCGCCCGGCTCCGGCTCCAGTGGGGTGGGGTGGCCAGATGGGGGCGGGCTGCCTCGACCGAGCCAGCCGCACGCCGTTGAGCGGCGCCGGCGCTCGCCGGCCCCGGACCGTTCGTCGGGCTCGGCGAGTTGGCCGGGCTCGGCGAGCCGGCGGCTGCGACGGGCGAGGGTGCTGGGCGCGGCCGGGCGGACGGTTCGTTGGCCGGCGCGGGGACGCTTGCCAACCCCGGCCGCCGCCCAGCCGGGCGCGCCGCAGCGGCCGTTTCGTCGGCCGGTGCCGGCGCGCTGGTCTGCGCGGCGGGAGCGATCGGATGGGTGTCGGCGGCGGCAGCGCGGCCGGCATCCATCCCTGATGGGACAGGAACGGTCGGGTGGTGGGTCGTGCCTCGGGTTTCGGGTAGGCGGGGGTGGTGTGGGGGGAGCAGGACGGGTTGGGGTGCCGCCGGGAGGGTGAGGGTGGCTTGGGTGGGACGGGTGGCGGAGCCTCGGCCGGTGGTGGTGATGGTCAGGGTTCGGGATTCCAGGTGGCCGTGGCCTGTGCCCAGGCCGGTCCAGCGGCTTTCGCTACAGTCCAGCTCCAGGTCGGCGCCTGGCCAGGGGTCTGCTGTCAGCAGCACCGACTCGCGGTGCCGTGCCCTGGCGGACAGGCGCCTGGCCAAGGGAGCGGGGACACCGGTGGCGACCACCAGGTCCAGTCCGTCCAGCAGGGCCGCCACCACAGCACCCCGCTCCGCCCCGGGATCGGGCACCAGGGCCAACCGGGACAGGGCCACGCCCAACTCGGCCACGGCCAGCAACCCCAGGTCGGGCATGCCGACCACCGCTGCCCACGAACCGTCCGCCGTGGCCTCGGCGAGCAGCGCCAGCAGCACGGTGGTGGACCCGCGTACCACCACCGTGCTGCCTCGCCGCAAACCCCGGTACGGCAACAGGTCCGCCAGCTCCGCGCGAACCGGCAACACCCGACCCACCGGGCCGACTTCCACTCCCCGCTGGTGCTGGTCCAGGACCAGCCGGGCCCGCTGCCACTTCAGCGACCCGGCACCATCCGGCTCCGGATCTCCCGGAGCCGACACCGCGTGCGGCGCCGTGAGCGACGCCAGCGGCGCCACCACAGACCCGGACACCGGCCACCTCCACCACACAGTCGTGCGCACGCTCCATGCGCACGGACCGCCGTGGGGAGACAGCGGTGCCGGCTGGCCGAACCCCGACGCCGACCAGACCTCGGTATCGAACATACGTTCGAACCGAAGTCCAACTTACCGTCCGGACCCCGGGTGTTGTCAACCCGATCACTCGGGCGAGTGAGGAAGTAGCTGCTGGTCAGGGACTCAGTGGGCGAAGTGCCTCGTGCCGGTCAGGTACAGGGTGATGCCGGCGCGCTCGGCCGCCGCGATGACCTCGGCGTCCCGGACCGAGCCGCCCGGCTCGACCACCGCTCGCACGCCGGCCTCGGTCAGCACGTCGAGACCGTCCGGGAACGGGAAGTAGGCGTCCGACGCGGCCACCGAACCGGCCGCCCGGTCGCCGGCCCGCCGGACCGCGAGCCGGGACGCGTCGACGCGATTGACCTGGCCCATGCCGGCGCCGACCGTGGCACCGTCGTGGACCAGCAGGATCGCGTTGGACTTGACCGCGCGGACCGACCGCCACGCGAACGCCAGGTCGGCCAGCGTCGCCTCATCGGCCGGCGCACCGCACGCCAGCCGCCAGTTGGCCGGGTCGTCGCCGTCCGTGTCGATCGCGTCGACGTCCTGCAACAACAATCCACCGCTGACCGGGCGCATCTCCACACCGCGCCGGAGGGGCGGCTCGGCGACCAGGATGCGCAGGTTCTTCCTGCGGGTCAGGACGTCCAGTGCACCGTCCGCATAGGACGGAGCGAGGACGACCTCGGTGAAGATCTCGGCGATCTGCTCGGCCAGCTCCACCGTGACCTCGCGGTTGGCAGCGATGATCCCGCCGAACGCGCTGGACGGGTCGCAGGCGTGGGCCTTGCGGTGCGCTTCGGCGATGGCCGATGGTTCGTCCACAGTAGACACTGCGATACCACACGGATTGGCGTGCTTGACGATCGCGACGCACGGCAGGGTGTGGTCGTGGGCGGCGCGCCAGGCCGCGTCCGCGTCCGTGTAGTTGTTGTACGACATCTCCTTGCCGTGCAGCTGCCGCGCGGTGGCCAGGCCGGGACGGCGGTGGTCGGCCAGGTACAGCGCGGCGCGCTGGTGCGGGTTCTCGCCGTAGCGCAGCACGTCCTGCCGCTGCCAGGTGGCGCCCACCCAGGACGGGAACACCTCGGCCTCGGGGGCCAGCACGCTGCCCATCCAGGAGGCGACCGCGACGTCGTAGGACGCGGTGTGCCGGAACGCGGCGACGGCCAGCGACCGGCGGTCGGTCAGGGTGAACCCGCCGGCCCGCACCTGTTCGGCGACCCACTCGTAGCGGCTCGGGTCGACGACGACGGCGACGCTGGCGTGGTTCTTGGCGGCGGCGCGGACCATCGCCGGGCCGCCGATGTCGATCTGCTCGACGCACTCGTCCGGGTCGGCGCCGGACGCGACGGTCGCGGTGAACGGGTAGAGATTGACCACGAGCAGGTCGAACGGCTCGATCCCCAGGCCCCGCAACTGGTCCGCGTGCTCGGCGTTGGTCATGTCGGCGAGCAGGCCGGCGTGCACGTTCGGATGCAGGGTCTTGACCCGGCCGTCCAGGCTCTCCGGGAACCCGGTCAGCTCCTCGACGGGCGTGACGGGCACGCCGCTGTCGGCCAGGGCCTTGGCGGTGCGGCCGGTGGACACGATCTGCACACCCGACTCGCTCAGCGCGGTGGCCAACTCCAGCAGGCCCGACTTGTCGGAGACACCGATCAGTGCCCTGCGCACCGGTTTGCGATCACTCACGGGATGCTCACCTTTCGTCCGTTGACCGTGCAACCCTCTCTGGCCAGCCTGCCGACGACGTCGACGAGCATCCGGCGTTCCACCACCTTGATCCGCTCGTGCAGTTCGGCCACCGAGTCGTCCGATTCGACCGTCACCGCGCGCTGCGCCACGATCGGCCCGGTGTCCGTACCGGCGTCGACCAGGTGTGCCGTGCACCCGGTGACCTTGACGCCGTGGGCCAGCGCGTCGGGCACGGGGTGCGGACCGGGGAACGAGGGCAGCAGCGCGGGGTGGGTGTTGAGGATGCGACCACTGAACGCGGCGAGGAACGACGGTCCGATGATCTTCATGAAACCGGCCAGCACCACCAGGTCCGGCCGGTAGGCGTCGACGGCGTTGGTCAGCGCGTCGTCCCAGGCGGCCCGGTCCGGGTGATCGGACAGGCGCACCGCGAAGTTCGGGATGGTGGCCCTCTCGGCCCGCGCGAGACCCTCGATGCCGAGCCGGTCCGCGCCGACGGCGACCAGTCGCACCGGGTAGTCGGCGGCGGCCGCCGCATCGACCAGGGCTTGCAGCAGGGTGCCGGTGCCGGACACGAGCACGGCGACCCGCATGGGTAGCGCAAAGCTCAGCCGGCGCACCGTGGGGGTGTCGGACAGGCTCAGCGTGGTCTCCTGACAGCCGGTGCGCGTGCCCGTCCAGCCTAGGCGGTGCCCGGTTCAGGCCGGTGAGGGGCCCGATTCCGGCTCGTCCTCGTCCTCGAACTCATCCTCGAAGTCGTCCTCGAACTCGTCCTCGGTGACGGGCAGGACCACGGTGCGGCCGGCGACCCAGACGGTCACCGCGGCCGGCACGCCGACGAGCAGGCACACCGCGACGCCGAGCGAGCCGGCCGGCACGGTGACCGGGTCGAACGGGCCACCGGCCAGTGCGCCACCGGCCAGGGCCGCCGCGACCAGGCTGACACCACCGGCCACCAGCGCCGCGACACCGACGGCCCGCAACCGGTCGGTGAGTCGCCCGTCGAACCGGCGGCACACCAGACCGACGAGCACACCGACGGCGACGGGCAACAGCATCAGGAACACCCACCAGTCGGCGACCGCGTCCGGCAGCGGCCCCAACACCGGCACGGCGGGCAGCGCACCATCGTGGAACCGCCACTGCGCCAACCCGAACGACCCCACGGAGAACCCGGGACCGGCCGCGAACGACAGCGCGCCGATCACCACGTTGGGCAGGTACGCCAGGCACAGCAGGGCCATGCCCAACCCGGCACCCGCACCGGGCGCCGCCGCACCGAACAGCCGCACCACCGTGGGGAACGACCCGACCAGACCGATCGCGAACACCAGGGCGCCGACATCGGCCAGCGCCACCATGGCCAGCCGGCCGGCACGCAGCCCGGCCTCGGTGGCACCGTCCGCCCTGGACAACACCGCGGCCAGCAGCCCGCACTGCCGGGCCGTGCCCACGGCGGCCGCGGCCGCCGCCAGGATGCCGGCGCCGAAGAACGCGACCACGGGTGCGGCCGTGACCGTCCACCCGAGACAGAGCAGCGCGACGAGCAACCCGAACAGGCCGTGCGCGCCGCCGACCGCGCCGATCACCTTCGCCGCGCCGCGCGGCGTGTCCCACTCCAGGCGCCGCGCCGCGTTGCCCGCCGACCGCGCGACCAGTGCCAGCACGCCGATCGTGGGCAGCAGCGGCAGCACACCCAGCTCCTGCCCGGCGATGCTCACCGGCACGTGGTGGACGGCCAGCCAGGCCGGTCCGGCCGCGCGCAGCACCCCGCCGGTGGACAGCGTCGCGCCGGGTGCCGTCGCGGTGATCAGCGCCAGCAGGGCCGCGATGCCGGCGTAACCGGCGACCAGCGGGCCGACCGCGGCGGTGAGCAGCACCCGCGCCGGCCGGTCGGCCGGGCCGGGCGGCCCAGGCCCGACCGGTCGCGGGACCGACTGGACGGCGGGCATGCACCCACTCTGCCAAAGTCGTTGGGCCGTTCGGCCGAGCCACGCCGCGTCCGATCTAACCCGAAAGGCTTATTCCATGCCGGAGCCGCCGGGCGGGGTCTGCGGGTGGCTGATCTGGCCCGGGTGCTGCAGGAACTGGGTCGACTGCGGGCCGCCCTGCTGCTGGCCGCCCATGTACTGGGTGGCCTGCTGGTGCTGCGGCTGCTGCTGGTGGTGCTGGCCGCCGGGGGGCGGGCCGTAGCCGCCCGCGGTCGGGTAGGTGGGCGCTGCCGGGTGCGGCACCGCCTGCCTGGGGGCCAGCTTGACCAGGCCGTAGTCCATGAGCAGCACGACGACGGAGACGATGGCCTGCAGCAGGCCGAGCACCAGGATCAGGATCGCCGTGGTGGGCAGGCCGCCCTGGGAGTTGTTGATCACCGCGTCGAGGAAGCCGAGGCCGCCGACCAGGGACAGCACCGCCACGAACGGCAGCAGTGCGCGGTTGGCGCGCAGCAGGGTCAGGCCGGCCAGCAGGCCGCCGGCGAGCAGCGCCAGCACCTCGAAGCCGGAGCCACCACCGAAGCTGCAGAAGTAGGCGGCCAGCGAGAGCACGAACACGGCGAGGGTGAGCAGGCCGGGGATGCCGAGCCTGCTCAGCGGGTTGGGCGCGGCCGGCGGCTGACCGAAGACGGAGGGCCCCTGCTGCTGGGGTTGGCCGGGGTATCCACCGGGCGGGCCGCTGGGGTAGGACATCGGGTTCACTCCTCGATCGGTCGGTGACTCGGACTAGCACAGCACGGTTGGCACGGCAGCGGAACAGTAGCGAATCGTGACCGTGATAGGCATGGGGGTGAAGGCAAGCGACCCGGACGAATGACGTCAACGGGAAAAACGCACACGAGGTGGGACGCTGAGTAGCGTCCCACCTCGTGTCCGGGTAACCGTTCGTTACAGCCCCGCCACGATCTCCCTGGCCAGCGCCGCGGTCTCGCTCGGCGTCTTACCGACCCGCACGCCTGCCGCCTCCAGGGCCTCTTTCTTCGCCTGCGCCGTGCCGGACGAGCCGGACACGATGGCGCCCGCGTGGCCCATCGTCTTGCCCTCGGGCGCGGTGAAACCGGCGACATAGCCGATGACCGGCTTGGTGATGTTGGCCCGGATGTAGTCGGCTGCCCGCTCCTCGGCGTCGCCGCCGATCTCGCCGATCATCACGATCGCCGCGGTGTCCGGATCGTCCTGGAACGCCTGGAGCGCGTCGATGTGGGTAGTGCCGATCACCGGGTCACCGCCGATGCCGACCGCGCTGGAGAAGCCGACGTCGCGCAGCTCGTACATCATCTGGTAGGTCAGCGTGCCGGACTTGGACACCAGGCCCATCCGGCCGGGACCGGTGATGTCGGCCGGGATGATGCCCGCGTTGGACTTGCCGGGGCTGATCAGGCCGGGGCAGTTCGGGCCGATGATCCGGGTCCGGTTGCCGGTGGCACAGGCGTGCGCCCAGAAGTAGGCGGTGTCGTGCACCGGGATGCCCTCGGTGATCACCACGCACAGCGGGATGCCGGCGTCGATCGCCTCGATGGCGCCCGCCTTGGCGAACGCCGGCGGGACGAACCCGACCGACACGTCGGCACCCGTCTCGGCCATCGCCTCGGCGACGGTGGCGAACACCGGCAGCACCGTGCCGTCGAAGTCGACGTGCTGGCCCGCCTTGCGCGGGTTCACCCCGCCCACGACGTTGGTGCCGGACTTGAGCATCCGCTTGGTGTGCTTGGTGCCCTCGGAGCCGGTGATGCCCTGGACGATGACCTTGCTGTTCTCGTTGAGGAAGATTGCCATCTGTGTCACGCCCCCGCGGCGGCGAGTTCGGCGGCCTTGTCGGCCGCGCTGTCCATGGTGTCGACCTGTTGCACGCCGGGCAGGGCGGCGTCCACGAGGATGCGGCGGCCCTCCTCGGCGTTGTTGCCGTCCAGCCGGACGACGATCGGCTTGTCGACCGGTTCACCGGCGTCGGCCAGCAGCGCGAACGCCTGCACGATGCCGTTGGCCACCGCGTCGCACGCGGTGATGCCGCCGAACACGTTGACGAAGACGCTGCGCACGTCCGGGTCGGACAGGATGATCTCCAGGCCG
This sequence comes from Pseudonocardiaceae bacterium, assembly GCA_036491115.1. GTDB lineage: Bacteria > Actinomycetota > Actinomycetes > Mycobacteriales > Pseudonocardiaceae > DATEPR01. The sequence continues at coordinate 130,284 of DASXCQ010000038.1, forward strand.
TTGGCCATCACCTCGGCGGATGCGCCGCCGCCGATGTCCAGGAAGTTGGCCGGCTTCACGCCGGAGTGCCGCTCGCCCGCGTAGGCGACGACGTCCAAAGTGGACATCACGAGACCCGCGCCGTTGCCGATGATGCCGACCTGGCCGTCGAGCTTGACGTAGTTGAGGTGCTTGGCCTTCGCCTTGGCCTCCAGTGGGTCCTCCGCCTGCTGGTCGACCAGCTCGGCGTGCCCCGGGTGCCGGAAGGCGGCGCTGTCGTCCAGGGTGACCTTGCCGTCCAGGGCGACGATCGCGTCCTTCGGGTCGCGCACCAGCGGGTTGACCTCGACCAGGGTGGCGTCCTCGGCGACGAAGGTCTCCCACAGCCTGACCAGCGTGGCCACCACGCCGTCGACCACCTCGGCGGGGAACTTCGCCACGGCGGCGATCTGGCGGGCCTTGGCCTCGTCGACGCCGGCGATCGGGTCGACCGGGATGCGGGCCAGCGCGTCGGGGCGCTCCACTGCCAGCTGCTCGATCTCCATGCCGCCCTCGTAGGACGCCATGGCGAGGAACGTGCGGTTGGTGCGGTCCAGCAGGAACGAGACGTAGTACTCCTCCGCGATGTCGCTGGCCGGCGTGACCAGCACGCGGTGCACGGTGTGGCCCTTGATGTCCATGCCCAGGATGGCGCTCGCCTTCTCCTGGGTCTCGTCCGGCGTCTCGGCCAGCTTCACGCCGCCCGCCTTGCCCCGGCCGCCGGTCTTCACCTGGGCCTTGACCACGACGGTCTGGCCGTACTGTTCGGCCGCCGCCCGCGCCTGCTCCGGGGTGGTCGCCAAGGTGCCGGGCAGCACCGGCACGCCGTGGGCGGCGAAGAGGTCCTTCGCCTGGTACTCGTACAGGTCCACTCTTCAGTCTCTCCTGACTACGCCGAGTAAGGTCGAACAAGCAGATGCGGGCTGACACGGGGCGCCGCGGAACCGCGTCGACCCTATCGACCTGGATCGAAACGGGTGCCGGCCGGACCGGTGAGGTCCGTCACCGACGGTGGTGAGCTCCGTCACGGAACGGTGGCGGAGTCCGCACCGCCGACCGTGGCCCGCACCCAGTCGACGATCTCCTGGGTGGGCGAACCGGGCGTGAACACCCGCGCGACACCGAGTTCGGCCAGCTTCGGGATGTCCTCGTCCGGGATGATCCCGCCGCCGAACACGACGACGTCCTGCGCACCCCGCTCGGCGAGCAGTTCGACCACCCGGGCGAACAGCGTCATGTGAGCGCCGGACAGGACGGAGAGCCCGACGGCGTCGGCGTCCTCCTGCAGCGCGGTCGCCACGATCTGTTCGGGTGTCTGGTGCAGACCGGTGTAGACGACCTCGATACCGGCGTCCCGCAGGGCTCTCGCCACCACCTTGACGCCTCTGTCGTGCCCGTCCAGACCGGGCTTGGCCACCACGACGCGGATCCGGCCACTCATGACCGCAGGGTAGGCCATCGGCGGCGGGCCGGAGCCGGCCGCCACCGTCATGTGACGATGGTCGGGCCGGTGCTCATCCGGTCAGCGTCGCGGTTCCGGCAGCATCATGGCCAGCACGCCGCCGACGCCGAGGGCGACCAGCCCGGCCAGCGCGAGCACGAAGCCGGGACCGAAGGTGACGTGCGCACCGGCCAGGTGGTGGATCAGCGGGAACGTCAGCACCCGCACCAGCAGCACGGCCGCCGCACCGAACAGCAGGGCGGCGGCGCGCGGCGGCCGGCAGCGCGGTGCCAGCAGCGCGGCGGCGACCACCGCGACGACGCCGAACACCAGGCCCAGGGACGCGAACGTGAAGTGCGACCACAGCCCGGGCTCGGTGAAGCCGGGCGCCTCCAGCGCGGGCAGGCCGAACGCGCCGACGGCCAGCAGCGCACCGGCGACGGCGGGTGCGAGGACACCGGAGTGCCACCGCTGCCTGCTCAAGTCGACGTCGTCCCGTTCCACACCGCCGGCCAGCCCGGCGCAGCAGGCGCCGCCAACCGCCGCGAGCATGGCCAGGGCGCTGGCCCAGAACCCGGGGCCGATGCGGACGCCGGTGATCTGGTTGGCGGTCAGCGCGGTGTCGACCGCCGTCGTGCCGGCCAGCACCACGGACACCCAGGCGACCGCGAAGGCGGGCCGGACGGTGGGCGCCCAGCGCGGCACGAGCATGCCGATGGCGCAGATCCCGATCAGCGCGGCCGCCGGGATGAGCAGCCTGCCGGCCACGTCCGTGGTGGGCGGCAGGTCCGGTGGCAGCAGGAACAGTGAGGTGTCCGCGCCGACCAGCGCGGCGCCCGCGGCCAGCAGGCCGGCCACGCCGGTGGCCAGGTGCAGCCGGGACTGGGTGGGCAGGGTGAGGTCGGCCGGTTCCGCCGTGTCCCCGACGGAGGCCACCGCGCGGTCGGTGATCAGGCCGAACACCACCAGCGCGGCGGCCGCGACGACGGCCGCGTACGGGCCCCAGGCCGGGCCGAGGTCGGGGACGGCGATGCCGGACACGAGCCGGGGCAGCGCCACCGCGAGCACGACGGCCGCGGCACCGAGCAGCCAGCCCTTGGCGATGGCCGGATCGGCGGACGTCACCGCGATGGTGGCGGCCAGCGGTACGGCGACGGCGATCAGCAGGCCACCGACCAGCGACGTGGCCGGCAGGTCGAGCACGCCCCTGGCCAGCAGGAACGGTGAGGACGACGTGAACGGCGCGGCCACCAACCCGACCGCGGCGACGGCACCGAGCCCGAGCGCGAGCAGCACCGGGCCCTGGTAGCTGCCCGGGGTGCGGTCGGCGGCGAGGTCAGCCGGGTCACCGGTGTCGCCGACGCCGGTGGCGAGCACTCCGCCGACCAGGGTGAGCACGTGGCCGGCCAGCAGCAGCCACAGTCCGATGCCGCCGTGCAGGTGCTCCAGCGAGGTGGGCATGGCGAACTCGGGCCGGACGGCGGCGCTGCCCTCGATGCCGAACTGGGCGTCGACCAGGGCGCGGCCGGGTGCGAACAGCGCGGCGGCCAGCAACACACCGCCGACGGCGGCGGTCGATCCCCTGGCGGCCAGCACGACGGCGACCCCCGCGGGCAGCAGGCCCAGGACGAACAGCAGCGGACCTGCGGCAAAACCGGCAGGCGTAGGGGGACTCACCACCGGCAGCAGGGAACCGACGGCCAGCAGCAGGCCCCCGGCGACGGCCACGCCGAGCGCGGTCAGCAGCCGGGGCGGCAGCACCGCCCACCGGGTGAGCGGCCCGGTCGCCTCGCTGCCGGGTCTCACGTGCTGTGCTGGGGTCCGCGCGGTCACTTGGCTGACGCTAGCAAGGGCACGGCGACGTGCCCGGTAGGTCCGGCTGGCTCGGTTCGGCCAGTCCCGGCGACCTCGGACCTGTTCACGAACCCGCACCGTTTCGATAGGGACCGTGCCCATCGGGGTCGGTCAGCAATTGTGAGGTAAATCACACCTGTTCGTGTGACCGGGATCGGGCGCCCGGACAACCGTTCCGGTTGTTGCCGGGGCACTGATCGCTTCGTTACTGTCCCCTCATTCCTCGTCACGTTCCGATCACCGGAAGGGACCGGCCTTGCCCGCACGCCGGCTGAGCGCGCCGTCCGTCGCGACCCGCGGCCGGGCGCTGTTCGCCGCCGTGGCGATCGGAGCGGTGGCCGCTGCCGTGACCGGGCGGTCCCTGCTGCCCTCGGCGACACCGACCGCGCTGGCCGAGACCGGCGGGATGGCCGTCGTCGGCACCAATGCGGACGACTCCCGGTCGCTGGAGGTGCAGCCGGTGCGGCGCGGGCTGAGCGCGTCCGCCGAGGCCCGGCAACTGGCCACCAGCCAGCAGATCACCGGGCAGCAGAGCGTCGACACGTCGATCGAGCCGGGCCGGACCACGGGCGCCACGTTCACCAGCCCGACCAAGGGCACGGTGGTCGCCACGTTCGGCGGCCAGTACGGGTCGTTCCACTACGGCATCGAGATCGCCAACGCGAAGAACACCGCGATCGTCGCCGTCGCCGACGGCGTGATCATCGCGGCCGGACCGGCCAGCGGCTTCGGCCTGTGGGTCAAGGAGCAACTGTCCGACGGCACCACGCTGGTCTACGCCCGGATGAACACCTTCTCGGTCCAGGTGGGGCAGCACGTCACCGCGGGCCAGCGGATCGCGCTGATGGGCGACCGGGGCTTCGGCACCGGCTACACGCTGCACTTCGAGGTGTGGGACCCGACCGGGAAGAAGATCGACCCGGAGTCCTGGCTCAACGAGCGAGGCGTGACGGTCTAGAGCTTCACCAGCGGCACGCTGCCGATCAGCATCAGCTTGATCGTCCCGGACGAGCCGAAGTCGATCGTCGCCGTCGCACGCGGACCGGTGCCCTCGGCGGCGACCACCGTGCCCAGGCCGTACTTGTCGTGACTGACCCGGTCACCGACCTCGAGGCTGATCGCCGGCGTGTTCTGCCAGCCCTTGAACGGTGTGGTGCGCATGCCGCGCGCGGCCACGTCGGCCTGCGCCGAGTCGCTGCCGGTGCGCCGCCAGGTGGTCTGCGCGGTGGGTGCCGAACGGTCCGGCTCCGTGCGGCGCCACTCGATGAGCTGGTCCGGGATCTCGTCCAGGAACCGGCTGGCCGGGTTGGTCATCGGCTGGCCCCACGCCGAGCGGACCAGCGCCCGGGACAGGTAGAGCCGCTGCCGGGCGCGGGTGATGCCGACGTAGGCGAGCCTGCGCTCCTCCGCCAGTTCGGTCGGGTCGCCCAGGGCACGCATGTGCGGGAAGATCCCGTCCTCCCAGCCGGTGCAGAACACGACCGGGAACTCCAGGCCCTTCGCCGTGTGCAGCGTCATCAGGGTGACCACACCGTCGTCGGAGTCGGGCACCTGGTCGGAGTCGGCCACCAGCGAGACCCGCTCCAGGAACGCGGCCAGCGGGGACAGCGTCGGCGTGTCCGCCTCCCCCTCCAGGACCGGGGCACCGGCGTCCATCGCGGCGAACTCCCTGGCCATCGTGACCAGTTCGGTCAGGTTGTCCAGCCGGCTGGCGTCCTGCGTGTCCTCGCTGGCCTCCAGCTCGGCCCGGTAGCCGGTGCGGTCGACGATCGCCTCGATCAGGTCACCCACGTCGGCGTCCTCGGCGACCAGTTCGCCGAGCTCGTCCAACAGGTCCACGAAACCGGTGATGGCGTTGCGGGAGCGCGGGTTCAGCAGCGGCACGCGGTCGGCGACGGCGTCCCGCAGCGCGGCGGTGAACGAGATCCGCTGCTGCTCGGCGTGGTTGGCGACGACCGCCTCCGCACGGTCACCGATGCCCCGCTTGGGCACGTTGACGATCCGCCGCAGGCTGACCGTGTCCTCCGGATTGGCCAGCACCTTCAGGTAGGCCAACGCGTCCTTGATCTCGCGGCGTTCGTAGAAGCGCACGCCACCGACCACCCGGTAGGGCAGGCCGAGTCGGATGAAGATCTCCTCGAACACCCTGGACTGGTTGTTGGTGCGGTAGAAGACGGCGATGTCGGCGTTGTTCGCCTCGCCGGTGTCCACCAGGCGGTCGATCTCGCCGGCCACGAACGCGGCCTCGTCGTGCTGGTTGTCGCCGACGTAGCCGACGATCTTCTCGCCGTCGCCGGACTCGGTCCACAGGCGCTTGTCGCGGCGGTTCGGGTTGCGCGAGATGACCGCGTTGGCCGCGCTCAGGATCGTCTGCGTGGAGCGGTAGTTCTGCTCCAGCATGATCGTGCGGGCCTGCGGGTAGTCCCGTTCGAACTCCACGATGTTGCGGATCGTGGCGCCGCGGAAGGCATAGATCGACTGGTCGGCGTCGCCGACCACGCACAGCTCGCCCGGTTCCACGTCGCCGTCACCGGTGCCCACCAGTTCGCGGACCAGGGAGTACTGGGCGTGGTTGGTGTCCTGGTACTCGTCAACCAGCACGTGCCGGAAGCGGCGGCGGTAGTACTCGGCGGCGGCGGGGAAGTCGCGCAGCAGTTGCACCGTGCGCATGATCAGGTCGTCGAAGTCCAGCGCGTTGGCCAGCGACAGGCGCTGCTGGTAGCTGTCGTAGACCTCGGCGACCCGCCGCTCCAGGTCGCCGGTGGCCGCGTCGGCGGCCTCGACGGGCGTGATCAGCTCGTTCTTCAGGTTCGACACGTGCACCGCGAGCGTCCGTGCCCCGTACCGCTTCGGGTCCAGGTCCAGGTCGCGGGCCACCAGGGTGATCAGCCGCCGGGTGTCGTCGGCGTCGTACACCGAGAAGTTGGACCCCATGCCGATCGTCTTGGCGTCCCGGCGCAGCACGCGCACGCACATGGAGTGGAACGTGGACACCCACATCGTGCGGGCGCGGTTGCCGACCAGGTCGGCGACGCGCTCCTTCATCTCGGCGGCGGCCTTGTTGGTGAAGGTGATCGCCATGATCTGGCCGGGATGCACGTCCCGCTCGGCCAGCAGGTAGGCGATCCGCCGGGTGAGGACCCTGGTCTTGCCGGAGCCTGCGCCCGCGACCACCAGCAGCGGCGAACCGGCGTGGGTCACAGCCTCCCGCTGCTGCGGATTCAGGTCGTCCAGCGAGGTGTCCCGGTGACCCCGGGTGCGGGCGGGCAGGGTGTCTCCCGACAGTTCGAACAGCGCGCTCATCGTCTCGTTACGGTACCCGTCCGCCAGGACAACCACGGCATCAACTCGCGCCCGACAGGCCGTGTCGGCGTCGGGTGTGCCAAGATGAACTGGTGCGCACACGCTCGTACTCGTACATGTTTTTCTACGGGAACCGGACTCCGGCTCCCGTGGTCGCGTAGCGCACACAGGCCACAGCAAGCCCCGGAGTCCACGCGGACCCGGGGCTTTGTCGGGTCCGGGACCGGACTCCTCGTGACGACCCGGAGGACCACAGCATGAACACCACGGAGGACGCGGCCGGGCAGCCCGAGGCGCGGCCGGCCAACCCGCCCGAGATCAGCCAGTTGCGCCGCGAGATCGACGAGTTGGACGCCGAGATCCTGCGGCTGGTCAAACGCCGCACCGAGGTCTCCCGCATGGTCGGCGCCACCAGGATGGCGTCCGGCGGCACGCGGATCGTGGTCAACCGGGAGATGGACGTGCTGGCCCGCTACCGCGAACTGGGCCCGGAGGGCCGGCAGCTGGCGATGGTGCTGCTCAATCTCGGCCGCGGCCGGATGGGGCGCTGACCGCCGGGTCGACCCGACGCACCCTGAGCCGGACTCGGGGCGATCACTGATGGCGAGCCGGTGCCGGACGAGAGCACACTGGAAACATGCTCGAGGGACTGTTCGGCATCATCGCCTTCATCATCGCCATGGGCGGCCTCATCGCCGCACTGGCTCACGACGGCTACCTGGCCATGCTCGGCTCGGCGGCCAACCGCCGCGCGGGCGGCGAGCCGATCGCGCAGTACGTCCGCAGCCGCTGGGCGGTCGCGGGTGGGACCACGGCCGCCGGCCTGGTCGGCCTCCTGCTGACCTCGGGCGGTGGCGTCGCGGACACGCTGGCGATCATCGTCGGCGTCGGCACGGCCGGGGTGGCCACCAAGGCGCTCCAGTCGACCCGGGAGAAGTTCCACACCGGCGGCTGATCAGCAGCTGACTGCCGGCGACCGGTGGTCGCCGGCCCGCCGTGCCCGGTGGGACCGCGTGGTCACACGTCCGTGTGGAATACCGCGCGGAACAGGCCGGTCGGCGGTCCGCCGCTTACCCTGGCGCGGGTGACCGTGGAGATATCCGCTGCGGTGCGCCGCGCCTGTGTTCCGTGCCCGTCCCCGGGCACACCTTGTTCACCCAACGTGACTTGTGGTGCGGCCATCCGGCTGACCCGGCACACCAGACGGTGAATCCGCTCCTGAGGAGCGGATTTTGGCGTCAGGGAGTCGGGTAACGGGGGTCACACAGCACATGGGCAGCGGATCAGGTTCCGACCTGGCGCGACGTCCGGTCCGGGGACGGCACCGGCGGTCGAGCACAGGCGACACGGACGAGACGGGCGAACCAGCGGCGACCGGCCGGATACGGGCCCGGCACCGGCGACCGGAGATCGGACCCGGGGCGCCACCGCCGCCGGATCCGCTGTACGACACCGATTCGACCGGCCTGCGCATGTTCAACCTGGGCACCATCCCGGCTTCGGTCACGCCGCCGCGCAGTTGGCGCCGGGCCGCCTGGTTCACCGTGGTGGCGTCCGTCGCGGCACTGGCCGGGCTGCTGGCGATCGCCGCCCTGCTGGTCGGGCCCGCGCGCGACACCGGCCGGATCACCGCGCTGCCGTACTTCCCGGACGGCAAGCCGCTGGCCTCGATCGGCGGCGAGAGCAGCAGCGTGCCCATCCGGTCCGCCCCGGTCACGCCGGACAGCACGCCGAGGACCGGTCCGGTCACCGGGCACACCGCCACCACCGCCCGGCACGCCTGGTCCGGCACGGCGCCGACGCACGGCGTCAGCCACGGCCGCGGGTCCACCACGACCCGCACGCACGCTCCGGTGGCCGGCACGCCGCCGCTGGTCACCACTGTGACCAGTGTGGGCGACCCCGTCGTGGACCCGACCAAGCTGATCAAGCGGACCAGGACGTTCTTCGCCGAGGTGACCTCGGACGCGCAGGCGGCGGCCGACCTGACCACCGGCACCGTGCACGACGACGCGGTGGCATTGATCCGGCAGCAGTACGGCGATTTCTCGACCATCGACATTCAGCGGATCTCGCTCGATCCGAGTAGTGGACTCACCGTGTGCGTCGTGCGCGCGACCGGAAAAGACGGCGGTACGCAAACCAGACAGATCACCCTGCGATTCACGCTGGACGGCGATCCCAAGATCAGCAATCCGGGCGGTTGACCCGTGCCGACCTCTGATTATTCAGGCATTGCTCCAAGTGAGTGATGGGTTCGACCGTTTGTCGCCACAAAAGTGTGATCCACCGACAGACCCTGGCATCAGGCAATGGCCACACGGTACGAGTTGCCCCGAGCACAACACGCACGGAGGCAAACGCGTGGATCGTCCGATCAGCGGACACCGGCGACATGACGCCGGTTCGATCACCGTCGTGGATCTGATCAGACGCCAGCAGGCTGGCCCGGTCCGGATCCCGTCGGCACATGAGACTGCGACCGTCCAACTGACGGACGAACTGCTGGGTGGCCTGCCCGAGCAGCCGGTCGACCGTCCCCGGAGCTGGCTGGCCCGCAGCGCCAAACTGGCCGGCCTGGCGCTCGGCTCGCTGGCACTGTGCGGATCGGTGTACGCGGCGTCGACGCTGACCCACCACCGGTCCGGCTCGGCAACCGGCGGCGGGAACACCACGGTGCTGACCGGGATCGGGGCACTGCGCCCGGACACCCTCGCCGGCCAGTTGGGCGCCCACCCGACCGCCGTCGCACCGGCACCGACCAGGTCGCAGGCCACCCCGGACACCGGAACGGTCGCCACCGGCCGGGCCACCGGCAGCATCATCGGCGAGTCGGCACCCAGCAGCGGCACCGCCACGACCACCACCGCGCCGCCGACCAGCACACCGCTCGGCGCGCTGTCGCCCGCCGACCTGGTGCGCAACTTCTACCGCCTGGTGGCCACCGACCCCGGCCTGGCGTCGCAGCTGCTGTCGCCGTCGCTGCTCCACGGCAACGGCGCGAACAGCGGCTTCGACAACGCCTGGTCGGCGCTGAGCGGCTTCCAGGTGGAGAGCGTGCGGCAGTTGTCGCCGCACTCGGTCCAGGCGGTGGTCCGGATGCGCGAGCCGGACGGCAGGTGGCTGCGGGTGGTCGAACTACTGCACGTGACCGGCGGTCACCATCCGCTCATCAACGGTGCCGAGCTGCTCTCCGCCCAACGCGGCTGACGATTCAGGTAGCCTGACGCACCCGAACAGCTAGACCGTCCGGGCGAGTCCGGGGTAGTGCGCTGGGCACGGTGGGTAAGCCAATACTCTTGTCACGTGACTCGACCGGGTACCTGTCATGCGGCCGGCCGCAGTGGCCGGCGGCCGGCGGACACTCGCCGGCGCGGCCGGAGACCTCGTTGGGGGCTGTAGAAGGTGACGTCTGCGGAAGGACGCCTCGTCGGTGGCCGATACCGCCTGGACAGGCGGATCGGTAGTGGCGCCATGGGCGTCGTGTGGCAGGCGTACGACGAGCGCCTGCGGCGGGCCGTCGCGGTCAAGCAGCTGCGGTTGGAGCCCGGCCTCGACCCCGAGGACGCCAACGAGGCCAGAGAGCGGGCGATGCGCGAGGGCCGGATCGCGGCCCGCCTGCACCACCCCAACGCGGTCAGCGTCTTCGATGTCGTGGACGAGGACGACGCCCCCTGGCTGATCATGGAGTACGTGCCGTCCCGCAGCCTGGCCGCCGAGATGGCCGAGCGCGGCGTCCTGCAACCGGACGAGGTCAGCCGGATCGGCGCACAGGTGGCGCACGCCCTGGTCGCCGCCCACCAGGCCGGCATCGTGCACCGGGACATCAAGCCGGCGAACGTCCTGCTCGGCGAGGACGGCACGGTGAAGATCACCGACTTCGGCATCTCGCGGGCGTCCGGCGACGTCGCGGTGACCAAGACCGGCCTGATCGCCGGCACCCCCGCCTACCTGGCGCCCGAGGTGGCCTACGGCCGCCCGCCCGAGGCGCCCGCCGACGTGTTCTCCCTGGGCTCCACGCTCTACGCGGCGGTCGAGGGTGAGCCGCCGTTCGGTATGAGCGAGAACACCCTCGGCCTGCTGCACGCCGTCGCCGCCGGCCGGATCAACCCGCCGCAGCGGGCAGGCGTCCTCACCGACCTGCTGATCGCGCTGCTCAACGCCGACCCGGACGCCCGCCCGTCGTCGGCGACGGCCGCCCGCTGGCTGGACGCGGTGGCCAGGGGCCAGCGGCCGAACATCGCGGCGATGGGACCGGACTCGCTGGCCAGGATGGCCGCCGCCACCGCGATCGCACCCGGTTTCGGCCCCACGGTCGCCGACCGCACCAGGGCCATGACCACCGCGACGACCGGGCCCTACCCGGGCGGCACGGGTCGCACCCAGGCCGTCCGGCCCTATGCCGCACCGAACCGCAACCGGCGCGGACTGATCGTGGCCGGGCTGAGCATCCTGGCCGTCGCGGCCGTGGCCGGCATCCTGCTGCTGTCCGGGGTGCTGGACCACCACCAGAACCCGACGACCCAGCAGCCGCCGTCG
>DASXCQ010000039.1:0-63215 GCA_036491115.1 Pseudonocardiaceae bacterium
CGCGACGGACTGCTGCTGCGGCTCGCGTTGACCGGCGGGGTGTACGTCCCGCGGTTCTACGACGTCAGCTACCTGCCCGACGGACGGATCGCCGCCGTCGTGCCCAACCGCGTGGGCGTGCCCGAGCGGGTCACCAAGCACACGGTGATGAACCTCGACGACTGGCCCTACCCGAAGACCCCGCTCGTGCCGCTGGCCGAGTCGGTGCACGAGCGGATGTCGGTCGAGATCTTCCGCGGCTGCACCCGCGGCTGCCGGTTCTGCCAGGCGGGCATGATCACCCGGCCGGTGCGCGAGCGGTCCATCGACGGCATCGGTGCGATGGTCCGGCGTGGGCTGGACGCGACCGGGTTCGAGGAGGTCGGCCTGCTGTCGCTGTCCAGCGCCGACCACTCCGAGATCGCCCCGCTGGTCAAGGGCCTCGCCGACGCCTACGAGGGCACCAACACCGGCCTGAGCCTGCCCAGCACCCGGGTCGACGCGTTCAACGTCGACCTCGCCAACGAGCTGTCCCGCAACGGCAGGCGGTCCGGCCTGACGTTCGCACCCGAGGGTGGCAGCGAGCGGATTCGCCGTGTCATCAACAAGATGGTGTCCGAGGAAGATCTCATCAGGACGGTCAGCGCGGCCTACGCGAACGGCTGGCGGCAGGTGAAGCTGTACTTCATGTGCGGCCTGCCCACCGAGACCGACGACGACGTGCTGCGCATCGCCGACCTGGCCCACCAGGTGATCCGCGCCGGCCGGTCGGCCAGCGGCCGCAAGGACATCCGCTGCACCATCTCGATCGGCGGCTTCGTCCCCAAGCCGCACACGCCGTTCCAGTGGGCGCCGCAGTGCGATCCAGACACAGTGGACAGTCGGCTGCGTGCGCTGCGGCAGGCGATCAACTCGGATCGCAGCCTCGGTCGCAACATCGGAATGCGTTACCACGACGGCAAACCGTCGATGGTCGAGGGCCTGCTGTCCCGCGGTGACCGCAGGCTCGGCAAGGTGATACAGCGGGTCTGGGCGGACGGCGGCCGGTTCGACGGGTGGAGCGAGCACTTCTCCTACCAGCGCTGGATCGACTGCGCGGCGGCCGAACTGGAGCCGCTCGGCGTGAGCACCGCGTGGTTCACCACGCGGGAGCGCTACGAGGACGAGGTCCTGCCGTGGGACCACCTGGACTCGGGGCTGGACAAGGAATGGCTCTGGGCCGACTGGCAGGACGCGCTGGCCGAGCAGGAACAGGACGACTGCCGCTGGACCCCGTGCTTCGACTGCGGCGTCTGCCCGACCATGGGCACCGACATCCAGATCGGCCCCACCGGCCGCAGCCTGCTGCCGATCACACCGGTCTGACGCTCACCAGTTGCCCAGCAGCGCGAAGCCCCCGACCGGGCCGCCCGCCGGGGTGACCGGCACGGCGGGGATCGACGGCGCGGACGGGGGCGGCGGTGCCGTGGTCGTCGTCGGGGGCGGGTTGTCGTCCGTGGTCTGGCTGGGCGTGTAGGCAGCGCCGGGCGGGCTCGCCGGTGGCGGGGCCCGCTTGGTCGCGTGGTGCTTCGGCGGGGCGGCGGGCACCTGGGGCACCTGGTTGGTCGCCTCGGCGGTGACCGCCGGCGCGACCGCGGCCAGGGCGTCCACCATGCCGTGCCCGTAGAAGCTGTTGAAGGTGGTGTCCCCGGTGCAGTAGGCGTCCTGCGCTCCGGTGCCGTTCAGGTCGTAGTCGGCGGGGCAGGCGACGGGGTCGGCCTCGCCGTCGAGCAGCCGGGTCAACTGGGCAGGCGTCGAGTCGGGATGGGTCGACGCCAGCAGCGCAGCCACACCGGCCGCGTGCGGCGCCGCCATCGACGTGCCGCACGAGCTCGCGTACCCGCCGGGCACCGTGGACAGCACACACCTGCCGTGCTGCAGCGGATCACCGCCGGGCGCCGTCACGTCCACGGCACCCAGGCCGTAGGAGCTGTAGCTGGCCTTCACCCCGTCCGCGCCCACCGCCGACACGGTGACCACACCGGGTATCCCGGCCGGCAGCTGGACGCAGTCCGGGCCGAGTTGGCGCTGCACCTGGTCGTCGGAGTCCACGTTGTCCGGGCTGCGGCTGTCCTGACCGGGGTCGGTCAGGTCCGCTCCGGCGTTGCCGGCCGCCGCGATGCTCAGCACGCCGTGCCGGGTCGCGTACGTCACCGCCCGGTCCACGGCCTGGTAGATCACCCGCTGGCCGGGCGAGTCCGCGCAGGTGAACACCCACGGGTCGACGAAGTAGCTGTTGTTGGCGACCGTCATCCCCTCGTGGGCCGCCCACATGAACCCGCAGATCGCGGCCTCGGGGTAGATGTAGCCGTCGTCGTCCACGACCTTCACCGACGCCACCCGCACCCCGGGCGCCACGCCGGCCGTGCCCTTGCCGTCATCGGCCGCGGCGATCGTGCCGGCCACGTGCGTGCCGTGCGACGACGTGGTGGGCACCCAGGCCGACTCGCTGGTGTCCGGTGCGCCGGACAGGCAACCTGCCGACGCGGACCGGTCCAGTTCGCCGGTCAGGTTCGGGTGGTCGGGGTCGATGCCCGAGTCGAGGACGCCGACCAGCACCTTGTCGCTGCCCTCGTCGATCCGGTGCGCCTGGTCCGCCTTGATCATGCTCATGTCCCACTGCTGACCGGCGAGATCACGGGTGGACACGGTGGAGGGATGCGCGGTAACGCCGCCGTTCGGGTCGGCGGGCAGCTCGTCGGCCTTGGGTCCGGCGTCCGGGTCCTGGTCGTCGGCGTAGGCCACGGCCTGGGCGCTGTAGGTGCGACCAGGACCCATCCGCCTGCCGAAGTCCGGATCGGCCGACGTGGCCACCGCGACCGCGATCTGGGCGTAGTAGATGGTGGTGCTCCCGCACGCGTCCGCGATCTGCGACTCGGCGTCCGCGCTGGTCGTGTCGTCGGGGAACACGACCAGGTAGCGCAGGACGGGCCCACCCTGCACGCAGCCCGTCGACGCGGCCTCACCCGACTCGGCATGGGCCGCGTCGGCGTGGGCCAGTGTGGGGATCGCGAGAGCGCCCGTGGCCAGCAGGGCGGTGCCGATCGCTGCCGCCCTGGCCCGGCGCAGCAGAGGCACAGCGGACCTCCATTGTTTGTCGGACGGCCGCGGGGAATCGGCGTCCACTCCAGCGGGACGGTAGCCAGCGCAGACGCGGCAGACAAGTTCGTCCGGCGATTTCCGTCGGCCGGTACCGTTGTTTGTCATTCGCCGACCACTCCGACAATGGCACCAGGAGTCGCCCTGAGCCGTCATGACGAGCCGAACCCGTCGGCTCCCGCCGTCCAGCGCCTGCGGCTGCGTTACGCCAAACGGGGCAAGCTGCGGTTCACGTCACACCGGGATGTGGCCCGCGCCTTCGAACGTGCCCTGCGCCGGGCCGAGGTGCCCATGGCGTTCTCCCACGGGTTCAGCCCGCATCCGAAGGTGTCCTGGGTGGGCGCCGCGCCCACCGGCGCCGCCAGCGAGGCCGAGTACCTGGAGATCCAGGTGGTCGACGAGGTCGACCCGGACGCCCTGCGGACCGCCGTGGACGCCGCCCTGCCGCCCGGGCTCGACGTGCTGGAGGCCGTGGTCGCGGCCGGTGGGTCGCTGCCCGAGCGGATCGACGCCAGCCGGTGGCGGATCGAGGTGCCGGGTGTCGGCGCGGCCGAACTCGCGCCCGCCGTCGCGGCGCTGCTGGCCGCGGGCGCGGTCGAGGTGGAGCGGCTGACCAAGGACGGCCGCCGGACGATGGACGTCCGGCCCGCTGTGGTGACACTCACGGTGCTACCGGACGAAACGGGAGAAACCGGCATAGTGCATCACTCGGCAGGTGCGCGGGACGGCGGGCCGGGCGTGACGTGTGGGATACTGGACTTGGTCGTTCGGCAGACAACACCAGTCGTGCGACCCGATGACGTGCTGAGCGCGCTCCGTGTCGTCGCCGCCCTGATGTTGCCGGTATCCGCGAAGGCGACCCGGACTGCCCAGGGGCGGCTCGACGATGATGGCCGCCTGGCCGACCCGCTGGCTCCCGACCGGGGCGCGGGCTCGGAACCGGTGGCCGGGGAGCCGGGGCCCGGCCAACACGCCGTCGTACGACCTGCCGACTGACGCCCGGAGCCTCGGGTACGCAGTCGGCGCGGCAAGGATTCCCGTCGCCTCGGGCGGCGGTGACACAACTGAGGAAGGGAGCCCCTGCGCGGCCGCGTCCGAAGGACGCGCCCGGGGGCGAAGGAGCTGTATGCCGAACACGAACGATCCCGCGGTGACCACCGGCGGGACTATCAGCACATCCGAACCCACAGCGGGCGACGACATCGCGCTGGCGGACCTGCCGGCCAAGGTGCGCGTGCACGCGTTGGCCAAGCTGCTCAACCGCAGCAGCCGGGAGGTTCTGGACGTGTTGAGCGGGCTCGGAGAGCCGGCCCGCAGTGCCCAGTCCAGCCTGGACAGGGACGTCGCGCTCAAAGTGGCCGATGCCCTGACGGCCGGCGAGCCGGAACCCGAACCGGAACCGGAACCGGAACCGGCGAAGACGCAGGCGCCGGCGGCGCTGGCACCGGTCTTCGCCGCCGCGCCGGTGTTCCTGCCGCCCGCCGCGACCCCGCCACCACCCAAGCAGGCCCCGCAGGCCGAGCCGGTGGCCGAACCGGAGCCCGTCGAGGACGCCGGTGAGGCCGACGACCAGGAGACCGAGCAGGACGCGGGCTCCGACGCGGCGGACACCGACGAGGACAGCGCCACCCGGCGCAGGCGGCGCCGGGGCCGTCGCGGCCGTGGCCGGGGCAAGGGCGGCCAGGGCGAGGACGGCGACGCCGAGGACTCGGCGGACGATGACCAGGCCGGCGACGCCGAGCAGGCCGACGGCGACGACCAGGACGACCAGGACGATGCCGGCGCCGACGACGGCGAGACCGGCACCACCCGCAGGCGCAGGCGCCGCCGTCGCCGCAGGGGCGGCGGCGACGAGTCGGGCGGGGACGACGATCCGCCGAACACCGTGGTGCACGTGCGGGAGTCGCGGGACGAGAAGCCCGGCGACAAGCACGGCAAGCACGACCAGCAGGACCACGGCGGTCAGGACGAGGTGCGCAGCGTGCGCGGCTCGACCCGGCTGGAGGCCAAGCGGCAGCGCCGCAGGGACGGCCGGGAGGCCGGCAGGCGGCGGGTGCCGATCCTGTCCGAGTCCGAGTTCCTGGCCCGTCGCGAGGCGGTCGACCGCAAGATGGTGGTCAACCAGCGCGGTGACAGCGTGCAGATCGGGGTGCTGGAGGACGGCATCCTGGTCGAGCACTTCGTCACCTCGGCCGGCACCGGCTCACTGGTCGGCAACGTCTACCTCGGCCGGGTGCAGAACGTGCTGCCCAGCATGGAGGCGGCGTTCGTGGACATCGGCCGTGGCCGCAACGCGGTGCTGTACGCGGGCGAGGTCGACTGGGACGCCGCCGGTCTGGAGGGCAAGGCCCGCAAGATCGAGCAGGCCCTGTCCACCGGTGACAGCGTGCTGGTACAGGTCACCAAGGACCCCGTCGGGCACAAGGGCGCCCGGCTGACCACGCAGATCAGCCTGCCCGGCCGCTTCCTGGTGTACGTGCCGGGCGGTGGTGCCACGGGCATCAGCCGCAAGCTGCCCGACACCGAGCGCAAGCGCCTGAAGGACGTGCTGAAGCGGGTCGTGCCGGAGGACGCCGGTGTGATCATCCGCACGGCGTCGGAGGGTGTCAGCGAGGACGAGCTGGGCCGCGACGTGCGCCGGCTGCGCGCCCAGTGGGACGTCATCAAGGAGAAGGCGGGCACGCCGCACGCGAAGGCGCCGCAGTTGCTCTACGAGGAGCCCGACCTGCTGATCAAGGTCGTCCGCGACCTGTTCACCGAGGACTTCTCCGCGCTCACGGTGTCCGGCGGCGACGCATGGGACACCATTGAGGCATACGTCACACACGTCGCGCCCGATCTGGTGGACCGGCTCAAGCGGCACGTGAACAACGTGGACGTGTTCGCCGAGTTCCGGATCGACGAGCAGATCCTCAAGGCGCTGGACCGCAAGGTCTGGCTGCCCTCCGGCGGCTACCTGGTCATCGACCGCACCGAGGCGATGACCGTGATCGACGTCAACACGGGCAAGTTCACCGGTTCCGGCGGCAACCTCGAGGAGACCGTCACCCGGAACAACCTGGAGGCGGCCGAGGAGATCGTGCGCCAGCTCCGGCTGCGCGACATCGGCGGCATCATCGTCGTGGACTTCATCGACATGGTGCTGGAGTCCAACCGGGACCTGGTGCTGCGCAGGCTCACCGAATGCCTGGGCCGCGACCGCACCCGCCACCAGGTCGCCGAGGTCACCTCGCTGGGCCTGGTGCAGATGACTCGCAAGCGGGTCGGCACCGGCCTGCTGGAGGCGTTCAGCACCACCTGTGAGCACTGCCGGGGCCGGGGCGTCCTGGTGTCCACCACGCCGGTGCACGCGCACACCCAGGCCGCGCCCACCAACGGCAACGGCAACGGCAACAACCAGAACCAGAGCAGCAACAACGGTGGTGGCGGCGGCAGTCGACGCAGCCGGCATCGCGGTGGCGGCCAGGACAAGGAACAGGCAGCCGTCGAACCGGCGCCCGAGCCGACTCCCGAACCGGTCGCGACGACACCGGAACCGGCGCCGGAACCGGCGCCCGAGCCCACCCCGGAGCCGATCGCCGCAGCCGAGCCGGAGGTCACCGCCGAGCCGGAGGTCACCGCCGAGCCGGAGGTCCCGGTGCAGCAGGCCACCGAACCCGAGGTCAGCACGCCGGAACCGGCAGTGGCCCCGGAGCCGGAACAGCAGCCCGCGGTGGCCATGGAGCCGGCCGAGCCAGAGCCTGGCTCGACCAACGGCCACCAGCCGCCGGCCACCCAGGGCACCGGCACCAAGCCGCCGACCGCGATGGCCGTGGCCAACCCGCCACGACCGACCCGGCGCCGGGCGGCGTCCAGGCCGGCCGGTCCGCCCGCAGGTCAGAGCGGCCAGTGAGGTAACCGACCCCGGTTTGACCGCCGAGCGGGCCGCCCCGTAACCTGGTAGGTGGCCCGCCATCCCGGTGGGCTCTGTCATGCGAGAGCCTCGCTCCGCGGTCCGAATCGCAGATTCGTCCGTCCTGGGGGCGCGCATGGCCCCCGTCATCGTCGAGTAGCAGGAGACTTCCGTCCCGATGTACGCGATCGTCAAGACCGGCGGCAAGCAGTACAAGGTGGCCGTCGGCGACGTCGTCCAGGTGGAGAAGCTCGAGGGCGAGCCGGGCACCGAGGTCAGCTTCCCCGCGCTGCTCGTGGTCGACGGCGCCGATGTCACCGCCGACGCGGACGCGCTGGGCAAGGTGTCGGTGACAGGCAAGGTGGTCAGCCACACCAAGGGCCCGAAGATCCGCATCCACAAGTTCAAGAACAAGACCGGCTACCACAAGCGCCAGGGTCACCGTCAGAAGTTGACCCAGGTCGAGGTCACCGGAATCACGAAGTAAGAGGAGCTGAGCACACATGGCACACAAGAAGGGTGCGTCCAGTTCCCGCAACGGCCGTGACTCCAACCCGCAGTACCTCGGCGTGAAGCGGTACGGCGGTCAGGCCGTGAAAGCGGGCGAGATCCTGATCCGCCAGCGTGGCACCAAATTCCACCCCGGCGTCAACGTGGGCAGGGGCAAGGACGACACGCTGTTCGCGCTGGCCGCCGGTGCGGTCGAGTTCGGTATGAAGCGCGGTCGCAAGACCGTGAACATCGTCCCGGCCGAGGTCTGAGCCTCCGCCCGAGACAGTGACCCCACGAGGGGCGGACCGGCTCAGCCCGGCCCGCCCCTCGTTTCGTGTTCATGGAGAGAAGGTGTCGTGTCCCGATTCGTTGACCGGGTGGCGATCCACGTGGCCGCCGGTGGCGGCGGGAACGGTTGCGCGTCCGTGCACCGGGAGAAGTTCAAGCCGCTGGGCGGACCGGACGGCGGCAACGGGGGCCGCGGCGGTGACGTCGTGCTGGTCGTCGACGCCAATGTGCACACGCTGCTGGACTTCCACTTCCGGCCGCACGCCTCGGCCGCCGGCGGCCGGCAGGGCCAGGGCGGCAACAAGGACGGCGCCCAGGGCGAGGACCTGGAGCTGAAGGTGCCGGACGGCACGGTCGTGCTGGACGCCGACGGCAAGGTGCTGGCCGACCTGACCGGTGCCGGCACCCGCATGGTGGCCGCGGCCGGCGGTCGGGGTGGCCTGGGCAACGCGTCGCTGGCGTCCAAGGCGCGCAAGGCGCCCGGGTTCGCGCTGCTCGGCGAGCCGGGTGAGACGCAGGACCTGGTGCTGGAGCTGAAGTCGGTGGCCGACGTCGGGCTGGTCGGCTTCCCGTCCGCCGGCAAGTCGTCACTGATCGCCGTGCTGTCCGCGGCCCGGCCGAAGATCGCCGACTACCCGTTCACCACGCTGGTGCCCAACCTGGGCGTGGTGACGGCCGGGGACTCGGTGTTCACCGTGGCCGACGTGCCCGGCCTCATCCCCGGTGCCAGCCAGGGCAAGGGCCTGGGCCTGGACTTCCTGCGGCACATCGAGCGGTGTGCCGTGCTGGTGCACGTCGTGGACTGCGGGACCGAGGAGCCCGGCCGCGACCCGGTGTCCGATGTGGACGCCCTGGAGTCGGAGCTGGCCCAGTACACGCCGTCGTTGGGCGGTGACCTGGCCACCCGGCCCAGGGTCGTGGTGCTGAACAAGATCGACATGGCCGACGGCCGCGATCTCGCCGAGATGGTCCGGCCGGAGTTCGAGGCACGCGGGCTGCCGGTGTTCGAGGTGTCCGCCGCCACCCGGGAGGGCCTGCGTGAGCTGACGTTCGCGCTGGCGCGGGTGGTCGAGCAGGCACGGGCCGCCCGGCCGGCCGTCGAGCCGGCCAGGATCGTGCTGCGCCCGACCGCGGTCAACGACCACGGGTTCACCGTGGTGCCCGATCCGGAGCAGGAGGGCGCGTTCCTGGTCCGTGGCGAGCGGCCGGAGCGCTGGATCCGTCAGACGAACTTCGCCAATGACGAGGCCGTCGGCTACCTCGCCGACCGGCTGGCCCGCCTGGGTGTCGAGGAGGCCCTGGCCAAGCAGGGCGCGGTGCGGGGCGCCGCGGTGACCATCGGCGACGTCACGTTCGACTGGGAGCCGTCCACACCGGCCGGCATCGCGGCCGTCGCGTTGGCCCACCGGGGTACCGATCCCCGGCTGGACGCCGACGACCGCCCGCGGGCAGCCGACCGCAAGCACGCCAAGCGGGTGCGCAGGGGACTGGTCGACGACGAGGGCGAGGAGTGACCTCTGCCGCCCGGCAGGCCGTGGTCACCGCGCGCCGGCTGGTGGTGAAGGTCGGCTCGTCCGGCCTGACCACGGAGCAGGGTGGCCTGGCCGCCGACCGGTTGGCCGCGCTGGTCGACGTGCTCGCCGAACGGATCGCCGTTGGCACGCAGGTGGTGCTGGTGTCCAGCGGTGCCATCGCGGCCGGTCTGGCGCCGCTGGGCCTGCCGCGCCGGCCACGCGACCTGTCGCTGCAACAGGCAGCGGCCAGCGTCGGCCAACTCGCCATCGCGCATGCCTACGGTGCCGCGTTCGGCCGGCACGGCCTGACCGTCGGGCAGGTCCTGCTGACCGCGGACGACGTGCTGCGCCGGTCGCACTACCGCAACGCGCAGCGCACCTTCTCCCGCCTGCTGGCCCTGGGCACGGTGCCGGTGGTGAACGAGAACGACACGGTGGCCACCGACGAGATCCGCTTCGGCGACAACGACCGGCTGGCCGCGCTGGTGGCCCATCTGGTGGCAGCGGACGCGCTGGTGCTGCTGTCCGATGTGGACGCCTTGTATGACGCGGATCCCCGACTGGGTCCGGCTCGGCGGATCACCGAGGTCGCCGGTGAGTCCGATGTGGATGGCGTGCGGGCGGGAACGACGGGCGCGTCCGGGCTGGGTACCGGTGGCATGGCGTCCAAGCTGGCCGCGTCCAAGCTGGCCGCGGCGGCCGGGATCCCGGTCCTGCTGGCCGCCGCCACCGCCGCTGGCAAGGCACTGGGCCCGGCGGATGTCGGCACGGCGTTCGCGGCCACCGGCAGCAGGCTGTCGGCGCGCCGCTTCTGGCTCGGCTACGCGGCTGGTGCCACCGGCAAGCTCCGGCTGGACGAGGGCGCGGTTGCCGCCGTGGTGGGCCGCCGCCGCTCACTGCTGGCCGCCGGCATCACCGGCACCGAGGGCCGGTTCGAGGCCGGTGACGTGGTGGAACTGGTCGACCCGGCGGACCGGGTGGTGGCCAGGGGAGTGGTGGCGTTCGACGCGACCGAACTGCCCGACCTGATCGGCCGGTCCACCCGGGACCTGGCGCCCGAGCAGCGCCGTGAGGTGGTGCACGCGGACGACCTGGTGCCACTGCGCCGCTCGACTCGCTAGATCCGTGGATTGTTCAACAATTGAATAGTAGGGCACGAGGTCGTAGGCTTACCGCATGACCGCGACGATCCACGACGCTGACCTGCGCGAACAGGTGCATGACGCCGCCCGCCGCGCCCGCACGGCCGCGTCCGACCTTGCCCTGGCCACCCGCGCCCGCAAGGACGCCGTCCTGCTGGCCATGGCCGACGCGCTGCGCGCCCGAGCCGCCGAGGTGCTGGCCGCCAACGCCGAGGACGTCGCCGCCGCCCGGTCCGCCGGCACACCGGAGTCGATGATCGACCGCCTCGCCCTGTCCGAACGTCGGATCGAGGGCATCGCGGGCGGCCTGCGCACGGTCGTCGCGCTGCCCGACCCGGTCGGCGAGGTGCTGCGCGGCGGTCTGTTGCCCAACGGGCTGGAGATGCGCCAGATCAGGGTGCCGATGGGCGTGGTCGGCATGGTCTACGAGGGCAGGCCCAACGTCACCGTCGACGCCGCCGGCCTGGCGGTCAAGGCGGGCAACGCGGTGCTGCTGCGCGGTTCGTCGTCGGCCGAGCGGTCCAACACCGCCCTGGTCGCCGTGCTGCGCGACGTACTGGCCGAGCACCGCCTGCCCGCCGACGCCGTCCAGCTGCTGCCCTGCCACGACCGGGCATCGGTCCGCCACCTGATCACCGCCCGCGGCCTGGTGGACCTGGTGATCCCGCGCGGCGGGGCCGGGCTGATCGCCACCGTCGTCGAGCAGGCCACCGTGCCGACCGTGGAGACCGGCGTCGGCAACTGCCACGTCTACGTGGATGCCGCCGCCGACCTGGCCAAGGCAGAGCGCATCGTCCTCAACTCCAAGACCCGCCGGACCAGCGTGTGCAACGCCGCCGAGACGCTGCTCGTGCACTCGGCAGTCGCCGCCGAGTTCCTGCCCGGGATCCTGCGCACCCTGCACGACGCCGGGGTCACCGTGCACGGCGACGAGACCGTGCTCGGCGCGGCCGGTGACCTGGCCACCGTCGTGCCGGCCACCGACGCCGACTGGGACACCGAGTACCTGTCGATGGACCTCGCGGTCGGCGTCGTCGACTCGCTGGACGCCGCGATCCGGCACATCGCGGCCCACTCGTCCGGCCACACCGAGGCCATCGTCACCGACAACGTCACCTCGGCCCGCGAGTTCACCGCCCGGGTCGACTCAGCGGCGGTCATGGTCAACGCCTCCACCGCGTTCACCGACGGCGGCGAACTCGGCATGGGCGCCGAGATCGGCATCTCCACCCAGAAGCTGCACGCCAGGGGACCGATGGGCCTGGCGGAGCTGACGTCGTCCAAATGGATCGTCTGGGGCGACGGTCACGTGCGGCCACCCGCGTAGCCACCGTCGGTAAGCTGGTCCGCATGACGGACACCCGGTGGCGGATCAGCGTCGACAGGGACACGTGTATCGGTTCGGCGGTCTGCGTCGGCACCGTGCCCGGCCGGTTCAAGCTGGTCGGAGACAGGTCGGCGCCGGTCGACGAGGTGATCGAGCCGGACGACGAGGTGGTCGGCGCCGCCGAGTCCTGTCCGATGGAAGCCATCCGGGTGACCGACGCCGACACGGGCGAGTTGATCGCGCCGGAGTTCTAGGACGCGACGCTCGTCACCTATCGCGCCGCTCCTGACCAGCCCACGTACGCTCATCTGCCATGTCCGAACGTCGGCGGATCGGTGTCATGGGTGGCACCTTCGATCCGGTGCATCACGGTCACCTCGTCGCGGCCAGCGAGGTGGCGTCCAGGTTCACGCTGGACGAGGTCGTGTTCGTGCCGACCGGCGAGCCGTGGCAGAAGACCGAGCGCGTGGTCAGTCCCGCCGAGGACCGCTACCTCATGACGGTCGTCGCCACGGCGTCCAACCCCCGGTTCACCGTGAGCAGGGCCGACATCGACCGCAAGGGCCCCACGTACACCATCGACACGCTCAGCGAGATGCACGACGCCTACCCGGACGCCGAACTGTTCTTCATCACCGGCGCCGACGCGCTGGAACAGATCCTGTCCTGGCACGAGGTGGAGCGCCTGTTCGAGTACGCCCACTTCATCGGCGTCACCCGCCCCGGCTACCAACTCAACGGCGAACACCTGCCACGCGGCTCGGTCACCCTGGTCGAGGTCCCCGCCATGGCCATCTCGTCCACCAACTGCCGCGCGCGTGTCGCCGCGGGCGATCCCGTCTGGTACCTGGTGCCCGACGGAGTGGTCCAGTACATCAGCAAACGCGGCCTCTACCGCGAACCGAGGTAATGCGGTACGGATGACTGCCATCCGCCAACTGAATCGCTTTCCGTGCCCAACATCGAGGCGTTTGTCCGGACACGGAGGGACGATTATGCGACGGTTCTTGGCAATTCTGGCCGCGTGCGGCATCGCGCTGGGCCTGACGGTCGGGCTGACGGGCCAGGCATCCGCGGCCGGAGAGGCGTTGGCCTGCCGCATCGCGCCGGCGCCGGCGACGACGCCGTTCACCAGCCCCACCTGCGGTCCGCACATGGCGGCCAGCAGCTATTCGGTGGCCTTCGTGGTGCAGAACGAGACCAGCCCGTTCACCGCCGCCTGGTCGGTGCCCGCGGGTCTGACGATCGCCGGCGGCTGCACGTCGAACGCCACCGGCTGCACGCTTCAGGTGTCGTCCGTCCACGACCAGTTCATCACCGTGTCGGTCACGCTCACCGAGAACGGCACACAGGAGCGGCTTTCCGCCGAGGCGATCATCCCGGCGGTCTGCGGCACCATGTTCTGCTGACCGGCGGCCCGCTCCCAACCGTGGACGCTCACGCGGGTGAGAGCGGTTGAGCAGCGCTCCTCCAGGTACCCTGGGTTGCCAACCCGTACGGTGATGAGGAGGGACGTGACAGCCACCGAGAAGTCACGTGAGCTGGCCCTGGTCGCGGCGGCCGCCGCCGCGGACAAGAAGGCGCACGACGTGATAGTGCTCGACGTGTCCGACCAACTGGTGATCACCGACTGTTTCGTCATCGCCTCGGCGCCCAACGAGCGCCAGGTGGGCGCCATCGTGGACAACATCGAGGAGAAGATGCGCGAGGCCGGCACGAAGCCGGTCCGCCGCGAGGGTGCCCGCGAGGGCCGGTGGGTGCTGCTGGACTTCGTGGACATCGTGGTGCACGTCCAGCACGCCGACGAGCGGTCGTTCTACGGCCTGGAGCGGCTGTGGAAGGACTGCCCGCGCATCCCGTTCGACCCCGGCCCCGGCTCGCTGGTGGACGACGACGTCGCGGTGCCGGAGGGCACGTCGACGTGGCGCTGAGCCGGCTCGTGCTGTGGCGGCACGGTGAGACCGAGTACAACGCGACCGGTCGGATGCAGGGGCACCTGGACGTGCCGCTCACCCCGACCGGCTGGAACCAGGCCCGGTTCGCCGTACCCGCGCTCGCCCGGTTCGACCCGGAGATCGTGGTCACCTCCGACCTGCGCCGGGCCACCGACACCGCCACGGTGTTCACCGACGCCTCCGGCGTGCCGCTGCGGATCGACAAGCGGTTACGGGAGACCTACCTCGGCCAGTGGCAGAGCCTGACGTCCGAGCAGGTGGAAGAGAAATGGCCGGGGTACTTGGCTCGCTGGCAGGGCGACGCCACCACCGCCCCACCGGATGGCGAGAGCCGGGTCGACGTGGCCGACCGTACTGTCGAGGTCGTCGCCGAGCTCGACGAGGAGTTCGACCACACCGTCCTGCTGTGCGTGCACGGCGGCGTGATCATCTCGCTCACCGCGCACCTGCTCGGTCTGCCGGTGGTGATGTGGCCGCAGCTGGCCGGCATCGCCAACTGCCACTGGACCGTCCTCACCCGCCGGCACGGCCGGTGGCGCCTGAGCACGTACAACGCGGGCATCACCGGGTGAGCGGTCCCACCCTCCTGGTGTTCGCCGACTCGCTGGCATTCCACGGCCCCACGGGCCCCATGCCGGCCGACGATCCCCGGCTGTGGCCCAACATCGCCGCCGACACCCTCGGCGGCCGGGCTCTGCTGTTCGCCGGTGCCGGCTGGACGGCCAGGGATGCCTGGTGGTCGCTGACGGGCGACCCGAACGTCTGGGCCGCGCTACCCGCGATCGACGCGATCGTGCTGGCCGTGGGCAGCATGGACACACTGCCCTCGCCGCTGCCCACCTATCTGCGCACCGGTCTGCGCTACGTCCGGCCCGATCCGCTGCGCAGACTCACCCGGCGCGCGTACACAGCGGTCCAACCCGGCCTGGCCAGGGCTTTCGGCGGCCGACCGGTCGTGCTGCCGGCCGCGCTCACCGTTCGCTACCTGGACCAGACCCTGGGCGCGATCCGCGCGCTGCGGCCCGACCTGCCGGCGTTCGCCATCCTGCCGGCCACCCATCGGGCAGCGTCCTACGGCTACGTGCACACCGGCTACAACCAGGCCGCCGCCGCGATCGCCGGATGGGGCGAACGACGCGGCGTGCCACTGCTCGACCTCGCCGCGCTCACCAGGACCCACGTCCTCGGCGGCGAGGGCAATCCGGACGGCCTGCACTGGGGCTGGCCGGCGCATGCCGCGGTCGGCGAGGCGATGGCGAAACTGGTCGCCGAGGGTTGTCCGGACTTTCCGATGCCGGTCCGACCGGTGGGACACCCGGGACCGTAGGCTCGGTGCCCGTGCACGTCGCTGTTGTCACCGACTCGACCGCGTACCTGCCGGAAGGCTTCGCCGACCGGCAGGCGGTGTCCGTCGTGCCGCTGCACGTCATCGTCGACACCGACGGCGGGCTGGACGGAGTGGACTTCGGACCGGCCGAACTGGCCAAGGCACTGGACGAACGGCGCACCGTCCTCACTTCCCGCCCCACGCCGGCCGAACTGGCCGACACCTACCGGGCGGCGTTGCGCGGCGGCGCTTCCCACGTGGTCGCGGTGCACCTGTCCCGCGACCTGTCCGGCACGTGGGAGGCGGCGCGGCTGGCCGCCGAGGAGGTGGGCGGCGAGGTCGGTGACCGCACCGCGGTGCGAGTGGTCGACTCGCGGACCACGGCGATGGGCCTCGGTTTCGCCGCTCTGGCAGCGGCCGACGCTGCCGCACATGGGCGGGAACCGGCCGAGGTGGAGCGGATCGCCACCGATGTCGCGTCGCGGACCAGGACGTTCTTCTGCCTGCAGACGCTGGAACATCTGCGGCGGGGCGGCCGGATCGGACCGGCGGCGGCGCTGGTCGGGTCGGCGCTGGCGGTGAAACCGTTGCTGCACGTGGCGGGTGGGCAGATCGTGCCGCTGGAGAAGGTACGGACGACGAGCAGGGCGGCGGCCAGGATGGTGGAGCTGACCGTCGAGGCGGCCGGTGACGGGCCGGTCGGGTTGGCGGTGCATCATCTCGGGGCGCCGGAGCGAGCGGCGGAGCTGGCGACGAGGTTGGAGGAATCACTGCCACGATCGGACGGATGTCTGGTGTCCGAGGTGGGGGCGGTGATCGGGGCGCACACGGGGATGGGTGTGCTCGGCGTGGTGGTCCTGCCGGGTGGGTTGTCCACATAGCGGGTAGTTGTCCACAGGCGACGGTCTGTTTGTTCATTCGCCTGTGACCTTTCTCGTACCGTCGCTCCCATGAAAGATCAACCACGCCCCGGCCCGCCACGCCGGCCGAGCGCCAACGCGGAGTCGCGAGCCAGCCTGGCCGCGGTCATCAAGGAGTTGGCTCCGCAGGCGTCGACCCGCGCGGCGAACCGGTTCGTGGAGCGGTGGGTGCCCGGGGGACCGGAGTTCGTGGCGAAGCACCGGTTCGCCATAGCCGCGGTGTGCATCGGGTTGTTGGCGGTCATCACGACAGCGGTCCTTCTGTCCCACAGCCATTCCGAGGCGGCGGAGGCCCCGGTCCCGCTACCACCCGCGGTCACGGCCGGCCCGACTCCCACGTCAGCGGCCGCACTGGTGGTCAGCGTGGTAGGCCGGGTAGCTGACCCAGGCTTGATCACCCTACCCACCGGATCCCGGGTCGCGGACGCGATCCGCGCGGCAGGCGGAGCCCTGCCCGGCACGAACGACCTGGCACTGGACCTGGCAAGGCGGCTGACCGATGGCGAACAAATCTACGTAGGCATACCAACCCCAGCGGCAGCAGCAGTCCCGGGTTCTGGCGACACCGAGTCCAAAGTAGACCTGAACGACGCAACCGAGGACCAACTGGAGGCACTACCCGGCGTAGGCCCGGCAATGGCCCAACACATCCT
The DNA here is from genome assembly GCA_036491115.1 of Pseudonocardiaceae bacterium. Classification (GTDB taxonomy): domain Bacteria; phylum Actinomycetota; class Actinomycetes; order Mycobacteriales; family Pseudonocardiaceae; genus DATEPR01. The sequence goes on from DASXCQ010000039.1 coordinate 16,628, forward strand.
GAGTTGGCGAACCCAACACGGCCAGTTCACCTCCATCGGCCAGTTGAAGGACGTGTCCGGCATAGGCGACGGCCGCTACGCCAAGCTGAAAGACCTGGTAACGCCGTGACCGACCAACCGAACAATCCACAGGATCGCGCCGCCGCCCAACCAGAACCGGCCGCTGGAGACCGGCAGGTCGCACCGCGACATGAGCCCACGCAAGGCAACACTCCTGCCGCGACACCGCAGGAGCGGCCCGCCTCGGCGCCAGCGGATCAGTCAGCCGCCTCCGCGAATGCCGCGGCGCCGATAGCTGAATCGGCGTACGGGGCCGTGTCGGTGCCGCCGGATCAGCCGGCTGCCTCGGCTGGTTCTGCCGCGCCGCCACGTGCGGCCGCGCACGATGTCGCTTCCGGCACGCCACCGCAGGTGCGCCCGGCGCCATCGCATCGGCAGGCGTCTCATGCTTCCTTGCCGTCGGATGGCCCGTCCACGGCGGCGGTGGCCGCGCCGGATCGCTCGGGCTGCGCCGGCTCCACGGCCGGTCGACGGAGCGAGCCGCCCGGCACGGCTGGGCCACGATCACCTGGCGCCAAGGCTGCCCCGACCCGGCTGCCCCTCGGCTTCGTCACCGACTTCCCCGATCCGGACGCCCCGGCCTGGCGCCGCCTCATCGCCCGCCACGACCGCCGACTCGTCCCGGCCGCCGCCCTGGTCTGGATCGCCACCCTCCTCGGCGACCACAACGGCTGGACCTGGACCGTCGCCTCCGCCGTCGCCGGCGTCACCGTCGCGATCCTCGTTCTCGCCGCCCGCCGCACCCGCTTCGTCCGCATCGCCGCCTGGACCGTCATCCTCTGCGGCCTGCTCACCGCCACCTGGACCGGCACCCGCCTGCACGACCGCGACACCAACCCCCTCGCCGCACTCGCCCACGCCAGCACCACCGTCCGGCTCCGCGTCGACCTCGCCGACCTGCCGAAACCGATCGTCTCCACCGGTTTCGCCGGTCGCCCCGGCGGCGTCCGCTCCGTCCTCATCCCGGCCGACGCACAGACCGTCACCGACGACTCCGGCACCCGACCCGCCCACGGCGCCGTCCTCGTCATCGCCCCCGCACGTGGCTGGGCCCACCTCCTGCGCGGCCAGCAGGCCGACGCCTGGGGCGAACTCATCCCGCCCGACAACCCCGGCGACGGCACGGTCGCCGTCATCCGGGTGCGTGGCTCGCCGAGCCACGTCACGCCGCCCTCCGCCGTGCAACGCCTCGCCGCCCACCTCCGGGACGGCCTGCGCACCGCAGGCCGGTCCGCCGGTGACCAGGGCCTGCTGCCGGCGCTGGTCGTCGGAGACAGGTCCGGCGTCGCGCAGCCGGTGCTGGACGACTTCCAAAAGTCCGGAATGGACTATCTGCTCGCCGTAGGTGGTCTCCATTTCCTGGTCGTCTGCGGTGCGGTGTTGTGGCTGCTGCGACGGATCGGGGTGGGGCCGGGGACGTGTGCCGTGGTGTGCGCCGTCGTGTTGGGCGGGTTCGCCGAGGTGGCCGGCGGGCAGCCGAACGTGATGCGCGCCGGGCTGATGCTGGGTGTCGGGTTGCTGGCGCTGGCCACCGGGCGGACTCGGTCGGCCGCGTCGGCGCTGGCCGGGTCGGTGATCGTCCTCGTCCTGTGGCAGCCCGCGTTCGCCACGGACGTCGGGTTCGCGCTGTCGGTACTGGCCACCGGGGCGATGGTGATGCTGACCACGCCCACGGCGAAGGCGCTGGTTCGGCACGGTGTACCGAAGGGCATGGCCCGGCTGCTGGCGGTGGCGATCGTCGCGCAGCTGGCCACCGCGCCGGTGATCGCCGCCGCCTACGGCCAGGTCAGCCTGCCCTCGGTGCTGGCGAACGCGCTGGTGGAACCGGCGTTCGTGCCGGCGATGCTGGTCGGCGCCGTGGCGATGGCGTGCGCGGCGGTGTGGCCGTGGCTGGCCGGGGTGATCGCCCACCTCGCCGTGCCCGAACTCGCGTGGCTGCGGTTCGTCGCGCGGCGCACGGCTCGGCTGCCGGGCACGTCGATCAGTTGGCCGACCGGCTGGTGGGGTGGGCTCGCGCTGGCCGCGCTCGTGGCCGCCGTGGTGGTGGCGCTGCGGTTCCGCCGGTCGCGCGCGCTGCTGGCAGCCGTGGCGGTGGGTGTCGCGGTGGTGATCGTGCCGGTGCGGGTGTTCGCGCCGGGGTGGCCGCCGCCGAACTGGGCCATGGTCGACTGCGACGTCGGCCAGGGCGACGGCGAGGTGCTGGCGACGGGCCTGCCCGGTGACGACATCGTGGTCGACACCGGACCCGACGAGGAAGGGATCGACGACTGCTTGAACCTGTTGGACGTCAACCGAATACCGCTGGTGGTGCTGAGCCACCTGCACGCCGACCACGTCAGCGGACTGCCGGCCGTGCTGCGGGACTGGCCGGTGGGCGCGGTGGCCGTCGGGCCGTCGCGGGTGCCGGACTGGGCCTGGCACGACGTCGTCCGGGAGACGGCGCAGGCCCACGTGCCGCTGGTGGAGCTCTCCGTGGGGCAGCGGCTGAGCTGGCCGGGCCTGACGCTGGACGTGCTGGGGCCACCGCCCGCCGAGTCGTGGCCGGTGGGCGACGATCCGTCCGGCACCGTGGTGAACAACAGCTCACTGGTGCTGCGCGCGACCACGGCAGCGGGCCGCGTGCTGCTGACCGGTGACGTGGAATTGGCCGCGCAGGCCGATCTACTGGAGTCCCATGTAGATCTGACCGCCGCGATGCTGAAGGTTCCGCACCACGGCAGTAGATTCTCCGCGCCCGCGTTCCTGGACGCGGTGCACGCCCGGATCGCGGTGGCCAGCGTCGGGGCTGGCAATCCGTATGGTCATCCCAGTCCGCTCACCTTGAACCGCCTGTCCGCGGACGGCGCGCTCGTCCTGCGCACCGACCACGACGGCGACGTCGCCATCACGCCGGGCCCGACCGCCGTCCCACGCGGTGATCCCCGTCCGGCGCCGTGACTAGTCGGCCAGGGCCGCCCGGACCGCTGCGGTGTTCGGCGGTACCGTGGCCTTCGGGCCCACCTTGTCCTGCACGGCGTCCAGGGTCTTCAGGCCGTCGCCGGTGATGAGCAGCACGGTGTCCGCGTCGGGGTCCAGCTTCCCGGCGGCGAGCAGCTTCTTGGCCGTCGCCACCGTCACACCGCCGGCCGTCTCCGCGAAGATGCCCTCGGTCCTGGCCAACAGCCGGATGCCCTCGACCACCTCGTCGTCACTGACGTCCTCCACGGCGCCACCGGTCCGGCGCACCGTGTCCAGCACGTACGGACCGTCCGCCGGAGCGCCGATGGACAGCGACCTGACGATCGTGTCCGGCCGCACCGGCGCCACGGTGTCCACACCGGACTTGTATGCGGTCGCCACCGGCGAGCACCCGGTCGCCTGAGCACCGAACACCCGGTACGGCGTCGGGTCCACCAACCCCAGCTCGCCGAACTCGCGGAAACCCTTGTCCACCTTGGTCAACTGTGAACCGGACGCCACCGGCACCACGATCTGGTCCGGCAGCCGCCAACCCAGCTGCTCGGCCACCTCGAACCCGAGGGTCTTGGAACCCTCCGAGTAGTAGGGCCGCACGTTGACGTTCACGAACGCCCAGTCGTCGTGCTCAGATGCCAACTCGGTGGCAAGCCGGTTCACGTCGTCGTAGTTGCCGTCCACCGCGATCAACGCTCCGTCGTACACCGCGGTGGTGAGGATCTTGGCCCGCTCCAACGTCGACGGGATCAACACCACCGACCGCCACCCTGCCCGCGCGGCAGCGGCCGCGACCGCGTTGGCCAGGTTTCCGGTGGACGGGCAGGCCAGCACGGTGAAGCCGAGTTCCCGCGCGGCGGCCAGCGCCACGGCGACCACTCGGTCCTTGAAGGAGTGTGTGGGGTTGCCGGTGTCGTCCTTCACCCACAGGTTGCGCACGCCGAGCGCCGCGGCCAGCTTGTCCGCCTTGACCAGCCTGGTCAGGCCGGGCTCGGTGTTCGGGTGATCGGTCACGTTGGTGGGGACCGGCAACAGGTTGCGGTACCGCCAGATCGACTTCGGCCCGGCCTCGATGTCCTCACGCCGCACGGTGCCGAACTCGTAGGCCACTTCGAGCGGCCCGAAACACTCCGCACACGCGAACTCGGCGGCCAATGCCGTCTGGTGGCCGCATTCCCGGCAGGACAGTGCCCGGGCGGGGCCGAGATCGTAGCTGGTCCGGGAATCGGACGGAGTGCCGACAGTTGTCGTCATCAGAGAGTCTCTCCTCATCTTTCCCGCCTGGCGGGTCGGAATTGGCACCGTGATCGTCGCGTGGACGCCGGTTGCCGGGGCTTCTACGGGCCGATCCCTCTGCCCCTCTGGATGAGCACTATTCGGTTGTGACGGACACGTTACGGCACGGTCCGGCGCGTCGGCGAGCCCAGACCGCACTGTGAGACGCGGTGGCGCAACCTAGGATGCGTCCGTGACCTCCGCCCCTCATGCCCTGCAACTCGTCCTCGGCGACGAGGAGTTCCTGGTCGAACGGGCGGTTCGGGACATCATCGACGCGGCCCGCAAGGCCGATCCGCAGGCCGAGTCGCGGCGCGCCACGGTGAGTGATCTCACGCCTGCCGAACTGATCGAACTGCTCAGCCCCTCACTGTTCGCCGAGGGCAGAGTGGTGGTGCTCGAAGGCGGGCAGGACGCCGGCAAGGAGATCGCCGACGCCATCCTCTCCCACGCCAAGGCCCCCCCTGGCGACGGCATCGTCCTCGTCCTCGCGCACACCGGCGGCGGCCGGAGCAAGGTCGCCAAGGACCTGCCGGGCGCACTCAAAAAAGCGGGTGCGGAGGTCACCGAGTGCGCCAAGATCACCCGCCCGGCAGACCGCGAGACGTTCGTCCGCTCCGAGGTGCGCAGGGCGGCCGGCAAGATCGACGGGGCCGCGGTCGCGGCGCTGATCGAGACCGTCGGCTCCGACCTGCGCGAGCTGTCGTCGGCGGCCGCCCAACTGGTCACCGACACCGAGGGCGGCACGGTCGACGAACCGGCCGTACGCCGCTACCACACCGGCAGGGCCGAGGTGACCGGCTTCGCCGTCGCCGAGAAGGCCGTGAACGGCGACCGGGCAGGCGCGATGGAGGCGCTGCGCTGGGCTGCGTTGCTCGGCGTGCCGCAGGTGCTGGTCGCCGACGCGCTCGCCGACGCGGTCCGGACGGTGGCCAGGGTGGCGGGCGTCGGCCGGTCCGACCCGTTCCGGCTGGCCAGCGAACTGGGCATGCCGCCATGGAAGGTGAAGCGGGCCCTGGCCCAGGCACGCGGCTGGAGCCAGGAGGGTCTGGTCGAGGCCATGCAGGTGGTCGCGACGGTGAACGCCGACGTCAAGGGCGCCGCCGCCGACCCGGACTACGCCCTGGAGCGCGCGGTGCTCCGCATCGTGGCGGTCTCCGGCCGCCGCCGATAGCAGCAGCCGAGCAGCTAGCAACGGCAGGGCGGCGAGCGCCAGCAGGACAGCTAGCAACGGCAGGACAGCTAGCAACGGCAGGACAGCGAAGAACCCGGGGAGAAACTCATCCCCGGGTTCTCGCCGTGTCTCGAGGGCTCAGAGCTTGTTGGCCCGCAGCGCCATCGCCGACTTCTTGTTGGCGGCCTGGTTGGCGTGGATGACGCCCTTGCTGGCGGCCTTGTCCAGTGCCTTGCTGGCCGAACGCATCAGCTCGATGGCCTTGTCCTTCTCGCCGGCCTCCGCGGCCTCGCGGAACTTGCGGATCGCCGTCTTCACCGACGACTTGACGGACTTGTTCCGCATCCGGGCGGCCTCGTTGGTCCGGATGCGCTTGATCTGCGACTTGATGTTGGCCATGCAGCCATGCTCCATTCAGTCTTCGGTGGAATCAGCCGGCCGCGTTGTGGTGGCCCCGCTGTCGCGGGCTTCCTCCTGGGCGGAACGCCACGCGGATCGGCTGGTGACGAAACTGCCTGCCCACGATATCAGTCGCCGAGATACGCTCCGCGACCAGTGAACCCCACCGCCATCGTGCTGGTCGTCGTCGCCGCGTTCGCCCACGCGGGCTGGAACACGTCGGCCAAGCGGGCCGGTGCCGGCGGCAGCGTGTTCGTGTGGCTGTACGCGGCGATGTCGGTGGTGCTGCTGCTGCCGATCGCCGTGGTGGACCTGCTGGTCACCGGCCGGGTGCCGGCGCCGTCGTGGGCGCTCGCCCTGGGGATCAGCGGGCTGTTGCATTCCGCCTACTTCGTGCTGCTCCAGCGCGGCTACGCCGACGGTGACATGTCGGTGGTGTACCCGCTGGCCAGGGGGACGGGACCGCTGCTGTCGGTGTTGTTCGCCGTGGTGGTGCTGGGGGAGCGGCCCGGGGTGGTGGCGCTGATCGGCGGGCTGGCCGTGGTGGTCGGTGTGTTCGTCATCGGTGGGGCGGGCGTGGCGGCCGGTGGCGGCGGCCGGTGGGTCGGTGTCGGCTACGGCGTGGTGACCGGGATCACGATCGCCGGTTACACGCTGTGGGACGCCCACTCGGTGACCACGCTGGCGGTGCCGCCACTGGTGCAGCTGTGCGGTTCGGTAGTGGTCGAGACGGCTGTGCTGGCGCCGGTGGCACTGGCCAAACGGGCCGAGGTGGCCCGGCAGTGGCGCGACCACAGGTGGGACGCCGCCGTGGTCGCGGTGCTGTCACCGCTGGCCTACGCCCTGATCCTGTACGCGCTGCGCATCGCCCCGGTGGCGCTGGTGGCGCCCGCGCGGGAGTTGGCCATCGTGGTCGGCGGCGTGCTCGCGTGGCGGGTGCTGCACGAACCGAACCCGGCGCGACGGCTGGCCGGGGCGGCGATCGTGCTGGCCGGCGTGTTCGCGCTTGCGCTGGGCTGACCCGGCGACACCGAGCATCCCGCCGGTCATGGGACCATTGGGGGACGTATCAACCCGTGCGAGGAAATCATCCGTGCCCAGTTTTGCTGACACCACGTTCACGTCGCCGGAGCGCATCCGGAACTTCTGCGTCATCGCGCACATCGACCACGGCAAGTCCACCCTGGCCGACCGCATGCTGCAGCTCACCGGCGTGGTCGACGCGCGCACCATGCGGGCCCAGTACCTGGACCGGATGGACATCGAGCGGGAGCGCGGCATCACCATCAAGGCGCAGAACGTGCGCCTGCCCTGGGTGGCCGACGGCACCGAGTACGTCCTGCACCTGATCGACACGCCCGGCCACGTCGACTTCACCTACGAGGTGTCCCGGTCGCTGGCCGCGTGCGAGGGCGCGATCCTGCTGGTCGACGCCGCGCAGGGGATCGAGGCGCAGACACTGGCCAACCTCTACCTGGCGATGGAGAACGACCTCACCATCATCCCGGTGCTGAACAAGATCGACCTGCCGGCCGCCGACCCGGAGCGCTACGCGGCGGAGATCGCGCACATCATCGGCTGCTCACCCAACGACGTGCTGCGCGTGTCCGCGAAGACCGGCGACGGTGTGGCCGAACTGCTCAACGAGGTCGTCAAACGGGTCCCGCCGCCGGTCGGCCGCGACAACGCGCCGGCCCGCGCGCTGATCTTCGACTCCGTCTACGACACGTACCGCGGCGTCATCACCTACATCAGGGTGATCGACGGCCGGATCACGCCACGCGAGCGGATCCGGATGATGTCCACCGGCACCATCCACGAACTGCTGGAGGTCGGCATCATCTCGCCGGACCCGAAACCGAGCGTCGGTCTCGGCGTCGGCGAGGTCGGCTACCTGATCACCGGTGTCAAGGACGTCCGCCAGTCCAAGGTGGGCGACACGGTGACCAGCGAACGCAAGGGCGCGACCGAGGCGCTCGGCGGCTACCAGGAACCCAAGCCGATGGTCTACGCCGGGCTGTACCCGGTGGACGGTTCGGACTACCCGGAACTGCGCGAGGCGCTGGACAAGCTGCAGCTCAACGATGCCGCGCTGGTGTACGAGCCGGAGACCAGCGCCGCGCTGGGTTTCGGTTTCCGCTGTGGCTTCCTCGGCCTCCTGCACCTGGAGATCACCCGTGACCGGTTGGAGCGGGAGGCGGGCCTGGACCTGATCTCCACCGCGCCGAACGTCGTCTACCGGGTGGTCACCGACGACGGCAAGGAAAGCATCGTCACCAACCCGTCGGACTGGGTCGAGGGCAAGATCGCCGAGATCTACGAACCGATCGTGAAGGTCACGGTGATCTCGCCGAGCGAGTTCGTCGGCGCGATCATGGAGCTGTGCCAGACCAGGCGCGGCCAGCTCGGCGGCATGGACTACCTGTCCGACACCCGCGTCGAACTGCGCTACACGATGCCGCTGGCCGAGATCATCTTCGACTTCTTCGACGCCCTGAAGTCGCGCACCAGGGGCTACGCGTCCCTGGACTACGAGGAGGCGGGGGAGCAGGCCGCGAACCTGGTGAAGGTGGACATCCTGCTGCAGGGCGAGCCGGTCGACGCGTTCAGCGCGATCGTGCACCGCGACTCGGCCTACGCCTACGGCACGCGCATGGCCGCGAAGCTGCGCGAGCTGATTCCCCGGCAGCAGTTCGAGGTGCCGATCCAGGCCGCCATCGGGTCGCGGGTGATCGCCAGGGAGACGATCCGCGCGATGCGCAAGGACGTCCTGGCGAAGTGCTACGGCGGTGACATCACGCGGAAGCGGAAGCTGCTGGAGAAGCAGAAGGAAGGCAAGAAGCGGATGAAGATGGTGGGCAGGGTCGAGGTGCCGCAAGAGGCCTTCGTCGCCGCACTGTCCACAGACGAGTCCCCGGACAAGTCGAAAGCCAAGCGCTGACCGTTGCCGGACAGGCATACGCGCCCTGATGGCGTGACGTTCGTGCTCGCGGAGCCGAAAGCCGACTCTTCTGTCGCCGGGGGCTGCTCCACTTGGTCCATGACAAGGGATGAGGTCACCGTGGTGGCCGAGACCGGCTCCCGCGCTGGCGGCCGTTCACCGTGCGGGATCTGGCTGGTGCGCCCGCCGATGGCAATCGAACGATCTGGAGGTCGTGCTCGGGCCGTTCGCGGTGCGGCCGAACGAGCAGACCGAGGTGCAGCCCGACATACTGGTGGCTCGGGCCGAGGATCTGACGGAGACGCATCTCCCGGTCGCGCCCGTGCTGGCGATCGAAGTTTCCGGTGCGGGTCGTGCCTGTCGACCTGCTGGACGGTTGTCGCCGGAGCGTGGTTAGGCGGCTGCCCGCTCCCGGTCCCCGGCCAGCATCGTCATCAGCAGCCATGCGATTCCCACGGCGGCGATCGCGCCGATGGTGTTGTTGAGGAAGTCCTGTTTCTGGCAGACGCCCAGGCCGGTCCACGCCTGGGCGATCTCGATGCCGCCGGACACCACCGCGGACACCACCATCACGACCACCGGCCGCCGGGTGGCGAGCGTGGCGAAGAACGCGAACGGCGTGAGCATCAGGATGTTGAGCACCTGGAGTCCGCCGTGCAGGGAGAACGAGTCGCGCAGGCACAGGGTGAGCGGGTCGGTGCTCGGGTCGGGCAGGTGACCGCCGGCGCGGGCCAGCGTCACGGCCACGGCGAGCGCCAGTCCCACGGCGGCGACGGTGGCGGGCAGGCGTCGCCAGCCGAGGGTGCCGGAGATCAGCCACACGCCCGTGCCGAACAGCGCACAGCACACCAGGAACGCGGCCAGCACGCCCGGTTGGCCCATGATCGACCGCGTCAGGTCTATCTCGGGATCAACACGGTTGAGTATCGCGACCATAACCACAGGACGTGTGAACAGCCACGAGGTTGAGCCGGTCCGGGCCACCGCGACAAGTGGTAATAGCCAAATTGGTCCAGACCTTGACACTGCAAACTGGTCTAGTCCACCTTGGCTGTGACACATGTCTCTCCAGCGGAGGTGGTCGGGGTGCGGCTCAGTAGGTTCCAACGATGGTTAGGCGGCCTGGCGGTCGTCGTGGTCACCTGCGTCGGCGCGGCGCTGCTCGCCGCGACGTCGGCAGCGGCCGCGACCAATCTCGTCACGAACGGTGACTTCGAGGCGGGCACCACCAGCGGCTGGTCGTGCGGGACGAGCGCGGCGATCGTCACCACGCCGGTGCACGGCGGCACCCACGCCCTCCAGCTCACCCCGACCAGCTCCGACGACGCCCAGTGCACCCAGACCGTCTCCGTCCAGCCGAACTCGGCCTACACCCTGAGCGACTGGGTCGAGGGCAGCTTCGTGTTCATCGGCGCCACCGGCACGGGCAGCACCGATCCCAGCACCTTCACCCAGGCGGCCAGCGCCTTCACCCAGCTGTCCGTCAGCTTCACCACCGGCGCGAGCACCACCAGCGTGAGCGTCTTCGTGCACGGCTGGTTCGCTCAGCCCACCGATGTCGTCGACGATGTCGTCCTCACCGGTCCCGCCGGCACCGGCACCACGCCGCCGCCCACCAACCCGCCGCCGTCGGCGCCGTCCGCACCGGCCGGCCTGCACGCCACCGGCACCACGTCCTCGTCGGTCTCGCTGGCCTGGACCGCCGCCTCCGGCGCGACGAGCTACAACGTCTACCGCAACGGCACCAAGGTCGGCTCCGCCACCTCGACGTCGTTCACCGACACCGGTCTGGCCGCGTCCACCACGTTCTCCTACGCCGTGACCGGGGTGAACACCGCGGGTGAGTCGGCCAAGTCGACGGCCGTGTCGGCCACCACGTCGGCCGCGACCACCCCGCCGCCCAGCAACACCGGCCTGCCGGCGCACATCCTGACCGGCTACTGGCAGGACTTCGTCAACGGCGCCACCGTGATGCGGCTGTCCGCCGTGCCGACCACGTACGACCTGGTCGCCGTCGCGTTCGCCAACGCAACGACCACGCCGGGCGCGGTCAGCTACGATGTCGACTCCGGACTGTCCTCGGCACTGGGCGGCTACACCGACGCCAACTTCACCAGTGACATCGCCACCCTGCACTCGCGCGGCCAGAAGGTGATCATCTCGGTCGGCGGCGCGAACGGCACGATCAGCGTGGCCGACTCCACGTCGGCGACCAACTTCGCCAACAGCGTCAACAGCCTGATCACCAGGTTCGGGTTCGACGGCGTCGACATCGACCTGGAGAACGGCGTCAACCCGACGTTCATGTCGCAGGCGCTGCACTCCATCGCGGCCGCCCACCCCGGCGTGATCATCACCCTGGCGCCGCAGACCGTCGACATGCAGTCCACCGGCGGGGACTACTTCCAGCTGGCGCTGGACATCAAGTCGATCCTCACGGTCGTCAACATGCAGTACTACAACTCGGGCACCATGAACGGCTGCGACGGCAACGTCTACGCCGAGAGCACCGAGAACTTCATGACCGCGCTGGCCTGCATCCAGTTGCAGGGCGGGCTGAGCCCGAGCCAGATCGGGCTGGGCCTCCCGGCATCGTCCAGCGCGGCAGGCGGCGGCGTCGTGGCCCCGTCGTTGGTGAACAACGCGATGGACTGCCTGGACATGGGCACCAACTGCGGGACGTTCAAGCCTGCCACCACGGCACCGGGCTTCCGCGGCGCGATGACGTGGTCGATCAACTGGGACGCGTCGAACGGTTTCGCCTTCGCCAACACGGTGCATCCGCATCTGGCATCACTGAGGTAGTACCGACAGCGCGCACCGCCCCGGCAGAACCTGCCGGGGCGGTGTCGTGTCAGCTGAACTGAACCGAGCGCTTGGCCATGCCCAGCCAGAAGCCGTCGATCACCGACCGGCCGTCGAGGTTCTGCTCGGCGGCACCGAGCGCGACGAACAGCGGCACGAAGTGCTCGGTCCTCGGGTGGGCCAGCCGGCCGGACGGCGACGCGTGCTCGAAGTCCAGCAGCGCGTCCACGTCCTTGGCGGCCAACGCCTCCCGGCCCCACTCGTCGAAGTCGGTGGAGAATGCCTGCGGCGTCGGGCCCATGGCGCGCAGGTTGTGGGTGAAGAAGCCGCTGCCCACGATCAGCACGCCCTCGTCGCGCAGCGGCGCCAGCTTCCGGCCGACCTCCAGCAGGCCTGCCGGGTCCAGCGTGGGCATGGAGATCTGCAGCACCGGCACGTCGGCCGCCGGGTACATCTCCACCAGCGGCACGTAGGCGCCGTGGTCGAGGCCCCGGTCGGGCACGTCGACGACCGGGGTGCCCGGCGAACTCAGGAGCTTGCGCACCGAGTCGGCGAGTTCCGGTGCGCCGGGCGCCGGGTAGGTCACCTGGTAGTAGCGCTCGTCGAAGCCCCAGAAGTCGTAGACCAGCGGCACCGTGGTGGTCGCGCCGATGGCCAGCGGCGCGTTCTCCCAGTGCGCCGAGACCATCAGGACGGACTTGGGCCTGGGGAGGTCACGGGACCAGGCGGCGAGCTGGCGGGTCCACAGCTCGTCGTCGGCGAGCGGCGGCGCGCCGTGGCTCAGGTAGATGGTCGGCATCCGGTCCATGAGAGCCTCCATATGGTTGAGCTCTCAACATGCTACGCGAGGACTACCGGGTGAAGACGATCTTGCCGGCGGTGTCGCCGTCCAGCATGTGCCGCATGCCCTCTTCCGTCCGCTCGAACGGCAGTTCGGTGCCGATCGTCGGGCGTACTCCGGACTGGTCGCAGAACCGCATCAGGTCACCCAGCTCGTCCCGGGTGCCCATCGTCGAACCGACCACCCGCAGCTGCAGGAAGAACAGCCGCTGCAGCTCGGCCGCCGTGGCGTCGCCGCTGGTCGCACCGGAGATCACCACGATGCCGCCCTGCTTGAGCGACTTCATGCTGTGCGACCAGGTGGCTCCGCCGACCGTCTCGAACACCGCGTCCACCCTCTCGGGCAGCCGCGCGCCCGGCTCGAACACCGCGTCCGCACCCAGCGAGGTGGCCAGCGCCCGCTTCTCTTCCGTGCGGCCGGTCACCCAGACCCGCATGCCGACCGCCCTGCCCAGGCTGACCAGCGCGGTGGACACGCCACCGGACGCACCCTGCACCAGCATGGTCTGGCCGGGCCGCAGGCCGGACTTGACGAACAGCATCCGGTAGGCGGTCAGCCAGGCCGTACCCATGCAGGCGGCCTCGGCGAACGACAGTCCGGCGGGCTTGGGCAGCACGTTGCGGGTGGGCACCACGACGTAGTCGGCGAACGTGCCCTGGTAGCGCTCGGTGAGCAGGGACCGCTTCGGGTCCAGGGTCTCGTCACCCACCCAGGCGGGGTCGGCGATGACGCTGTGGATGACCACCTCGGTGCCGTCGTCCAGCACGCCGGCGCCGTCACAGCCGAGGATCATCGGGAACTGCTCCGGCTTGATGCCGACACCGCGCAGGGTCCACAGGTCGTGCATGTTCAGGCTCGCCGCGCGCACGGCCACCCGGACCCAACCGGGCGGCGGCGTCGGCTCGTCACGTTCGCCGACCACCAGGCCGGCCAGGGGATCGTCGCGGTGGGGCTGCGCTGCGTACACGGCGAACATGGGCCGAACCTACCCACTCCTTCGGTGCCCGCGACACCACGAGCGGCCCTCGGTGATCCACCTCACCCGCTGTCCGCGGGACCGCCATGTCCGCGTCGGCCGTCCGGCGTATCGTCGAAACGTGTTCCTCTGGCTGGCGAACTGGTGGGACGGGGTCGACCTGTGGTTGTCCCAGTTGGCCTTCCCGTTCCAGTTCGCCATCGTCATCGCGGTGCTGGCGCCGGTCTGCTTCGGCGTGGCACTGCTGGTCGACCGTGTCGTGGACCTGGTGACCGGCCGCAGGAAGACCACCAGGGAACCCGAAGCCACCTCGATCCCGCTGGTGCGCGCCGACGTCCCCGCCGGCACCCCGGCCACGATCATCACCGTCGCACCCCCGCCGACGCAGGGTGAGCACCACGAACAGCTGCGGGCCACGGCCGGGCGCAGCCCGGAATCAGCCGGTTCGTAGGCTGGTCGACGTGGGTTCCGGCAGGCGTATCACCGTCGCGCTGGTCGGTCTGGTGCTGCTGGCGCTGATCGGCTGGCTGGCCACCGACCTGAGCAGCCACCACAGCTCCGGCCAGCACGGTCGACCGGCCGTGGTGTCGGTCAGTCCTTCGGCACCCAGGCCGGTGGACGCTTCTGGCTGAACGCCAGGATGCCCTCCTGGCCCTCCTCGCTGGCGAAGAACGGCGCGGACAGCGCCAGCATCTCGCCGAACGCGGTACTCACATCGGCCGGTTTCGGCTGGCGGAGGAGCTGCTTGGTGGCGGCCAGCGCGTTCGGCCCGCCCAGGGCCAGCAGCCCGGTGTACCGGTCCACCTCGGCGTCCAGCCCGTCGGCCGGCACCGCTGAGTTGATCAACCCGGCGGCAACCGCACGGGCCGCGTCGAACACCTCCCCGGTGAGGAACAGCTCGTGTGCCGCCCTGGGCAGTAGCCGGGGCAGCACGGTGACCGAGATCACCGCCGGGATGACACCGATCCGTACCTCGCTGAACGCGAACGTGGCCGTGTCCGCGGCGACCGCGATGTCACAGGCGGCGACCAGCCCGACGCCACCGGCCCGTGCCGGTCCGGCAAGCTTCGCCACCACGGGCTTCGGCCCGGTCCAGATCCGCTCCAGGATGGCCGGGAACTCGTTCACACCCTGGTTCGCGGTGTCGGCACCGGTGGCCTCCTTGAGGTCCATGCCGGCGCAGAACACCGGACCGGTGTGGTCCAGCACGACGACCCGGACCTGCTCGTCGGCCAGCGCCGCGGCCAGGTGGGCGGACAGTTCACGGCGCACCTGCGCGGACAGGGCATTGCGGTTGCGGGGCGAGTCCAGCGTGATCGTGCCGACGCCGCCGGTTACCCGGTAGTGCACCAGTTCGTCTGCCATCCGTCCTCCTCGAACTCGCCGGTGGCCCAACCTACCTGCTCGCCGAGCAGCCGCAGCACCGCGCGGGCGGTGGCGTCGTTGTAGCGGAACGCGGGCGCGTTGGTCCTCGGCCGGGCGAACGCCGCCGCCGTGCGGACGGTGGTGAACGGGCCCAGCGCGAACCGCCTGCGGTGCGTGCCGCCGTCCGCCGCGACCAGTCGACCGTCCACACCGGACGTGACGAGCAGGCCGGTGACCCGTTGGTCGGCCAGTGTCTCCTCGGCACCGGATCCGTTGTCGTGCAAGTACTTCAGCAGTCCGTTGGCGGTGTGGGCGACCGTGGCCTTGGGCAGCCGGGCGTCCACCAGCGCCCGCGCGGTCACCACGTCGGGCACGCTCGCGCTGCCCGCCGTGAACAGGCCCTGGTCCTCGTCCATGCCCACCCACATGTCCGCGCCCAGCAACCGCACCAGCCCGGCGCGGGACAGCGCGAGCAACTGTGCCACCCGCTCACCCGGCGGGCCGCTGGCGAAGAAGTTGAAGAAGCCCTGCCACCAGCCCTCCAGCCGGTCCAGCCGGGAGTGCGGGTCGAGCTTGCCGGACGCGGCGAGCCTGGGCAGCTGCGCGTAGCCGTACAGCAGCGCGAGGAACGCCCCGAGGTCGGCGCTGTGGGCCGGATCGTTGCGCCGGGCCAGGTCGGCGGCGATGTGGTCGCGGAGGTGGTGCTGCAGTTCGGCGATGCCGGCGAACCGCAGGCCGCGCAACGGATGGTCGATCCGGTCGACGTCGAACCGGTCGGCCGGATCGGGCACCGCCTTGATGACGAGCTCGGCCAGTTCGTCGGAATCCCAGTCCAGATCGGCGTAGTGGGCGGCGAAGTCGGTCCACGGCACGGCGAACCGCGCCGGGTGGGCCGTGGCGAGTTCGTGGTAGTAACCCCAGCCCGCGTCCTTGGCCAGCAGCGGCCACACGTCCCGGTCGAAGTCCAGGGCGTCGTGCGTGGCCAGCAGCTCGTCGACCACCTCGGGGGCGAAGAAGCGGGGCAGTGGCGGCGGACCGTCGGCGAAGCCGTAGCCGATCTTCGCGTAGTACGGCACACCTCGGCGGGAACCCGCGTACAGCACGGGTTCCCGGCCCGACGGCAGGTAGGTCAGCGTACCGTCCGGCTCGGTGCGGTAACGCCCGCCCCTGCCCTCGGTGACCAGCACCATGACGTCGACGAAGGTCAGGCCCAGCCCGCGGACCAGCACCGGCTCGCCTGCCGGGACACCGCTCAGGTCGACGTCGGCGGTGTGGGCGGGCGGCAGGTAGTACAGCCCGTGCCGAGCGGCGAAGTCGGCGGTTTCCCTTGCCGGGCCGTGGTTCTCCGCGTCCAGATGGCCGATGGCGAACACCACGGCATCGGCCGTCAACGGTTCGGCGGCGTGGGCCAGCCACACCTGCTGTGGCCCGTCGGCCGGCCCGGTCACCCGGGTCACCGTGTCCGTGTGCACCACCACCCGCACGCTCGGCGGCAGCGTTTCCCTGACGTGGTCGTAGAACCAGGACAGGTAGCCGCTGGCCACCCGCCGGCTGGCGAACGTCCGGCCGGTCACGCCGGCACCGGTGGTCGCGGCCCACTCGGCCAGCGACGGGCCGGGCACGATCGGGCCCTCGCACCGCACGCTGTCATCGGTGAACATCGTGATGTCCTCGGCCATCGAGTTCATCCACAGCAGCGGGGACTGGTCGTCGCGCCACACCCGGCCGGCGCCCGGCGGGTACGGGTCGACCAGGTGCACCTCGACCGCCCGGTCCGGGAACAACTCGGACACGTTGGCGGACAACCGTTCCAGGAAGCCGACAGCACGCGGCCCGGCACCGGCGACGGCGATCACCGCGGGCTGTCCAGTGGTCACTTCGCAGGCTAACCGCTCGCCGGCACCGGCCGTCAAGGCGTGTCGAAGTGTGGGACGCCCGCGCGGGCACCCGGCCACGGGCCGGGCGGGATCGGCGGCAGGTCCCGCACACCCTCGGTCTTGCGGTAGGCGCGCATGCCCCTGGCCTGGTAGTTGGCCAGCGCGGGCACGCTGTCCAGGGAACAGGTGTGCACCCACACCCGGTCCACCGGCGGCAGGCCGGGCCATCGGTCGGGCAGTGACCAGGCGTGGCGCAGGCCGGTGGTCAGCAGGTGCCCACCGAAGCCCTGGCCGGTGCACGCCGGCAGCAGCCCGAAGTACGCGATCTCCACCTGGGTGGCGCGCGGGCCGGGCTGCGCGTCCAGCTCGACGTAGCCGGCGGGCGCGTGGTCCGACCACAGGACCCAGGTCTCCGACCCGGCCCGGGACAGCCATGCCGTCCACTCCGCCAGCGTCCACGGCAGCCGTTCCGTCCAGTACCAGTCGCCACCCACGGCGGTGTACAGGAACCGGCAGAACTCCGGCGACACCACGCCCACCCGCTCGATCCGGCACGGCCGCGCCGGTGTCGCGGCCGGGATCAGGTCAGTGGGCGACGTCTGCTCCAGATAGGTCGTCGTGACCAGCATGGCGCCAAGTCAACCTCATCCATCGGGTGTCCGCAGGTCCGCCCACTCGCGGTGCAGCATGCCGAGTACCACCTCGTCGGCGAACTCGCCCAGCACCCAGCCGACCTCGCGGTTGACCGACTCGCGCCGGAAACCCGCCTGTTCGGCCGCCCGCAGCATCGCCTGGTTCGTGGCCAGGGTCTCCACCTGGAGCCGGTGCATGCCCAGCACGGTGAAGCCGTAGTGGCACAGCACGCGCACCACGTCGGTGCCCAACCCACGGCCCCGGCACGACGCGCGCAGCGCCAGGCCGACGTGTGCCGACCGGTGCCACGAGTCGATCGCCCACAGCGTTGCCTCACCTGCCAGTTCGTCCCCGTCCAGAGTCACGACCGAGAACCGGGCGGAGCGGGGAGTCGGCTCGGCGACGGCGTACGGTGACGCGGCGGCGCCGGGGGAGTAGGGCCGCCACGGCCGGTAGCTGGACATCACATGGATGGCCACGTCGTCGTGCAGTTCCGCGTCCAGCACCGGGATGTCGGCGGGCAACCTGGCCCGCAGCCGGACGAGTTCACCCGCCGGTGCCGTCATCGCTCACCCGCCAGCAGGCTGTACGCCACCACGTCGTGGAACCGGCCCATCACCCGTGCCGCCTCTCGGAACGTGCCCTCCGGACGGAAACCGGCCCGCTCGGCGGCCCGCTGCATGGCGTGGTTGTCCGCCAACGTGTCCAGGTACATCCGGCGCAGGCCCAGGACGGTGAACCCGTAGTCGCACAGCACCCGCACGATGTCGACGCCCAGCCCCTTGCCGCGGCACGACGGCCGCAGGAACAGGCCCAGCGACGCGCTCCGGTTGTGCGGGTCGATCTCGGCGAGCACCGCGATCCCGGCCAACTCATCCCCGACCAGGGTTTCGACGGAGAACCGCGCCACCTTGTCCGACGGCTCGCCCGGCCGGTACACCGACAGGTCCGGGCTGATCGGCAGCCAGCGGTCGAACGTGGCCCGCGACCAGACGGTGACGTCGTCGTACAGGTCCGCGTGCAGGATCGGTACGTCGGCGTCGAGGCGGGCGCGCAGGCGAACCAGTTCGCCGGTCAGGCCGCCGGTCACGGGGTCCACTCCCGGGCCAGCAGACCGAGGACGACCTCGTCCAGGAACTCGCCCAGGACCCAGGCCGCGTGCCGATGAACGACTTCGCGCTGGAAGCCGACGCGTCGCGCGGCACCGATCATGGCGTGGTTGTCGGTGAGGGTGTCGATCTGGATGCGGTGCAGGCCGAGCACGATGAAGCCGTAGTGGCACAGCACCCGCACCACGTCGGTGCCCAGGCCCTTGCCCCGGTACCGTGGCCGCAGCGCCATGCCGACATGCGCCGAGCGGCTGTGGGTGTCGATGTCCCACAGCGTCGCCTTGCCGGCCAGTGCGCCGGCCTCCCGTGTCACCACGGAGAACTGCGCCGCCCGGTCCGTCGGTTCGGTGACCCGGTTGATCGACGCCTGGGAGCCCGGTGACATCGGCCGCCACGGCCGGCGGCTGCGCCGCGCGTTGCCGGCAACGTCGTCGTACAGCTCGGCGTCCAGGACCGGTACGTCCGTCTCCAGCCGGGCGCGGAGGCGGACCTGGTCGCCGGTCAGGGGTTCCACTCGCGGGCCAGGAGACCGAGGACGACCTCGTCCAGGAACTCGCCCATCACCCAGGCCGCGCGCCGGTGGACCGCTTCGTGCTGGAAGCCGACCCGCTGGGCGACGCGGATCATGGCATGGTTGTCGGTGAGGGTGTCGATCTGGATGCGGTGCAGGCCGAGCACGACGAACCCGTAGTGGCACAGCACCCGCACCACGTCGGTGCCCAGCCCGTTGCCGCGAAAGCCGGGCAGCAGATCCAGGCCGACGTGCCCGGACCGGTTCTGCCAGCTGATGTCCCAGAGCACGGCGACACCGGCCAGCGTGTCCTCCGCCAAGGTCAGCACGGAGAACGGCGCCGCGCGGTCCGTCGGCTCGGTGACCCGGTCCATCGACGCCTGCGAGCCCGGTGACATCGGCCGCCATGCCACGCCGGTGCTCCTGGCGTCGCCTGCCACGTCGTCGTGCAGTTGTGTCTCCAGGACGGGCACGTCCGACTCGATCCGGGCGCGCAACAGGACGAGGCCGCCGGTCACGGGGTCCACTCCCGGGCGAGCAGGCCGAGGATCAGTTCGTCCAGGAACTCGCCCATCACCCACACCGTCTGCCGGTGGATGACCTCGCGTTGGAAGCCGGCGCGTTCGGCGGCGCGGATCATGGCGTGGTTGTCGGTGAGGGTGTCGATCTGGATGCGGTGCAGGCCCAGCACGGTGAAGCCGTAGTGGCACAGCACCCGCACCACGTCGGTGCCCAGGCCCTTGCCGCGATACGCGGGCCGCAGCGCCATACCGATGTGCGCCGACCGGCCGAGCGTGTTGATCCCCCACAGCGCCGCCTCGCCGGCCAACTCGTCATCGCCCAGCGTCACCACGGAGAACGGCGCCGCCCGGTCCGTCGGCTCGGCGACCCGGTTCATCGACGCCTGCGCGCCCGGCGACATCGGCCGCCACGGCCGGCGACTGCCCCTGGCGTTGCCGGCCACGTCGCCGTGCAGCTCGGTGTCCAGGATCGGCACGTCCGCCTCGTGGCGGGCGCGCAACCGGACCAGGTTGCCGTGCAGGCCGCCGGTCACGCGTTGTCCGCCAGGCGGCCGAACTGGACGAGGTCCTGGAACGTGCCGAGCGTCCACGCGGCCTCGCGCAGCACACCCTCCTGGGTGAAGCCGGCCTTCCTGGCCGCGCTGATCATGGCGTGGTTGTCGGCCAGCGTGTCCATCGCGACGCGGTGCAGGCCCAGCACGGTGAAGGCGTAGTCGCACAGGACACGCACGATGTCGGTGCCGAATCCCTTGCCACGGAAGGCAGGCCGCAGCATCAGCCCGATATTCGCGCTGCGCCCGTAGGTGTCGATCTCGTTCAGCACGGCGGCGCCGGCCAGGGTGTCGGTGGCCAGCTCGACCACGGAGAACCGTGCTTCTTTGTCACTCGGTTCGGTGATCCGGTAGCGGGACGCCTCCGCACCGGGCGACAGCGGCCACCACGGCCTGCCCGATGACCGGGACGTCCCCACGACGTCGCCGTGCAGCTCGTCCTCCAGGATCGGCACGTCCGCCTCGAGTCGCGCGCGCAGTACGACCAGCTCACCCCGCAGCATGCGATCTTTCTAGCCTACGAGACGAGCAGGTCGGTACCTATTTGCGCCATCGCATACCGACCGAGCACCAGATCGGCCACCTCGGCCGAGGCACCCAGCGGCTCCGCGACCAGCACGTCCGGGTCGATGTCCCTGGCCAGCGCCGCCACCCGGTCGGGGAGCAGGCCGGGCGCCAGGAACCACGATCCGACCGCGATCCGGCGGGCACCGGCCGCGCGCAGCGCCGCCACCGCCGCCGGCACGTCCGGCGCGGCGGCCGCCGCGAACGCCGCCGTGGCACCGGCCCACCGGGTGCGCGCCAGCCAGCGCCGCGCCACCCGCCGCACCGCCGCGTTGGCCGGGGCGTGGGACGAGCCGGCACCGGTCAGCACCACGCCCAGTTCTGGGTCGTCCGGGTCGGCGCCGGCGTCCAGCAGCCGGCCGAACGCGGCCGTCTCCAGCCGAGGGTCCGGTCCGAGCACGTCGGCGACCCTGATCCTCAGCCACGGGTGCCGGGCGGTCGCCCTGGCGACGGCACCGGGGATGTCCACCGTGGCGTGGTAGGCGCTGCCCAGCAGCAGTGGCACCACCACGGCGTCGGTCACGTCGGCCAGCACGTCGGTCAGCCGGGGCGCGGACAGGTCCAGGAACGCGGCCCGCACGTCGAGGCCCGGCGCCGCCGCGCGCACCACGCCGAGCAGCGCGTGCACCGTGGCGGCGGACCGGGGATCCCGGCTGCCGTGCGCCACCGCGACCAGCGTCGGACCGTCCATCACGCCGACCCGGTCAGGCCCCGGGAGTGCAGGACCCGACGCTCCAGCGGCCGGAACACCAGCACGTCGATGCCGATGCCGACGAACAGGATGAGCACGATCGCGGCCATCACCGTCGGCATGTCCGACAGCGACCGGCCGTTCTCCAGGTACTGGCCCAGGCCCTGGCCGAGCTGCGGCGAGTTGGCGATCAGCTCGGCGGCCATCAGTGACCGCCAGGAGAACGCCCAACCCTGCTTCAGCCCGGCGAGGTAGCCGGGCAGCGCGGCCGGCAGCAGGATGTGCCGGGCACCGGAGAGCCGGCCGGCACCGAGCACCTTGCCGACCCTGGGCAGGATCGGTGGGATCTGGTCGATGCCGGACACCAGCCCATTGGCGATCGACGGGACCGAGCCCAGCAGCACCACGAAGTAGATGGCGCCCGGCGTGATCCCGAACCACAGGATCGCGGCCGGCACCCACGCCACCGACGGCAGGCTCTGCAGACCGGACAGCAGCGGCCCGATCGCGGCCCGCACGATCCGCACCTTCGCCAGCAGCAGCCCCAGCGGGGTGGCGATCACCAGGCCGATCAGGAAGCCGAACACCGCCCGGTGCACCGACACCCACAGCTGGCCGAACACGTCGCCGCTGGTGATGTCCCGCCACAGCTCGGCGCCGACCGCCTTCGGCGCCGGCAGCTGGTACTCCGGCCAGAACGCCGCCGCCCACAGCGCCTGCCAGATCGCGATCAGCAGGACGATCGCGACGATCGGCGGCAGCACGCCGCGCGCGATCCGGCGTAGCCGGTCGGCCCGCGACCTCGACTGGGTGGGCAGTTCCAACGCGTCCAGGCCGGCGCCCACGGCGCCGTAGTCGGTCACGGTGACCGGCTGGTCGGTCGTCTGTGCGGTGCCGTCAGGCGGCGGCATGGCTGCTGATCACCTCGCGAAGCCGTCCGTTGATCTCGTCCACCACCACCGCCTGGGCGGCCGAGGACCGGTCGGTGACCTGCCACTCGCGCACCACCCGGCCCGGCCGGGACGACAGCAGCACGACCCGCTGGCCCAGCCGCACCGCCTCGCGCACGTCGTGGGTGACGAACAGCACGGCCGTCCTGGTGGCCTCCCAGACCCGCAGCAGCTCCGCCTGGAGCACGTCCCTGGTGATGGCGTCGAGGGCGGAGAACGGCTCGTCCATCAGCATCAGCGAGTGCCGCTCGGCCGTGTCGTCGCCGGTGGCCGTGCAGGCCAGCGCCCTGGCCAGGGCGACGCGCTGGCGCATGCCGCCGGACAGCTCGTGCGGACGCTTGTCGCCGACGCCGCCCAGCCGGACCAGGTCCAGCAGTTCCTGGGTGCGCTCCCGGCGGTCGGCCCGCCGCACGCCGGCCAGCCGCAGGGCCAGCTCGACGTTGCGGGTGGCCGTCAGCCACGGCATCAGCGCGGCCTCCTGGAACATCACGGCGGGCCGCGAGGTGTTGCGCACGACCTCGCCCGAGGTCACCGCGTCCAGCCCGGCGACCAGGTTGAGCAGGGTCGTCTTGCCACAGCCGGACGCGCCGAGCAGGCAGACGAACTCGCCGGGCGCGACCGCCAGGTCGACGCCGGCCAGCGCGGCCACCGACCGGGCGCCCCGGCCGAACGACTTGTACACACCGGTCAGGGCAACGGCCGGCTCGACGATGGGCTTCGCCGCGGAGTGGGCCAACGTGGCGGTCATCTCGTCCTCGTCTCTCAGGTGTACGCCGTGGGTGGTCAGTTGCCGCCGAGACTGCCGGCGCTGACCGGCTGCTTCCCGGCTGCCGTGAGCACGGAGTTCAGTTGGCTCAGGTCGGCGAAGCCGGTCAGGCCGGGTGCGGTCTTCGCGATGCCCGCGATGACCTGGTCCTTCACCAGCTCCGGGAAGTCCGAGGACAGCGGGTCGACGGTCAGCTTGATCTTGCTGAACGCCCGGTCCAGCACCGGCTGCGGCAGTGGCTTGCCGGTGAGCTGCTTGAGCTGGTCGTTCACCGCCGTCTCGGCCCCGGTCTGGTTGGTCTGCTCGTAGTTGACCGCGTCCAGTTCGCCCTGCAGCAGCGCCTTGACGGTGCCGGGGTACTGCTCCAGGAACTGGGTCCGGACGACCAGCACGGTGGTCGGGAACTGGCCGTCGGGCCACAGGCTCGACTCGTCGAGGAGCACGTGCGCGCCGCCGGTCAGAACGAGTTCCGACGAATACGGCTCGGGCAGCCAGCCGCCCTGCACGTCATTCTTCTGGAACTCTCCCAATACCTCGGGGTTCGACACATTATCGACGGTTACCTTGCCGGCCAAATTGTTCCGGGACAGATATGTTTTCAGGGACACGTCCTGAGTGTTACCCAGTTGTGGGTCCGCGATCGTCTTGCCGACCAATTGCCGCTGGGACGTGATGTTCGGCTTCACCACGAGCTGTGCGCCGCCCGACGTGGCACCGGCGATCAGCCGCACGGCGGCCCCGTTGGACTTGCTGAACGCGTTGATCGCCGGCCCGGAGCCGATGAACGCCGCGTCCAGCGAACCGCCCAGCAGGGCGCTGACCTCGTCCGGGCCGGCGTTGAAGGTCTGCGTGGTGAGCTTGGTCGGGCCCAGGTGCTTGGCGAAGTAGCCCTTGTCCATCGCGATCAGCGCGGCGGCGTGGGTCACGTTGGGAAAGTAGCCCAGCCGCAGCTCAGCGGCGGTGGCGTTGCTCGACGCGGGGGCGGCGCTGCTCGGCGCTGCCGCCGAGTCGCTGCCGGCTCGTGAGCAGGCGGACAGCGTCAGAACCGCTGCCACCAGCGGAATCCCGACCGCGGCAAGCGAACGGCGCTGCGTGATCTTCATCGGAGGGTCGGCCTCTCGGGTCGTGAGCGTCAGGGACCTGGCGACACCAGGCCCTGAGCGGATGTCTCACCGTCCATGACCGGCATCGGGGCACCGACCAGGCCGGCGGCGAGCGTGCCACCGTCGGCTGGGTCGATCACCAGGAACGATCCGGTACGCCGGCTGGCCGTGTAGTCGTCGGCCGGCAGGGGTTCCGATGTCCGCAACCCGACCCGACCGATTTCATTCAATGCCAGCGTTCCTGGTGCATCAACCGTAGACAGTTTTTGTTCATCGAACCGAGAGTCTATCGATGTGACCATTCCTTGGACAGTCCGGGTGCCGTGCTTGACAAGAACCCGCGCGCCGGGCAGCAACGGTTTGTCCGACAACCAGCACAATGTCGCGTCCAATTCGTCCGTGACAATGGGCGGCGCGTCCGCGGCCGCGATCAGGTCGCCCCGGGTCACGTCCAACTCGTCGGACAGCAGCAGCGTCACCGACCGCCCGGCGCCCGCCTGCTCCAGCGGGCCGTCCATGGTGTCGATCCGGGCCACGGTCGACCGCTGGCCACCGGGCAGCACCACCACGTCGTCGCCCACCGACACCGTGCCGGCCGCGATCTGGCCGGCATAGCCGCGGTAGTCGCGGTACTCGTCGGTGCGCGGGCGGATCACGTACTGGACCGGGAAGCGCAGCGGAGCGTCGTGCGGGTCCGGTTCGACCGGCACGGTCTCCAGGTGCCCGAGCAGGGTCGGGCCGGAGTACCACGGGGTGCGCGGCGACGGCTCCACCACGTTGTCGCCGACCAGGGCGGACACCGGGATGGCCAGCAGGTCGCCCTCGCCGTAGCCCAGGGCGCTCGCGTGCGCCACGAACTCCTTGGCGATCAGCGCGAACGTCGACTCGTCGTAGTCGACCAGGTCGATCTTGTTGACCGCCAGCACCAGCCGGGGCACGCCCAGCAGCGCCAGCACGGCGGCATGCCTGCGGGTCTGCTCGACAACGCCCTTGCGCGCGTCGACCAGGAGCACAGCCAGTTGCGCGGTGGACGCACCGGTCACGGTGTTGCGGGTGTACTGCACGTGACCCGGCGTGTCGGCCAGCACGAACGACCGCCGGGGCGTCTGGAAGTAGCGGTAGGCCACGTCGATGGTGATGCCCTGTTCCCGCTCCGAGCGCAGGCCGTCCACCAGCAGTGACAGGTCGGGGGTGGTCAGGCCCTTGTCCGCGCTCGCCCGGTGCACCGCGTCCAGCTGGTCGGCCAGCACCGACTTGGTGTCGTACAGCAGCCGACCGACCAGGGTCGACTTGCCGTCGTCCACACTGCCGGCGGTGGCCAGGCGCAGCAGCCCGGTGTGCCCCGCGGGACTCGGTTCCATCAGAAGTACCCCTCCCGCTTGCGGTCCTCCATGGCCGCCTCGGACAACCGGTCGTCGGCCCTGGTCGCACCGCGTTCGGTGAGCCGGCTCGCGGACACCTCGGCGATCACGTCGGCCACGGTGGTCGCGTCCGACTCCACGGCGCCGGTACACGAGCCGTCACCGACCGTCCGGTACCGCACGGTCATCTCATGCGGTTGTTCACCCTTCCTCGGGCCGCCCCACGGGCCCGAGGTCAGCCACATGCCGTCCCGGCGGAACACCGTGCGGCGGTGCGAGTAGTAGATCGACGGTAGCTCGATCCGCTCGCGCTCGATGTAGCGCCACACGTCCAATTCGGTCCAGTTGGACAGCGGGAACACCCGCACGTGCTCGCCGGGCCGGTGCCTGCCGTTGTACAGGTTCCACAGTTCGGGCCGCTGCCGGCGCGGGTCCCACTGCCCGAAGCCGTTGCGCAGGCTGAAAATCCGCTCCTTGGCGCGGGCCCGCTCCTCGTCCCTGCGGCCGCCGCCGAACACCGCGTCGAACCGGTGCTGGGAGATGCTGTCCAGCAGCGGCACGGTCTGCAGCGGGTTGCGGGTGCCGTCCGGCCGTTCGGTCAGCCGGCCGTCGTCGATCCAGTCCTGCACGTGCGCGACCTCCAGCCGCAGCCCGTACCGCTGGGCCACCCGGTCGCGGAACTCGATCACCTCGTCGAAGTTGTGCCCGGTGTCCACGTGCAACAACGGGAACGGCACGGGCGCCGGCCAGAACGCCTTCACCGCGAGGTGCACCAGCAGCGTCGAGTCCTTGCCGCCGGAGAACAGGATCACCGGGCGGTCGAACTCGCCGGCGACCTCGCGGAAGATGTGCACCGCCTCGGACTCCAGCGCGTCGAGGTTGTCGGTGCCGACCGGCTCCGCTGCCACGTTCGGCGCCAGCGTCGATGGGGATGTCATGGATCGTCGCTCCAACACTGTCTCAGCCATGCAGGCCGCACTCGGTCTTTGCCAGGCCGGCCCACCGGCCGCTGCGCGGGTCAGCGCCGGGCAGCGGCTTGGCCGTGCACGGTGCACAGCCGATGGACAGGTAGCCCTCGGCCACCAGCGGGTTCTCCAGAACGCCGTGCTCGGAGACGTAGGTACGGAACCGCTCGTCGGACCAGGCGGCGATCGGGTTCACCTTCACCAGCCCGTTGCGGTCGTCCCACGTGACGATCGGCGTGTCCGCTCTGGTCGGGGCGTCCACCCGGCGCACCCCGGTGACCCAGCAATCGTAGTCGGCCAGGGTACGGCGCAGCGGCACCACCTTGCGCAGGTGGCAGCAGCGGTCCGGTGCGGTCCTGTTCAACAACCCGAATTCGGCCTCCTGGTCGGCCACCGACTGCTCTGCCTCGGCGTTCACGATCCGAATGTCCGGGTACACGGTGGCCACGGCGTCCCGGGTGCCGATCGTCTCGGCGAAGTGGTACCCCGTTTCCAGGAACAACACGTCGACGTTCGGTTTGACCTGCACAGCGAGGTCCACCAGCACGGCGTCCTGCATGTTCGAGGCGACGATCCATCTGTCCCCGAACGTGCGGGCCGTCCAGGCGAGTATCTCGTCGGCGGACGCGTCGGCGAGTCCGGCCGCCGCCACGTCGGCGACGGCCTTCAGGTCCGGAGTCACCGTCACGACTTCACCACTCCCTCGAACGACAATCCGACCAGCTTGACGTTGAACACCCGCCGGCAGGACAGGCACAACCAGGCACCGTGCGGCTCCTCCTGCGGACGAAGATCCTCCTCGCCGCAGTAGGGGCAGCATGCCACCGCTGCCCGCTCACTCATGAGAGATCCTTAACCGGCAGCGCATTATGAGAGTTCCTTATCCTCTGCCCTGGCCACCCATTGGGCGAACCGCTCGCTGTCCGCACGTCCGGCCACATAATTGCGTACCACTCGCTCCACGTAGTCCGGCAGGTCCTCGCCCGTTACCTTGTGGCCGCGCAGTTTCCGGCCGAAGCCGGCGTCCAGGCCCAGGCCACCGCCCAGGTGGACCTGGAATCCCTCGACCTGCCGGCCCTCCGCGTTGGTCACGATCTGGCCCTTCAGGCCGATGTCCGCGGTCTGGATGCGGGCGCACGAGTTGGGGCAGCCGTTGACGTGCACGCTGATCGGCTGGTCCAGCTCGGACTGGAGATCGGCCAGGCGGTCCTCCAGTTGCGTCACCAGCCGACCCGCCCGTGCCTTCGTCTCCACGATGGCCAGCTTGCAGAACTCGATGCCGGTGCAGGCCATCACGCCGCGCCGCCACACCGACGGCTCGGTGGGCAGGCCCAGCCCGGCCAGTTCCGTGCGCAGGCCCGGCAACTCGGCCTCCGCGACGTCGAGGACGAGCAGTTTCTGTTGCGGGGTAAGGCGAACTCGCTTGGAACCGGCTCGCTCCGCCGCCTTCGCCACGGCCACCAGCGTGCTGCCGGAGACCCGGCCGGCGATCGGCGCGCCGCCGACGTAGAACTTGCCGTCCCGCTGGGGATGCACACCGATGTGATCACGTTGTGCCTCGGGCACCTCGGGTGCCGGACCGTCGATCAGCTTGCGGTTCAGGTACTTCGTCTCCAAGATCTCGCGGAAACGCTCGGGGCCCCAGTCGGCGACGAGGAACTTGATGCGCGCGCGGTGCCGCAGTCGCCGGTAGCCGTAGTCGCGGAACACGCTGACCACACCGGCCCACACGTCGGGTACCTCGTCCAGCGGCACCCACGCGCCCAACCGCTTGCCGATCATGGGATTGGTGGACAGCCCGCCACCGACCCACACGTCGAACCCGGGTCCGTGTTCTGGGTGCACCACGCCGACGAACGCTACATCGTGGATCTCATGGGTCACGTCCTGCAACCCGGACACGGCCGTCTTGAATTTCCTTGGCAGATTGGAAAAAGCTCGGTCACCGACATAACGACGGTGGATTTCGGCGATCGCGGGACTGCCGTCGATCACCTCGTCGGCCGCGATCCCGGCCACCGGCGAACCCAGGATCACCCTCGGGCTGTCGCCGCACGCCTCCATCGTGGTCAGGCCGGCCGCCTCCAGCTTCGCCCAGACGGTCGGCACGTCCTCGATGCGGATCCAGTGGTACTGGATGTTCTGCCGGTCGGTGATGTCCGCGGTGTCCCTGGCGTAGGTCTGCGAGATCTCGCCGATCACCGTCAGCTGCTCGGTGGTCAGGGCACCGCCGTCGATCCGCACCCGGAGCATGAAGTACTCGTCGTCCAACTCCTCGGGCTCCAGTACCGCGGTCCGCCCGCCGTCGATGCCCGGCCTGCGCTGCGTGTACAGGCCGTACCAGCGGAACCGGCCGCGCAGGTCGGCCGGGTCGATCGACTCGAAGCCGCCGGGCGCGTAGATGTGGACGATCCGGTCCCGCACGTTCAGCGGATCGTCGTCCTTCTTGGACCGTTCGTTGGGGTTGAGCGGCTCGCGATAGCCGAGTGCCCACTGGCCCTCACCTCGCCGGACGTGTGCCCGCCGGTGGGCCGAGGTGGTCCCTTTCGACGGCACGGTGGGCTCGGTCGACGGCACGGTCTGCCTCCGCAGGATCAGGGCACTGGACGGCCGCAACGGTCGGAGGAGACCCCTAGCAGGCGCCCGGCGCCGGCTGGTAGAAAAGCGCAGCGACGGTCAGCGGCCCCGCTGGCACAACGCGCTGGAGACGCGACGGAGATCCACGTGGCGGCGGGCCACGAGATGTACCTCGGTCGCGGACATGAATCCCAGCGTGCCATGCGGCCTGGGCAGGGTCCACCGCCAACCGCATGCTGGGACGAGGGTCACTGGCCGGAACAAACGGCCGGGTGCGTGACACTGGAACCATGCCATCCGCACTGCCCGACGGCGAACCGGCCCCCCACGACGGCACCCTGCCCGCGTCGGCCACCGCCGGTCTCGGCGACCGCCCGTTCGGGCTGTACGTGCACGTTCCGTTCTGCGCGACCCGGTGCGGGTACTGCGACTTCAACACCTACACCGCCGGTGAGCTGGGCTCGTCCGCGTCGCCGGACTCCTGGCTGACCGGCCTGCGCCGCGAACTGGACCTGGCCGCCGGCGCGCTGGGCACACCACCCGATGTGGACACGGTGTTCGTCGGCGGTGGCACACCGTCACTGCTGGGCGCAACCGGCCTGGCCGACGTGCTGGCCGCCGTCCGGGACACGTTCGGCGTCGCCGCGGACGCCGAGGTGACCACGGAGGCCAACCCGGAGTCGACGTCCCCGGAGTTCTTCGCCGGGATCAGGGCCGCCGGCTACACGCGGGTGTCGCTGGGTATGCAGTCGGCCGCGCCGCACGTCCTGGCCACCCTGGACCGCAGGCACACGCCCGGCCGGGCGGTGGCCGCGGTGGCCGAGGCCCGCGCGGCCGGCTTCCGCCACGTCAGCCTCGACCTCATCTACGGCACTCCCGGCGAGACCACCGACGACCTGCGGCGCTCACTGGACGCCGTGCTCACCGCGGGCGTGGATCACGTGTCCGCCTACTCGCTCATCGTCGAGGACGGCACCGCGCTGGCCCGCCGGATCGCCAGGGGCGAACTGGCGGCGCCGGACGACGACGTGCTCGCCGCCGACTACGAACTCGTCGACGACACGCTGACCGCCGCCGGTTTCGGCTGGTACGAGGTGTCCAACTGGGCGGTGTGCACCGGTGCCCGGTGCCGGCACAACATGGGCTACTGGCTGGGCGCCGACTGGTGGGGCGCCGGCCCCGGCGGGCACAGCCACGTCGGCGGCGTGCGCTGGTGGAACGTGAAGCACCCGGCCCGTTATGCAGGCCTGCTGGCTGCCGGCCGCTCGCCCGCGGCGGGCCGCGAGGTGCTCACCGACGCCGACCGGATCATCGAGCGGATACTGCTGGAACTACGGCTGTCCGACGGCCTGCCGGTGACCGCACTGACCGGCGCCGCGCCCGCCGAGGCCGAGCTCGCGGTCGTCGACGGCCTGCTCGACGGTGCCGCGCTGGACGACGGGCGCTGCGTGCTCACCCGGCGCGGCCGGCTGCTCGCCGACGCCGTCGTCCGGCGGCTGACCGACTGAGCTACCAGCTGGGACTCCGACGCCCCACCGCTGTCCTCGGCACCCGGACACTCGTCGAGTAACGCGCGGTCCTCGTCAACGTGACGGTTTCGCAACCAACGCCGTGACTCATCGGTTATCTTCAGGGTGGCGGTCTTCTGGTAGGAGGCTGGAGGGCCCGCCGCCGCACTCTGGGGGAGGAGATGCCGGTGGTCGACTCGGCGTATTCCGCGCTGCGTCGTGACATCGTCTCCGGGCAGATCAAGCCGGGGGACAAGCTGGTGGAGATGTCGCTCGCCGATCGGTACGGGGTATCGAGAACACCGATCAGAGAGGCACTGCGTCGGTTGGAACAGGACGGCCTGGTGCAACGCAACGGCCGCCGCTTACGGGTGCGGCAGCACCGGCCGGACGAGATCCTGGACATCTACGACGTCCGCATCGTGCTCGAGGAGGCCGCGGCCCGCGCCGCCGCGCTGCGCCGCACCGGTATCGAACTGAGCCTGCTGGCCCGCGCCTACGACGCGATGCGCGGCGTGAGCGAGGACGACGCGCCGGCCCAACAGCTGGCCAGTTGGGCGTTCCACGAGCTGGTCTGGGCGGCCAGTCACAGCACCACGCTCGTCGACCTGCTCAGCAGGCTGCAGGCCAACCTGCGCCGCTACCCGGACGGCACGCTGGGCGAGCCCGGCCGGTGGCGGCAGAGCCTGACCGACCACGCCCGGCTGGTGTCCGCGATCCGCGAACGCCGCACCACGGACGCGGCCGAGATCGCGTCCGCGCACCTGTCCGCCGCGCGCGAACTGCGCCTGCGGGCCTACGCCGACGAGGGGGTCCTGGACCCGGTGCGATAGGTGCGGCGACGCGGATCAGGAAACCTGCGGCAGGTGAGGCGACACTCCGGTCGCCGGGCTCCGTAAACTCGACGTGAGAGCCCGCAACCGGAGGTGACAGGTGAACGCGGATGAGCGCCGTTTCGAGGTGCTGCGTGCCATCGTCGCCGACTACGTGTCGACCCAGGAACCGGTGGGTTCCAAGGTGCTCGTCGAGCGGTACAACCTCGGCGTGTCCAGTGCCACCGTGCGCAACGACATGGCGGCCCTCGAGGACGAGGGGTACATCGCCCAGCCGCACACCAGCGCCGGGCGCATCCCCACCGACAAGGGGTATCGCCGGTTCGTGGACCGGCTGTCCGAGATCAAGCCGCTGACGGTGGCCGAACGCCGGGCCATCCAGAGCTTCCTGGACGGTGCCCTGGACCTGGACGACGTGCTGCGGCGCAGCGTCCGCCTGCTGGCCCAGCTCACCCGGCAGGTGGCCATCGTGCAGTACCCGATGCTGGCCCGATCCTCGGTCCGGCACATCGAAGTGGTGTCGATCACACCGGCTCGGCTCATGCTGGTGCTGATCACCGACACCGGGCGGGTCGACCAGCGCATGGTCGACCTCGGCGACATCGTCAACGACGACGCCGTCGGCCGGCTGCGCGCCCAGCTCAACTCGGCGATGGTGGGCGAACCGCTGGCCGACGCGTCCGCCAAGGTCGCCGAACTGCCCGAGCAGGCCCCGAGCGAACTGCGTGACGTGATGATCCGGATCTGCTCGGTCCTGATCGAGTCGCTGGTCGACCACCCGGACGACCGGCTGTTGCTCGGCGGCACCGCCAACCTGACCCGCAACGTCGCCGACTTTCCCGGTTCGCTGCGCCAGGTCCTGGAGGCGTTGGAGGAACAGGTGGTCGTGCTCAAGCTGCTCGCCGCCACCCGCGACGCGGGTACCGTCACTGTGCGGATCGGCGAGGAGAACGAGGCGCACGAGATGCGCAACACGTCCGTGGTGTCGATCGGCTACGGCAGCGGCGTGGCACCCCTGGGTGGGATGGGTGTCGTCGGGCCGACCAGGATGGACTACCCGGGCACCATCGCGGCCGTGCGCGCGGTCGCGAACTACGTGGGGGACATTCTCGCCGGCCAGTAGGGCCGACCGAAAACCCCGACCGGTACGAGAAACGACGGTGGGCCGGGCCTGCTCGGCAGGCCACGGCAGGAGGACTGGACGAAGTGGCGAGGGACTACTACGGCACGCTCGGGGTCACCCGGGACGCGACACCCGAGGAGATCAAGCGCGCCTACCGCAGGCTCGCCCGGGAACTGCACCCGGACGTCAACCCGGACGCCGAGGCGCAGCACCGGTTCAGGGATGTCACGGCCGCCTACGAGGTGCTGTCCGACCCGAAGAAGCGGCAGATCGTCGACCTCGGCGGCGACCCGCTGTCCAACGGCGGTAGCGGTGGTGGCATGCGCGATCCGTTCGCCGGCGCCGGATTCGGCCTCGGCGACATCATGGACGCCTTCTTCGGCGCGGCAGGTGGTGGCGGTGCTGCCGCCCGCGGTCCGCGCAGCAGGGTCCAGGCCGGTTCCGACGCGCTGATCCGGCTCACCATGAGCCTGGACGAGTGCGCCACCGGCGTCAGCCGCGAACTCACCGTCGACACCGCCATCCTGTGCGAACTGTGCGGCGGCGAGGGCACCCGCGAGGGCACCACCACCCGCGTCTGTGACACCTGCGGCGGCCGGGGCGAGATCCAGTCCGTGCAGCGGTCGTTCCTCGGCCAGGTCGTCACCGCGCGGCCCTGCCCGGTGTGCCGCGGCTTCGGCGAGGTCATCCCCGACCCGTGCCCCCGGTGCGACGGCGAGGGTCGGGTCCGCGCCCGGCGCACCATCACCGTCAAGGTGCCGGCCGGTGTCGCCGACGGCGTCCGGGTCCGGCACGCCGGCCAGGGCGAGGTCGGCCCCGGTGGCGGCCCCGCCGGTGACCTGTACGTCGAGGTCGAGGAACTGCCGCACCCCACGTTCGACCGCGAGGGCCCCGACCTGCACTGCACCGTGCGGGTGCCGATGACGGCCGCCGCGCTCGGTGCCGTGCTGCCCCTGGACACCCTCGACGGTGCCGAGGAGATCACCATCGAACCGGGCACCCAGCCCAACACCGAACTCGTGCTGACCGGCCGCGGCCTGCCCAAACTCCGGTCGTCCGGCCGCGTCGACGGCAAGGGTGACCTGCACGTGCACCTGGATGTGGAGATCCCCGGCAAGCTCGACGCCCAGCAGGCCGAACTGCTGCGCCAGTTCGCCGAACTGCGCGGTGAGGAACAGCCCGAACTCGCCACCAACGGCCGCCACCCCGGCGGCCTGTTCTCCCGGTTCCGCGGGCGCTCCGGCCGGTGACCACCCTGCCGGTGTTCCTCGTCGAACGCCTGCCGGACGGGGCACAGGCCGTACTGGACGGCCCGGAGGGCCACCACGCCGCCACTGTGCGGCGGCTGCGCGCCGGTGAATCGCTCGTCCTGTGCGACGGCCGCGGCGGCCTGGCCCGCTGCGCCGTCCGCGACGTGGCCCGCGACACCGTCACGCTGGCCGTCGACGAACGCTGGACCGAACCCGCCCCGCAGCCGCGGGCCGTGCTCGCCCAGGCCCTGGCCAAGGGCAACCGGGGCGAACTCGCCGTCGAACTCGCCACCGAAGCCGGCGTCGACGAGATCCTCCCCTGGCGCGCCGCCCGCTGCGTCACCACCTGGGATGACGGCCCCCGAGGCGACCGCGCGCTGGGCAAGTGGCGCTCCACCGCGCGGGAAGCCGCCAAACAGGCCCGCCGCGCCTGGTGCCCGCCCGTCGGCGACCCGATCGACACGCCCGCGCTCGCGGAGCGTGTCCGGGTAGCCGCGCTCAGCCTCGTCCTGCACGAATCGGCGGAGCGCCGGTTGGGTGACGTGACAATGCCGACAGCAGGAGATCTGCTGCTCGTCGTCGGGCCAGAAGGCGGGATCACCGAGAGTGAAATCGCTCTTCTCGGATCCGCGGGCGCGGTGCCGGTCCGCCTCGGACCGACGGTATTGCGGACATCAACGGCCGCCGCGGTGGCCCTAGGGGCAATCGGACCCCTCACCCGCAGGTGGGAGTGACCTTCGCCCGTTCCGGTCAGGAGCAGCCAATTCACCCGGTCGACTCGTGAAAAGGCCGTAAACCTTTGGTGCCTAGGTGGCGCGCCCCGCTCTACACGAGTTAACCTTTGCGCACGACACGACCAATGCGAGCTGTTGTCATCGTTCGCGTCGTGTCCACGACACGCCGGACACCTCCCCCCTCGGTCCGGCGCACGCTGCGTCGCGGTGGAGTGACCCCCAGACTTCACCGCGACGCAGCCTCCGGGTTTCCCTGCTCGCGCTTTGCGCTTCGCCTGGTCGGCTGCCTTGCCTGTGGGGGCCCGGCCCCCACGCCGGGGCTCGCCCCGGACCCCTTCCGGGTGGTCGTCCTTGTTGGTCTTGGTGACCGTTGATCTGGTGGTCGCTAGCCTTCTTGCATGGATCGGGTGGACGACTGTTTGTTCTGCAAGATCGTGGCTGGGGAGATTCCGGCTGACGTGGTGCATCGGGGCTCGGGGACGCTGGCGTTTCGGGACATCAATCCGCAGGCTGCTGTGCACGTGCTGGTGGTGCCTACATCGCACTTCGAGGACGCTTTGACGCTGGCTACCTCCGCTCCTGATGTTTTGGCCGAGGTGGTGTCCGCGGGAGCCTCCGTGGCGGATCGGCTGGGCATCTCCGAGAGTGGTTATCGGCTTGTGTTCAATACTGGCGGGGATGCCGGACGGACGGTTTTTCACGCTCATCTGCATGTGCTGGGTGGCGAGCCACTGGGATTGTTCGGGCGGCCGTAACCCGGTCCGGGCCGCTTATCCGGTGCGCGGTGTCGGAGTGGGCGGCTAGCATCGGACCGGTCAGCACTCACAGCGACATCGCGCGCGAACGCGCAGAGAGTAGGCCCGAGCGCACGTGGCCGGCACCACACAGGGTGGAGCTGCCCGATCCGCGGCAGCGCGATCGGAGACCACCACACCAGTCCCCAGCCAGGACACCAACGGGAACGGCTCGACCGCCCAGCGCACCGGGACGGTCTCGACCCGGTTCACCGTGCCGGACGAAGCGATGCTCACGCTGCTCGGGTCGCGCGACGAGAACCTGCGCACGGCCGAGGACCTGCTCGCCGCTGACGTGCACGTCCGGGGCAACGAGATCACGCTGTCCGGCGCACCGGGTGACGTGGCGTTCGCCGAGCGGGTGTTCACCGAACTGGCGGTCCTCGCCGAACGCGGCCAGCAGGTCGGCAAGGACACCGTCTCGCGCACCGTCGCGATGCTCTCCGCGGGTGACGCCGAGTCCCCGGCCGAGGTCCTGAGCCTGGACATCGTGTCCCGGCGCGGTCGCACCATCCGGCCCAAGACGCTCAACCAGAAGCGTTACGTGGACGCCATCGACGCCAACACCATCGTGTTCGGCATCGGCCCCGCCGGTACGGGCAAGACCTACCTGGCCATGGCCAAGGCCGTCCAGGCGCTGCAGGCCAAGCAGGTCAACCGCATCATCCTCACCCGGCCCGCCGTCGAGGCCGGTGAGCGGCTCGGCTTCCTGCCCGGCACGCTGTACGAGAAGATCGACCCGTACCTGCGGCCGCTCTACGACGCCCTGCACGACATGATCGACCCCGAGTCGATCCCCCGGCTCACCCAGGCCGGCACCATCGAGGTGGCGCCGCTGGCCTACATGCGTGGTCGTACCCTGAATGACGCCTTCATCATCCTGGACGAGGCCCAGAACACCACGCCGGAACAGATGAAGATGTTCCTCACCCGGCTCGGGTTCGGCTCCAAGATCGTCGTCACCGGTGACATCACCCAGGTGGACCTGCCGGGCGGCGTGCGCAGCGGCCTGCGTATCGTCCGGGAGATCCTGGCCGGCATCGACGACGTGCACTTCGCCATGCTCACCAGCCACGACGTGGTGCGGCACCGCCTGGTGGGCAGGATCGTGGACGCCTACGACCGCTGGCACGCCACCCAGGACGAACAGGCTGCCGGCTCGGGCGAGGTCAAGGTCCGGCCGGCCAACTGAGGGTCCGGTCCGACGAAGACGTGAGCACATGAGCATCGAGATAGCCAACGAGTCGGGTGTCGGCGTCGACGAGACGTCGATCGTCGCCGCGGCCCGGTTCGCCCTGGACCGGATGGGCGTCAGCCCGCTGGCCGAGCTGTCCGTGCTGCTCGTGGAGCTGGACGCGATGTCCGCGCTCCACGAGCAGTGGATGGACCTGGAGGGCCCCACCGACGTGATGGCCTTCCCGATGGACGAACTGGACACCGCCCGGCCCGACGCCG
Organism: Pseudonocardiaceae bacterium; assembly: GCA_036491115.1. Taxonomy (GTDB): domain Bacteria; phylum Actinomycetota; class Actinomycetes; order Mycobacteriales; family Pseudonocardiaceae; genus DATEPR01. Next base: position 53,292 of record DASXCQ010000039.1, read on the forward strand.
CCGACGCCGGCCCCGCGCTGCTCGGCGACATCGTGCTGTGCCCGGCGTTCGCCAAGGACCAGGCCAAGACCGCGGGCCACAGCCTGCTCGACGAACTGCACCTGCTGACCGTGCACGGCGTGCTGCACCTGCTCGGCTACGACCACGCCGAAGCCGCCGAGGAACGCGAGATGTTCACGCTGCAGAAGCGCATCCTCGCCGACTTCCGCACCGCCAGGGTGGACGCCGCCCGCCGGGCCGCCCAACGCGAGGCGGACGACCGCGTCCTGGGCGTCGTCGGCCTCGACCACACCTCCGAGCCGGCCGAGTCGCCGGCCGAGGATTCCGACCAGGAGTAGCGGCCGTGCCCGGGAGTGCGTCGAACTCCGCCCTGCTGCTGGTGCTGGCCCTCGTCGGCGTGCTCGCCGCGGGGGCGTTCGCCTGCGCCGACGCCGCGCTGGGCACGCTGTCCGTGGCCAGGGTGGATGAGCTGGCCCGCAGCGGCCGGGTCGGTGCCCGGCAGTTGGCCGTCGTCGTCGCCGACCGGCCCCGACACATCAACCTGCTGCTGTTGTTGCGGCTGGCCTGCGAGCTCACCGCGACCGTGCTGGTCACCGTGGTGTGCCTGTGGCTGATCCACCCGGAGTGGCTGGCCGTCCTCGTCGCCGCCGTGTGCATGGTCGTCGTGTCGTACGTGCTGGTCGGCGTCGGTCCCCGGACCATCGGCCGGCAGCATCCCTACGTCGTCGGCCTGATCGCCGCCGGTCCGGTCCGGGTGCTGGGCATGGTGCTCGGCCCGCTGTCCCGGCTGCTCATCGTGATCGGCAACGCCATCACCCCCGGCCGGGGCTTCCGCTACGGCCCGTTCTCGTCCGAGGTCGAGCTGCGCGAACTGGTCGACCTGGCCGGTGAGCGCGGTGTCGTGGACGAGGGCGAACGGGAGATGATCCACTCCGTCTTCGAGCTCGGCGACACCATCGCCCGCGAGGTCATGGTGCCGCGCACCGAGATCGTGTGGATCGAGCGGACCAAGTCGGTCCGGCAGGCGCTGGCGCTGTCCCTGCGCACCGGCTTCACCCGGCTGCCCATCGTCGGCGACGGCGTCGACGACGTCGTCGGCGTGGCGAACCTCAAGGACCTGGCCCGCGTGGACCCCGCCGACGCGCCCGTCGTCGGCGACCTGATGACGCCCGCCGTGTTCATCCCGGACACCAAGCGGCTGGACGAGCTGCTCAAACAGTTGCAGCACGACCGCACCCACATGGTGATCGTGATCGACGAGTACGGCGGCACGGCCGGGCTGGTCACCATCGAGGACATCCTCGAGGAGATCGTCGGCGAGATCACCGACGAGTCCGACGCCGACGAGCGCCCGCCGATCGAACACCTCGACGACGGCACCGTCCGGGTCAGCTCCCGGCTGCCGTCGGAGGACCTCGGTGAGCTGTTCGACGTCGAACTGGACGACGACGACGTGGAGACCGTCGGCGGCCTGCTCGCCCAGCAACTCGGCCGGGTGCCGCTGCCCGGTGCCGAGGCCGAGATCGCCGGGCTCCAGTTGCGGGCCGAGGGCGGCAAGGACCGGCGCGGCCGGATGCGGATCACGTCGGTGCTGGTGCGGCAGGTCGCCGAACCGGCACGGGAAGGGAGTACCGAACATGGCTGAACCTCTCGGCCCGGAGGACCAGAAGATCGTCACGCTGGCCAGGTCGACCAGGGCGCGGGTGGGTGCCGCCGAGGGTGCCGCGGTGCGCGACACCATGGGCCGCACCTACACCGCGTGCACGGTGGCGCTGCCGTCGCTGCGGCTGACCGCGCTGCAGGCCGCCGTGGCCGCCGCCGTGGCCAGCGGCGCCGACGGGTTGGAGGCGGCCGCCGTGGTCAGCGCAGCCGGCTCGCTGGACGCCGGCTCCGTGGCCGCCGTGCGTGACCTGGGCAAGGCCGCCCCCGTGATCCTCGCCGACCCCTCCGGAACGGTGCAGGTCGTGGACACCCCGTGACCGAGCACCGCTCCGGGTTCGCCTGCTTCGTCGGCCGCCCCAACGCCGGCAAGTCCACGCTGACCAACGCCCTGGTCGGCACCAAGGTCGCCATCACGTCGGACAAGCCGCAGACCACCCGGCACACCATCCGCGGCATCGTGCACCGGCCGGACGCCCAACTGGTGATCATCGACACACCCGGCCTGCACCGGCCGAAGACGCTGCTCGGCCGGCGGCTCAACGATCTGGTCCGGGAGACCTGGACCGAAGTGGACGTCATCGGCTTCTGCGTGCCGGCCGACCAGCCGGTCGGCGCGGGCGACTCGTTCATCGCGGGGGAGTTGCGCGCGCTGGCCGGGCGTACCCCGGTGATCGGCATCGTCACCAAGACCGACCTGGCCGCACCGGATCAGATCGGTGCGCAACTGCTTGCCCTGCAAGGACTTCTCGATTTCGCCGAGCTCGTCCCGGTGTCCGCCGTGGACGGTTTCCAGGTGAGCGTGCTGACCGATCTCCTGGTCGAGCGGCTGCCCACGGGCCCGCAGTTGTACCCGGACGGCGAGCTCACCGACGAGCCGGAGACCACCCTGGTCGCCGAACTGATCCGCGAGGCCGCCCTGGAGGGTGTCCGCGACGAACTGCCGCACTCCATCGCCGTCGTGGTGGAGGAGATGGCGCCGCGCGCGGGCCGCGACGACCTGATCGACGTGCACGCCGAGCTGTTCGTCGAACGGTCCAGCCAGAAGGCCATCGTGCTGGGCAAGGGAGCGGAGCGGCTCAAGCAGGTCGGCGTGACGGCCCGCAAGCACATCGAGGCGCTGCTGGGCACCAAGGTCTACCTGGACCTGCACGTCAAGGTCGCCAAGGACTGGCAGCGCGACCCCAAGCAGCTGCGCCGGCTCGGCTTTTAGGCGTGGGACGATGTCCGCATGAGTCTCTACCGCGACACCGGCGTGGTGCTGCGGGTGCACAAGCTGGGCGAGGCCGACCGGATCGTCACGCTGATCACCCGCCGGCACGGCAAGGTGCGCGCGGTGGCCAAGGGCGTGCGGCGTACCAAGTCGCGGTTCGGCGCCCGGCTGGAGCCGTTCGGCCACGTCGACGTGCAGTTCTACACCGGCCGGACGCTGGACGTGATCACCCAGGTGGAGACGGTGGACGCGTTCGGCATCGGCCTGGTCGGCGACTACCCCCGCTACACCGCGGGCTGCGCCGTCCTGGAGACGGCCGACCGGCTGGCCATGGAGGAGGGCGAGCCCGCGCTGCGGCTGTACCTGCTGGTCGCCGGTGCGCTGCGGGCGCTGGCCGCCCAGGAGCGCGACCCGTCGCTGGTGCTGGACGCGTTCCTGCTCCGCGCCATGGGCTACGCCGGCTGGGCGCCGGCGGTCGCCGAGTGCGCGCGGTGCGCCGAACCGGGTCCGCACCAGGCATTCAGTGTGCCGGCGGGTGGCGCGGTGTGCGGCCGGTGCCGTCCACCGGGCTCGTCCCGGCCGGCCGCGGAGACGTTCACGCTGCTGGAGGCCCTGTTACACGGCGAGTGGCCGGTGGCGGAGTCGACCGGGCCGTCGGCCAGACGGGAGGCCAGTGGGCTGGTCGCGGCGCTGTTGCAGTGGCACCTGGAGCGTCAGCTGCGGTCGCTGCCGCTGGTCGAACGGAGGCAACCGGTGCCGTCGCCGAACGTCGTCGAGAAGTAGAGAACTGGTCGCAGGAAGGAACCGCACACATGCTGCCGTCGCGGCGCCGCAGGAACACCCAGGAGCGCACGACGCCGGTGCAGCCACCCGAGCCGCACCCGTCCGGGGCGAAACCGCCCGCGATCCCGCTGGAGTTCGTGCCCAAGCACGTCGCGATCGTGATGGACGGCAACGGCCGGTGGGCCAACCAGCGCGGCCTACCCAGGGTGGAGGGCCACAAGCGCGGCGAGGCCGTGGTGCTGGACGTGGTGCGCGGCGCGATCGAGATCGGCGTCAAGTGGATCTCGGTGTACGCGTTCTCCACGGAGAACTGGAAGCGCAGCCCCGACGAGGTGCGGTTCCTGATGAACTTCAACCGGGACGTGATCCACCGCAGGGTCGACGAACTGGACGCGCTGGGCGTGCGGGTCCGCTGGGCCGGCAGGTTGCCCAAGTTGTGGCGCAGCGTGGTGAACGAGCTCAAGATCGCCGAGGAACGCACGCAGAACAACGACGTGGTCAACCTGACCATGTGCGTGAACTACGGTGGCCGGGCCGAGATCGCCGACGCCACCCGCCAGATCGCCAAGTTGGTGGCGGCCGGCGAGATCAACCCGGACAAGGTGGACGAGCGGATGATCGGCCGGTACATGTACCAGCCGGACATGCCCGATGTCGATCTTTTCATCCGGCCGTCCGGCGAGGAACGCACGTCGAACTTCATGCTGTGGCAGTCCGCCTACGCGGAACTGGTGTTCATGGACGTGCTGTGGCCGGACTTCGACCGGCTGCAACTGTGGCGGGCGGTGGAGACGTACGCGATGCGCGACAGGCGATTCGGCGCGGCCGTGGACGCGGCAGGCGCGGTGGGAGAGAAATGATGACCGAGGCCGTGACCACGGCAAACCTGTTGGAGACGGCACGGGAGGCGCTGGAGCGCTACCACGACGTGACCGTCGACGACGATGGCGCGTTGACGTTCCGGCACGGCGACGTGCCCTGTGCGCTGCAGGGCATTCAGCTGGCCGAGGGACTGGCGGTGCTCAGCCTGACGTGCGTGGTGGCGTGGGACCTGCCGGACTCGCTGCGTTTGGCGTCGTCCGCGGCGGAGCGGGCCGGCCAGGGCCTGTTCGGCACCCTCGGTGTCGTCCACACCAACCGCGGCCTGGACGTGACGCTGAGGTACACGTTTCCGGCCAGCGGCCTGACCGTGGCCGCCATGGGCACCCTGCTCATGCTGGTGGTGTCCACGGCATCCCAGTTGCGCGGTGAGTTGCTCGCGGAAGCTACCCACATCACCCCATAGAGCAACCCCCTGACCTGGCACGATCCGCCAGGTGCCCAACCCGCGACCCGACCAGGCTCCGTGCGCGGCCGACCCGGCAGCCGCACACCGTGGCTGTTCGCTGACAGCGGATTCCGGTGCCGGCCCGGCCGTGGCGGCGCCGGTGCCTTCCGGGCCGCCGCCCGGTTTGCGGACTCGGTGGGTTCCGTTCGCTGGGCTGCTGCTGTTCGGCGGGCTGATCGTCGCCCGCCACGGCGCAGCGGTCGTGCGAAGCGGTGCCACCGTGTTCGTCGCGATCTGCGTGCAGGCCATGCCGTTTCTCGTGCTGGGCGTGCTGATCAGCGGAGGCATCGCGGCCTTCGTGCCAGCTCGACTCTTGCGGAAAGTGTTGCCGCGCAACGAAACCGCCGCCATCGGCATGGCCGGGTTGGCCGGGATCCTGCTGCCCGGCTGCGAGTGCGCGTCAGTGCCGGTCGCGCGGCGGCTCATGCGGCAGGGTGTGCCGTCGTCGGTCGCGTTGGCGTTCCTGCTGGCCGCGCCCGCCGTCAATCCGGTCGTGCTGGTTGCCACGGCCGTCGCGTTTCCCACCGCGCCCGCCATGGTCCTCGCCCGATTCCTCGGCTCACTGCTGACGTCGTTCGCCATGGGCTGGCTGTGGTCGCGGACGGGCCGCACCGAGTGGATCGCCGACCGGCACGAGCACGCTCACGGCTCCGGCTGGGCACTGTTCGTCGAGGCCGCGCTGGCCGATCTCGCCTCGGCGGGCGGATTCCTGGTAGCCGGCGCGCTCGCGGCAGCCACGGTGAACGTGCTCGTCCCGCCGTCCTGGTTCGCGGCGGTGGGCGGCAACGCGGTGGCGAGCATCGTCGTGCTGGCGGCGCTCGCGGTCGTGCTGGCGTTGTGCAGCGAGGCGGACGCCTTCGTCGCGGCGGCCATGCCGGCGCTGCCGTTGCTGGCCCGACTGGTGTTCCTGGTGGTCGGGCCCGCGGTGGACGTCAAGCTGGTCGCGTTGCAGGCCGGCACGTTCGGCAGGGCGTTCGTGGCGAGGTTCGCGCCGGTCACATTCCTGGTCGCGGTCGGCTCGGCCGTCGCGGTCGGGCAGGTCGTCCTCGGCGGCTACCGGTGAACGTCCTGCTCGTGCTGGTCGGCAGCGCACTGGTGAAGATCACTCTGGACGGCACCTACCTGCGTTACGTCAAACCCGCTTCGGCGCCGCTCGTGCTGATGGCTGGCATCGTGATCATCGCCTTGGCACTCGCCGCCATCGCCCGGCCCGCTCGACACCACCACCATCCGGGCGCCCGCTGGTGCTGGCTGCTGGTACTGCCGGTCCTCACGATCTTCCTGGTCGCCCCACCCGCCCTGGGCGCCGACACGGTCCTGCGCGACGGCCGCGCCACCCGGATCGCCCCACCGGGCGAGGCGTTCGCCCCACTACCGCGCGGCATCGTGCCGATGGCGGTGAGCGAGTTCGTCGCGCGCAGCGTCTGGGACCCCACCCACGCGCTCAACACCAGAACCGTGGCCCTCACCGGTTTCATCGTGCACACCGCGGGCTCCGACTACGTGGCCCGGCTGGTCATCACCTGCTGCGCCGCCGACGCCACACCGATGACGGTGGCCCTCACCGGCCACCTCGCGTCCGACCTGGCGAACAACCAGTGGATCACGGTCACCGGACGGCTTCGCCCGGGCTCGGCCACCACGGCCAACGGCTACACACCGACCCTGCTGGTCACCGAGCTGCACACGGTCGGTCCACCGGCCGATCCCTACGAACACTGAGCGGCATCACATCCGCGCGGCGCAGTCCGCACACGTACCGAAGATCTCCATCGTGTGGCTGATCTCCGCGAACCCGTGCTCGGCCGCGACGCGCGTCGCCCACGACTCGACGGCGGGGCCTTCCACCTCGACCGTGCGGCCGCAGTGCCGGCACACGAGGTGATGGTGGTGGTGGCTGGAGCAATGCCGGTAGATGGCCTCGCCGGTGGCGGTCCGCAGGACATCCACCTCGCCGGCGTCGGACAGCGACTGCAATGTGCGGTAGACGGTGGTCAGCCCGATCGCTTCGCCACGTTTGCGCAGCTCATCGTGCAGTTCCTGGGCGGAGCGGAAGTCGTCGAGCTGGTCGAGCAGCTTCGCGATGGCGGCCCGCTGCCGGGTGGCCCTCAGGCCGGGCACCGAGCTGGTGTTCCGGTCGACGTCACTGTCGGTCACGGTCGATCCTTCCGGCCGGTGTCCGCCGTCGGTTCCTCGGCGTGGGTCACGGCGTCCGTCACGATGTGCGCGAGGTGTTCGTCGACCAGCCGGTAGACGACCTCGCGGCCGTGCCGTTCGCCTGCCACGACACCGGCCGACTTGAGCACCCGCAGGTGCTGGCTGATCAGCGGTTGGGTGACGCCGAGCGTGGCGACCAGTTCGTGCACGCAGAGGTCGGACTCGAGCAGCTCCAACACGATGGCGATGCGTACGGGTGCGGCGAGCGCGCGCAGCAGATCGCCCGCGGCGGCCAGCGTGGTGACCGGGCGGGCGGGGCCGGTGCGGACCTCGACGCGATCGGGCGAGTGCACATGCTCGTCCACGCCATGCTCCAGCCCGACCGGTGCGGCGTCGGCGCTCACGACGGGCAGCCGTCCTCTCCGTGTGGGCGGACCCGAGCGTCTCGGGTGCTTCCCTCCATCCTAGGCGGTGCGTCGACCTGCGAGGTTCAACGCAACAGCGAGATGGCGACGCCGGCCAGGATGATCACCACGAACACCCGCAGCACCCGGTCGGCCGGCTTCAGCGCCTGCCAGGTGACGGCGAGCAGGCCGAGCACACCGAGCCCGAGCAGGCCCAACAGCACAGCACCGGGCACCCCGCGCAGCCATACGGCCACGCCGAACACCGCGAGCACACCGATGAAGGCCACCAGCGGCGGCACCCTGGCCAGCGGACCCCTGCCCGCCACCAGCGGCGCGCGGCTGCCCAACCGACCCCGGAAGTCAAGGCCCCGCCTCGCCCGCATCACCACTCCTCGTCGCACCAGCGCCCGTGCGGCGGCCGCCGCACGTCGACGGTACGCGGCGTCGCACTACACGTTCCACGAGGCGGTTGTCCACCCTGTGCGGGGTGCACCGGCCTGCGAGCTACCCTTGATTGCCACACGTGCGCAGGTCATACCGCACGCGTAACCCCTCGACCCGAGCGTATGGAGTATCAGTGCCCGCCGACCGCATCGACACCGTCGTCAGCCTGTGCAAGCGCCGTGGCTTCGTCTACCCGTGCGGCGAGATCTACGGCGGTACCCGCTCGGCGTGGGACTACGGCCCGCTCGGTGTCGAACTCAAGGACAACATCAAGCGGCAGTGGTGGAAGTTCATGGTGCAGGGTCGGGACGACGTCGTCGGCCTCGACTCGTCCGTGATCCTGCCCCGCCAGGTGTGGGAGGCGTCCGGCCACGTCAAGGCGTTCGTCGACCCGCTGGTGGAGTGCACCTCCTGTCACCGCCGCTTCCGTGCCGACCAGTTGGCCGAGGAGTACGTGGAGCGCACCGGCCAGGCCGTCGCGGAGAACGACCTGTCCCAGGTGCCGTGCCCGAACTGCGGCAACCGTGGCCAGTACACCGAGCCCCGCATGTTCAACGGCCTGCTCAAGACGTATGTCGGCCCGGTCGAGTCCGACGAGGGCCTGCACTACCTCCGTCCCGAGACGGCACAGGGCATCTTCATCAACTTCCTCAACGTGCTGACCACCTCCCGTCGTAAGCCGCCGTTCGGCATCGGCCAGATCGGCAAGTCGTTCCGCAACGAGATCACGCCGGGCAACTTCATCTTCCGCACCCGCGAGTTCGAGCAGATGGAGATGGAGTTCTTCGTCGAGCCGGGCACCGACGAGCAGTGGCACCAGTTCTGGATCGACGAGCGCACCCGCTGGTACACCGAGTTGGGTATCGCCAAGGACAACCTCCGTCAGTACGAGCACCCCAAGGAGAAGCTCTCCCACTACTCGAAGCGGACCGTCGACATCGAGTACCGCTTCGAGTTCTCCGGCCAGGAGTGGGGTGAGCTGGAAGGCATCGCCAACCGCACCGACTTCGACCTGACCACCCACAGCAACCACTCCGGCGTCGACCTGTCCTACTTCGACCAGACGTCGGATTCCCGCTACCGTCCGTTCGTCATCGAACCCGCGGCCGGCGTCGGCCGACCGATGATGGCCTTCCTGCTGGACGCCTACACCGAGGACGAGGCGCCCAACGTGAAGGGCGTGCTGGAGAAGCGGGTCGTGCTGCGCCTGGACCGCCGGCTCGCACCGGTCAAGGCAGCCGTCCTCCCGCTGTCCCGCAACGCCGACCTGTCGCCGAAGGCCAGGGACCTCGCCGCCCAGCTCCGCAAGAACTGGAACGTCGACTTCGACGACGCCGGCAACATCGGCCGCCGCTACCGCCGCCAGGACGAGATCGGTACTCCTTTCTGTGTCACGGTCGACTTCGAGACGCTGACCGACCAGGCCGTGACCGTCCGGGAACGGGACACGATGGGTCAGGAGCGAGTGGCGATCGACAAGGTGGAGGGCTACCTCGCCGCCCGCCTGCTCGGCTGCTGACCCACCGGCCCGACCCCGACGGCCCGACCGATCTTGGTGCTGCCCGCGCGGCCGGCCCTGGCCACGCGGCCAGCCGCCGGTGCCGCACCCGACGCCGGCTGCCGCCCATCGGCGAACCGGGTGGCCTCGCCGGACCGCCGCCCGCCACGGCCAGAATCGGCAGGCGGTAGCCATTCCAGCTGCGCGGCGCGGGCAGCTGGTCGCCTGACCGCAGCCATGCCGCCCGGCCAGCTGGCCGCCCGACCTCCGCGGCCCCGATGGTCGCAACGGACGGCCGCCATTCCTGCCGGGACCAGATTTCTGGCCAACCGCAGCCACGGCATGCGACGGTGATCCCGGCCGTGCAGCGCCGGATCGCCGACACCTGACCCGTTGCCGCACAAGGCGCTGGGTCGGCCCGCCCCAGCGCCCTGCC
>DASXCQ010000040.1:0-56215 GCA_036491115.1 Pseudonocardiaceae bacterium
TGCCGTCGTTGAGCGCCGTGACGCCGGTGATGTTGAAGGTCTCCTCGCCGGTGATGCCGAGGGACTCCGCGTTCTCACCCTCGGGGTACTGCAGCGGCAGCACGCCCATGCCGATCAGGTTCGACCGGTGGATCCGCTCGAACGACTCGGTGATGACCGCCTTCGCGCCGAGCAGCGCCGTACCCTTCGCGGCCCAGTCTCGCGAGGAGCCGGAGCCGTACTCCTTGCCCGCCAGGATCACCAGCGGCGTACCGGCTTCGGCGTACGACTGAGCGGCCTCGTAGATCGAGGTGACCGGGGCGTCGTCCTTGGTGAAGTCGCGGGTGAAACCACCCTCGGTGCCTGGAGCGATCTGGTTGCGCAGCCGGATGTTGGCGAACGTGCCCCGGATCATCACCTCGTGGTTGCCGCGCCGCGACCCGTAGGAGTTGAAGTCGCGCCGCTGCACGCCGTGGTCGGTCAGGTACTCGCCGGCCGGCGAGTCCGCCTTGATCGAACCGGCGGGGGAGATGTGGTCGGTGGTGACCGAGTCGCCCAGCAACGCGAGCACCCTGGCGCCGTCGATGTCGGTGACCGGCCGCGGGTCGCTCGCCATGCCGTCGAAGTACGGGGGCTTGCGCACGTAGGTGGACTCGGCGTCCCACTCGAAGATCCGGCCGGTCGGCGTGGGCAGCGACCGCCACCGGTCGTCACCGGCGAACACATCCGCGTAGTCCGAGGTGAACATGTCCGACGAGATCGCCGACGCGACGACGTCCTGGATCTCCTGCGGCGACGGCCAGATGTCGGCCAGCATCACCGGCTTGCCCTCGGTGTCCCTGCCCAGCGGCTCGGTGGTGAGGTCCATGTCCATCGAGCCGGCCAGCGCGTACGCCACCACCAGCGGCGGGCTGGCCAGGTAGTTCATCTTCACGTCCGGGTTGATCCGGCCCTCGAAGTTCCGGTTGCCCGACAGCACGGACACCACGGCCAGGTCGGCGTCGTTCACCGCCACCGAGATCTCGTCCAGCAGCGGGCCGGAGTTGCCGATGCACGTGGTGCAGCCGTAGCCGACCAGGTTGAAGCCCAGCTTCTCCAGGTACGGCAGCAGACCGGCGCGCTCGTAGTAGTCCATGACCACCTTGGAGCCGGGCGCCAGCGTGGTCTTCACCCACGGCTTGCGGTTCAGCCCGCGCTCCACCGCGTTCTTCGCCAGCAGCGCGGCGCCGATCATCACCGAGGGATTGGACGTGTTGGTGCACGACGTGATCGCCGCGATGGCCACCGCGCCGTGGTCGATCTCGAACGTGTTGCCGTCCACGGTGACCCTGGTCGGCTTGCTCGGCCGGCCGCCGGCGCCGTTGGCCGCGGGCGAGTAGGTGGGCGAGTCACTGGCCGGGAACGACTCACCGACCGACTCGTCCACCCCGTCGTCGGCGACGTAGTTCCGCAGCACGGCACGGAAACCCTGCTTGGCACCGGCCAGCTCGATCCGGTCCTGCGGCCGCTTCGGACCGGCGATCGACGGAACGACGGACGCCAGGTCCAGTTCCAGGGTCTCGGAGTAGCGCGGCTCGGTGTCCGGGTCGTGCCAGAGGCCCTGTTCCTTCGCGTACGCCTCGACGAGCGCGACCTGCTGCTCGGTGCGGCCGGTGAACTTCAGGTACTCGATGGTCTCGGCGTCGATCGGGAAGATCGCGCAGGTCGAGCCGAACTCCGGGCTCATGTTGCCGATGGTGGCCCGGTTGGCCAGCGGCACGGCGGCCACGCCGGAACCGAAGAACTCCACGAACTTCCCGACCACGCCCTGCTTGCGCAGCATCTCGGTGATCGTCAGCACCAGGTCGGTGGCGGTGGCGCCGGCCGGCAGCTCGCCGTACAGCCGGAAGCCGACCACCTTCGGGATCAGCATGGACACCGGCTGGCCGAGCATCGCGGCCTCGGCCTCGATGCCGCCCACGCCCCAGCCCAGCACGCCCAGGCCGTTGACCATCGTGGTGTGGCTGTCGGTGCCGACCAGCGTGTCCGGGTACGCCTGGCCGCCCCTGGTCATCACCACGCGAGCCAGGTGCTCGATGTTGACCTGGTGCACGATGCCGGTGCCCGGCGGCACGACCTTGAACTCGTCGAACGCGGTCTGGCCCCAGCGCAGGAACTGGTAGCGCTCGCGGTTGCGCTGGTACTCCAGGTCGACGTTGCGCTCGAACGCGTCCGGGCGGCCGAAGACGTCGGCGATCACCGAATGGTCGATGACCAGTTCGGCCGGTGCCAGCGGGTTGACCTTGTCCGGGTCGCCACCGAGTTCGGCGACGGCCTCGCGCATGGTGGCCAGGTCGACGACGCACGGCACGCCGGTGAAGTCCTGCATCACCACGCGGCCGGGGGTGAACTGGATCTCGGTCGCCGGCTCCGCGGCCGGGTCCCAGGCGGCCAGCGCCCGCACGTGGTCGGCGGTGATGTTCGCGCCGTCCTCGTTGCGCAGCAGGTTCTCCAGCAGGATCTTCAGGCTGTACGGCAGCTGTGCCGCGCCGTCGACGGCCGCCAGCCGGAACACCTCGAAGGAGGCGTCGCCGACGCCCAGCGTGCCGCGGGCCCCGAAGCTGTCCTTGCTCGTCGGTGAAGTCACGTCGTGCTCCGTCAGTCGCGGGTCAGGTACGGGCGAGTCTCGCGTACGTGGTGGAGGCGTGCGCGCCGGCCCTTGCGTCAAACAGTACGCTTGTCCTGTAATCATGGGCAAGGCGGGTCGACGGAGGTGTCGAGCGTGATCCATCACGTGCAGGTGTCCTGCCCGGCAGGCGCGGAAGATCGACAGCGGGCCTTCTACACCGGTGTCCTGGGCTGGCCGGAACTGCCCAAGCCGCCCCTGCTCGCGGTGCGCGGCGGGTGCTGGTTCCGGGTGCCCGGCCGGGGTGGCCCGGACGGCGAGTTGCACGTCGGCGTCGAGGCCGACTTCCGCCCGGCCACCAAGGCGCATCCGGCGTTCGTGGTGGACGTGGCCGCGGTGGCGGCCGCGCTCACTGCCGCCGGCCGGCCGGTGCGCTGGGCCGACCCGGCCGAGATCCCGGGCCGTCGCCGGTTCCACACCGAGGACGGCGTGGGCAACCGGCTGGAGTTCCTCTCCGACTAGCCGATCCGCGCCGCCAGGGCTTCGTAGTCGGGTTTGAGTTCCGCCCACCGCGCCTCGGCGTCGCAGCGCTCCCGGCCGGCGACATGGGCGGCGAGGTCCTCGATGTGAACCTGGATCCCGGCTCCGTAGTCGGGCAGCAGGTGCACCGGCATGCCCCGCTCCTCGAGGACCAGGACGGTGCCGGCGCCCTCGGCGGTCAGCGTTGCCTCGACGGTGTGCTGTTCGGTCTGGCGGACTTGCCGGGTCGTCACCAGCAGGTGCCGAGGCGGTTCGCACACCTCCACCCGCCCGGTGCCTTCCCAGCCACTGGCGAGGAAACGTGCCCGGAACTCACCGCCCGGGCGCAGGTCGCCCTCGACGTCGCCGAGCCAGCGGGCCAGCCGTTCGGGATCGACGAACGCCGACCACAGGTCGTCGATGTCGGTGTCGAAGCGGTCCTCCATGCGCACGACGCCGGTGCCGTCCGCGGTGCGCAGGGTGCCCACGATGCGGTTGGTCATGTGGTGCTCCCTCGTTCGCGGTCCACAGCTTCCATGCGGTTGAATGTACCGAAGCTGTTACGTAACCGTCAAGGTACATAAGGCGGGTGCCGGGCGTAGCTCTCGATCAGCGTGGTGATGTCGGCCAGGTCGGCCTCGAACTCGGCGCTCCAGTCGACGTCGGCGTCCAGCGTCTCGGCCAGTGCGTGGTGGCCGGGCAGGTCGCCCTCGGGCAGCCGGCCGCGACCGGCCCGCTGGTTCAGGGTGCCGGTGCCGAACCGGCCGCTGGCCTCGGACACCGCGAAGCCGAGGATCAGCGTGCTGGCCAATCGTTCGATCCTGGGCACGTCCGCGGCCGGCACGCCCGCCTCCAGCAGCGCCGTGTAGATCGCGTCCACCACTCGTACCGCGTCCGGCGACACGGTGGGCCGGGCGAACAGCAGTGCCGTGGCGCCGGGGTGCTCCCTGGCCAACGCACGCATGGCGTGCGCCAGCACGCCGAGGCGCTCCCGCCAGTCGCCGTGGATGTCCAGCCGGAGCCGGCCCAGCAGCCGGCCCAGCATGCCGTCCAACAGGCCGTCCTTGTCGCGGACGTGCGGGTACAGGGCCATCGGCGTGACGCCGACGCGTTCGGCGACCGCCCGCATCGTGACCGAGGACAGCCCCTTCTCGTCGGCGATGGCCAGTGCCGCGTCGAGGATCTCTTGCCGCCGGTCGCTCATGCCTATACAGTGTAGATCTATACAACGTAGATCACCAACGGAGGCCGCCGTGTTGAGCGTGACGGGACTGATCAAGCGCTACGGCGCCCGGGCCGCGCTGGACGGCTTCGACCTGACCGCGCAGCCGGGGGAGATCGTCGGGCTGGTCGGCCGCAACGGCGCCGGCAAGACCACGTTCGTCGACGTGGTGACCGGACTGGTCCGGCCGGACGCCGGCCGGATCACCGTCGCCGGGGTGGACGCCCTGCGGGACCGGCGCGCGGCCCGGGGGCTGGTCGGCGTCGCGCCCCAGGACCAGGCGCTCTACCTGCCCGCGACCGTGCGCGATCACCTGCGGCTGTTCGGCTCGCTGGCCGGCCTGCGGGCCGCCACCCTGCGGGCCGCGATCGACGCCACCGCCGAGGAACTGCAGCTCACCGACGTGCTCGACCAGCAGGTCGGCCGGCTGTCCGGCGGCCAGCGGCGGCGCACCCAGGCCGCGTGCGCCCTGCTGCCCGCACCCGCGGTGCTGCTGCTGGACGAGCCCACCGTCGGCGCCGACCCGACCACCCGCCGCGCCCTGCTGGACGCCGTGCTGGCCAGGGCCGCGGCCGGCGCCACCGTCGTCTACACCACCCACTACCTGCCCGAACTCGCCGACCTGGCGGCCACGCTGGCGGTCGCCGACGCCGGCCGGGTGATCGCCAGGGGCAGCCAGGCCGAACTCTCGCCGGACTGCCCGCCGAGGTGAGCGTCGGCTTCGGCGACGGCGTGCCGCCGGTCCGGGTCAACACCTTCGACCCGGCCACCACCCTCGCCGCCGTGCTGTCCGGTGGGCGGCAACCGGAGTCGGTGGACATCCACCGGCCCGGTCTGGACGACCTCTACCGCTCCCTGGAAGGAGTGACCTCCCGTGTCGCATGACGCCACGCTGCGGACCGGCGACCTGGTCCGCCACAACACACTGCTGATGCTGCGCGAGCCGGGCCCGCTGCTGTCCCGGCTGCTGATGCCGTTGGTCGCGATCGTCGTGTTCGAACCGCTCTACCGCGCCGCGACGGCCGGCGGCCGGGCCTCCGGCGACAGCCAGGCGGTCATCGGGATGCTGGTGCTGTTCTCGTTGCTCGCACTGTCCATTGTGGGCACCGCGATCCTGACCGAGCGGTCCTGGCACACCTGGGACCGGCTGCGCGCGACATCGCTGCGGCCGGTGGAACTGTTGGTGGGCAAGGCAGCGCCGGTGCTCGTCATGCTGGTGGTGCAGCAGGTCGTGATCCTCGGTTTCGGCATGGCGGTGCTGGGGGTGCGGGTCGCCGACCTGTCGCTGCTCGCGGCGGCCGTCGTGGTGTGGTCGGTGACGCTGCTGTGCGTCGGCACCGCACTGGGCACCATGCTGCGCAGCCAGGCCGCGTTCTCCGCGGTGCAGGACATCGGCGGGTTCGCCTGCACCAGCCTCGGCGGCGCGCTGGTGCCGCTGGCCGCGCTGCCCGGCTGGGCCAGGCACCTGGCGCCCGCGTCACCGGCCTACTGGGCGATGTCCGCACTGCGGGGTGCCGTCGACGGTGCCACCGGGCAGGTGTGGCGGGCCCTGATCGTGTTGCTCGCGATCGCGGCGGTCGCCGTCGTGCTGGCCGCCTGGCGGCTCGGGCGCGGGTGGACCCGCTCGACATTGCTCTGATCGGGTCAACCCGATCGTGTGACTGTCGCAGTCGATCGGTCACCGATCGTGCGACGTTCGGTCACCGTGCGTGCGACTTTGTGACTCGTGTGGTTGTCGTTGCCGTAGTTTTCGCTGGTACGTATGGCAACAACCGAGGTAGAAGTGGCACAGTGGCTCTGCCCTGCCTGATTGCCGCTGTTCGGCGGATTGCCATTGCGCCGACAGGTGGTCCGGCCGGGCGGGGTCGATCGGGAGGTGGGGAACGTGGCTGCTGTGCCGAGACGGCGGCGCGGCCTGCGGGTGGCCGGGCTCGTGGTGGTCGCGGCAGTGGGACTGCAACTGGTCGTGGCGACGTCCGCGGACGCCGTGCCGCCGCCACCGCCGCACCCCAGCAACTCGCAGGTCAAGGCGGCCCAACGGCAGGCCGACGCGAAGGCGGGTGCGGTCGGCAAGATCACCAGCCAACTCTCGTCCGCCCAGGCCGCGCTGCAGAGCCTGCAGGACCAGGTCGAGCTCAAGCAGGAGGACGCCAACAAGGCACTGGTCGACCTGCAGACCGCACGGGACGCGGCCACCCAGGCGCAGAACACCGCGAAGGCGGCCCAGATCTCGGCCGACGCGGCCACCAAGGCGATCGCCGCGCTCCGCGCGAAGGTGGACGCGTTCGCCGCCGGCAGCTACGCACAGGGCAGCACGCTCGGCTCGGTCTCCGCCTACTTCGGCGCCAAGAGCCCGAAGGACCTGCTGGAGCGGCAGACCCTCCTCAACGAGATCAGTGGGTCCGAACTGGACATCCTGCAGCAGACGCGCCAGGCGCAGGTGCAGAAGGCCAACGCGGACTCGGTCGCCCGCGCGGCGCTGGCCGTCGCCAAGCAGAAGCAGGCCGCGGCCACCGCCGCCAAGCAGGCCGCGGACGCCGCCGTCGCCGCCGCGGTCACCGCAGCCAACAGTGAGGCCGCGCAGGCCAGGCAGTTGCGGTCCACCCAGGCCGATCTGCAGCGGCAGCTGTCCGCCGCGCAGTCCGACGTCGCCGGGCTCAAGGCCCAGCGGAAGCAGTACCAGGCGTGGCTGTCCGCCAAGCAGGCAGAGGAGGCGAGGCAGGCCGCGGCGACCGCTGCCGGCTCGCACTCCAGCCGGCACCGCGGGGTGTCGCTGGCGGCCGGCGGCTCGGCGGCCGTGGTGATCTCCAGGGCGCTGTCCGCGGTCGGCATCATCTACGCCTGGGGCGGCGGCAACGCGGCCGGTCCCACGCGGGGCATCCACGACTTCGGCGTCGCGGACATGTTCGGCGACTTCAACAAGATCGGCTTCGACTGCTCCGGCCTGATGGTCTACGCCTTCGCCGGCGCCGGGGTGCCGCTGCCGCACTTCAGCGGCTACCAGTACCAGTCCGGCCGACACGTGCCGCTGTCCCGGATCCGGCCCGGCGACATGCTGTTCTACTCGTCCAACGGCCGGGCGTCCGGCATCCACCACGTGACCCTGTACATCGGCCACGGCCAGATGGTCGAGGCGTACGAGTCCGGCATGCCCGTGCGGGTCACGTCGGTCCGCTACTACGGCGGGATCATGCCGTACGCGACCCGGGTGCTGTAGTCCCGACCTGCTGTAAGTTCAGCATCGTGATGCGGGTGCGTGACCTCTCCGGGCTGAGTGCCGTGCTTCTCAGCCATCGGTCGGAGGTACTGGACCGACCTGTCGTCGTGC
Organism: Pseudonocardiaceae bacterium; assembly: GCA_036491115.1. GTDB lineage: Bacteria > Actinomycetota > Actinomycetes > Mycobacteriales > Pseudonocardiaceae > DATEPR01. Next base: position 7,654 of record DASXCQ010000040.1, read on the forward strand.
TGATCGACGAGGTCGCACTGCGCTGATGTGCGGGTGCAACAGTCGTCGTTGGCGTGCGACGGCAGTCCAGGGAACCATCTCGTTACTCGGAGAAACAGTCATGACGACAGCACGGACGGGATTCGCGCACGCGGGGTACTGGTCGAGAACCTGAAGCTGACCGGCGAGGTGCTGACGGAGATCGACGACTTCGTGATCACCGTGGGTGGTGATTGCGGGGTGGACATCGCGCCGATTGCCGCCGCTCGCCAGCGCTACGGCGACCATCTGACGGTGCTGTGGATCGACGCACATCCCGATGTGTACGGTCCAGGCGAGCTACCGTCGGGCGCGTTCCACGGCATGGTCGTATGCACGCTGCTCGGAGACGGGCCTGCTCTCCTGACGCCGGTACAGACATTGGCTCCAGCACAAGTGATTCTGGCCGGTGTCAGGGCCGGCGGCGCCAGCGAACGTGAGTACCTCCGCAAGACCGGCCTCCGTGTGCACGGCGTCGACCAGTTGGAGAAGGCGTTCGACGAACGTGCCGGCCCGACGTATGTCCATGTCGACCTGGACGTGCTCGATCCCCCCGATTTCTGGTTCGGTCTGCTGTCCCGAACCAGATGGTGTCCCGTCGTCCCATCCGGTCGAGCTCATCTCGCGACCGGACGATGTCGTCGGCGCGGCAATCACCGAACACGCCCCGACCGGCGACAGCCCCGGCGAAGCCGACATCATCCGACGTCTTGGCGCCGCGCTTCGCCGGTGACACCAGGGCCGGTCATTCACATACCGCGGGAAGAAACCGTGCCGGAAGTGATCAGTTGCCCCGGAAACCGCAGGTTGCGGATCTCCACGATCATCTCAAAGCGGAACGGACACCTGCCGGTGGCGGCCGGGCGTGGTGCCGACGAGTGCGGTGAAGGCCGCGATGAAGTGGCTGGGGTTGGCCCAGCCACAGGCATGGGCGACGTGGCTCGTGTCGTGGCCGTCGGCGAGAAGGACGAGTGCGTGACAGATGCGCAGCTGCGTGCGCCACTCGTAGAAGGTCATGCCGAGTTCGTCGTGGAACAGCCGGCTGAGGGTGCGGGCGCTGGCTCCTACCGTCCGCCCGAGTTCGGCCAGTGAGCTGCTGTCCGCCGGACTCTCGTACAGCACCCGGGCAACGGCCCGCAGTCGATCATCGTGGGGCTCCGGCAGCCGCAGGGGCTGCTCGGGTGCTTCGTGCAGGTCGTCGACGAGGACTCGGCGGAGGCGAGCGCGAGCGGCGCGGTCGAACGGCCGTGCGGCGGGGTCGTGGTTGCGTGGGCCGGTGAGGGTGAGCAGGACCTCGCGGGCGAGGTCGGAGGCCGCGAACACGGCAGGGTGGTCCGGTACGAGCCGGGCGAGGGATGCCGGCAGGAACACGATCCGCATGTCGGTGTCGCCGTGCGCGCTGTGGTGATGCGGGAACCCGGCAGGGGTCCAGGCGACTCGGTTGGCGGGCACGATCGACGTGCCCTGTTCGGTGTGCACCGACAGGACGCCACGGGCCGCGTACACCAGGTGTCCCCGTGGATGGGTCTGCACCGGGCTCGTTTCCCCCGACGGCCAGAAATGCGCTCCGCCGGACGGCCAGAGCCGCGACCGGGCAGGTTGGCGGGCAACGGGCATAGCATGGCATTCTACCGGTGGCCCGCCACACCGCGATCCGGCGACAGTGCAGGCATGAGCACGACGATGCGAGCAGCGGTCTGTGTCCGGGCGGGTGGCCCGGAGGTACTGGAGATCCGTGAGCTGCCGGTGCCGGCGGTTCAGGAGGGCTGGAGCCTGGTCCAGGTGAAGGGCGCGGGCCTGAACCGGTCGGAGCTGAGGACCCGCCAGGGGCATTCCCCGACCGTCACGTTTCCCAGGGTGCTGGGCATCGAATGCGTGGGAACCGTGGCGGTGTCGACCGATCCGCTGGTGCCGGAGGGGACGACGGTCGCGGCGGTGATGGGTGAGCTGGGCCGGGAGTTCGACGGCGGCTACGCGGAGTACGCGTTGGTGCCGAACTCGCTGCTGATGCCGATCACGACCACGTTGCCCTGGGACGTCTGGCCGCACTGCCGGAGACGTACCTGACCGCGCAGGGCGCGCTGGACGCGTTGGCGGCCGTGCGGGGGCGGCTGCTGATCCGCGGCGGGACATCGTCGGTGGGGATGGCGGCCGCGTCGATCGCGTCCGCCCACGGTGTCCGGACCGCGGCCACGACCCGGCGGCCGGACAAGATCGACGCGTTGACCGCGGCCGGCGTCGACCACGTGCTGCTCGACACCGGTGGATCGCTGACGGCGCGGCTGCACGCGATCTGGCCCGGAGGTCCGGACCATGTCCTGGATCTCGTCGGGGCGAGCACGGCGGTGGACTCGCTGCACCTGGTCCGTCGCGGCGGGACGGTGTGCGTGTCGGGCTCGCTGGGCGGGTGGGTGATCCCGAACCTGGAGCCGATCGCGATGATTCCGTCCGGAACCAGACTCACGGCGTTCCACAGTGACAACCTCAAGGGCGGCGCGGGCACGACCGTGTTGCGGCGGATCATCCGCGAGGTCGAGGCCGGCGGGTATCGACCCAACATCGACCGGGTGTTCGGCCTGGACGACATCGTCGCGGCCCACCGGTACATGGAGAACAACCGAGCCGCCGGGAAACTTGTCCTGGTGCCCTAGCCAAATCGGGCTGCCGGCTGTCGGGGTGGTCGCCTACCGTGGCTGGCGTGTGGAGTGCGGTGTTGCTGGCCGGCGGCAGCGGCAGCAGGCTCGGCGGCCGGCACAAGCCCGGCATCTCGGTCGCCGGCCGGACGCTGCTCGACCGCGCGCTGGACGCGGTGTGCGGCGCCGACGCGGTCGTGGTCGTCGGCCCGGCCCGCCCGGTGTGCCGGCCGGTGCTGTGGACCCTGGAACAGCCCCGCGGCGGCGGACCGCTCGCCGCGCTGGCGGCCGGCCTGGCCGCTCTGCCCGCCGAACCGGACCAACTCGCGCTCCTGGCCGCCGACCTGACCGGTGTCACGGCCGGCACGCTGGACCGGCTGCGGACCGCGCTGGCCGACGGCGCCGACGGTGCCGTGCTCCGCGATGCCGGTGGGCACCGGCAGTGGTTGATCAGTGTGTGGCGGACCACCGCGGTGCGCGCGGCGCTGCCCGCCGAGCCGGTGGGAAGATCACTCCGGTCGGTGCTGGCCGACCTGGCCGTCACCGAGGTGGGCGAGTTGCCCGGCGAGTCGGCGGACGTGGACACGCAGGCCGATCTGGCCCGCTATCTGGCCGCCGGACCGGAGGGGCACCTGGCCTGACGTGCTTCACAGCCGTCACACTGGTGATCGGGTTGGCTGGACTGCGGCACTGGACTGTTGCTGCCCGGGTGACCTCCGAAGTTTCGCCGGCACGCAGAGACGACACGGCAGGAGGATGGTCGGCTGATGACCGAACCGGGGCAGATCGCGGACATCGTCGGACGGCAGGGTGCGATTCCACCCACCACCCAACCCCCGACGCGGGACGCGCAACTGCTGGAGCGCACCGCGTTCGAGGTGAAGCGGGTCATCGTCGGCCAGGACCGCCTCGTCGAGCGGATGCTCGTCGGGCTGCTGGCCAAGGGCCACCTGCTGCTGGAGGGCGTGCCCGGCGTGGCCAAGACCCTCGCGGTGGAGACGTTCGCGAAGGTCGTCGGCGGCTCGTTCTCCCGCGTCCAGTTCACCCCCGACCTGGTGCCCGCCGACATCCTGGGCACCCGGATCTACCGCCAGGGCAGCGAGTCATTCGACGTGGAACTCGGCCCCGTGGTGGCCAACTTCGTGCTCGCCGACGAGATCAACCGCGCGCCGGCCAAGGTGCAGTCCGCCATGCTCGAGGTGATGGCCGAGCGGCACGTGTCCATCGGCGGCCAGACGTTCCCGATGCCCGACCCGTTCCTGGTGCTCGCCACGCAGAACCCGATCGAGAACGAGGGCGTCTACCCGCTGCCCGAGGCACAGCGCGACCGGTTCCTGTTCAAGATCGTCGTCGACTACCCGACGGCGGAGGAGGAACGGGAGATCGTCTACCGGATGGGTGTCGAACCGCCCCTGCCGCAGCAGGCGATCTCTCCGGACGAGCTGACCAGGCTGCAGGGTGTCGCGGCGCGGGTGTTCGTGCACCACGCGCTGGTGGACTACGTCGTGCGGCTGGTGATCGCCACCCGTACTCCCGGCGACCACGGCCTGACCGACGTCGCGGGCTGGGTGTCCTACGGTGCGTCGCCGCGCGCCAGCCTGGGCATCATCGCGTCCGCGCGGGCGCTGGCCCTGGTCCGCGGCCGGGACTACGTGCTGCCCCAGGACGTCGTTGACGTGGTGCCGGACGTGCTGCGGCACCGTCTCGTGCTGTCCTACGACGCGCTGGCCGACGGCGTGCCGCTGGACCACATCATCACGCGGGTACTGCAGACGGTGCCGCTGCCGCAGGTGTCCGCCCGCCCGCAGGGGCCCGGCCAGCAGGCGCCGGCGATCCGGTGACCGAGGACCCCACCACTGTGGAGCGCGGCGACCGACCGTCCTGGGCTCCGCCGATACTGCAGGGTGACCGGCTGGCGGCCGGGCTGCGCACGTTGGAACTGGACGTCCGGCGCAAACTCGACGGCCTCCTCCAGGGCAACCACCTCGGCCTGGTGCCCGGACCGGGCACCGAACCGGGGGAGGCCCGGCCCTACCAGCCGGGCGACGACGTGCGCCGGATGGACTGGGCCGTGACCGCCAGGACCACCGTGCCGCACATCAGGGAGACCGTGGCGGACCGGGAACTGGAGACGTGGGTGGCGGTCGACCTGTCGCCCAGCCTGGACTTCGGCACCGCCGTCTGCGAGAAGCGTGATCTGGTGATCTGCGCGGTCGCCGCCATCACCCACCTCACCAGTGGTGGTGGCAACCGGATCGGCTCCGTCGTCGCCACCGGCGAACAGACCGTCCGCCTGCCGGCTCGAGGCGGCCTGGCGCACGCGAGGGCGATGCTCCGCACCATCGCGACGACACCCTCGGCGCCCATCGGCACCCGAGGCGATCTCGCCGAACTGCTCGAACAACTGCGCCGCCCACCCCGGCGGCGCGGACTCGCGGTCATCGTGTCGGACTTCCTCGGCCCGCTGGAGTGGGAACGCCCGCTGCGCGGCCTGTCCGGCCGGCACGACCTGGTGTGCGTCGAGGTGGTCGACCCCAGGGACGTCGACCTGCCCGAGGTCGGCACGGTCGTCCTGGCCGACCCGGAGACCGGTCGGCAGCGCGAGGTGCACGCGAGCCCGTTGCTGCGCCGCGAGTTCGCCGCGGCGGCGCAGGAACACCGGACCGAGGTGGCGACCGCGATCCGCGGTGCCGGCGCCGGTCACCTGGTGTTGCGCACCGACTCGGACTGGATCGCCGATACCGTGCGGTTCGTGGTGGGGCGGAAGCGCCGGTGGTCGGGGGGAGCGGCCTGATGTTCGGCCTGAGCCTGTCCGGCTTCGCGGCACCGTGGTGGCTGTTGCTGATCGCGGTGGCCGTGGCATTGGCGGTCGGGTACGTGATCGCCCAGCGGGTCCGCATCCGGCGCACGATGCGGTTCACCAACCTGGCGCTGCTGGAGAAGGTCGCGTCCGGCCGGCAGGGCTGGTGGCGGCACGTGCCGGCTGTGTTGTTGGTGGTCGCGCTGGTCCTGCTGAGCGTGTCCCTGGCCGGTCCGACCGCCGAACAGCGGGTACCGCGCAACCGGGCGACGGTGATGCTGGTGATCGACGTGTCGCTGTCCATGGAGGCGACCGACGTCCAGCCCAACCGGTTGCAGGCCGCGCAGGTCGCCGCGAAGCAGTTCGCCGACGGCCTGCCCAGCGGCATCAACCTCGGCCTGGTGTCGTTCGCCGGTTCCGCGACCGTGCTGGTGTCGCCGACCCAGGACCACCAGGCGGTCGACGAGGCGATCAGCAGTCTGAAGCTGGCCGAGGCGACGGCGACCGGTGAGGCGATCGCGGCGTCGTTGCAGGCGATCCAGAGTTTCGGTCGGGTACTGGCCGGCCCGTCCGGTCCGCCGCCGGCCGCGATCGTGCTGATGAGCGACGGCAAGGAAACCATTCCGCAGGACCTGAACGATCCGCGCGGCGCCTACAGCCAGGCGAAGGCGGCGAAGTCGACTGGCGTGCCGATCTCCACGATCTCGTTCGGGACCGACCACGGGGTGGTGGACATCGGCGGCGAGCAGGTGGCGGTGCCGGTGGACGACGGGTCGCTGCAGAACGTGGCGAATCTGTCCGGCGGGAGCTACTACCGGGCGGCCAGCGCCGGGCAGTTGCAGCAGGTGTACACGCGGCTGGGGCAACAGATCGGATTCGAGAACAAGAAGGCCGACGCCAGCCGTCCGTGGTTGATCCTGGGCACGATCCTGGCGATCGCGTCGGCGCTGGGGTCGCTGCTGATCGGGCAGCGGCTGCCGTAGCGGCGAGTTGACCGCCGTGCGGTCGACGCGCGCGGGTTGCTTGGTGGGTGCGGCGATGCCTTGGTCGTGATCTGGCCGGCGAGTGGTCGACACGCGCGGAATCGTGGGGTGATCGCTTCGCGCCGCCTGGATGGCCCTCAGGCTGGGATCTTCTGGTTGGCCAGCAGCGCGCTGATCTCGCGGACTGCCTCGCGGCCGGCTCGGTTCGCCCCCACCGTGCTCGCCGACGGGCCGTAGCCCACCAAATGCAACCGCGGCTCGGCGGCCACCCTCGTGCCGTCCATCCGGATCCCGCCACCGGCCTCACGCAACCGCAGCGGCGCCAGGTGGGCCAAGCTGGCCCGCCACCCCGTCGCCCATACGATCGCGTCAGCCGCGACGAACCGGCCGTCCGCCCACGCCACCCCGTCCGGCGTGATCCGCTCGAACATCGGCAGCCTCCGCAACACTCCCGCCGCCTCCGCCGCCAGCACGGCAGGCGTCCTGGCCAACCCGGTCACGCTCACCACGCTCCGCGGCGGCAACCCCGCCCGCACCCGTTCGTCCACAGCGGACACAACGGAACGCCCGTACTCCTCGGTGAACGGGCCGTCCGCGAACACCGGCGGCCGGCGGGTGACCCACGTCGTGCTGGCCACGTCGGCGATCTCGGTCAGCAACTGCACGGCCGACGTACCACCCCCGACCACCACCACCCGCCGCCCGGCGAACTCGGCCGGTCCCCGGTAGTCCGCCGGGTGCGACTGCTGGCCACGGAACGTCTCCTGGCCCGGGTAGTACGGCCGGAACGGCGTCCGCCACGTGCCGGTCGCGTTGATCACCGCCCGCGCCGTCCACTCGCCGGCATCCGAACGCAGGACGAAACCATCAGCCGAACGACGCACCGACGTCACCCGTACCGGCCGCCGCACCGGCAGGTCGAACATCCGCTCGTAGGCGGCGAAGTAGGCGGGCACCGCCACGGCAGCCGGCGAGGCGGGGTCGGGCGGGTCGAAACGCATGCCGGGCAGGTCGAAGATCCCGTGCACGGTCGCCATCCGCAGCGTCGGCCACCGGTGCTGCCAGGCGCCGCCCGGCGCGGCATCCGCGTCCAGCACCACGAAGTCCAGCCCGGCGCGCCGCAGGAAGTACGCGCTGCACAGCCCCGCCTGGCCCGCTCCGATCACCGCCACGTCCACACACCACACAACGCCGAATCGCCGGGCGACCTTCCATGCGCGGGCTGAGACGCCGGTCGCCCCGGCGGTTCAGTCGCCGGTGACGCGCAGGTGCCGCAGCGCGGTGTCGGGGTCCAGGGCGTCGTCGTCCTTGTCCGCGTCCCACCGGCGGAACACGTTCGCCGCTCCGGTGGCCAGTGCGTTCGGCAGGCCGGCGCCACGCAGCGTCTCCGCGACCTCGTCCATCTCCGGCGCCCACCGCCACGCCCGCGTCGCCACGTCGGCGAAGTCGGCCCGCCCGGCCAACGCGTTCCCACCCCATCGGGCGGCCTCGGCCTCCAGGAACGACGTCACCCCGAAGTCGTCGGCCAGCGCGTGACTCACCGCCGCCAGTGCCTGGCTGGCCTTCTGGAAGGACCCGTACGCCATCTTCAGCGCGCTCGCCGACCCGATCCGCTCGTCCATCGGTTTCGGCGTGGCCCCGCTGCCGGCGAGCAGACCCGTCACCGTCCGCACCGCGTCCGCCGGACCGGACAGGTAGACCCGCGCGATCCGGCCGTCACCGGGTGGTGGGCCGATGATCGAGCCGTCCACGACGGTCGCGCCGCCCGCCCGCAGCCGGGCCGCGATGCTCGCCATCCGTGCCGGGCTGATGGCGTTCGCCTCGACGAACAGTCCGGCGTAACCGGCGGCGGCGACCTGCTCCGCGACGCTCGACGCGTAGGCGGGCGGGCAGATGGAGAACACCACGTCGCTGCCGGTCAACAGGTCGGCCAGTGACTCGGCCGGGTACAGGCCGGCCTGTTCGGCCCGGGCCGCCGTCCGCTCCGACCTGCCCGCGGGACACCAGGACACCCGATGGCCACCGGCCACCAACTGTGCCCCCACCGCCGCGCCCATCATCCCCGGATGCAACAACCCGATGATCACGCCGACCACCCTACGGCCGGTGGCGTGAGATATCCGACAGCCACCGATCGAGGCATGCAGCGGTCCGCCGACGGTGGATCGGGCGCCAGCGGATAGCCTCACGCGGACCGGCCGGGCACGCCGGCGACGACGACGGCGACGTGGGAGCGAGCACAGTGGGACGGTCCGTTCTGGTCACCGGTGGCAACCGGGGCATCGGCCTGGCGATCGCCAGGGCGTTCGTCGAGCAGGGCCACCAGGTCGCCATCACGCATCGCGGTTCGGCCGTGCCGGACGACCTGTTCGGCGTGCGCTGCGACGTCACCGACACCGACCAGGTCGACGCCGCGTTCACCGAGGTCGAGCAGGCGAACGGACCGGTCGAGGTGGTGGTGGCCAATGCCGGCATCACGGACGACACGCTGCTGATGCGGATGAGCGACGAGCAGTTCACCAGGGTGATCGACGCCAACCTGACCGGCTCGTACCGGGTCGCCAAGCGCGCCACCCGTGCCATGCTGCGGGCCCGCTGGGGCCGGATCGTGTTCGTGTCGTCCGTGGTCGCGCTGATGGGATCACCCGGTCAGGTCAACTATGCGGCCAGCAAGGCGGGCATGGTCGGCATGGCGCGGTCGATCAGCCGGGAACTGGGTTCGCGCAACATCACCGCCAACGTCGTGGCGCCGGGCTTCGTCGCCACCGACATGACCGACCAGCTGCCCGAGGCCCGCCGGCAGGAGGTCATGGCGCAGGTGCCGCTGAACCGGTTCGCCACCGTCGACGAGGTGGCGGCGGCGGTCACGTTCCTCGCCTCCGACGCGGCCGGCTACATCACCGGTGCCGTGCTGCCGGTGGACGGCGGACTCGGCATGGGCCACTGACCAACTGAACAGTTCGCGTAGGGAGACGACAGTGTCAGGACTGCTCGACGGCAAGCGCCTGCTGATCACCGGCGTGATCACGGACGCGTCCATCGCGTTCCACGCCGCCAGGGTGGCCCAGGAACAGGGCGCCACCGTGGTGCTCACCGGGTTCGGCCGGATGAGCCTGGTGGAACGGATCGCCAAGCGGCTGCCGCAGGAGCCGCCGGTGATCGAACTCGACGTGCGCGACCCCGACCAGTTGGCGTCGCTGGCCGACCGGATCCGCGAGCACGTGGACGGCCTGGACGGCGTGCTGCACTCGATCGCCAACGCGCCCGCGTCGTGCCTGGGCGGTGACTTCCTGGCCGCGCCGTGGGAGGACGTGTCGTCGACGGTGGAGGTGTCGGCGTTCTCGCTGAAGTCGCTGGCCGCCGCCTGCCTGCCGCTGATGACCGGCGGCGGTTCGATCGTCGGCCTGGACTTCGACGCCAGGGTCGCGTGGCCCTCCTACGACTGGATGGGCGTGTCCAAGGCGGCGCTGGAGTCGGTGACCCGTTACCTGGCACGGGAACTGGGCCCGCGCGGGATCCGGGTGAACCTGGTGTCGGCCGGTCCGCTGCGCACCATCGCGGCCAAGTCGATCCCCGGTTTCGCGGCGATGGAGAACGCCTGGGACGGGCGGGCTCCGCTGGGTTGGGACGTCAACGACGCGACGCCCGTCGCGAAGTCGATCTGCGCGCTGCTGTCCGACTGGCTGCCGGCCACCACCGGTTCGATGGTGCTGGTCGACGGGGGAGTGCACGCCACCGGGATGTGAGTGGACGTGGATGCCTTGCTGCTGTTGTCGTTCGGCGGTCCCGAGGGCCCGGACGACGTCATGCCGTTCCTGGAGAACGTGACCAGGGGGCGCGGTGTGCCGAGGGAACGGCTGACCGACGTGGCCCGGCACTACCTGCATTTCGGTGGCGTGTCCCCGATCAACGGGCTGAACCGGGACATCATCGCGGCCGTGCGGGCCGAACTGGACCGGGCCGGCTTCGACCTGCCGGTCTACTTCGGCAACCGCAACTGGCACCCCATGGTGGAGGACACCGTGCGGGCCATGGTGCGCGACGGCGTGCGCACCGCGCTGGTCTTCCCGACCAGTGCCTATGGCGGGTACTCGGCGTGCCGGCAGTACGACGAGGACATCGCGCGGGCACGCGACGCGGTCGGTGACGACGCACCCGATCTGGTGAAACTGCGCCAGTTCTTCGACCATCCGCTGTTCATCGACGCCGTCGCCGACGCGGTCCGGCGGGCCTGGTTGCCCGACGCCCGACTGGTGTTCACCGCGCACTCGGTGCCCTCGGCGGCCGATGCCGCCGCCGGTCCGCCCGACGCTGGCGGCCACCGGTACTCGCGACAGGTGGCCGAGGCGGCACGTCTGGTCGCCTCGCGGGTCGGTGTGGCCGAGTACGACGTGGTGTGGCAGTCCCGGTCCGGTCCGCCCGCCGTGCCGTGGCTGGAGCCGGACATCGTGGACCACGTGACGGACCTGCACGCGGCCGGCGTGCCGGCGGTCGTGGTGAGCCCGATCGGGTTCGTGTCCGATCACCTGGAAGTGGTGTGGGACCTGGACACCGAGGCTCGCGCGAAGGCCGAGGAACTGGGCATGGGCTTCGCCAGGGCGGCCACGCCGGGCACCGATCCCCGGTTCGCCGAGCTGGTGGTGGAACTGGTCCGCGAGCACCTCGCCGACGCACCGGCCCGCAAGCTGTCCGACTTCACCGCCGCCGGCTGCACCCGCAACGGCGAACCGTGCGCGACCGGCTGTTGCGAACTACGCCGCCCGACGCGTCCCTGACGCACCAGGGCGGTTCTCACTGTCGATGAGGGCATCGCGGATCGCCTGGGGTGTGTGCGCGGACAACAGCGCCGGTGCGGACCAGCCGGGTGGCCGAGCGGGCGATGCCATGGTGCACACGACCAACCCCGGATCGCTGGACGGCGGACAGCGCCGCTACCGCTTGCCGGCGTGGTCGGACAGGGTGCGGACGGCTTCGGCCACCGCTGCCTTGCGGGCCGTGCGGACCGCGTGGTCCAGGGGGCGCAAGGCTTCGGCTCGGCGGCGGATGGCCGACGCCGAGACCGCGCTGCCCGGCTCGTCGCTGGTGGCCACGTGCAGGATGGCGGCCACCTCACTCGCCCGCTGCAACACCCGCAGCGCGCGGTTGGGCATGCCGGGCGGCCACGGTGTGCGCGGCTGGCCCTCGACCAGTGCCGAGATCTCCGCGCGGACGCCAGGCCGGTGCCGGGCCACGTCCAGCTCGACCAGCGCCGTGGCGGCAGCCCGCATCGCGCCGGACAGTTCGTGTTCCGCCTCGCCCAGCGGGGTCGACTCGCCGGCCGGCGAGTCGGGCAGGGTGAACACGGTCCAGCGGATCACCCCGTCGGCCACCCGTTCCGGCACCAGGCCGAACTCACCGGCCGTCGGCTGTTCGCTGGCCGCGTCCGGGACGGTCGTCAGCACGGCCGCCTCACCGGAGTGCAGCGCGGTGGCCGCGAACACCGCGTCACCGCGCAGTCCGCGCAGGTCACCGGCCACCGGCAGCACCAGCTCGCCACCGGTCACCGCCAGCCGGCGCGCCGCTGCGAGCAGCATCGCGGGTGACGCGGGGGGCTCACCGGGACCGGGTAGGCCCAGCTGCTCGGCGGTGGCCGCGTCGTGCGCGGTCACCTCGTGCGCTTCGGCCCAGGACTGGAGAGCGTCGAGAACATCGTCGGCCGCGGCGGCGCCGTGCAGCCACGCCGACGTCCAGACCACCATCGTGGCGCTCGGGCAGGACACGGTGAGTAAGCGTACGAGGTGATTTCCGGTGCCGTGCAACCGGCCCGGTGAATGTGTTGTTCGCGCAGGGCGGACAGCACGTTGACGTATCGCCGGTGATCGACACGGCGACCCAGCTCAGGGCAGAGACGCGACACAGCGTCGCCGTCGCTAGCGCCACTGTCAACCGAATTTCCGTCACCGCAGCTTGAGCCGCTCCACGTCGACCGAACCGGCGGATCGACGTAGCGTCGAAGCCGTGACAGTTCCCGCAGCACCCCCGAACCTGCCCACGACGGCCGGCGCGCTGCGTGCCGCCGGCTACCTGCCCCGTGGCGTCAAGACCGAGATCAGGGAGAACCTGCTCGCCCTGCTCGGCTCCGGCGGCGAACCGTGGCCCGGCATCGTCGGGTTCGACCGGACCGTGCTGCCGCAACTGGAACGGGCGCTGCTCGCCGGCCACGACGTGGTCCTGCTCGGCGAGCGCGGCCAGGGCAAGACCCGCCTGCTGCGCACCCTGATCGGCCTGCTGGACGAGTGGACCCCGGTCATCGCGGGCGCGGAACTCGGCGAGCACCCGCTGGAGCCGATCAGCCCGGCGGGTCGCCGCATGGCCGCCGAGTTCGGTGACGAGCTGCCGGTGGCGTGGCGGCACCGGTCCGAGCGCTACGCCGAGAAGCTCGCCACCCCGGACACGTCGGTCGGTGACCTGATCGGCGACGTCGACCCGGTGAAGGTGGCCGAGGGCCGCAGCCTGGGCGACCCGGAGACCATCCACTTCGGTCTGGTGCCCCGGGCGCACCGCGGCATCGTCGCCGTCAACGAGCTGCCCGACCTCGCGGAACGCATCCAGGTCGCGCTGCTCAACGTGATGGAGGAGCGGGACATCCAGGTCCGCGGCTACACGCTGCGGCTGCCCCTGGACGTGCTCCTGGTGGCCACGGCCAACCCCGAGGACTACACCAACCGCGGCCGCATCATCACGCCGCTGAAGGACCGGTTCGGTGCCGAGATCCGCACCCACTACCCGCTGAACGTCCCGGCCGAGGTCGCGCTGGTGAAGCAGGAGGCGGACCTGGTCGCCGAGGTGGGCGATCCGCTGATCGAGGTGCTGGCCCGGTTCGTCCGGCAGCTGCGCGAGTCCTCGGCGATCGACCAGCGCTCCGGCGTGTCGGCCCGGTTCGCCGTCGCGGCGGCCGAGACCGTGGCCGCCGCCGCGTTGCGCCGTGCCGCGCTCACCGGGGAACGGCCCGCGGTGGCTCGGGCGGTCGACCTGGAGTCGGTGCCGGCCGTGCTGCGTGGCAAGCTGGAGTTCGAGTCCGGCGAGGAGGGCCGCGAGCAGGAGCACCTGACCCACCTGCTGCGCAAGGCGTTCGCCGAGACGGCCAGGGTGAAGCTGGGCGGGCTGGACCTGCGGCCGCTGGCCGAAGCCGTGTCCGATGGCCACCTGGTCACCACCGGCGAACGGGTGCCCGGCAAGGACGTGCTGTCCGCGCTGCCCGAACTGCCCGTGCTGCACGAGGTGGCCGGCCGGCTCGGCGTCGCCGCGACCGACCCGCCCGCCCGGATCGCGGCGGCCGTGGAGTTCGCCCTGGAGGCGCTCTACCTGGCCCGGCAGGTGGCCAAGGACTCCGACGACGGCACGGCGGTGTACGGGCCGTGACCAGCCCCGACCGCTACGCCTACGGTCCCTACCACGACGGGCCGGACCCGCTGGCGCCGCCGCTGGACCTGCGGGAGGCGCTGGACGAGATCGGCCGCGACGTCATGGAGGGCAGCTCACCGCGCACCGCGCTGGAGGAGTTGCTGCGCCGTGGTCTGCGCAACCGCGACGGTCTGGACGACCTCACCCGGCAGTTGTGGCAGAAGCGTTCGGAGATCTCCCGGCGGCACCGACTGGACGGCACCCTGCAACGGGTCCGCGAACTGCTGGACGAGGCCCTGGAGGCGGAGCGGGGCGCGCTGTTCCCCGACCCGTCCGACGACGCCCGGTTCGCCGAGGCCCAGCTGGACGCGCTGCCGCCGAGCACGGCGGCGGCCGTCACCGAGCTGGCCGACTACGACTGGCGGTCGGAGAAGGGCCGGGAGAACTACCAGGAGATCCGCGACCTGCTCGGCCAGGAACTGCTGGAGTCCCGCTTCCAGGGCATGAAACAGGCCCTGCAGAACACCAGTCCGGAGGACGTCGAGCGGGTCAGGCAGATGATGTCCGACCTGAACGATCTGCTGTCCGCGCACGGCAGGGGCGAGGACACCACGCAGCAGTTCCGCGACTTCATGGACCAGCACGGCGAGTTCTTCCCGGAGAACCCCCGCGACACCGACGAACTGATCGACGCGCTCGCCGCCCGGGCCGCCGCCGCCCAGCGGATGATGAACTCGATGTCCGCGCAGCAGCGGGCGGAACTGTCCGAGCTGATCGGGCAGGCGTTCGGCGACCCGAGCATCGCGGCCCAGGTTTCCCAGCTGGACGCCAACCTGCGGGCACTGCGGCCGGGCGAGGACTGGGACGGCGGCCAGCGCTTCCGTGGCCAGGACCCGCTCGGGATGGGCGAGGGCGCGCAGGCCATGCAGGACCTGGCCGAACTGGACGCGCTGGCCGAGCAACTCGGGCAGTCCTATCCCGGTGCGCGGCTGGAGGACATCGACCTGGACGCGCTGGCCAGGCAACTGGGCGACGACGCGCGGGTGGACGCGGCCCGGCTGGCCGAACTGGAACGGGAACTGCGCAGGCAGGGCCTGTTCGAACGGGCACCGGACGGGTCGCTTCGGTTGACACCCAAGGCGATGCGCCGCCTCGGCGAGACCGCGCTGCGCGATGTCGTGGGTCAGTTGCGGTCGCGGCGCGGGGAACGGGACACCGCGCGGGCCGGCGCCGCCGGTGAGCCGACCGGTGCGGCGCGGTCGTGGCAGTTCGGCGACACCGAACCGTGGGACGTGCCCAGGACGGTACGCAACGCCGTGCTGCGCACCGCGTCGGTGGGCAGCAGGCGGGTCCGGCTGGACGTGTCCGACGTCGAGGTGATGGAGACCGAGCAGCGGTCGCGGGCCGCGGTGGCGCTGTGCGTGGACACATCGTGGTCGATGGTGCAGGACGGCCGCTGGGTGCCGATGAAGCGCACCGCGCTCGCGCTGCACCAGCTGATCGGCACCCGGTTCCGCTCGGACGCGCTGGAGGTCATCACCTTCGGCCGACACGCGTCCACTGTGGACATCGCTGAACTGACGGCGCTGGAGGGCGCCTGGGAACAGGGCACCAACCTGCACCACGCGCTGCTGCTGGCGGCCAGGCACCTGCGCCGCAACCCGGACGCCGTGCCGGTGGTGCTCGTGGTCACCGACGGCGAGCCCACCGCCCACCTGGAACCGGACGGCGAGGCGTACTTCCAGTGGCCACCACTGCCGCGCACGCTCGCGGTGACCATGGCCCAGGTGGACACGCTGGCCAAGCTGGGCGCCTCGGTCACGGTGTTCATGCTGGGCGAGGACCCGAGCCTGGCCGAGTTCGTCGACCTGGTGGCCCGCCGCAGCGGCGGGCGGGTGGTGGCACCAGACTTGGACGGACTCGGCGCCGCCGTGGTGAGCGACTACCTGCGTGGTCGCCGCCAGCGCTGAGCGGGCGGGGTGGACCCGGGTCCGATCCGGGTCCACCCCGTCGTTTCACCGCTGCGTCACGCCGGTACCAGGCTCATCCGCCGTCGTTCGGTGTCGACGTCGAGGATGCGGACCCAGACCTTGGTGCCGTCCTCGATCGGCGTCACCCATTCCGAGATGTGGATCAGGCCGTGGATGCCGTCGCCGAGATGCACGATCGCGCCGAACGGCAGGACCCTGATCACGTCTCCGGTCAGGGCGGCGCCGTCCGCGTGGTCGGCGACGAACCGCTGCCAGGTTTCCAGCGGCACCGGTGGTTCCGAGTGGGGAATCACGATGATCACCTCCTTTCCGCGCGATGCCCGCTCGCAGAACGGTCACGCGGTGGCGGGCCACGGGCCCGCGGGGTGATCACGTGTCAGCCGGGAACCTCATCAGCTTGTGGCACAAGGCCGACCCGGCAGTCACCCGATCAACGTATCAGAAGAACAGGTCGTCGATGATGTCCTCGCCGATCGCGAAACCGGCGCCGGTGGCGATGGCCTGGCCGAAGCCGCCGCCCAGGAATCCGCCGAACCCGCCGCCCGAGTACATCGGCGGCTGGTACATCGGCGGCTGCGGGTACGGCTGCTGGAAGGGCGGCTGGAACGGCGACTGCTGCTGGTACATCGGCTGCTGTGCCTGGTTGGCGACGTAGTTGTGGATCGACTGCAACAGCAGCCCGACCTGGTTCTGCTCCTGCTGCACGCCGAGCGTGACCTCCTTGAGGTCCAGCAGCCATTCCCGCGCCCGCTGGTCACCGTCGCTCACCGCGACCTGGAGCTTCTGCGCCAGAGTGGTGATCGCCTGCAGGGTCCGCTGGCTCTGTTCGGTCAACTGCTCGTAGTTCTGGTCGATGGTCTCGACGTCCACGCCACGCCTCCCGGTCGGTCACTGTCCGATTTCATCGTGCCACGTCCAGTTCGGCGAGTCGGGTGGTCAGGAACTGCCTTTCGGCTTCGTTCGCGCACAGCGTGATCGCGGCCCGGTACTCGGCGGCCGCCTCGGCCGTCCTGCCCAACCGGCGCAGCAGATCGGCCCTGGTCGCCGGCAGGTAGCGGTATCCGGCCAGGCGGCCCTCCGCCGCCAGGTCGTCCACCCGCGCCAGCGCGGCCTCCGGACCGGCCACCATCGCCAGCGCCACGGCGCGGTTGAGCTCCACCACCGCCGACGGCCACGCCACCGCGAGCAGGTCGTACAGGCGCAGCACCTGCGGCCAGTCGGTCTCCGCGTACCTGGGTGCCTCGGCGTGCAGCGCGGCAATGGCTGCCTGCAAGGTGAATCGGCCCCGGCCGCGGCGCATCGCCGCCACCACCAGTGCCACGCCCTCGTCGATGACCGCCCGGTCCCACAGCCGCCGGTCCTGGTCGGCCAGCAGCACCAGTCGGCCGGCGTCGTCCACCCGGGTGGCCCGGCGGGCGTCGGTGAGCAGCAGCAGCGCCAGCAGCCCGCGCACCTCCGGCTCGTCGGGCATCAGCGCCAGCAGCATCCTGGCCAGCCCGATGGCGCGCTCCACCAGGTCGACCCGCACCAGTTGGGCGCCGTCGGGCGCGGTGTGGCCGGTGGTGAACACCAGGTGCACGACGATCAGCACGGCGTGCAGCCGGTCGGCCAGGTCGGCGCCGGCCGGAATCCGGTAGGGGATGCGCGCCGCGGTGATCTTCTTCTTCGCCCTGGTCACCCGCGCCGCCATGGTCGACTCGCCGACCAGGAACGCGCCGGCGATCTCGGACGTCGTCAGCCCGCACACCAGCCGCAGCGTCAGCGCCACCTGCGCGTCCAGCGCCAGCGCCGGGTGGCAGCAGGTGAACACCAGCCGGAGCCGGTCGTCCGGGATCGCGTCCGGCTCGGCGGGCTCGTCGGAGTCCGGCTCGACCAGCAGCGGCAGCTTCGCGCGCAGCACACCCGCCCGGCGGTGCGCGTCCACGGCGCGCCGCCGGGCGGTCGTGGTGAGCCACGCCGCCGGGTTGCGCGGCACGCCCTGCCGGGTCCAGGTGTCCAGTGCCGCCAGGTACGCCTCCTGGACGCACTCCTCCGCCAGGTCCAGATCACCCGCGACGCGCGCCGTCGCGGCGAGCACGAATGCCCACTCGCGACGGTGCGCCGCGTCGACCGCACCGGCGGCCGTCTGGCGCGGGTCGGGCACGGTCACATGTTCCAGACCGGCCGTACCTCGACGCCACCGAACCGGGCCGGCACCATCTGGGCGATCTTGATCGCCTGGTCCAGGTCGTCCGCCTCGATCAGGTAGTAGCCGCCGATGTTCTCCTTGGTCTCCACGAACGGTCCGTCGGTGAGCACGTCTCCCCTGATCGACGTGGCCGTGCTCACCGGCTCCAGCGCCGCGCCGCCCAGCATCGCGGCACCCGCCTGCTGCTGGAATCGGCCGTGTGCCTCGAGCACCTCCTGCCGTAGCTCCGGCGTGGCGTTCGCGTACCCCGCCTCGTCCTCGTAGAGCAGGACCAGGTACTTGGCCATGATCGTTCCTTTCGCTGTGTTGTCTCGGACACTCTCACGTCGAACGGCGAGCCGCTGGATCGACAGCGAGAGCCGTTAATCTCGAGGTCATGGAAAGCTGGCTGTCCCATCCGGTGCCCCGCGTGGCCGGCGAGCCCCGGCCGCTGCGGCTGTACGACACGTCGACCGCGCAGGTGCGTCCGACCGCTCCCGGCCCGACCGCCACGATGTACGTCTGCGGCATCACGCCCTACGACGCGACGCATCTCGGGCACGCCGCCACGTACCTGGCCTTCGACCTGGTGCACCGGCAGTGGCTGGACAACCGGCACGACGTGCACTACGTGCAGAACGTCACCGACATCGACGATCCGCTGCTGGAGCGGGCGGAGCGGGACCACGACGACTGGGTCGTGCTCGGCATGCGGGAGACGGCACTGTTCCGAGAGGACATGGTCTCCCTGCGGGTGCTGCCGCCGCGCGACTACATCGGTGCGGTGGAGTCGATCCCCGAGGCGGCCGAGCAGGTGGCCAAGCTGCTGGCCACCGGAGCCGCCTACCGAGTGGCCGACGCGCGGCACCCGGACGTCTACTTCGACCACACCGCCACCGGCCGGTTCGGCTACGAGTCCAACTACGACGAGCCGACGATGCGCGCGCTGTTCGCCGAACGCGGCGGCGACCCGGACCGGCCCGGCAAGCGCCACCCGCTGGACGCCGTGCTGTGGCGCGCCGCCCGCGAGGGCGAACCGTCCTGGGACACCGACCTGGGGCCCGGTCGGCCCGGCTGGCACATCGAGTGCTGCGCCATCGCGCTCAACCGCCTGGGCACCGGCATCGACGTCCAGGGCGGCGGATCGGACCTGGCGTTCCCGCACCACGAGAACAGCGCCGCCCACGCCGAGGCGCTGACCGGCGACTACCCGTTCGCCCGGCACTACTGCCACGCCGGCATGATCGGCCTGGACGGCGAGAAGATGTCCAAGTCGCGCGGCAACCTGGTGTTCGTGTCCCGGCTGCGCGCGGACGGCGTCGACCCGATGGCCGTTCGACTGGGCCTGCTGTCCGGCCACTACCGGGCCGACCGCGCGTGGACCGACGACGTGCTCGTCCAGGGGCAGGATCGGCTGGACCGCTGGCGGGAGGCGGTCGGCCTGGCCGCCGGCCCGCCGGCCGAGGCCACGATCGCCCGGCTGCGCGACCACCTCTCCGACGACCTGGACACGCCCGCGGCCCTGGCCGCCGTCGACGCGTGGGCCGCCGAGGCGCTGACCCGACACGGCACCGACCCGGCGGCGCCGCGTGCGCTACGGGTCGCCGTGGACGCCCTGCTGGGGGTCGTGCTCTGACCGGCGTCCGGCCAGGGCCGCGGGCGTACCGGCGAACAGCAGGCCCACCGGAACCAGGAACGCCGCCAGCGGGCTGACGTGGTACGTCGGCGTGAGCACGACGGGTGTGGCGGACGCGCCGAGGAACCGGCACGCCTGTACCACCGACACCACGCCGCTGCGGTTGCCCGGCCCGGACAACGCCAGCGAGTTCACCCCGACCAGCACGAACTGGCTGGACACACCGGCCAGCGCCCACAGCACCCCGGCGGCCACCGCCGAGGGCACCAGGCCGACACCGGCCAGCAGCGCGCCGCCGGTGAGCATCCCGACGGCCACCGATCTCGGGCCGCCCCACCGGTCCACCAGGTGGCCCACCGGCCGGGCCGTCACGATGCCGGCGATGCCGAACGCGGTCAGCAGCACGCCTCGCCCGCCGGCGGCCAGGCCGAACACGTCGGCGGCGCGGAACGACACCAGGAACGCCAGCCCGCCAAGGCAACCCCAGCCGATGAAGCCGGCCAGGCCGGTACGCAGCACCGGCACCGTGTACGCGGTGCGCAGCGAGGTGCGCTCCGCCGACCGCGTGGACACCGACGCCGGCAGGCCCACCACCGCCAGCACGGCGGCCACCACGGCCGACGCCAGGAACGCGTACCGCCAGCTCGCCACGGCGACCAGGCCGGCGATCAGCGGCGCCGTGGTCTGGCCCGCCGACTGCAACGCGCCGAACAGACCCAGCGCCCTGCCCAGCCGCTGCCGGGGCACCACGCCGGCCAGCGCGGCCAGCAGCAGCGGCGTGGTGAACGAGTTGGCCACACCCTGGCCGGCCCTGCCCAGCAGGAACAGCCAGAACGGCCCGGGCAGCACGCACACCAGCGACACCACCAGATACGCCAGGTAGGCGATCCGGGTGGTGCGCAACGCACCCCACCGCTGGCCGAGCGTGCCGGACACCAGCATCAGCACGGCGAACGGCAGCAGGTACGCGGTCACCGACAGCGCGGCGGCACCGGTCGACGTGTGGAAGTCCGCGCCGATCTCGGGCAGCACCGGCGTGACCATGCCGGCGCCGAACGGACCGAGGAAGCCGCCGGTGTACAGGCCGCCCACGGCCAACCGGTCCCGCAGGCCGGCCCGGCGTCGCCGGTCGGCGCCCACCTCGGGCCCGGCCGGTCGGGTCACTGAGGGTGGTTGGAGCCGCCCCGACCGGTGCCGGGGCCACGCCGGCGCAGGTAGCGCTCGAACTCGGCCGCGATGGCGTCACCGCTGGTCTCGGTCAGGCTCTGCTCGTCGCCGCGCTCCTCCAGCGCCCGGACGTAGTTGCGGACGTCCTCGTCCTCGTCGGCCATCTCGCTGACCGTCCGCTCCCACTCCTCGGCCTGTGCCGGCAGCGCACCCAGCGGCACCTCGACGTCCAGCAGCTCCTCGACCCGGTGCAGCAGGGCCAGGGTGGCCTTGGGCGATGGCGCCTGGGAGACGTAGTGCGGCACGGCCGCCCAGATCGACACCGCCGGGATGCCGGCCTGTACGCACGTGTCCTGGAAGACGCCGACGATGCCGGTCGGCCCCTCGTACCGGCTGTGCTCCAGGCCGAACCGGGTGGCCGACTCCGCGTCGTACGCGGTCCCGGTGACCGGCACCGGCCGGGTGTGCGGCGTGTCGGCCAGCAGGGCGCCGAGGGTGAACACGGTGGTCACCCCGAGCTGCTCCACGTGCTCGACGAGTTCGGCGCAGAACTTCCGCCACCGCATGTTCGGCTCGATGCCGTGCACGAGCACCACGTCCGTGGTGGCGCCCGGCGGCCGGCAGACCGTCAGCCGTGTCGTCGGCCACTCCACCCGCCGGGTCACGCCGTCCACCAGGTGCACGGTCGGCCGGGTGACCTGGAAGTCGTAGTAGTCGTCGGGGTCGATCTCGGCCAGCGGTTTCGCGTCCCAGCTCAGTTGCAGGTGCTCGATCGCGGTGGTCGCGGCGTCTCCGGCATCGTTCCAGCCTTCGAACGCCGCCACCAGAATGGGCGGGTTCGGCTGGGCTGCCGAGTCGGATGTGATGTTCGGGTCGCGGTCGCTCACCCACCAAGACTACGACCGACCGGCCACCGCCGGAGATCGCAGCCCGGCGGCGAGGCCGATCGCGTGTCGTCACCGTGGGCGAACGGGCCGCGACGAGATCGTGAATGTCACTCGTCTGGATGGCCGTGCGGCGCACTGTGCCGGCACCTTGCGAAATACTGCACGGTATGACCGAGCTGCGCGCTGTGCTCTGGGACATGGACGGCACGCTGGTCGACTCGGAGAAGTTGTGGACCATCGCGCTGGACGAGCTCATGGCCGGGCTCGGCACGCCGATCACCCCGGCCGTCCGCACGTCGCTGATCGGCTCGAACATGCGCCGCACCGGGTTGATCCTGCTCACCGAGGCCGGGATCGAGCCGACCGAGCAGGCGATGGCCGACTTCTCCCGGTCGCTGCACGAACGGATGGCCGTGCTGATGCGCCAGGACCTGGTGTGGCGGCCGGGGGCCCAGGCGGCGCTGCGCTCGGTGCGCGACTCCGGTGTGCGGACCGCGCTGGTCACGTCCACCGTGCGGGTGCTGACCGAGATCGCGCTCGACTGGATCGGGCGGGAGTACTTCGACGTCACGGTGTGTGGTGACGAGGTGGACGAGCACACCAAGCCACATCCCCGGCCCTACCGGTTGGCCGCCGCGCTGCTCGGCGTCGACCCGGCCGACTGTGTTGCCGTCGAGGACTCGGTGACCGGTGTCACGTCGGCGGTGGCGGCCGGGTGCACCGTGCTGGTCGTGCCCGCCGAGGCGCCGGTGCCGCCGGGGGAGCGCCGGGTGCTGCGCGAGTCGCTCGTCGGTGTCGACGCCGACCTGCTGGCCGGGCTGCTGTCGTCCCGCGGCCGCGCCCCGGATGCGGACGGCGGCGGGCCGGATGGGACAGTTGCCTGGTGAAGACGTTCGACGAGCTGTTCGCCGAACTGCGCGACCGCGCGGTCGCGCGTCCCGCCGGATCGGCCACCGTGGCTGCCCTCGACGCCGGAATCCATGCCCAGGGCAAGAAGGTGCTCGAGGAGGCGGGCGAGGTGTGGATCGCCGCCGAGCACGAGTCCGACGAGCGGCTCGCGGAGGAGATGTCGCAGCTGCTCTACCGGATGCAGGTGCTGATGCTGGGCCGCGGGCTCACCCTCGAGGACGTGTACAAGTACCTGTGACAGCCGTTCGCCGATCCGTGGGAGTGCCGCCATGTTGCGGATAGCCGTGCCCAACAAGGGTGCGCTGGCCACCGCCGCGTCCGAGATGCTCGGCGAGGCCGGTTACCGGCGCCGCCACGACCAGCGCGACCTGACCGTGCTCGACCCGACCAACGATGTCGAGTTCTTCTTCCTGCGCCCCAAGGACATCGCGGTCTACGTCGGTTCCGGCGAACTGGACCTGGGCATCACCGGCCGCGACCTCGCGCTGGACTCGGGCGCTGCCGTCACCGAGCGGCTGGCACTGGGCTTCGCCGGCTCGACGTTCCGCTACGCGGCCCCGGCCGACTCCGGCTTCACCTCGGTCGCCGATCTGGCCGGCAAGCGCCTGGCCACCGCGTACCCCCGGCTGGCCGGGGACGACCTGGCCCGGCACGGCGTGCAGGCCACGGTGATCCGGCTGGACGGCGCCGTGGAGATCTCCGTGCAGCTGGGTGTGGCCGACGCGGTGGCCGACGTCGTCGACTCCGGCCGCACGCTGCGCCAGCACGGCCTCGTCGTCTTCGGCGACCCGGTGTGCGTGTCCGAGGCTGTGCTGATCGAGGGCGGCAACACCGCCGAGTCGGCCGCCAAGACCCAGCTGACCGAGCGGCTGCGCGGCGTGGTGTTCGCCCAGAACTACCTGATGCTGGACTACGACTGCCCGAGGTCGTTGCTGGACAAGGCGATCGAGGTCACGCCCGGCCTGGAGTCGCCGACCGTGGCGCCGCTGGCCGACCCGGACTGGGTGGCGGTGCGGGCGATGGTGCCGCGCAAGGAGGCCAACCAGGTGATGGACGAGTTGTCCGCGCTGGGCACCAAGGCGATCCTGGCGTCGGACATCCGGTCGTGCCGGCTCTGAACCGGGTCAGCTCCCGGTCGCCCACGCCTTCGCGAGGACGGCGGGCGGCGGGGGCAGCAGGCTGCGACCGATGAGGAAGCCGAGCGAGCACACCACCACGGTCACCACCGGGATTCCGAACGCGGCACCGTCCAGCAGCGACAGATTCGCCGACACCGACTTGTCCTTGCTCACCACCGAAAGCCCGACGGCCAGCGCCACGACGACCAGCAGCGCCGTCAGCATCGTGGCGACCCAGAAGGTGCGCAGCACGGCCCGCACCCGCCGGGCGCGCGGCATGATCAACTGGTCGCCGGACACGCAGCGCCGGGCCCGGAACAGGCCGAACGCCAGGCCGATCACCAGGACTGGCGGGATCACCCCGATCAGGTTGATCACCCACAGCGGGTCGGCCAGGGACTTCTGGCCGAAGGCGAGGCCCACGGTGACGGCGGCGATCACGATGCCGGCGAGCAACTGACCGATCCCCATCGCGACGGACGAGCTCCGGATCCGGCGCCCGACGGTGGGCGGCAGCGCCAACAACTCGCTGCCCTGGTTGGTCGGCTGCGTCACACTACCTGCCATCCGCCGTGGTCGTCCGACATGTCGGACGTGGACACCGGCCACTTGCCGTTGGGGAACGTACTGTTGTCGTTGAGCTTCTGGCCCAGCGACGCCTGCTCGGCGCTGACGCTGTTGAGGTAGCTGGTCAGCGTCAGGATGGCCGTGGTGACCAACCCGAGCACCACCGCGATCACCCCCACCGCGGCGGCGATCCCGGCCGGCGTGCCGACGACCGTACAGCACGCGGCGATCGCCCCGACCAGGCCGACGATGAACGTGAGCAGCGCGGCGCCGATGGCCACCCAGAACGCGATCACCGCGCCAGCCAGGTCGTTCAGCGACGTGTTGACCTGGTCGGCGATGCCCTTGATCGAGTTCAGCGCCGCGGTCTGGGACGGAATCGTCGACTTGTAGGCGTTGGCCGCCTGTCCCTGCCAGTCGTTCTCGGCCTGCAACTGGTCGGTGGACAGCGAACCGGTGACGTTGCTGATCACCTTCGAGACCGTGTTCTCCCACGCCTGCGCGGCCTGCTTGAGCGCGGACGGTGAGCCGGGCTCGCTGAAGAACTTCTCGACCTGGGTCCAGAACTCTTGCAACTTCTGGTTGAACTTGTCGACCGCGTCCTTGATCGCGTCCACCACACCGGACAGGAACGACGGGACCCAGCTGAGCAACCCGTTGATCTTGTCGAACAGCTCCTGGACCTTCTGCTGGATCTCCTGCAGCTTCTGGTTGGCCTGCTGGATGATCGAGTCGGCGTCGGCGGCCAGGTCGACCACGGTGCCCCCTTCGTTGTCGCTGCTCGGTGCCGGAACGGCGGTCAGTTGTGGATGCTGTTCAGTGAGCTGGTGATCTTCTGCTCGTTGTCCTGGTAGGCGGCGGCGACCTGGACCAGGGTGGTGGAGATGTTGTGGAAGTTGGTCGCCGCCTGGCCGAGCAGCGCGGCCACCTTCTGCTGGAGAGTGGCGTAGGTCTGGGTCAGGCCGGCCTGGTCGCCGAAGTAGGAGAACTGCGCCGCACTCAGCTGGATGCCCCCGGCGGCCGACTGTGCCGACTGCACCTGTGCGGCGGCCGCCGCCCACTTCTGCGAGTCGGCGTGCAGTGCGCCGAGCGCGACGGTGACCTCATCACCCGTTGGAGCCATTGGTTTGCCGTCCTTGTCAGCGGAGGAGGCCGAGTTGCCGCAGCATCGCCTGCGGATTCCGGACCAGTTGGTCGAGTTCGGAGATGGCCGCGCTGTGCGGCCCGCGCGCCAGGTCGCCGGGGGAGGCCATGCGCTGGACCCGTTGCAGCGCGTCCAGGAGTTCGCTCTCCAGTTCCGAGGTCCGCACCGCACCGGCCCACCGAGGGTCGATCGACACGTCGATGACCCGGCCGTCGCGGATGCCGATCGTGACGTGCCCGCCCCGGCTGTCGGCCGAGCTGGCGCTCGCCGTGGCCGATGCGAACCGGCGCTGGAAGGAGTCCAGATCGGCGGACACCTCGTCCATCAGCCGGAGCACGTCGTTGATCGCGGCGAACGGATCGCCGGTGGCCGGCCCATCGTCCGGTGTGGGTTCGGCGCTCACCTCGGGCGGCTCCGGCGGGGCGTCCTCGATCCGACGGGCCAGCGCGGCCATCACCGCCGCGTTGGCCGCGGTGATCACGCGCCGCGGCAGCGTTGTCGGGTCGTGGTCGGCCCACGTGGGCGCGATCCGGACGGCACCGGCCTCGCCGGCCAGGTTGGCCACCACCGTGACGATCCGGTCGTCGTCGGTGCCCTCGACCTGGTCGACGTCGAGTTCGCTCGGACGCGGATCCGGACGGTCGAACCCGTCTTCCTCGAAGCCCCAACGCTGCTCAGGCATGGTGGTACCGCACCCCCGACTCGGTTACCGGACAACTCGTTCGACGTACTCGACCATGATCGGGTTCCATCGACTCGGCTACCGTTGCGGCCCATGGGCCGCCTGTCAAACCGAGCTGTGGTGTTCGACTACTTCGGCACACTCACCCCGTCGATGGCGAAGATCATCACACCGGACTCGCGCCTGGCGATGGCCGCCGCGCTCGGCGTCGACGCCGACGAGCTGGACCTGGCGTGGGAACAGTCCTTCGAGGACCGCTTCACCGGCGCCACCGGTGACCTCACCGCCACCCTGACGCTGATGGCCCGCCGGCTGGGCGGTGACCCGACGGCCGCCGACATCGCCGAGGCGGCCGCCATCCGCACCACCGCCTACCGGCGTTCCGCGCAGCCTCGCCCGGAGACCGTCGGCGTGCTGGACACGTTGCGGGAGCGCGGTTTCCGGCTGGCCGTGGTGAGCGACTGCTCGGACGAACTGCCCGAGATGTGGCCGGACCTGGTGCTGGCCGGGCGGATCGACGCGACCGTGTTCTCCTCGCAGGTGGGCAGGCGCAAGCCGGACCCGCTGCTGTACCAACTGGCGTGCGACGGGGTCGGCGTGCCGGCGGCCGACTGTGTCTATGTCGGCGACGGCGGCAGCGGCGAACTCACCGGCGCCACCCGGTTCGGCATGCGCGCGATCCTGCTGGCCGACGAGCACTGGGGGAGCGGCCATCGCTACGACGCCGACGTCTGGCACGGTGAGGTGATCCACAGCCTGACCGAGGTCCCCGACCTGGTCGGTTAACGCGGCCGGACCAGCAGGGCCTGGGCGCCCCGGCCGACCGGGCCGTGCGCGTCGTGCAGGGTGCTGGTAGCCAGGCCGACGCCGGTCGGGCCGATGACGCTGCTCGCGTCCAGGCCGATCCACTCGCCGTCGGGCACTCGCCACAGGTGCACGGTGAGCTCGGTGTTGATGAACAGCCACTGCCGCAGATCCAGCTGGCTGGAGGCGCCGTTGCCCGAGTCGGCGACCGCCATGACCCGTTGCAGGCCGGTCGGTTCCTCGCCGTCCACGGTCGACATCCGCTGCCGGATCCACAGTGTCGCCGGGCCGTCCTCGCCGAACGTGCCCCTGATCGACACCCACTCCATGGCGTCCAGGTAGCCGCCCTGCCAGCCCACCGGCCGGTCCGGTACCGGCGTGCCGGACGCCAACGGCGGCAGCGACTCGGGCAACCCGCCCACCACACCTGTGGTGTCCGTGCTGCTCAGCCACCAACCCCACGCCCGCACCACCGGCCGGCCGGCCGCGCTCAGCTCCGCCGCGGTCAGCCGCACGGACCGGCCCGGCCGCTCCACCCACGACCGCATCGCCAGGTCCGCGACCGGCACCGGGCCGAGGATCTCCACCGTCATCCTGGCCAGCACCGAGCCCGGCTCCGCCGCCGTCCGCTCCAACTGGCGCGTCAGCAGCGCCGAGGGCGGTCCCATGTGCTGGCTGTCCGGCGACCACGGCCCGACCGTGTGCTCCGTCGCCCGGTAGACGTCGTTCCCGAGCGGCAGGTAGAAGGCGTCCTCACCCATCAGTCGGCCCGGTCCAGCGGGCTCTCGGTGGCCTCGCCCGGTTCCGGCCAACCCGGATACGGCGGCGGGGTCCCGCCGAACTCGGGACAGCGCACCTGGTGGTCGCACCAGTCGCACAGCCTGCTGCGATTGGGCGGGAAGTTGCCCGTCCTGCCGGCCCGCAGAATGGCCTGCCACACGGCGTCCAGCGTCCGCTCGAACCGCAGCAGCTCCGCCTCGTCCGGCGTGTAGGCCAGGGACTGCCGGTCGGCCAGGTACATCAACCGCAACTGCTTCGGCACGATCCCGCGCAGCCGGAACAGCACCAGCGCGTAGAACTTCATCTGGAACAGTGCCTTGGCCTCGCCGAACTCCCTCGGCGCGGTGCCGGTCTTGTAGTCCACGATCCGGATCTCACCGGTGGGCGCCACGTCCAGCCGGTCGATGAACCCGCGCAGCAGCACGCCGGAGGGCAGTTCCGCCTCGACCCGCAGCTCGCACGCCTCCGGCCGCAGCCGCCTCGGGTCCTCCAGGGCGAAGTAGCCGGAGAGCAGTTCGGATGCGCTGGCCAGCCAGGCGGCCAGTTCGGGGTCGTCCGGCCCGGCGAACAGTTCGGCCAGCTCCGGCCGCTCGGTCACCAGGTCGGCCCATGCCGGGGCGACCAGACCGTCGGCCGCCTCGGGCACCCGTTCGGCCACCGGCAGCGCGAACAGCCGCTCCAACACCGAGTGCACCACCGTGCCGCGCACCTGCGCCCTGCTCGGCTTCTCCGGGATCCGGTCCACCGCGCGGAACCGGTAGAGCAGCGGGCACTGCTTGAAGTCGCTCGCCCTCGACGGCGACAGCGCCGGCCGGCGGGCCTGCGGCACGGCGGGAGCCTGGTCGACCTCGATCGGTTGCGTGACCGGGTCTGCCCGGACGGTGTCGACCATGCACCGCATGCTAGGCGACACTCCCGACAGCGAACGGCGCGCCGCCCTCGACACGCGGTGATGACACACGGCGATCTAGCCTGGACCTGTGACGACCAGGGCCGCCCGGATGCGCTCGACCGACGAGATCGGCGGGCTGCTGCTGTTCCGGCTGCGCGGCGTGCCGGTGCTGCTGGCACCGTCCTGGTGGATCGGGTCCGTGGTGGTCACCCTCCTCTATGCGCCACTGGTCGGCCGGTTCCTGCCCGGTACCGGTGGCCTGGCCTCACTCGGCCTGGCGGCCACGTTCGCCGTGCTGCTCGGCGCGTCCGTGCTGGCCCACGAACTGGGCCACTGCCTGGTCGCGATGAAGCTCAACATCCCGGTCCGGCGGCTGCGGTTGTTCCTGCTCGGCGGCCTGTCCGAAGTGGGCCGCACGCCGCGCAGGCCCAGCCAGGAGGGCTGGGTCGCGGCCGCCGGTCCCGCCGTGTCGCTGCTGCTGGCGCTGGTGTTCGCCGCCGGCATCCTGGTGGTGCCCGACGCCGGTCCGGTGCGGCTGCTGGTCATCGAGTGCGCGGTGGCCAATGGTGCGGTCGCCGTGTTCAACCTGCTGCCCGGCCTGCCGCTGGACGGCGGCCGGATGCTGCGTGCCGGCGTGTGGGCGGTCACCGGGAAGCGCCGGTTCGGCACCCGCGCCGCCGTGGTCGGCGGTGGCGCGGTGGCGGTCGCGCTGGTCGTGTGGGCGCTGTCCGGCCTGGTCGCCGGCAGCCCAGACCAGTGGCTGCGGCTGGGCGTCTGCGTGCTGACCGCGTGGTTCGTGGTGGTCGGCGCGAGCGGCGAGCTGGCCGCGGAACAGCGGCACAGCTGGCCAGAGGGCATGACGCTGTCCGAGGTGGTCCGGCCGATCCTGCAACTGCCGGCGGAGAGCCCGGTGGGCGACGCGCTGTTCGCCGCGGCCGGTCGGGGCGTGGTGCTGGTGCGCGACGACGGGGTGGCCGTCGGCCTGCTGGACGAGGTGGCCGCGCAACAACTCGCCGGGTACTCGCCGATGTCGCCGGCCGAGGACGCGGCCCGCCCGATCCGGCCGGACATCGTGCTGTTCGACTCCGAGTCCGGAGAGGACATCATCGACCGGGTGCGGGAGACGGCCGCGTGGCAGTTCCTGGTGGTGAACGACGACGGCCGACCGGCAGGCGTCCTGCGCCGGGAGGACCTCAAGGCCGCACTGGCGGCCCGCCGCTCGTCCTAGCCCGGTCCTCTGCCACGATGCGCAGCACAGTCGTCCCCGCGTCCGGAGGTTCACCAGCTTGACCAGCGCCAGCGGCCCGTTCCAGCAGGGCGACCGGGTGCAGTTGACCGATCCGAAGGGCCGGCACTACACGCTGGTGCTGGAGGCGGGCCAGACCTACCACACCCACCGCGGCGCGCTGGAGCACGACAAGCTGATCGGCCGGCCGGAAGGCTCGGTCATCACGTCCGCGGCCGGCACCTCCTATCTTGCGCTGCGCCCCTTGCTGCCCGACTACGTGCTGGCCATGCCGCGCGGTGCCCAGGTGATCTACCCGAAGGACGCCGCCCAGATCGTGATGTGGGGTGACGTGTTCCCGGGCGCGCGGGTGCTGGAGGCGGGAGCCGGGTCGGGTGCGCTGACCTGCTCGCTGCTGCGCGCGGTCGGCGCGTCGGGCACGGTGACGTCCTACGAGGTCAGGGACGACCACGCGGTGCACGCCGTGCGCAACGTCGAGCGGTTCTTCGCCGGCGCGCCGGACAACTGGACGCTGCATGTCGGCGACGTCGCCGAGCACACCGGCGAGGTGGACCGGGTGATCCTGGACATGGTGGCGCCGTGGGAGGTGCTGGACACCGTCGCGGCGAACCTGGTGCCCGGTGGCGTCCTCGTGGTCTACGTGGCGACCGTCACCCAGCTGTCCCGGATCACCGAGGCGCTGCGCGAGCAGCAGTTCTGGACCGAGCCGGAGGCGTGGGAGTCGCTGATGCGCCCGTGGCACGTGGTGGGCCTGGCCGTCCGGCCGGAACACCGCATGGTGGGCCACACCGCGTTCCTGCTCACCGCCCGCAGGCTGGCCGACGGCGTGGTGCCGCCGAGACCGCAACGGCGGCCGAGTCGAGGCTGACCCGGCCGCCGCGCACGTCACAGGTCAGCTGGGCAGCGTGGATCCGCTGCCGTCGCTGGGAAAGCTCGGCACGCCGCTGGGTGCGCCCGGGATGCCCGGCGTGCCGGTGTCACCGCCGCCGGAGCCGGAACCCGCGCCGCCACCGGCGAACGAGTTGGGGTCCTTGCCGTCGATCGTCATCGACTTCTCGTTCGGCTGGAAGCCGTTCGGCGGCACGCACCACTTGCCCTTCTGCTGCTGCATGACCAGGTTGGCGTCCACGTCGATGGTGTGGCCCGCGTCCTGGAAGGTGAAGTGCAGCATCGCGGTGGCCTGCGAGCCGTTGATCTGCGCCTTGCCCTTCACGGTCGCCTTGACCTGGGCGTCCTTGAACTCCTGCAGGGTCTGGTTGTCGGTGGGCGAGCTGCCCGCCTGGCAGCC
Source organism: Pseudonocardiaceae bacterium (assembly GCA_036491115.1). Classification (GTDB taxonomy): domain Bacteria; phylum Actinomycetota; class Actinomycetes; order Mycobacteriales; family Pseudonocardiaceae; genus DATEPR01. Next base: position 38,749 of record DASXCQ010000040.1, read on the forward strand.
GATCCCGTTGGCCGCGCCCGCGTCCCGCGAGTTGAGCGCGTTCACCAGCGTCTGCGCCACCTGGTCCGGGCCGTTGGAGCTGCCACTGCCACTGCCGCCGCCGCCGCCGAACACGCCGAACACGAACAGCAGGAGGACCACGACGCCCACCGCGACGACACCGCCGCCACCGAGTATCCAGGGCAGCGCCTTGTTCTTCTGCCGCACCGGCCCGCCGGGACCGGGGAAGCCGGGGAAGCCCGGCTGCTGGCCGAACTGGGCCGGCTGGCCGGGTTGCGTCGGCTGGCCGGGCTGGCCCGGGTAGCCCTGCTGGCCCGGCATGCCGTAACCGCCCGGCTGCTGGGGCTGTTGCGGCCCGGTCTGCGGATAACCCGGCTGTTGCCCGTAACCCGGTTGCTGCTGGCCGTACCCGGGTTGTTGTCCGTAACCCGGCTGTTGCCCATGACCCGGCTGCCGTCCGTATCCCGGTTGTGGGCCGGGCTGCTGGCCGTAACCCGGCTGCTGGCCGAAGCCACCGGGCTGCTGCCCGTAGGGGCCAGGCTGGCCCGGCTGCTGGGGTGGGACGGACATCGACTCTCCCTCACAAAGAGAATGAATGTGGTGAGCATCACCTGGTGAGCACGCTCGGATTAGCCCTTGGACGCACGGTAGCGGTTGGCTGGTTCCAGACGACACCGGTATGGAGTAGTTCATCCCGCCGAGCGGGCGGTTGGCTCCGGCGGGCCGAACAGGTGACCATCCAGATACCCCCGATTGACGGTGATCGCCGGTACCGTGGACCAGAAGACGCGGGAGGAGGGTGCCGAATATGCAGCACGACCGTCCCGGCAGCCTGCCCGATGAGGGCGGCGAGCGGAACAACGGCCAGAGCAACGCCGAGCTGACCGCGCAGATCCGGTTCCTGGAAGACGAAGTTGCTCTACTCCGCAGGAAGATCAACGACGCGCCACGTAACAGCCGGCTGCTGGAGCAGCGGCTGGCGGAGGCGTCCGAGCGGGTCAGCCAACTGACCGAGCGGAACGCCAAGCTGGTGGAGACGCTGCGCGAGGCACGCGGCCAACTGCTCGCCCTGCGCGAGGAAGTCGACCGGCTCGCCCAACCGCCCAGCGGATACGGCGTGTTCCTGCGCCGGTACGAGGACAGCACGGTGGACGTGTTCACGTCCGGCCGGCGGATGCGGGTGGCCGTGTCGCCGGCGGTCGAGTCCGACACGCTCCGGATCGGTCAGTCGGTGCGGCTCAACGAGGCGCTCACCGTGGTCGAGGGCGGATCCTTCGAGCGCACCGGCGAGGTCTGCACCCTCCGGGAGGTGCTGTCAGCGCAGTCCGAGGGCGGCGCGCTCCGGGCGCTCGTCGTCGGACACGCCGACGAGGAGCGCGTGGTGTGGCTGGCCGACCCGCTGGCCGACACGCCGATCAAGCCGGGTGACTCGCTGCTGGTGGACAGCAAGGCCGGGTACGCCTACGAGCGCGTGCCCAAGGCCGAGGTCGAGGACCTGGTGCTGGAGGAGGTGCCGGACGTCCGCTACGAGGACATCGGCGGCCTGTTCCGGCAGATCGAGCAGATCCGTGACGCCGTGGAACTACCGTTCCTGCACGCCGACCTGTTCAGCGAGTACAAGCTCCGCCCGCCCAAGGGCGTCCTGCTCTACGGCCCGCCGGGCTGCGGCAAGACGCTCATCGCGAAGGCGGTGGCCAACTCGCTGGCCAAGCAGGTGGCGCTGGCCAGGGGTGACGACGACGGCCAGGCCAAGTCGTACTTCCTCAACATCAAGGGCCCCGAACTGCTCAACAAGTTCGTCGGCGAGACCGAGCGGCACATCCGCCTGATCTTCCAGCGGGCTCGGGAGAAGGCGTCCGAGGGAACGCCGGTGATCGTGTTCTTCGACGAGATGGACTCGATCTTCCGCACCCGTGGCAGCGGGGTGAGTTCGGACGTGGAGACCACGATCGTGCCGCAGCTGCTGTCCGAGATCGACGGTGTCGAGGGCCTGGAGAACGTCATCGTCATCGGCGCCTCCAACCGCGAGGACATGATCGACCCCGCCATCCTGCGCCCCGGCCGGTTGGACGTGAAGATCAAGATCGAGCGGCCGGACGCCGAGGCGGCCAGGGACATCTTCACCAAGTACCTGACGTCCGACCTGCCGATCCACGCCGACGACCTGCTGGAGTTCGGCGGTGACCGGCAGGCGTGCGTCGAGGCGATGATCCAGCACACCGTGGAGCGGCTGTACGACGAGAGCGAGGACAACCGCTTCCTCGAGGTCACGTACGCCAACGGGGACAAGGAGGTCCTCTACTTCCGCGACTTCAACTCGGGCGCGATGATCCAGAACATCGTGGACCGGGCCAAGAAGGCGGCCATCAAGTCGGTGCTGGTCACCCGCCAGCACGGCCTGCGGGTGCAACACCTGCTGGACGCCATCGTGGACGAGTTCGCGGAGAACGAGGACCTGCCCAACACCACCAACCCGGACGACTGGGCCCGTATCTCCGGCAAGAAGGGGGAGCGGATCGTCTACATCCGCGCCCTCGGCACCGGCAAGAACCAGGAGTCCGGCCGGGCGATCGACACGGCCACCAACACCGGCCAGTACCTGTAACAGCAGCGACGCGAAGGCGCCCTCCGGACCAGGTCCGGAGGGCGCCTCGTCATCTTCGAACTGGGTCGGGCTACTCGCCGTCCTGCCGGGAGATGACCGTGTTCAGCAGCTCCACTATCTGCTGCTGACCAGCGGCGGTCGCATCGAACTTGCCGCGCATCTCCGCGAAGTTGTCGTCCACCTTGGCGAACCCGGCCGCCATCTGGCGCCGGATGTCAAGCTGGTCTTCGCGCAACGTCTTGATGCCGGCCGTGGTGGCATGACGGAAATCGCCCACCTCCGCGCGTATTTCAGTACGAAAATCGCGGATCTCCGCTCGGATCTCCATCACGTCGCGGTCTGCGCCGCCAGCCAGCACACGAGCGGCGGCCGCGTCCTGCCTCCTGACGTGCACTTCGTGAGACGGGTCGCGGACCTCGTTCTACAGCGCGGAGACGCGGCCTCCATGTCGTCGGGTCGGGCCATGCGGGCAGCGTACCGGCGACAACACGTGAGTCGCGCCCCTCACGGTCGCCCATCAGCGGCCGATCTGGAGCCCGTTCGCCGGGCCAGCCAACGCTCGAACGCCATTCGCCCGTCCGGGACGAACGGCCACGACGGGTCGGCCAGCCGGGCGGTCAGCTCGGCGATGGTCAGCCACTCGCCGGCCACCACCTCACTGGGCTGCCACACGATCGGGCCGGACCAGCGCACCTCGTACACGAACGCGTGGTAGCGGATCGGCGGATCCACGTACCGGAACGTGAACATCGGCGTCGGGGTGACACCGGTCACGCCCAACTCCTCGGCCAGTTCGCGGTGGGCGCACTCGTCCGGCGTCTCCCCGGCCGCCACCACGCCGCCGGCGAAGCAGTCGTGACAGCCGGCGAACACGTCCTTGGTGGCACTGCGTCGATGCACGTAGACCCGCGCGCCGTCCGGTGACAGGACAAGCACCGCGGTGGCCGCGTGCCACAGCCCGCGCGCCCGCATCACCGACCTGGCCACAATGCCCACCGGTGTGCCACGCTCGTCGTACTCGGCGATCAACTCGTCCTCGGCCATGCCGTCATGATGGCGGCCGGGCGCTGCCCCGTACGCTGGAGCCATGCGGCGGATCATCGGTACCGAGGTCGAGTACGGCATCGCTGTCCCCGGCGACGCCACGGCGAACCCGGTCCTGACCTCGACCCAGGTCGTGCTGGCCTATGCCGCGGCGGCCGAGGTGCCCAGGGCCCGGCGGGCCCGCTGGGACTACGAGGTGGAGTCGCCGCTGCGCGACGCGCGCGGGTTCGACCTCGGCGCGCCCGGCATGCCCTCCGGTGACCCGGACGTGGACGATCTGGGCGCGGCCAACGTGATCCTGACCAACGGCGCCCGGCTCTACGTCGACCACGCCCACCCCGAGTACTCCGCGCCCGAGGTGACCAATGCGCGGGACGCGGTGATCTGGGACAAGGCGGGGGAGCGGGTGATGGAGGAGGCGGCGATCAAGGCCGCCACCGTCCCCGGCCAGCCGCGCCTGCAGCTCTACAAGAACAACGTGGACGGCAAGGGCGCCAGCTACGGCACCCACGAGAACTACCTGATGGCGAGGAGCACGCCGTTCACCGCGGTGATCGGCGGGCTGACCCCGTTCTTCGTGTCCCGCCAGGTGATGTGCGGCGCCGGCCGGGTGGGCCTCGGTCCCACCGGCGACAAGGCCGGTTTCCAGCTCTCCCAGCGTGCCGACTACATCGAGGTCGAGGTCGGCCTGGAGACCACGCTCAAGCGCGGCATCATCAACACCCGCGACGAGCCGCACGCGGACGCGGACAAGTACCGCAGGCTGCACGTGATCATCGGTGACGCCAACCTCGCCGAGACGTCCACCTACCTCAAGGTGGGCACCGCCGCCCTGGTGCTGGACATGATCGAGACCGGCCAGCGGTTCGACCACCTGCGGATGGCCGACCCGGTCCGCGCGGTGCACGCGATCAGCCACGACCCCACCCTCAAGACCACCGTGGAGCTGGCCAACGGCCGCAAGTTCACCGGCCTGGACATCCAGTTCGCCTACCTGGAACTGGTCACCGCGCACGTGGAGAAGGAGGGCACCGACCGGGTGTCCCGCGAGGTGCTGCGCACCTGGGGCGAGGTGCTCAACGATCTGGCCCGCGACCCGATGAGCTGCTCGGACCGGCTGGACTGGCCGGCCAAGCTGCGGCTGCTGGAGGGCTACCGGGCCCGCGACGGCCTGAACTGGGGTTCGCCCCGGCTGCACCTGGTCGACCTGCAGTACGCCGACGTGCGGCTGGACAAGGGCCTGTACAACCGGCTGGTGTCCCGCGGCTCGATGCGGCGCCTGGTCAGCGAGGAAGAGGTCCGCGAGGCGATCACCGCGCCGCCCGAGGACACCCGCGCCTACTTCCGCGGCCGCTGCCTGGAGCGCTACCCGAACGCCATCGCGGCCGCGTCGTGGGACTCCGTGATCTTCGACCTGGGCCGCGAGTCGCTGGTGCGCATCCCGACGCTGGAGCCGCTGCGGGGCACCAAGCAACACGTCGGTGCGCTCCTGGAGAACGCGAATACGGCTGAGGAGCTCGTCGACGCCCTGACCAGCGGCTGACGTACTCCACCCGTGCGACATTCCGGTAACGCCACGCCTGCGCGGCCGGTGGCGTTCGCCCCAGGTCGGTGCACCTGGGTAATCTTCGGATAGGCCAAGCATGGTCGAAGCCAGATCGATGGCTGGGAGGCGAGATGGCCCAGGAACAGATTCAGCGCCAGGGCGGCGGCGACGGTGATGACGACGTCGAAGGTGGTGGACCGGCCGGTCAGGAACGTCGTGAGCAGCTCAACGAGGATGTCGACGCGATCCTGGACGAGATCGACGACGTGCTCGAGGAGAACGCCGAGGACTTCGTTCGCGCGTACGTGCAGAAGGGCGGCGAGTGACCGTCCGGTCACCTTCCGTCCGTAGTTCGACCCCCATGTGATCGATCAGGAGACCACAACAGGTATGGAACCCACGTCGTCCGGTTTCCCGCAGGGCGTCGGCCTGACGCCTGCCCACCTCTCGATGGGCACGTCGTCCTTCACCGACTTCCTGCGAGCCCAGGCGCCCGATCTGCTGCCCGGCCGTCGCACGGCACTGCCCGTGGGGCACGGTCAGCTCGAACTGGCGCACGCCACCACGATCGTGGCGGCGGTGTTCAAGGGCGGCGTCCTGATCGCCGGTGACCGGCGGGCGACCACCGGAAACCTGATCGCCTACCGCGACATGGACAAGGTCTACGTCACCGACCAGTACTCGGCGGTCGGCGTGGCCGGTACCGCGGGTGTCGGCGTGGAGCTGGTCCGGCTGTACGAGGTCGAGCTGCGCCACTACGAGAAGATCGAGGGCGTGCCGCTCTCCCTGGACGGCAAGACCAACAAGCTGGCCGCGATGGTGCGGGGCAACCTGGACGCGGCCATGGCCGGCCTGATCGCCCTGCCGCTGTTCGTCGGCTACGACGTGGACGCCGCCGATCCGGACCGCGCCGGCCGGATCGTGTCGTTCGACGCGGCCGGCGGCCGGTACGAGGAGTTCGGCGGCTACCACGGCATCGGCTCCGGTTCGTTGTTCGCCAAGTCGGCGCTCAAGAAACTGCACAAACCGAACGACGACCAGGCGACCGCGGTGCGCAACGCGGTCGAGGCGCTGTACGACGCGGCGGACGACGACTCCGCCACCGGTGGGCCGGACCTGGTCCGCCGGATCTATCCGACGGTCATCACCATCACCGGTGCCGACGGTGCGGTGAAGCTGTCCGAGGAGCAGACGCAGGCGGTCGCCGAGGCCGTCGTGGCGGGCCGCATGGAAAGCTAGGCACGCACGTTCCCATCCCTCACCCCGCCCGCACCAGCACAGCCAGGAGCCAGCACCGTGTCCATGCCGTTGTACGCCTCGCCCGAGCAGTTGATGCGCGAGCGGTCCGAACTGGCCCGCAAGGGCATCGCGCGCGGTCGCAGCGTCGTGGTGTTGACCTACACCGGTGGTGTGCTGTTCGTCGCGGAGATCCCGCCCAAGAGCACGTTGCACAAGGTGTCGGAGATCTACGACCGGATCGGCTTCGCCGCCGTCGGCCGGTACCCGGAGTTCGAGAGCCTGCGCCGGGCCGGCATCCGGCACGTGGAGCTGTGGGGCTACTCGTATGACCGCCGGGACGTGACCGCACGCCAGCTGGCCAACGTGTACGCCCAGACGCTGGGCACGATCTTCACCGAGCAGCTCAAGCCGTTCGAGGTGGAGATCTGCGTCGCACAGGTGGGCACGTCCGCCGGTGAGGACCAGTTGTTCCGGCTCACCTATGACGGCTCCATCACCGACGAGCCGCGCTACATCGTGATGGGCGGCCAGCCGGACGTGATCACCGCCGCCCTGCGTGACACCTACACCGAGGGCATGGACCTGGCCACGGCGTTGCAGGTCGCTGTGCGGGCACTGAGCAACGCCTTGCCGGCCGGTGGCACCTCGGGCGGCAAGAACAACGCCAACGGCGGTGAGCGGCCGATGCTGGACGTGGACCGGCTGGAGGTCGCCGTGCTCGACCGCGGCCGGCCCAACCGCGCGTTCCGCCGGATCAGCGGCGCCGCGCTCGGCTCGCTGCTGCCGGTCCCGGAGCCGCCGGCCGCCGAACCGGAGACGCCAGCCGAGCCGGAGTCCGGCGAGAGCTGATCGTCGGAACAAAAGCGGCCCCCGGCGCGGTTGTGCTCGGTATGCAGGTCGAGATCTACTCCGATGTCGCGTGCCCGTGGTGCTATGTCGGCAAGACGCGGTTCGAGCGTGCGCTCGCCGCGTTCCCCGGTGCCGGCGATGTCGACGTCAGCTACCGGCCCTACCAGCTCAACCCGACCACGCCGACCCAGGCGCAGCCGCTGTACGAGTACTACGACACGCTGTTCGGGCCCGGCTTCCGGGACAAGCACTCGCAGGTCGTGGACATCGCGAAGGCGGAGGGTCTCGACTTCCGGTTCGACCAGGCCCTGGCGGTGAACACGTTCACCGCGCACCGGCTGCTGTGGTTGACCGAGCGGGACTACGGCGCCGCCGTGCAGCGCGACCTGAAGGCCGCGTTGCTGCGGGCCTATTTCACCGACGGCCGTGACGTCGGTGACACCGACACGCTGGTGGACATCGCCGCCGGGGTGGGTGTGGCCGCCGAGCGGGCGCGCACGTGGCTGACCGGCACCGAGGGTGTGCTGGAGACGCAGCAGGAGATCGACCACGCCCGCCAGTTGGGCATCCAGGCGGTGCCGACCTTCGTCTTCAACGGCAAGTACGCGGTTCAGGGTGCTCAGGAGGCGTCCACGTTTCTGCGGGTGCTGGAGGAGGTCGCCGCGGACGCCGCGGCTGCCGAGGTTCCGGAGGGCGCCGCGGACACCGGCTCCGACGGCGCCTGCGCGGACGGAAGTTGCGCGGTCTGACCGGCCGTTCCCTGTTACGAACGCCTTGGACGAGGGACGACACGCCCGACACGCACAGTCATGCCCCCAACGGCGCACCGATGAAGTCGGGGGAAACGCCTAGGGTGGAGTAATGCAGCGGCGGATCTTCGGTATCGAGACCGAGTTCGGTGTCACGTGCACCTTCCACGGCCAGCGGAGGCTGTCGCCGGACGAGGTCGCGCGTTACCTGTTCCGGCGGGTGGTGTCCTGGGGTCGTTCGTCGAACGTGTTCCTGCGTAACGGCTCCCGGCTCTACCTCGACGTCGGCTCGCACCCGGAGTACGCCACGGCGGAGTGTGACGACCTGACGCAGCTGGTCACGCACGACAAGGCGGGGGAGCGGATCCTGGAGGACCTGCTCGTCGACGCCGAGCGGCGGCTGGCCGACGAGGGCATCGGCGGCGACATCTTCCTGTTCAAGAACAACACCGACTCGGCGGGCAACTCCTACGGCTGCCACGAGAACTACCTGGTCGCACGGGCCGGCGAGTTCTCCCGGATCGCCGACATCCTGCTGCCCTTCCTGGTCACCCGCCAGCTCATCTGCGGTGCCGGGAAGGTGCTGCAGACGCCGCGCGGGGCGGTCTACTGCCTGTCCCAGCGCGCCGAGCACATCTGGGAGGGCGTGTCCAGCGCCACCACCCGATCCCGCCCGATCATCAACACCCGCGACGAGCCGCACGCCGACGCCGAGCGTTACCGCAGGCTGCACGTGATCGTCGGCGACTCGAACATGTCCGAGGTGACGACGCTGCTCAAGGTGGGCAGCGCGAACCTGGTGCTGGAGATGATCGAGCAGGGTGTCCAGTTCCGGGACTTCAGCCTGGACAACCCGATCCGGGCGATCCGCGAGATCAGCCACGACCTGACCGGCAGACGGCCGGTCCGGCTGGCCGGCGGCCGGGAGGCGTCGGCGCTGGAGATCCAGCGTGAGTACCACTCCAAGGCGGCAGAGCACGTGGCGCGGCGCGGGTCGGACCCGATCGCCGACCGGGTCATCGAGCTGTGGGGCCGCACCCTGGACGCGGTGGAGAGCCAGGAGCTGTCCAAGATCGACCGGGAGATCGACTGGGCGATCAAGTACCGCCTGGTCGAGCAGTACCGGGTCAAGCACGGCATGGAGCTGTCCAGCGCCCGCGTCGCGCAGCTCGATCTCGCCTACCACGACATCCGCCGGGGCCGGGGAGTGTTCGACCTGCTGCAGCGCAAGGGCCTGGTGGAGCGCATCACCAACGACGACGACATCGAGACCGCCAAGGACATCCCGCCGCAGACCACGAGGGCGAAGCTGCGCGGCGACTTCATCGCCGCCGCCCAGTCGGCCGGCCGGGACTTCACGGTCGACTGGGTGCACCTGAAGCTCAACGACCAGGCGCAGCGGACCGTCCTGTGCAAGGACCCGTTCCGGGCCGTGGACGAGCGTGTGGAGCGGCTGATCGGCTCACTCTGAGCCGCTGCCGGTGACCACGGTGGCGTAGAAGTCGGGGTTCTGGCCGCAGCCGGCGTTCCAGGACGCGATGCCGGCGAGCGTGCCGTCGACGACCAGCGGGCCGCCCGCGTCGTCGGTGCAGATGCCGCTGCCCCGGCTGCCCGCGCAGAACATGGTCGTGCCGCGGTAGGTGCCGCCGGACACGTAGCGGTCATACACGTCCCGGCAGGTCGCCTGGTCGGCGATCGGCGCCGTGGCCTCCCGCAGCAGCAGCGGGTCGCCCGCCTGACCGGTGCTGCCGTAGCCGTAGACCGTGCCGACCGTCCCCGGCGGGTAGGCGGCGGTCGCCGGCGGGAGCGTCGGGAACGGGAACGGGTCGGCCAGGGTGAGCGTGCCGACGTCGTCGCCGATCTGAGGTGCCACGAAGTCCCTGGGCACGCGCAGGCCGCTCACCCCGGACACGGCGTCACCGGGGCTGACCTGCCCGAGATCGGGCCGGCCACCGACGACGGTGATCCGGTCCGGTGTCCGGCCCCGCAGGCAGTGCGCCGCGGTGGTGACGGTGTCCGGGGCGGTCAGGGTGCCGTCGCAGAACGGGTGGCCGTTCTGGTCCACCAGCGCCACCACCCAGGGTGCCGTGGCGGGTTGCCCGCCGACGATGTCCGGCGCGGTGGCCGCGGCCGCCGGCTGGGCGAGGGCGACGGCGAGAACGGCGGCGGCCAACGTGCGGGCGACGATCATGGCACTCCTCGGGCTCGGGCGATCTCCCGCCAACGAACCGGCGCCGCACGTCAGCCGCAACCCGGATCCGGATCCGCCACACCGTCGGGTGAGACCAATGCCGCCAGGCCGTCCAGCACCCGGCCCAGGCCGAAGTCGTAGGCGTGGTCGGGGTGGTAGGCCCCGCCGTGGGCCATGCCGGCCGCCGTGCCGACCCGCGCGGCCGTGGGATAGGCGGCCGGGTCGACCAGCCGCGCCAGGTGGGGCCCCGCGGACTCCCACCACTGTGCCCCGGTCAGGCCGGTGTCCAGGTCGGCCACCGCGAACTCCGCCTCGGCGCGGGCGGCGGCCTGCACGAAGCCGAGCACGAACGTCAGCGCCGCATCCATGTCGACGTCGCCGAGGCCGAGCCCGGCGAACGCGGTCAACTCGTGCTCGTACTTGGCCATCAGGCCGGGACCCAGCGGCGGCCTGCTGGTGGACACCGTGGCCGCCCACGGGTGCCGGCGGAACAGGTCCCGGTTCTCGGTCGCGACCGCCGTCACCCGCTCCCGCCTGCCCAGGCCCGCCAGGTCCGTCCGCGACATCCGCGCGTAGACGGAATCCAGCATCAGGTCCAGCAGTTCGGCCTTGCCCGGCACGTAGGTGTACAGCGACATGGGTGCGACGCCGAGCGACCGGGCCAGCCGGCGCATCGTCACCGCGGCCAGGCCCTCGGCGTCGGCCAGCTCGATCGCGGCGGCCACCACGCCGTCCACGGTCAGACCCGGTCGAGGACCTCGGCTCGGTGCCGGGGTCTCCCGCCAGAGCAGACGCAGCGTCCGCTCCGGATCGCCGGCACCGGTCCGTTCGGTCACAGGCCACCTCCATTTGCCGTACAATGTACACTGTACTGAGTACGATGAAACGGAGGACCCATGCGGATCACCGCATCTGCCGTGTCGCTCAACGTCGACGACGTGACCGCGTCGGCGGAGTTCCTGATCGACCACTTCGGCTTCCGGCAGGAGATGGCCGCCGACGGCTTCGTGTCGCTGGCCAGGGACGACGCCGGCATGAACGTGGTCTTCCTGCGCCGGGGGCTGGCCATCCTGCCCGCCGACCAGCGCGACGATCACGCGAGCGGGTTGATCCTGGCGTTCGTCGTCGACGACCTGGACGGCGAACTGGCGCGGCTGGCAGCCGAGGGAGTCGCGATCACCATGCCGCTGACCGTGGAGGAATGGGGCGAGCGGGCGTTCCAGGTCCGGGACCCCAACGGCGTCATCGTGGAGTTGGTGGACTGGGCTGGCTGAGGCCGAGAGCTGAACAAGAGGGGATCGCCCGCGACACGCGTGAGAAATCTCTCCGCCCGCTTGTCGAACGCCTGTGCGATCATGAACCGGGCCCGCTTCCTCCGGAGGCCACCTCCAGGGCTTCCGGCGGAAGCGGGGTCGACCAACCACCACGTCAGTGGTGGTGGGCGTGCTCCTGGGCCGTGTCGTCGTGCCCGTCGTCGTCCGGGCCGCCGCCCATCATCCGCAGCATCGGCCACCCGCCAGTGCGCGTGAACCGCCACACCAGTACCGCCGCGACCAGCAGGAACACGATGTTCAGCCAGGTCGTGTAGTTCCACGACACCCCGCCGTGCGGCAGCCGGGCGGTCGACCGGTCCGGTATCAGCCCGAGCCCGCCGAACAGCAGCTCCACCACGTAGCCGGCCAGCACCGTGGTGACGTAGAACGAGCCCGCGATCACCAGCGTCATCCGGGTGCCGTAGTAGCGCCGGTAGATGTTCAGGATGGGCAGGATCAGCAGGTCGGCGAAGATGAACGAGACCACGCCGCCGAAGCTGATCCCGCCGGTCCACAGCACGACGGCCAGCGGCACGTTGCCGATCGAGCACACGAAGCTGACCACCGCGACCAGCGGCCCGACCAGCGGACCCCACACCTGCGCGGCGCCGGGGTGGCCGGTGAGGAAGAAGTCCCGCCAGAACGCGTCGGGCACCCAGGTCGCGATCACCCCGGCGATGACCAGGCCGATCACCAGGTCGCGCAGGATCGCCGCCCACTCCATGACGAACACGTGCGACACCGACGTGAACCCGTCCTGGGAGGCCAGCCGGCGGGTGAAGGAGCCCTTCCGCTGGATGGACATGTCCATCGCGGCGTGGCCCTCCATCGACCCGGCCACCCCGCGGTCGGCCTGCTCGGCGGCCTTCGCCACCAGCCCGGCGCGCAGCACCAGCCGGAACACCACGGCCAGCAGCACGATCATGATCGGCCCGCCGACGAACTCGGCGAGCGTGAACTGCCAGCCCAGCAGCAGCGCGAGGATCACGCCGAGTTCCACCACCAGGTTGGTGGAGGCGATCTCGAAGGCCATCGCCGCGGTGAAGTTGGCGCCCTTGCGGAACAGCGACCTGGCCAGCGCGACGGCCGCGTAGGAGCAGGACGACGACGCGACGCCCAGGCCGGTGGCGATCGCGAGGTTGCGGGGCCGGTCACCGCCGAGCAGCCGGACCACCGTCGACCGGCGCACCACGGCCTGCACGACAGCGGACAGGGTGAAGCCGAGGATCAGCGCCCACAGGATCTCCCACGTCATCGAGCCGATCGTGGCGAGCGCGGCACCAATCTGCGCCATCACGCACCTCCCGGTTGATACCCCCATCGGGTATGTGATGGGTCAGTCATACCCTTGGGGGGTATGCCCGTCAAGTTGGTCGGTTGTACACACCGCTACCTACGGTGAGGGATCGGCAAGTCCGCATGTATCGGCGGGGCCGTCGGCGTTAGGGTTCCGGACGTGTCCACCGCGCGCGCGGAGCGTCTCGTAAATCTTGTGTTGTGCCTGCTGTCGACCCGGTCCTACCTGACCGCCGAGCGGATCAGGGGCATCGTCGCCGGCTATGCCGACGCGCCATCCGACGAAGCGTTCTTCCGCATGTTCGAACGGGACAAGGCGGAGCTGCGCGACCTCGGCGTGCCGCTGGAGACCGGCCGGAACTCGGCGTTCGATGCCACGGACGGTTACCGGATCGCCCGCCGCGACTACGAGCTGGGCGACATCGACCTGGAGCCGGACGAGGCGGCCGCCGTCGCGCTGGCCGTGCGGCTGTGGGAGGCGCCCGAGCTGACCGGCGCCGCCCGGGGCGCCCTGCTCAAGCTGCGCGCCGCCGGCATGGATGTGGACGAGGACTCGGCGCCCACCGTGGAGCCCAAGGTGCGGGCCACCGAACCGGCGTTCGCACCGCTGCTGGCCGCCGTGGAGGCGGGCCAGGCGGTCACGTTCGACTACCGGCGCTCGCCACCCGGTGACGTGATGACCAGGACCGTCGAACCCTGGGGCGTGGTGTCCTGGCGCGGCCGCTGGTACGTCGTCGGCCTGGACCGGGACCGGGACGCACCCCGGTGCTTCCGGCTGAGCAGGGTGGTCGGCGACGTCAGGCCGATCGGCAGGCCCGGCGCGGTGGAGCGGCCCGCCGGCGTCAACCTGCTGGAATACGTGCTGGGCGGCCAGCAGCAGGACCCACGGCCGAGCACCACCGCGCGGGTTTGGGTGGCCGAGGGCCGGGCGCACGGCGTCCGCCGCCAGGCCACCGTGATCGGCCCGCGCGAACTGGACGGCCAGCGGGGGGACGAGCTGACCGTCGAACTGCGCTTCCCCGAGTCGGCGGCCGGCTGGCTGGCCGGGCACGGCGAGGACGTGGTGGTGCTGGAACCGGACGTGCTGCGCAAGGCCGTCCAGGACCGCCTGCTGGGCGCGCTGGACGCCCAGGCCAGGGCGAACACCGGGGGGATTCGACGATGAACGCGGTGAGCAGGGCGGGCGGGTCGGCGGGTGCGGCGACCGATCGCCTGCCCCGGCTGCTGGCGCTGGTGCCCTACCTGATCGCCCGGCCCGGCATCCCGGTGGACGAGGCGGCCGCCGACTTCGGGGTGACGCCCAAGCAGTTGCGCAAGGACCTGGAACTGCTGTGGATGTGCGGCCTGCCCGGCTACGGTCCCGGCGACCTGATCGACCTCTCGTTCGAGGGCGAGACCATCACCGTCACCTACGACGCCGGCATGCGCAGGCCGCTGCGGCTGACCGCTGCCGAGGCCACATCGTTGCTGGTGGCGCTGCGTGCGCTCGCCGACACCCCGGGCGTGGTGGACACCGACGCCGTCCGGCGCAGCCTGGCCAAGATCGAGTCCGCGGTCGGCCAGGCCCAGCCGGCCGGGGTCGTGGTGGGCCTGGCGATGCGGGAGACCGAGAGCACCGAGCGGACCCGGCAGGTGGTGGTCCGGGCGCTGCGCGAGCGGCAGGCGCTGCGCATCCGGTACTACACCGCGTCCCGGGACGAGATCACCGACCGGACGGTGGATCCGATGCGGATCCTGCTGGTCGAGGGCCGCAGCTACCTGGAGGCGTGGTGCCGGCAGGCCGAAGGCGTCCGGTTGTTCCGGTTGGACCGGATCGACGAGATCACCGTGCTGGGTGAACCCGCGGCACCGCCACCGCACGCCACCCCGCACGACGTGTCCGAAGGCGTGTTCCGGCCCGAGCCCGACCAGCGGGAAGCGGTGCTGGTGCTGCTGCCGGACGGCCGGTGGATCGCCGAGTACTACCCGGTCGAGGAACTCACCGAACTCGACGGCGGCAGCGCCCGGGTCCGGATGCGGTACACCGACACGTCGTGGCTGGTCAGGCTGGTGCTGGCGCAGGCCGGTGATGTGGTCGTGGAGGCCCCCGCCGACCTGGCCGATGCCGTGATGTCACGCGCACGCCACGCCCTGGCCAGGACTGATCACCTGCCGGCAACCTGATCCGGCTACGGTAACGCCCGTGCCGTTCGTACCGATTCTGATCGGGCTGCTCGCGGTGGGCCTGGTTCTGCTCATCCTCGTCGGCCTGCGGATTCGCGGGTCGGTGCGGCGGTTCGGGCAGGCGCGGCGAGCGCTGGACGGCTACGTGGCCGACCGAGGCGGAATGGTGCGCGCCCGATCGGCGGCCCTGGGTGTCGCCGTCTCGACCAGGGGCCCACACTCTGAATTGGGCATAGGTCGAAAAGGAGAGCTCCGCGTACCATCAACGGGAGCGTAGAACGGGAGGACCACCGTGCTTAACGGATTCGGCTGGCCGCATCTGCTGATCATCGCCGTGCTGATCATCATTCTGTTCGGTGCCAAGCGGCTGCCTGACGCCGCTCGTGGCATCGGTAAGTCGATGCGCATCTTCAAGGCGGAGACCAGGGGACTGCAGGACGAGGACGCAGCGGCCAACACCGGCACCGCGCCGGTGCAGACGCCGCCGCAGCAGATCGCACCGCAGCCCCAGACCACCAGCGCGCCGTTCGCCACGCCGACCCCGGCGGAACAGTCCAACGGCCAGGTTGACCAACAGCGCTGAGCTGCTGACGACGAACGGACAGACAGGTGGAGCACAACCCGCTCCGCCCGGTTGGCGGACGCCGGGAAGCGAAGCAACGTCGTAGCCGTCGGCTCAACCCCGACGGCACCATGACGCTGATCGAGCACCTCTACGAACTTCGGCGTCGGCTGGGCTTCGCGGCACTCGCCGTGATCCTGGGCGGCATCGTCGGATTCCTGTGGTTCTCGTATCGCATCGGCCCGATCCCCTCACTGGGCCAGTTGATGAACGATCCGTACTGCCGGCTCCCGATCACCCAACGGGTCAGCTTCGCGGGCCGGCCGTGCGCACTGCTGCAGACCCAGCCTTTCGAGGGTTTCGTCATCCGGCTCAAGGTCGGCGTGGCCGCCGGTGTGGTGCTGACCAGCCCGGCCTGGCTCTACCAGGTGTGGGCGTTCATCACCCCAGGTCTGTACCGCAAGGAGCGTAAGTACGCGCTCACCTTCGTCACCACCGCCGTCCTGCTGTTCGCCGGTGGTGCCCTGATGGCCTACCTGGTCGTCCCCGAGGCGCTGAAGGTGCTCTCCAACGTCGGCGGCAGCCAGTTCGTCACGGCACTGGCCGCGACGGCCTACGTCGGGTTCATGTTGAACCTGCTGGTGATCTTCGGCGTCAGTTTCGAGCTGCCACTCGTCGTGGTGATGCTCAACATGGTCGGCGTCCTGCACTACGAGAAGCTCAGGCGCTGGCGCCGGGGCATGATCTTCGGCCTGTTCGTGTTCGCCGCGTTCGCCACGCCGGGCCAGGACCCGATCTCGATGACCGCACTGGCCGGCGGCCTGACCGTGCTGCTCGAACTGGCGATCCAGATCTCTCGGATCCACGACAAGCGCAAGGCGCAGGAGCGGGTCGACGAGGGCTGGGACGGTCTGTCCGACGACGAGGCGTCGCCGCTGGGCGGGCCGGAACCGGTCAGCGACGAACCGTTCAGCTACGACGACGTCACCTGATGATCGCGTCCCGCCGGATGCCATGATCTGCCGGTGATCGCCGCCCTGTTGGTCAGCCCCGCAGCCGGGATGGGTGCCGCCGCACGCGTCGCCGGCCGGGTGGCCGCCACGCTCCGCCAGTCCGTCGACCACCTGGACACCCTGGTCGCCGACTCGGCCGAGGGCAGCGCGGCGCTGGCCAGACGCGCGGTGGACGGTCAGGTGGACGTGCTGGTCACCCTCGGCGGCGACGGCCTGGCCCACGTGGCGCTCCAGGCGTGTGCCGGCACCGCGACCGCGCTCGGCGTGGTGCCCGCCGGCACCGGCAACGACCTGGCCAGGGCCCTGTCCGTGCCCGCCGACCCACTGGCCGCCGCGGCCGCTGTCGGTTCGGCGTTGCTGTCCGGCCGGTTGCGGTCCCTGGACCTGGGCCGGGTGGCCGGCGGCTCGTGGTTCGCCACCGTGCTGTGCGCCGGATTCGACTCACTGGTGAACGAGCGGGCCAACCAGCTGCGCTGGCCTCGTGGGCCACACCGGTACGACGTGGCGATCCTGGCCGAGCTGGGCCGGCTGCGGCCCAGGCCGCTGGTGGTGGAGACCGACTCCGAGGTGATGCGGCTGGAGGCCACCATGGTCTCGGTCGGCAACCTGCCCTTCTACGGTGGCGGCATCCCGATCTGCCCGGACGCGGTGGCCGACGACGGCCTGCTGGACATCACGGTGGTGGGCGCCACCAGCCGCCGTGACCTGGTCGCGGTGCTGCCCCGGCTGCGGACCGGCCGGCACGTCGACCATCCGGCGGTGACCACGTTGCGGGCCCGGTCGGTGCATCTGGCGGGGCGGAACAAGTGGGTGGCGTACGCGGACGGCGAGCGGCAGGCCCGGTTGCCGCTGACGGTCCGCTGCGTCCCGTCGGCGTTGTCCGTGGTCGCGACCTAG
>DASXCQ010000041.1:0-21608 GCA_036491115.1 Pseudonocardiaceae bacterium
AGGAATAATCTCCGCCAACACACCCAAAGAGATACGATCTGTCAGTCGAACACCAGATGAATCATCAACCCGATGCTTAACCTGCCCAACTCTGGCCACCACAAAATTCTACCGCATCGGTGCTTAACTTAGTGGTATTGACCTATAGCAGGTGGACCAGTGTTCGTTGCACGGGTCCGGCGAAGATCCGGAAATCCTGGTCGGGCGCCGACTGGCGGACGTCATCGCCGCATGGCATCGCAGCGGGGACGAGCAAGCGGAAGATCCGCTGGACGTGTGGCTGATGGACAGCCACGGCGGTTCCGTGCACATCACAACCGGCTCGGACTGGTGCCTGATCGTGGAATCCTCGATCCCGCACGAGGGATACGACATGGACAGCTGGGGACGCGTCGAGGTAGCTCCGGTTGGTGATCGGACGCCGTTCGCGGCCCACCTCGGAGAAGACGTCCTGGCGGTGAGGGAAGAGTTCGAACCCACGACCGGCCGCATCGCACTCGAGGTGACCTTCGCCTCCGGCCGGGTTCGTTGCGAGAGTTGGGCCGGGAACCTCCGCCTTTCCCAGTGAGGTGCGGGACAAGCCTCAGGAGACGCCCAACCCGCCCACCACATCAAGTTCCTGGCGAGTGAACTCGCCGGTCAACAAAGGCATGGCCCGCTCAATGGAGGCCCGAACCTCGGGAAGAGACAACGAGGCATCATGAGCGGCCTTGCTCTCCCACACCTCAGTAACCCAAATGACATTCGGGTCGGTGTCGGCAACCCCCACCACATAGAGTGAACATCCGAGAGAACGCAACTCCTCCACCCCACCCAGCAAGAGCGACACCACCTCGTCCCGGTGTCCGTAGCGGGCGGTAAGAGTCCCGAGATACCCGTAAGTCACGACGCCATCGTGCCAGAGGCATGAACTTCAGTCACCACTGACACCACAGTATGCAAAACGACAACACAGGATGCAGCCACCAACGAAGCCCGGAACGACGACACAATGAACGAATGCCACTGGATCCACAGGTCCAGGCGATGCGAGACCAACGCGCCGCCGACCCCACCGCCCGCCCTCTCTACCAGCTGACCCTGGAGGAAGCCAGAACCGAAGACCTGAGATCCATCCGAGCAGGCGGCGGCGAACCGCAACCAGTGGCACAGGTGGAGAACACCACCATCGACGGACCCGGCGGCGACCTGAAGATCCGCATCTACCGCCCGCACACCACGCAGGCGCAACCACCGGCCTTGGTCTACTTCTTCGGCGGTGGCTGGACCCTGGGCACCATGGACACCTCGGACGGCGTCTGCCGAGCCCTCACCAACAAGGCAGGATGCGTCACCATCTCGGTCGGCTACCGCCTGGCTCCGGAGCACAAGTTCCCAGCAGCGGTGGAGGACTGCCAGGCAGCACTCACCTGGCTGGCCGAGAACGCCGCGAACCTGGGCGTGGACAAGGACAGGATCGCGGTGGGCGGCGACAGCGCGGGTGGCAACCTGGCAGCGGCCACCACCCTGATCACCAGGGAAACCGGCCCACACCTGATCCACCAACTACTGATCTACCCCAACACCGACTACCGGTCGACCACCCCATCACTGCACGAGAACACCGACGAAGCCCTGTTCAACGCCAAGTCGGTCGACTGGTACTGGCGCCACTACCTCAGCACGCCGGAGGACGGCGACCACCCCCTGGCCTCCCCGCTGCGAGCGGACAGCCTGGCCGGACTCCCCCCGGCAACGGTGATCACAGCCGAGTACGACCCGCTGCGAGACCAGGCGGAGCAGTACGCGGACCGGTTACGAGCAAGCGGCGTCGACGTGGAGCTGACTCGCTACTCCGGCCTGGTGCACGGCTTCTTCACGATGTCCGGCGTCCTGGACGCGGCAGGACACGCGGTCGACCACGCCGCGGGCCGACTCGACGCCGCCTTCACCGCGGCGCTGGTCCCATGACGAGAAGCATCGTGTCCGGCGACATCGCCCTGGACGACCTGCACGACTGTCTGTCCGACCCGCTGCTCGACGCGATGACGTTCCTCAACGAGGTGACGTCCCGGTACCCGGAAGCGATCTCCTTCGCCCCCGGCCGCCCCTACGAGGGCCTGTTCGAACCGGAGTCGATCCACGAGTACCTCACCGCGTACACCGACTACCTGGCAAGCAAGGGCCGCCCACCGAACCAGGTGAGAACGGCCCTGTTCCAGTACGGCCGCACCAACGGTGAGATCCACGAGCTGATCACCCGCACCCTGGTCAACGACGAGAACCTGACGGTCCCACCGGAGTCGGTCGTGGTGACCGTGGGCGCCCAGGAAGGGATGCTGCTCGTCCTGCGAGCCCTGTTCGCGAAACCGACCGACGTACTGCTGGTCAACTCCCCCTGCTACGTCGGCATCACCGGAGCGGCACGACTCCTGGACATCGCCATCGAACCGGTACCCGAGGGCGAGGCGGGACTCAGCCCGGCCGGCGTCGCGGACGTCGCCGAGTCGGTGCGGGCAGGCGGGCGCAGGCCGACCGCGCTGTATGTCGTGCCGGACTTCGCCAACCCGTCCGGCGCCAGCATGGCCGTCGATCACCGCCGCCGGCTGCTGGCGGTGGCCGCGGAACAGGACCTGCTGGTGATCGAGGACAACCCGTACGGCTTCTTCACCCGCGACGACGCCGCCCGGCCGACACTCAAGTCGCTGGACACCGATCGCACGGTGATCTACCTCGGCTCGTTCGCCAAGACGTGTTTCCCCGGCGCCCGCCTCGGCTATGTGCTGGCCGACCAGGAGGTCGCGGGCCCGAACGGTGAGCGGTCCCTGCTCGCCGACCAGCTCGGCAAGATCAAGAGCATGACGACGGTGAACACACCGTCGCTGAGCCAGGCCGTGATCGGCGGCATGATGGTCCGCAACGACTTCCGGCTCCGGGAGGCCAACAAGGACACCATCGCGTTCTACCGCACCAACATGGACCTGCTCCTCGCCGAACTCGACAGGCACTTCCCCGCCGACCGCAGGGCGGAACTCGGTGTCCGCTGGAACTCGCCCGGCGGCGGGTTCTTCGTCGTCGTCACCGTGCCGTTCGAGGTCGACGAGAAGGCACTGGCCACGTCGGCGGGCGAGTACGGCATCCTGTGGACCCCGATGGCCCCGTTCTACCTCGACGGCGAGGGCGGCCGGCGCCAGCTGCGCCTGTCCTGCAGCTACGTCGAACCGGAAACCCTGAAGGAGGGCGTCGCCAGGCTGGCGGCCTTCATCACCGACATGGCCTGAGCCGGACCGCGGACCGGTCCAGACAGTCCACCGACGGCCGGCCGGCCAGCACCATGCACTCCACCAGCTCGTCCCGGATCATCCGCAGGACCGACGTGGCACCGTCGGCCCCGTCGACGGCGAGCCCCCACAACACCGGCCGGCCGACGAACACCGCGGCGGCTCCCAGCGCCAACGCCCGGAACACGTCGGCACCCGACCGCACCCCACCGTCGACCATCACCGGCAGCCGGCCACCGACGGCCGCCACCACCTCCGGCAGCACGGCGACCGCACCGGGCGCGCCGTCCAACTGTCGGCCACCGTGGTTGGACACCACCACACCGTCCACCCCGTACTCGGCGGCCAGCAGCGCGTCCTCGCCGGTCATGATCCCCTTGATGACCAACGGAAGCGTCGTCAGCGAACGCAACCACTCCAGATCCGCCCACGTGATCGACTGATCGAACCGCTCCCGCGAGTGCCGCTCGATGGCCGACTCACCGGAACCGGCGTGATAGGCCGACGTCATCACCGATGAGTCCACGTTCACCGCGGCCACAGTGTCCGGCAGCGAGAACGAGTTGCGCACGTCCCGCAACCGACGGGCCACCTTCGGCGCGTCCACCGTGAGCACCAGTGCGCTGTAACCGGCTTCCTCGGCCTGCCGCACCAGGTCGACGAGCACGTCGCGGCGCCGCAACCAGTACAGCTGCAACCACAGCGGACCGTCGGCGTGTTTGGCGATCTCGGCCAGCGGTTGGCTGGCGAAGATGCTCGCCACGAACGGACCGCCGATCGACCCGGCCGCGGCGGCGCTGGCCGGCTCACCGTCCGGGTGGGCCAGCCGGTGGTAGGCCATGGGCGCGACACCGATCGGTGCCGCCAACAAGGAGCCGAGCAATGTGGTGCTGGTATCGCATGCGGTGACGTCGACAAGAACGCGCGGACGCAGCTCCAGCCGATCGAAAGCGGCACGGTTTTCTGCAACTGTCCATTCGTTGCCGCTGCCGCCCTGCACATATCCCCACACATCGGCCGGAAGTACGGATTGCGCCAAATCCGCGTAGTCGCCGACCCGCAATGGTTCCACACCAGCTTAGTACACCCCTGGTCAGCGCGGTGCCAGAGCCGCTCGCACGGTGGCACCGAACCGTGCACCTAACCGGTCTAGACCACTATTTGGAAACCTTGACCCGTACAGTCCCGTGTGCAATTCTCCCGTTGCCCGTTCGACCAACCGAATAGGGCAATCAAACTCGCCAATGTCGGAGGGCTCATGAAGAGCTCGCTAGTTTCCGGTGCCACCGAGTCCCAGCAGGCGCACGACTGGGTCGGTGACGTCCTGCTGGGCGGCGACGACAGCGACGTCTGCCTCTGGTTCGACCGCCCGGTCGACCGGGCCACGCTGCGCTCCCTGGTCGCCGACTCCGAACACGCGCTCACCGCGGCCGGGTTGCGCCGCGGCGGCACCGTCGCGCTGCGACTGCCCCCGTCGCTGACCTACGTCGCGATGCTGCTGGCCGCGTGGCGCCTCGGCGCCCAGGTCAGCCTCCTCGACCACCGGCTCACCCAGCACGAGGTGGACCGGGCGCTGGAACGGATCGCGGCACAGTTCGTGGTCACCGCCACCGAAACCCGCGGCAACCGGCTGCGCGGCTACACCGACGTCCTCCGCACCGCCGTCACCGAACGGGACGGCGGCCAACCTGCCCGCACCGACCACGCCCTGATCCAGTTCAGCTCCGGGTCGACGGGCGCGTCCAAGGTGATCGCCAGGACCGCGGGCGACCTGATCGGCGAACTCGACCGCTACGAGCGGCTCGCCGACTACCCGCGCCGTGGCGAGCGGATCGTCGTGCTCGCGTCGATGGTGCACGTGCTCGGCCTGGTCGGCGGTCTGCTGCACGGCCTGCACGCCGGCGTCCAACTCGTCTGGTGCGACCGGCTCACCGCGGACGGCATCCTGGCCACCGTCGCGGCCGGACCGGAACCGACCTCGGTACTCGGCGTCCCGTTCCACGCCGAACTGCTCACCTCCGCCGCCGACACGATCCAGGCGCCGCAACTGGTCCGCACCATCGTGGCCGGCGAACTGGTCCGGCCCGGCGTCCCCGGCCGGTTCACGTCCCGGTTCGACGTGCCGCTGGGCACCATGTACGGGATGACCGAGGTCGGTGTCATCGCCACCGACCTCACCGGCACCCTGTGGCCGTCGGTCGCGCCGGCACCCGGCATCCAGACCTCGGTCATCGGCGGTGAGCTGCGGATCCGCCTGCCCCGCTCGCCGTATCTCGGTCTGTCCGACCCGACCCGCCACGCCGACGGTTGGCTGGCCACCCGCGACGCCGCCACCATCGACCCGGCCAACGGGCTGGTCACCATTCTGGGTCGGTTGGACTCGCAGATCTCGGTCGGCGGCCTGAAGGTCGACCTCACCGAGGTGGAGCAGACGCTGGCCGCGCTGCCCGACGTGGCCGAGGTGGTCGTGGTCTACGACGGCGACATCGAGGCGTACCTCGCCATGTCCGAAGGCTCCACTGTGGACGACATACGGCCCGCGGTGGCCAGCGAACTGGCCGCGTTCAAGCGGCCGCGCCGGCTGCACGTGATGGACCGCCTCCCCCGTACCGCCACCGGCAAGCTCGTCCGCAACCCGGCTGTCCTCCGGGAGGCCGCCAGCGGCCGCGCCGCCACCTGAACCACGGCATCCAACCACCCGAAATCCCGGAAGGAGGGCTCGGCGATCCCGACGCCGAACACCCACATGAGCGACGACGTGCGTGCCTTCACCCTTGAGGCCCTGCGGGGCATGAACTACGACGTCAGCGACGTCACCGACGACACGGAACTCGGCCCGGCGGGCCTCGACCTCGAGTCGCTCGCACTGGCCGACCTGGCCGTGCAGTTGGAGGACCACTTCCACGTCAAGTTCAACGACGACGACATGGAAAGCCTCGCGCTGATGACGCTGGTCGAGTTCACCGCGGCCATGGACGAGCGGATCGCGGCCAGCGGCGCCGCGCTGGCATGACCGGGCCGGCGAGCGAGCGGACGACCACGGCGGACCCGGCCACGCTGCCGGACCGGGCAGCAGTGCTGGCCATGCTGGCCGGGTACGGCGACCGCCGGCCGGGCGAGGTCGGCGAGGAACTCGGCTCGCTGGAGCTGACCTGGCTGGTCGCCGCCGCCGAGCAGCGCTACTCGGTGCTGCTGGACCTGTCCGACGAGACGTTCGCCGGCATGACCACCGTGACCGGCGCCGTGGACGTGCTGCGCTCGGCGATCGCGGAGCAGCGCCGTGTCTGAGCAGGTGGTGGTCACCGGACTGGCCGCGCGGTCGGCTTTCGGGCCGGACACGTCGGCCCTGCTGGCCAGGGCGTTCACCGGCGAACCGGCATTCACGCCGGTCCGCCGGTTCGACGCGACCGCGCGCCGGTCCGGTGTGGCCGCCACCCTGCCCGGCGCACCGGTGCTCGCCGACGAACTCGTCGCCGTCATCGAGGACGCCTGTCGGGTCGCCGGGGACCCCGGTCCGCGCACCGGGCCGCTGCTGCTGGCCGCGCACGCCGACCGGTCCAATGCCGCCACGGCCGCCGACGTCGCCCTGCGGGTCGGCGTCGCGGGCGGGGTGCGCACCTACACGGCGGCGTGCGTCGCGGCCAGCACGGCGGTGGCCGACGCGGCCACCATGATCGCCACCGGCCGGCACGACCGAGTGGTCGTGGCGGCAGGTTTCCTGGTGGACGAGGACATTTTCGCGCTGTTCGACGCCGGCCGGGTGCTGGCCAGGGACGGCGCCGTCCGGCCGTTCAGCACCGGCAGGCTGGGCATGGTCCTCGGCGACGCCATCGCCGCCGTGGTGCTGGAGTCGGCGTCGTCGGCCGCCGAGCGCGGCGCGAGGGTACGGGCCCGGCTGGCCGGCTGGGGCCGCTGCGGCGACGCCTATCACGTGTGTCAGCCACGGCCGGACGGCACCGGCATGGCCCGCGCCATCACCTCGGCGCTGGACCGGGCCGGTGTCGGACCGGACGACGTCGGCTACGTCAACGCCAACGGAACCGGCACCGTGTTCAACGACGCCGCCGAGGCCGCGGCGCTGCGCCTGACGTTCGGCGACCGTCTGCCGCGGGTGCCGGTCAGCTCCACCAAGTCGGTGCACGGCCACGCGCTGGAGGCCACCGGCCTGTTGGAGCTGGTGATCACCGTGCTGGCGCTGCGGGCCGGCCGGTTGCCGGTGAACGCCGGCTATCTCGGGCCGGACGTGGACTGCCCGCTGGACGTCGTGGTCGGCCGGCCCCGGCCCAGCGGCGCCCGGTACGCCCTGTCGGTGAACGCCGCGTTCGGCGGCGCCAACACCGCGTTGCTGGTGGGTGCGCCATGACCGGGCTGATCGCCGAACCGCAACCGGAACGCCGGACCGCGAGCGTCGAACTCGGCCCGGCGAGCGTGGATCTCGGCCCGGCCGCCACAGTGGACACCGGCCCGGCGGTCCTGGCCAGGGGCGAGTGGCCGGTCGGCCCGGCGGACACGCTGCCGGCGATCGCCGGGTTCGTCGTCTCGTCGTTCAGCCCCCTGGTGGCCGAGGTCGCCGAGCGGTGCCTGACCGCCCGCTACGGCACGGCGCCGGCCGCGACCGAACGCACCGGCGTCGTGCTGGCCAGCGTCGCCGGTGACGTGGCGACGACGGACACTGTCGCCGCCGCCCTCGCCGCCGGGCGGCGGGTGCCGCCGCTGCTGTTCTTCCAGTCCAACCCGAACGCCGTCGTCGGCTACGTCACCGAGCGGTGGGGCCTGTTCGGCCCCGTGGTGTGCCTGTCCCCGGCCGGTGACCCGTACACCGACGCGCTCGAGGCCGCGGCGCTGCTGTTGGACGACGGCGCGGCGGACGAGGTGCTCGTCATCACCGCCGATCTCGCCCGCGGGCCGGGCGAGCGCGACCACGCGGTGGCGGTGCTCGTAGGACCAGCCACATCGAGGAGATGGTGATGACCACGAAGAACGTCCGGGCGCTACTGGCCGCCGACGAGACGCTCGGTGCCGGGAACGTGCTGACCAGGATGGTCGAGCTCGGCATCGGCCTGGACAACCCGACACTGACGTTCGACACCGACGTCGACGACGTCATCCCCGCCTGGCGGGCGTTGACGCTGGGCGAGCTGGACCAGCGGGTCAGGGCACGGGCAGCGACGTTGCACGCGCTGGGCATCGGCGGGCGCGACCCGGTCGCGGTGTGCGCGACCCGCAGCGCCGACGTAGTGCTGACGTTCCTCGCACTGGTCCGGTTGGGTGCGATTCCCGCGCTGCTGAACGCGAAGGTGCCGCCGGACCTGGCGGCGATCTACCTGAGCCGGCTGCGCGCGGTCGCGCTGATCGCGGACGCGGAGCGCAGGACGGCGTTCGCGGAGCAGGAGATCGGCATCGACAGGGTGATCGACGTCGCCGGGTTGGGCGCAGGCGACCCGGACGCCGCTCCCCCGCCGTACCGGCACTTCGGCCTGGACCCGGTGGCGATCACCCACTCGTCGGGCACGACCGGCGTGCCGAAGGCCGTGGTGCACGGGCACGACGGCATGTTCGCCGCGCTCCGCCACCGGCTGCGGATGCCCAGGGCGCAGGGCTCGGAGCGGATGCTGTCCGCGCTGCCGGTGCCGCACGTGGCCATGCTGATCGCGCTCAACCAGGCCCTGTCCGGGCAGAGCGAACTGCTGGCCCTGTCCAACCAGACCGGCCCGTCGGTGCTGGACGCGATCGAGAGCTGGCGGCCCACCGGTGTGCTCGGCTTCGCCGCCACCTGGGCCGACCTGGCCCATCATGATCTGTCCACTCGGGACTTCGGCTCGGTGGCGCTGTGGTGGAACACCGGTGACTGCGCGCACGAGGCTCACATCCGGCGGCTGGTGGTGCTGGGCAGCCGGATCGTGGCCACGTCCGATGGCAGGGTGGTCAAGCCGGGCTCGGTGTTCATCGACGGCCTGGGTTCCAGCGAGATGGGCCACTCGCACTTCTTCATCACCCACACCTCGGAGACCGACCGCTACGGCCGGTGCATCGGGCGGGCGCACGCGTTCGCCGACCTGAAGGTGTTCGACCCGGACGGCAACGAACTGCCCGACCACGCGATCGGCGAGCTGGGCACCAAGGCACCCACCCTGTCGCTCGGCTACTGGAACGACTCGGTGACCACGTTCCGCACCCGGCTCAAGGGCTACTTCCTCACCGGCGACCTGGTCTACCGGGACGAGGCCGGCTACTTCTACCACATGGACCGGCTGGTCGACTCCGTCGACCTCGGCAACGGCAGGCGCCTGTTCACCGCGATGTCCGAGGAACGGATCCTGGCCGCCTGCAACGATATCGTGGACTGCACGGTCAGCGCAGTGCGGGAGGACGGCCGGGTCGTCACCGACGTGCTGCTGCAGCTCACCGCGGACGCCGACCCGGACGTCGACCGCACCGACGAGGTGCTCGGCGCGCTGGACGCGCACGTCGCCGAGACCGTGCGGCAGGTGGCCGTGGTGGCCGACGAGTCGATCCCGCACGGCCCCACCGGCAAGGTGCGCAAGTTCCGGCTGCGCGAACTGCAGACGCAGGGCACCCGATGAGCGGCGGGCGCCCTGACGTGACGATCACCGGCATCGGGCTGGTCACGCCGCTGGGCAGCAAGCTCGACGACGTGTTCGACGCGCTGTGCGCCGGGCGGTCCGGCCTGCGCAGGCCGCCCGACGACCACGTGGTGGCCGGCTGGCTGGACACCGCGGGCATCTCGCCGGAGATGGCGGCGACCGAGGTGCTGCCGCCGACCGAGGCGCGGTGCGTCGACCGGTTCGTGCTGCTGGCCATGGCCGCCGCGGACGACGCCATCGCCGACGCCCGACTGGAGGTGGGCAGGGACGTCGACCCGGAGCGGATCGCGGTGGTGGTGTCCACCGGCGGCGGTGGCCTGCAGACGTACGAGGACTACGCGCGGGCCCGGTGGGACCGGGGGCGGCCGGCGATCAGCCCGTACCTGCTGCCCGGCCTGCTGTCCAACATGGCGGCCGCGCGGATCGCGATCAAGTACGGCATCCGCGGTTACAGCGCGGCACTGGTGACGGCGTGCGCCGCCGGTGCCCAGTCGATCGCCGAGGCGGTACGGCTGGTGCGCGGCGGTGAGGCCGACGTCGTGGTGTGCGGGGCCGGTGAGGCGCCGCTGCACCCGACCATCGCAGCCGCGTTCACCAACGCCCGCGCCCTGGCCAGGGGCTGGACCGACCCGACGGCGGCCAGCCGGCCGTTCGACAGGGCGCGCAACGGTTTCGTGCTCGGCGAGGGCGGTGGCGTGTTCGTGGTCGAACGCGCCGAGCACGCCCGCGCCCGGGGTGCCACCGGGTACGCCGACCTGATCGGGTGGGGCGCCAGCACCGACGCCTACCACCCCACCAAGCCCCGGCCGGACGGCGCCGGCGCGATCGCCTCGATGCGCCGCGCCATCACCGATGCCGGCCGGCAACCATCCGATGTGGACTATGTCAACGCGCACGGCACCAGCACACCGCTGGGCGACGTCGCCGAGACCGCCGCCATCCAGACGGTGTTCGGCGAGCACGGCCCGCCGGTCAGCTCGATCAAGGCGCTCACCGGCCACCTGCTCGGCGCGTCCGGCGTCGTCGAGGCCGCCGCGACCGCACTGTCCGTGAGCAGGGGAATCCTGCCGCCGACGGCCAACCTGGACGACCCGGACCCGGCGTGCGCGCTGGACCACGTGCGCGGGACGCCCCGCACCGGTGACGTGCGGGTGGCCCTGTCCAACACGTTCGCCTTCGGTGGCCACAACATCACGCTCCTGTTCGGCCCTTCCAGCATCCCCCGAGGTTGAC
Source organism: Pseudonocardiaceae bacterium (assembly GCA_036491115.1). Lineage (GTDB taxonomy): Bacteria > Actinomycetota > Actinomycetes > Mycobacteriales > Pseudonocardiaceae > DATEPR01. The sequence continues at coordinate 11,099 of DASXCQ010000041.1, forward strand.
ATGCGCATATCAGGGATCGATCACGTCGAGTTCTACGTGGCGGACGCCGACCTGGCGACCGCCCGGCTGCGCGCCGAGTACGGCATGCGCGTGCACGGCGTGACCACCGCCGCCGACCACCGGTCCGTCCTGCTGCGCCAGGGCGACATCCGGTTGCTCGTCACCGAAGGCAGCACGGACGACCACCCGGCCGCCGCGTTCGTCGCCGCCCACGGCGACGGGCCGGCCACCATCGCACTGGCCACCGACGACCCGGACGCCGCACTGACCGAGGCGGTCGCCGCCGGCGCGGTGCCGATGGCCACGTCGCTGGACGGCCCCCTCGACTCGGCGCCGCCGGCCAGCCAGGTGCGGATCACCGCGTTCGGCGACGTGGCCCACACGTTCGTCCGGCCGGGCGCGCTGGACGCCGACCTGGGCAGCGTCCCGGAGCCCGACGCCGGGGCTCTGGACCTGCTGGACCTGCTCGACCACGTGGCCGTGTGCGTGCCGGGCGGCGAACTGGGCCCGACCGTGCGGTTCTACCAGGACGTGCTCGGCTTCGGCCTGATCTTCCAGGAGTACATCGAGGTCGGCGACCAGGCGATGAACTCCCAGGTGGTGCAGAGCCCGTCCGGTGGCGTCACGCTCACCCTGCTGGAGCCGGACACCAGCCGCACGCCCGGCCAGATCGACGACTTCCTGCGCGCCCACGACGGCGCGGGGGTCCAGCACCTGGCGCTGCGCACCGACGACATCGCCACCGGCGTGCGGACGCTCGGCGAGCGTGGCGTCGGGTTCCTGACCACGCCGGGCAGCTACTACGACGAGCTGGAGCGGCGGCTGGGCCACGTCGGCCTGCCGGTCGCCACGCTGCGCGACCTGAACATCCTGGTGGACCAGGACAACGAGGGCGAACTGTTCCAGATCTTCGCCCAGTCGACGCACCCGCGCCGCACGTTCTTCTTCGAGATCATCGAGCGGCGGCATGCGCTGACGTTCGGCAGCGCGAATATCAAGGCCCTGTACGAGGCCGTCGAACGCGAGCGGGCCAGTCATGGCGCCGGCGTTTCCCGTTGAACTGGAAGGACAAAGGTGACCACGATCCCCGTCGACTTCGCCCTGACCGAGGCGGAGCGTGCCCTCCTGCCGTCCGATAAGGACGTGCGGTACTACGCGGAACACGGCTGGTTCCTGACCCAGAAGCTGTTCTCCGACGACGAGGTGGACGCCATCGTCGCCGAGACGGAACGGTTCTACGCCGGGCACAAGGACCGCGGCCTGCCGTCCCGGCCGCCGAACCTGGCCTACTGGACGCCGGCAGACGGCCCGGTGCAGCGGCACAACGACTACGTCCACTACGAGGACGACGTGCTGGCCGGCATGCTGCGCAAGCCGCTGGTCGGCGCCGTGGCCGCCCGGTTGGCCCAGGCCGAGGAGATCCGGATCTTCCAGGCCACACTGATCTACAAGCCGCCGCGCCCGGACGAGCCGACCAACCGGGTGCCCTGGCACATGGACCGGCACTACTGGCAGACCTGCACGTCGGAGAAGATGCTGACCGCGTTCATCCCGTTCCACGACTGCGACGAGCGGATGGGCACCATCACCATGGTGGACGGCAGCCATCGGTGGCACGAGGTGCCCGGCGACGACTCGACCCGCCACTTCGCCCAGCGCGACCGCGGCGAGCTGGACGAACTGCTGGAACGCAACGCGGCCCACAACGGTGCCACGGTGGAGCGGATCCCGATGCGGATTCCCAAGGGCCACATGAGCTTTCATCATTGCCGGACCTACCACGGCAGCGGCCCGAACCTCAGTGACCGGCCCCGGCGGGCGGTGTCGCTGCACATGCAGGACGGCGACAACACGTACCGGCCGCACCTGCGGCCCTCCGGCGAGCCGGTGGTGTACAACCACGACGTGCTGGTCCGGCGGACCGAGGACGGCAGGCCGGACTACGCCGACCCGACGTACTGTCCCGTGCTCTGGCGCGGGTAGTGATCTCCGTACGGTTCACCGGTGAGCGGGCGGCGACCGGCCCGCTCACCTTCGGCCAGCGCAACACGCTCAACTGGGTGAGCCACGACGAGTCCTCGTCGGTCATCGCCTGGATCTTCACGCTGCCACCGGATGTCACACTGGCCGACGTCACGGCGGCGTTCGCGGTGTTGATGTGCCGGCACGAGGCGCTGCGCACGCGGTACACGGACGAGGGCCAGACGGTCCTGGCCGAGGGTGAGCTGCCGATCCAGCTGTGCCCGGCCGCCTCGCCGGAGTCGTTGATCGACCACCTGCGCGCGGGTGGCGTCGACTTCCGGTCCGGGCTGCCGCTGCGGGTGGCGGTCGCTGTCGACGGCTCCCTGCCGACTGCCGTGGTCGCGGTGTACTCGCACGTGGCCGTGGACTTCGGCAGCGTGGCGCTGATCGGCATGCAGTTCACCGAGTTGGCCGCCTCTCGGGCCGCGAGGTCGGTCGGTGCGGCCGGTCATCAACCGCTGGACCAGGCGCTCGCCGAGCGGTCGACCCGCGGTGGGAAAGCGGCCGACGCGGCGTTGCGCTACTGGGAGACGCACCTGCGGACCGCGCCGCAGAGCCTGTACCCGGTGCCGCCGCCGGCTGCGCCGCGAGCGGAGCACCGGATGTGCGTACTGACCTCGGCGGCGGCCGGTGCGGCGCTCGGGCGGATCACCGAGCGGACCAGGACCAGCCGGCAGGTGGTGGTGCTGGCGGCGGTGTGTGCCGTGCTGTCCTGGCGGACCGGGGTGCCGCGGTGCGTGTTCGCGGCCGTGTCGGGCAACCGGTTCCGGCTGCGGCTGCGCGAGTACGTGGGCAGCCTGGCCCAGGACGGCCTGCTGGCGCTGGACGTCGACACGGTCACGTTCGACGAACTCGTCACGCGGGCGGCCAGGGCGACGCTCGCGGCGAACACCAACAGCATGTTCGACGCGACGAAGCTGTGGCGGATCATCGACCAGGTCTGCCACGAGCGCGGCACGACGTTCACCCGGGACTTCACGCTCAACGACCTGAGCGGCCACTTCGACGCGGCGATCGAGTTGCCGCCGGCGCCCGCGGCGACGGAGATGCGGTGGCTGGAGTCGGCGCCGTTCCCGGTGGTGATGATGTGCAATCCGGCCCGGTTGGCGCCGGACCTGATGCTCGCGTTGACGGTGGACCTGCGGCACGTGGACGAGGCCGAGACGGAGTCTCTGTTGTTGGGGGTGGAGGCTTTGCTGGTGGCGGCCGGGGATGGCGACCTTGCGTTGTCCCGGCTCGGGGCGGTCACCGGGGTGGTGCCGGTGGAGCGGGACGCGGATTGGTTGTGTGTCGACTCGTGCTGGGTGCGGCCGTCGTCGGTCCGCTCGGTCGTCGGTGGCGCTTTGCCTGGCTCCCGGGTGGTGGTGGTCGACGGGCGGCTGGTCGCGTACGTGCCGGTGTCGGCGGAGATCGCGACACCGGAGGCGGCGCACGCGGCCTGCCTGGCCGCGCTGCCCGGTCACCACCTGGCGATGACACCCGGCCACTACGTGCTGTGCGCCCAGGCTCCAGCCGATCCGGCGGACGACGCGGCCTGGGCCGCCCTACCAATGGTGATCGAAGGCAACGGCCGGATCAAACGCCTCGCCTGATCATCCGTTCCCCGTCTGTGCGCACTCGGCGAAGTATCGCCGCGACTCCTGTGCCGGGTATCCCCGCCGCGCGGTCATGGCTACACCTCGCAATCGGCGCCGCTTCGCCTCCGTTACCGGTGATCACCCGGGTCTACGCTGGTGCCGACGCGCGTCAGGGGGATTGTGACGGATTTCTTGGGGACGGTCGCTCGGGCACAGGCCAGGACGGCCGATCGGGACTGGGCGGCGGCGGCTGAGCTGTGGGCGGCGGTGACCGCCGCCAACCCGGTACACGGGGATCACTGGGCCCGCCTGGGTGAGGTCAGGTTCCACGCGCAGGACTACGCGGGCGCGCGGGAGGCCTACGAGCAGGCACTGCGACTGGGCGTGCGGGACACGTTGCTGGAGGCCGACGACGTGCCACCGCTGATGCCGTGCGAGCTCGCCTATCGCATCGCGTGCTGCGCCGCGGCCGCCGGCGACGGTGAAGCGGCCGTCGCGGCCCTGCGGGTGGCGCTGGACCGGGGGATGCGCGACCCGGCCAGGGTCAGGTCCGACGAGTGCTGGCGCGAGCTGCGCGCCGACCAGCGGGTCCGCGACATGGCCGGCATCATCGACGCCGACGGGATGTCCAGGGACCATGGCTGGCGGTCCGACCTGGCGTTCCTGGCCAGGGAGATCAAGCGCCTGGCCTACGCGCCGTTCGCCATCCAGCCGGAGGTGGAGTTCGACCGGTCCGTTGCGGAGTTGGCGGACGCGATCCCCGGCCTGACCGACACGCAGATCGTCGTGGGCATGATGAAGCTGGTCCGGCACCTCGACGACGGCCACGCCGACGTCAACTGGCCCAAGGAGGGCACCGAGTCGTCGCGGATGCTCCCGCTGGACCTGTTCCTGTTCCCGGAGGGCCTGTACGTGATCGGCGCCGGTCCCGGCTGCGAGCACCTGCTGGGCGCCAGGGTGGAGCGGATCGGCGGGCTGTCGGTCGACGAGGCCATGGCGGCGCTGGATCCGATCATGACCAGGGACAACGAGCACTGGCTCAGCTTGAAGTTCGCCGCGCTCGTGCGCTTCCCGGCCATCCTCGAAGGACTGGGCGTCGACGACACGCTGACCGTCCGGCTGGCCGACGGCACCAGTGACGAGGTCCGGCTCGAGGCCACCACCGTCAAGGTTCGCCGGGACAGGTATCCGGCCGGGTGGGTGGCACTCGCGGACACCGTGTCCGCGCCCCGGCCACTGCACCTGCGCAACCGTGAGCTGCCGTTCTGGTTCGAGTACCTGCCGGCAGAGGATCTCGTCTACTTCCAGTTCAACGCGGTCCGCGACCACCCTGCCGAGACGTTCGCGGCGTTCTGCGACCGACTGTTCGGTTTCGTCGAGGACCGCGTCGTCGGCCGGCTGGTCATCGACATCCGGTGGAACGGTGGCGGCAACACCCTGCTCACCCAGCGGCTGCTGCACCACCTGATCGCCAGCCGGCGGCTGAGCCGGCGCGGCGCGCTGTTCGTCATCATCGGCCGGCTGACCTTCTCGGCGGCGCAGAACACCGTCACCGCCATCGAACGCGAGACCAGCGCGATCTTCGTCGGCGAGCCCACCGGGTCGCGGCCCAACTTCATCGGTGAGCGGATCGACTTCGAACTGCCCTACAGCAAGGTGGTGGCCAACGTAGCCGACCTGTACTGGCAGACGGGCTGGCCGGTGGACCACCGGACCTGGATCGCGCCGGACATCTACGCACCACCGACGTTCGACGCCTACCGCCGCAACGAGGACCCGGCGCTGGACGCCATCCTGGCCATCCGGGAGCACCTGCCAAACTCTTGATGCCATCAAGAAAACAGTGCGAGGCGGAAGGGCTGGCCAGCCGCCGTACGGCGCGTCCGTGCGAACATCGCCGAACCGGACAGCCGATGACCGACCAGGTACGGGCCACCGCCCACCGCATCTGCGCGGCGTTCCACGCCCACGACCACATCGCCGCCGCGGACATGTTCGCGGCGGACTTCTACGGCCACTCCCTGGGCATCACCGGGCCGCGGGCGGTCACCGAGTCCTGGCAACGGTTCCACGAGGCCTACCCGGACGCGCGGGTCGTGGTGGAGGAACTGATCGTCGAAGGGGACACCGCCGCCGTCCGCACGAGCGTGCACGGCGTCCCCGGCCAGCAGCCACCGATGATGCTGGAGATCCTCCGGGTGCGCGACGGGCGCATCGCCGAACTGTGGGGCCTGTCCTCGCTGCGCGCGTGACCGCTGGCACATCAGCTCTTCAGCACCCGCCGGATCGCCTCCGTCAGCTGCGCCCGCGTCGGTTGCAGCGCCACGTCCAGTTCGGGCGAGGCGCCGACCATGGCGCCGTCCGGGCGGGTGATCCGTTTCGGTGGCGCCACCAGGCGCATCTCCTCCGCCGCCGTCGCCAGGATCTCGCCACCCAGGCCGCAGGACCGGTTGGAGTCGTCGATCACCACCAGCCGACCGGTCTTCTCCAGCGACGCGGCCAGGCCGGCCCAGTCGAACGGGTACACCGTCCGCGGATCGAACACCTCGACCGACGCCTCATCGGCCAACTCCTCGGCGACCGCCAGCGCGTCGTGTACCAGGTGACCGACGGCGACCACCGTCACGTCGGTACCGGCCCGGTGCACCCGACCCACGCCCAACGGGATCGGGCCCAGCGACGCGTAGTCGACGTCCTCACGCACACCCATCGTCGCGATGGGACCGAAGAACACCACCGGGTCGTCGTCCCGGATCGCCGACACCAGCAGACCGTAGGCGTCCGTCGGCGTCGCGGGCAGCACCGTCTTCACACCCATGTGCGCGAACAGGCTGTAGGGCTGGTCGGAATGCTGCGCCCCCCACGCCGCCCGCCATCCCGCGGCCGGACACAGATACGTCGCGGGCACGCTGAGCCGGCCACCGCTCATCAGGCGGAACTTGTTGGCCTGGTTGGTGATCTGCTCGAACACCAGGAGCAGCAGGAACGGGATCTGGAACTCCACCACCGGGCGCCTGCCGGCCATCGCGGCTCCGGTGGCGAAGTTGGTGAAGCCCTGCTCGGTCAACGGCATCTCCAGGATCCGGGACGGGCCGAACCGGTCGAGGAAGCCCGCGGTCACGTTGGTGAGCGCGAACTTCATGTCCTCGCCGAGCACGAACACATCCGGATCGCGGTCCATCTCGTCGCCGAGCGCCCGGTTGAGCGCCTTGAGATACGACAGTCTAGGCATCGCCGACCACTCCCGCCCTGGCGCGCAGCCCGTCCGTGTACATGTACTCCAACGCGTCCACCGGGTCGGGCCGCGCGCTGCCGACCGCGAACGCGACGACCTCGTCGAGTTCCGTCTCGATCCGTGCGTCCACGTCGGCCCGCACGTCGGCCGGGACGCGGGCGGCGGCGATGTCCAGCGGGTCGCGGGCCCGCCAGCGGTCGATCTCGGCTTGGGTGCGGTACTTCATCCGCGCCTTCAGCTCGAACGTGTGGTGGCCGTAGTAGCGGTACGTGGCGAACTCCAGCAGCGTCGGGCCGCCGCCGGTGCGTGCCCGCTGCACCGCCGTACCGGCCGCGGCCAGCACCACCTCGACGTCCTGTCCATCCACCGTGGACGACGGGATGTCGAATGCCTCGCCCCGGCCGATGATCGTGCCGGCCACGGCGGTCTCGACCGGCAGGGTGGTGGCGTAGCCGTTGTTCTCGCACACGAACACCACGGGCAGTCGCAGCAGCGACGCCAGGTTGAACCCCTCCAGCAGCGCGCCCTGCGTGACCGCGCCGTCGCCGAAGAAGTTCACCACCACCTGTCCGGGCCGGCAGGTCCACGCGATGCCCGCGGCGATCGCGGCGCCGTGGCCGACCGTGCCGGTGGAGTTGTACACGTTGGCGTGCAGGTCCGACGGGTGGAACGAACCGCCCCGGCCCTTGTCGATACCGGTCACCCGGCCACACATCTCGGCCATCACCCTCGCCGGGTCGCAGCCCTTGGCCAGCAGGTGGCCGTGGCCGCGGTGGCTGCTCAGCACGATGTCGTCCGGGGTCAGGGCCGCGACGACGCCGACGCCGACGGCCTCCTGCCCGATGCACGGGTGGATGCCGCTGGCGATCTCACCGGCCGCGACCAGCTCGATGGCCCGCTCCTCGAACCGGCGGATGTAGCGGATGGTGCGGTACAGGTCGACGGCCTCAGTCATGACCGCCACCGAGCGCGGCGAGCACGCCGTCGGGCCAGGTGCGCGAGTCGGGGCCGTGCGCGTTGATCAGCGCGAGCGCGATCCGCTCCAGGCCGAACGCCATGCAGGAGGTGTTGCCGACCTCGCCGTCGCAGGTGAACCGGAACGTCTCGCCGAAGTGGTCCTTGTGGTAGTTGGCCGACGCGACCGCCTGCACCAGACCGTCGGCCAGTGGCACCCGCAGTTCCAGCTTCAGCTCCTGCATCCGCTGCGCCGCCTGGAAGAGCTTCTTGCCCGGCCCGAAGAACGGGTCGTCGGCCACTTCGACGTCGACGGGCAGGCCCAGCGAGGTCAGCCAGCCGGTGACCCGCTCCAGCCAGTGCGCCCGCCAGTGGACGCAGTAGTCCGGCGTGGCGGCGGTGACCAGCTCGACCATCCGGAACGTGCGCAGCCTGCCGGTCTCGCTGGTGGCCTCCTGCCGGAAGCAGTTGCCCTCCACGGCGAACTTGCGGGGCCCGGCCAGGGCCTGGTCGGTGAGCGTGTCGTACACCGGGTAGCAGGCGGCGGGCAGCAGCACCAGGTCGCTGATCCGCTGTTCCGCGTGCCACTCGCCGCCCTCGTCGACCAGCGGCGAGAGCGCCGACCAGCCACGGGAGTCCCCGGTGTAGCTGTGCACCGTGCCGAGCAGGTGCGGGAACGTCTTCACGTAGCCCGCGTGCTCGATGGTCCGCCGGGAGATCACCGGCGGGATGGCCAGCCTGCGGAACGGCTCGTCCGCCGCCATGGCCGCGATGCCCTGCCGCAGCAGCCCGATGATGGTCTCGAACGAACCCGGATACAGGTACACGCCGGGTACGCCGGTGGCCAGCGGCCGGCCGGCGACGTCGGGGTCATCGGCTACGCCGACGTGACCGCCGGCCTGACTGTCGAACATTGCTCCACCGCCATCGTGTCGAGGAAAACGTGAGGATCGGGATCGTCGTCGAGCTCGGCGGGCCACCAGTGCCGGACGACCGGGCACCGCCCGGCGCCGGACACCGCGACCGCGGCGCGGAACCCGTCCGGCGCCGGCAGGTCACGCACCAGGTACGGGCCGGGCAGCGGACCGCCCGGGTCGCGCACCACCACGGCACCGTCACCGGTGACGGTGCCGTGCACGGGCAGCCGCATGCCGGGCATCAGCCGGCCGCCCGCCACCTTCAGGCACGCCTCCTTGCGGGTCCACAGCACGCCGAACCGCCGGACCCGCTCGGCCGGATCGGCCACGGCGGTCACCAGCCGGGTCTCCTCCGCCGGGAAGAACCGCCTGGCCAGCCGGACGGCCTGGGTGGCGTCCGGCAGCAGTTGCAGGTCGACCCCGCAGAGCCGGTGTTCGGTGATCGCCAGCAGGGCCAGATCGCCGGAGTGCGACAGGTTGACCTGGATGCCCCGCGGGGTGCCGGTGAGCTCGGGTTTGCCGTGCAGGCCACGGGTCCAGCCGATCCGGTCGGCCGGCACGGACAACCAGTGCCCGATGATCACCCGCGCGACGCCGTGCGCCGCGATGAACCGCCTGCGGTTGGCGTCCAGCGCGAGCAGGGCCGCCCTGCGCCGCTCGTCGGAGTCCAGCACCGTGGTCAGGCCGGCGAGGTCGGCCGCCGGCAGGTCCACTCGCATCAGCCACACGTGGACGGTCATGCCGTCACCCGCACACCGATGTCCACACCGGACGTCGACAGGTAACGCAGTGCCGGGTCGTACTCGGCGACCACCACCCGCCTGCCCTCGGCCTGCCACCCGGCGAGCCCGCCGGCCAGCGCCCACCACGGCCCGGTGTAGGGCTGGCCGGTGGGCGCGGACACCGTGTCGGCGGCCAGTGCGACGCCCGGCGGGGCGGTCAGTCCGCCGCCCAGGACCAGGGTCACGTCGGTCCGGTCGCCGGCCAGCGCGGCCACGTCGTCGGCCAGCAGCGACCCGGCCAGTTGGGCCGACACGTCGGGATGTTGGCGCACCACCGTGCACCCGGGGTCGCCGTACTCCCACAGCAGCGCGACGGCCGCGTGCCGGTCGGGCACCACGGCCGGGCCGGCCGGCAGGTAGTGCAGCGCGGACTGCTCGGCGACCAGCAGCAGCGCGCGGCGCGGGTGGTACTCGCCGATCAGCCGCAGCGCGGTGAACGGCGCCGCGACACCCTGGTCGCACACGGCGAACGCCATCGGGTTGCCGGGACACACGTCGCTCAGGTACGCGGCGGTGGCCCTGCCCAGCCGGATGTCGTGGATGCCGAACGCCAGCACCAGCAGGTCGACCGGTTCGTCCGCGGTGACGATCTGGCCGATCAGGTCCGCGGCCATCTCGCCGTAGGACTGGCCGGCACCGTTGTCCAGCAGGTCGTCGCGCAGCGGCAGATCGTAGGGCCGCACCAGGTCGGCCAGGAACAGCCGCAGCTGCGGGTCGAACGCCAGGTCCGAGACGCCGTGGAACTCGCGGCGGGCCGCCCTGGCCAGGCGGGGTGCGCCGGCCGGGGTGTCCCGCGGTCCCCCGAGGTACATCAGGTCACTCGTCCGTGAGCGCGTGGGTGGACACGAAGTCGGCGAGGCTGCCGATGGACGCCAGGTCGTTCTGGTCGATCTCCTCGACGTCGATCTGGATGTCCAGGTCCTCCTCCAGTTCCAGCAGCAGTTCCAGCGTGCTGGCCGAGCTCAGGCCGAGCTCGTCGAACAGGCGGGTCTGCTCCGGCATGGCGGGCACGTCCCGCTTGAG
>DASXCQ010000042.1:0-1851 GCA_036491115.1 Pseudonocardiaceae bacterium
CTGGCCTGCCGGGTCCGCGCCCCGTTCCGGTGGTGTCCGGTTCCGTCCGCCGAACGGCGAGAGCACCACGACGTTCGCATAGCCCGCGGCAAGGTCGGCGTTTTCGCCGGAGCGCACGCCACCGTTGATGTAGCGAGTGCCATTGATGCTGTGCGTGGGGGTCAGACCGGGCAGCGCGGTGCTCGCGGTGACCGCGTCCACCAGGTCGACACCCGAATCGCGGTCGAACGCCGCCAGCTCGCCGGTATGCGCGTCGACGGCCACCACGATCATCGGCCGGTCCGGCCATTCAGCGCGGGGCAACCGGGCGGCGACCATGGCGCGCCGCTGTGCCGCCCCGGGTCCGAGTACGGAGTCGCTCTCCAACCCGAACGCGCCCATCGCACGTCGTAGGTCGGCTGCCGAGGTGGCGGCGGCGCCGATGGCCCTCATCCGCTCGAACACCGTGGCCATCGGCAGGGACGGCGGCTGTTCCCGGTTCTGCCCGGCCGGCTGGGCCGGCGGGGACAGCACCGAGGCCAGCAGTTCGGCCGCTGGTATGCCGCTGCGCACCTGCGCTGCCGTGGTGGAACCGGACGAGGTGCCGACCACCAGGTCGGCGGTCTCTGTCAGATCGAGACCAGCCTCGGCCAGACCTGCGATGACACCGATCTGCCACGCTTGTCCGGCAGCCCCGCCACCACCGAGAACCAGAGCAACATCGTGAACCATAGGTTTCGCCTCCGACCAACCCTTTTCCCGCTACGCGATCACGACTCCAGACAGGCCCTAGCCGTCAGGCGGAATCCAGCAGGGAGCGAAGGACCGCCCAGCGGTCGCTGGGGGCGGCGGGCACGGCAGGCGGTCCGGGTGACACGGCGGCGGCACGCGGGCCGATCAGGTCCGCGGTCAGGCGCGCCAGTTGCGAGAGGGTTCGGGCGGTCAGCGCGGACCCCACTCGCTCGTCCAGTTCCGTCATGGTGAGACGGCCGTCGGCGGCGGCCGCGCACAGGATGTCCACGGCGGTGTCGCGGTCGGCGTCCGAGGCCCGCTGCTCCGGCGGACGGAACAACGGGCCCGGGTAGCGACCCTGGTGGAGAAAGGCCAGCATCAGACCGTGGCGCGGCGGATGGTGGCGTGGCCGCCGGCCAGCACCAGGACCGCCAGCGCGGCGACGACGCCGGTCAGGCCCAAGGCGGTCAGGCCGACGGAGGACCCACTGGCCGCCGACCGGACGCCCCAGTGCTCGAACCTGACGACGACGCCCCCGGCGACCACCACGAGCACCTGCACCGCGATGAACGCCAGCGTGCCGAGCGGGCCCCACCGGGTGTACACGATTCCATGCCACATCCCGTACACGAACAGCGCGAACAGGCCCACGGCGGAGGTCAGCCAGGTGGCGTACCACGGGCCGTTCAGCAGGTACGGCACCCGGAAGAGGTGCATAGACAGCCCCCAGCCATCGGTGGCCCGCTCGATCGCCTGCAGCACGGTCAGCACCAGGCCGGACACCAGGGCCAGCGCCATCCCGAGCAGCGCGGTACCGGAATAGAAGGACCGGCGGCTGGCGCCGAGCGTGAGGCCGAACGGCAGCGACCGGCCGATGGTCTGCATACCCAGCACGCCGAAGTAGATGAAGAGGCTGATCAGGTATCCGGCTGCGTCATGGCCGCGGCCGGTCGTAACGGCGCCGACGGCGAAGGTGAGCGGGAGGATCCACAGCAGCAGGAGATAGTTGGTCGGCCTCACCAGGTGGTAGCGGGCCACCTTGACCCAGGTATTCACGCGCAGGTCCTTTCGGTCTCGAAGCCGGTCTCGAAGCCGGTCTCGGAGGCGGGGGCGAGAACGCCGGCGGCCGCCTGCACCACG
>DASXCQ010000043.1:0-196357 GCA_036491115.1 Pseudonocardiaceae bacterium
CGAGCCGGCTTGCCGGGCCGCCGGTTCAGGACGGCGGCCGGCCTTCCGTGGCGCGGGTTTCGATGGCCCTCGCGGTGTTCGCCAGGGCTTTGACCAGGACGCGTTTGCCGCCGGTGGCCAGCAGGATCGCGATCAGCCGGCCCTTGAGGTTCTTGCCCTCGCGGACCACCACGACATCGATGTCGGTGGTGCCGTCGGGTTGCGGTGCCAGCGTGTAGGTGTGCCCCGAGTGACCGCCCCACGTGTTGGAGTCGGTGGTCGTCATGGTGACGCGGTGGGGATCGGACCAGTCGTAGCGCAGGCGTTCCCAGATACCGTTCGAGCCTTCGGTGACGTCGGCCCAGTCGGGGCCCTGGTCGTGCACCTTGAGATATCCGTCGGCACTGTTGCCGAACAACTGGGAGCGGCCCGGCCCGAAGTCGGTGAGGCCGGCGAGGAACTGCTCGGGCGTCACGGTGGTGCGTTGGTGGAGGTGGAGTGTGGTCATGCCGTGCTCCCGTCTCGAGATGAACATGCGAGCGTCGACTGCCGCTCCGCGCTCGGACGTGCAGTACACGAGCGTGCACCCGCATGGGTGATGTGGCAAACGCACGCCACGGCTAGCTCGACCACGCCGCAGCGCCCGACCGCCTCGGGGTGACCGGGTCCCGCAGAATCTGGCGCACGATCTCGTGCTGGGCCGGGTCGGGGTCGGCCGGGTTGGCCAGCGTGACGAGCGCCTTCCACAGCGCCCAGCCGCGTGCCCGCGCCCACGTGTCGTCGTCCAGACCGACGGCGTCGCGGAACACCACCCGTTCCTCACCCGAGAAGTAGGTCCACGCGATCACCAGGTCGCACGCGGGATCACCGACACCGCAGGTGCCGAAGTCGATGACCGAGGACAGCGCGCCGTGCACCGCGAGCAGGTTGCCCTCGGCGACGTCGCCGTGGAACCACGCCGGTGCCGAGGGCCACGCCGAGACCGTCGCGTCGGCCCAGATCCGCCGGCAGGCGGCGACGTCGACGTCGGCACCGAGTGCCGCCAGCGAGCGTTGCACCTGGTCGCCGTAGACGCTGGGATGACAACCGCGGAAGAACGAATGCAGGCCGCCGACCGGGGCGTGCTCGGTGGGTAGCTGACGCAACCGGGCGAGGAACCGGCCGCGGTCCTGGGCCAGCCGCAGGCGGTCGACAACGCCGGCGATGATGTCACCGGGCAGCCAGCGCCGCACCGACCAGGGGTAGGGATACCCACTGCCCGGCCGGCCGGTGGCGACCACGGTGGGCACCGGCAGCGGCAGCCAGGGCGCCAGCACCGGCAGCCACCGGTCCTCCTTCGCGACGCCCGCGACGTAGCCTTCGGCGCTGGGCAGCCGGACGCTGAGCTCGCTGCCCAGCCGGAAGGTGCGATTGTCCCAACCCTGGCGGTGCACCGGCTCGACCGGTAGGTCGCGCCACCGGGGAAACTGTTCGTGAACCAGCGTCCGGACCAGATCGATGTCGATGTCCACCACGGCGGGCAAGCTCGCACGACCGAGCCAGGTGGGCAACCGAATTGCCGGCGGCATTCGCTCACCAGGACGAGCATCCCGATCCGCCGAGCGCCGACAAGGATCTGACAACCGGGACCACGCAGAATCATTCCCGGTGCCCGCCAGTGGCGCGACCACACACGCTTCGTGGCCGAGCCGGACACGCTCCGTCGCCCTGGTGAACCTCGCCCCCGAACTTTCCCCTACATCTGGCCGCGGGGTCGTCCATGGCGTGTTCCGGCGCGATAAACCCTTCCCATGCCTCACGGCCAGCCAGCTGAGAGCCACGATCCGTGGCAGTTCACCCTGTTGGACAGTGTCGGCGCGCGGCGGAACGACTTCGACCTCGTGCTGGGACCGCCGCAGCGGCGAGCCGTCCTGGCGGTCCTGCTGCTCAACGCCGGCCGCACCGTGAGCATCGACCAGCTGATCGACGCGATCTGGGACGACAGTCCGCCGAGCAAGGCGCCCGCCACGCTGCACGTGCACGTGTCGGCGTTGCGCAGCGCCCTGGAGGTCGACCGGCGGGCGCACGAGCGCAGCCGCATCATCCGGTCCGTCGACCGCGGCTACCTGATCGACCCGGACGACATCGACCTGGACGTCCTGAACTTCCGGCAGCGGGTCTCCGAGGCCGAGCGGGCCCGCACGCGGGGTGACCTGGTGCGCGCGGCCGATCTGCTGCGGTCCGCCCTGCACGTCTTCCACACCGCGGCACTGCCCGGTGTGCCAGGGCCGTTCGCCGCGCAGCACCGCGCCATCCTCGTCGAGCAGCGGCTGGCCGCGTACCTGGACCTGGTGGAGCTGAACCTGGTCAACCAGCCGGACACGATGGTCGACCATGATCTCACCGCGTTGCTCGCCGCCCACCCGTACCACGAGCGGCTGGTCGCGATGCACATGCGGGTGCTGCACCACAACGGCAGGCGTGCCGACGCGCTCGCCGCGTACGCCGACGCGCGACGGACACTCGTCGCCGATCTCGGCGTGGAACCCGGCGCCGAGTTGCGCCGCCTGCAGCAGCGCCTGCTGGCCGGCGACACCGGCGGTCCGGTGACCGCACCTCGGCTGGTGGTCGGGCAGAGCCCGGTCGCCACCGCCGAACCAGAGCTGGGTCGTCCACCCCGTCAACCGTGGCTGTTGGGCCGGGGTGGGGTGCTGGCCGAACTGATCGACGCCCTGACCAGGCCGGTGGGCCGTAACGCACCCGTCGTGGTGCTGCACGGCATCGCCGGCATGGGCAAGACCGCGACAGCGGTGTGGGCGGCCCAGGAGGCGACGGACCGGTTTCCGGGCGGTCGCTTCGTCCTACCGGCCGACGCGGATCCCGAACACAGCGCCGCGGTGCTGCGCAGGGCAGAACGCGTGGGAGGGGCACTGCTGATCCTCGACGACGTCACGCCGGCCGCCGACGTGCGGCAAGGGCTGCCCCTGAGCCCCGACGTGACGGTGTTGATCACCAGCCGGTCCCGGTGCAGGCTGCTACCACTCGCACGGCGGATCGGACTTCCGCCGCTGCGGCCAGACAGTGCGGGAGAACTGTTCCGGACGGTGGTCGGGGGGCGGCGCTGCGACCGGGAACCGGACGCGGTACTGCGTTTGGTGTCCGCGTCGGCCGGTGTACCCGGTGTGCTGTTGTCGTTGGCGGACCTGCTGTCCAGGCGGCCGGAGTGGTCGATCACCGACTACGCCGACCATCTCACCGACGACTGCGGCGACTGGTCCCTGAACGTCCACCTGCGGCCGCTGTTCGACCGCAGCTATGCCGAGCTCGATCAGTTGCAGGCCAAGGTGTTCCGCATGGCGGCACTGGCCCAGGACGGACCGCCGACGGCGGCGTCGATCGCCGCGATGACCGGCTGGCCGACCGAGCGGGCGGAGTTGCTGCTGGAGGACCTGGTCGACCGGAACCTGCTCACCGGGCTCGCGCCCGGGGAGTACGGGTTCCCGCCGCTACTGCACCGCTACGGCCGGGACAGGGCGCTGCGGATCGAAACAGCCGCGGAGTTGTCCACGGCACGGCAACGCCTGGCCAGCCATCTCGCGGGAGCGACGGCCACGGCGACCCGGCGCGGCCACGGGTCGGACGCGGCATGACCAGCCCGGCCGACATCGGCGCGCCGGACCACGACAGCCGCCGAACCGACCGGCCCGCCCAGGCAGCGCGCCGGCCCGAGCGCCACGGCGACCCGGGGCGGGCGCGGATCAGCCGCGGCCTGGCCGGTTCGAGCCGCGTCGGTGTGTCTCGCTCCGACAGCAGGTCAGGCGGTGTCGGTGCGCCGGTCGCCGCCGTACTCGCGCACCAGGGCCACCCTGGAGCGCAGGCCGGTGCGCCGGTAGAGCCGGGTCAGCCGGGCCTCGACGGCCTTCTCGCTGACGCCCAGTTCGGCCGCCGCCTGCTGGTTGGTGGCGCCGGCCGCGATCAGCTCGATCAGGCGCCGGTCGGACTCGCCGATCGTCTCCGCGACCCGCGTCGACATGCGTTGGGCCGTCATGCTTTCCGCCGCTCGCCGCTGCCAGTCGGTGGCACCGAGCCTGCGGAACTCCGCGTGTGCGGCGCGCAGCGCGTCCGGCCGGCCGAGATCGGCCTCGTGGAAACGCACCCGCGCGGCCAGGAACGGGTCGCCGTACCGCTGGGCCAGTTGCTCCGCCGACCGGACGGTGTGCACGTCCGGCTGGATGGCCAGCCTGCTGACCAGCCAGTACAGCGTGGCCTGCACGGTCGCCACCCGGGCGGCGAGCCGGCCGAGATCCCGGCTGACCGCCTCGGCGGCAGCGGTGTCCTTGGCGATGACGCAGGCGTCCACCCAGCGGGCCAGCACCAGTTCGCGGCCGGTCAGGTAGCCCAGCCCGCGGCAGCGCCGGTCGGTGGCGCGCAGCAGGTCGATCGCCTCGCCGTGATCGCCTCGGGCCAGCAGTATGCCGGCCCCCGCCCAGGCGATGATGTGGCCGAACAGCTGCTCGGCGGATGTGGTGCGCAGCAACAGTTCCGCGTCGCCGAGCTGCCCCTGGCGGACCAGCGCCTCGACCGCCAGAGCGCGCAGCAGACCGTCCACATAGGTCTGTTCAGCGGCGTCGGCGGTGTTCTGCTCGTAGAGTTCGGCGATGGTCGGCCAGCGACCCTCGCGCAGTGCGTCCGCTGCGGCGGAGAGCCTGGCCATCGACGGTGGCGGCTTTCGCCTGGCCGCCGGGCTGGGCATGGTGCCGGGCATGACGGCCCGCTCGGACGTGTAGAGGTCGCCCCAGGCCAGTGCCGTGCGGACGGTGTCGACCTGGTCCGGGGTGAGCGGCGAGAGTGCGGCGTCGGCGTGCTGCTCCGCGTCCCGCCACCGGCCGCCGTCCGCGCCGATCGCGGCCAGCATGCGTACGCCGGTGACCAGCGCGACGCGCTGTTGCCGGTCGGCGGGGCGCAGCGCGGACAGCACCCCGAGTGCCTCGTCGAACCGTTCCCGCAGCAGGAGAATGCGGGCCTGCTGCATGCCGTCGGGCACGGACCGGGCGGTCTGGCCGCCCTCGGTGGCGACACCGAGCGCGGCGTCGTGGTCGCCGATGCGCAGCAACGAGTTGATCAGCGTGGTGCGGGCGTCCAGCGAGTCCTGCTCGGGCAACAGATCCAGCGCGCGGCGGGCGGCCTGGGCCGCCTCGGGGAAACGAGCCAGGTCGTAGAGCGTGTGGGCGGACACCACGGTGACGCGACCGGCCAGCTGCTCGTCGGCGGGCGGCGCGGCGAGCAGTGCGGCGCACCAACGTTGGGCACGGCGCGGATCGGTGGGGGCGACGCGTTCGGCGAACTCGGCCAGTTCGGTCTGGCCGATCCTCGCGCCGGCACCGACGACGTGCTCGGCGAGCGCCCGGTAGTCGACCGGTTCCCGGTCGGCCAGCATGGCTTCGGCCAGGCTCCGGTGCAGCGCACGGACCTCGTCGGGATCGGCGGTGGCGGCGACGCTCTCGCCGATCAGGGGGACGGCGAACGTCAGCCGACCATCCACAGCGGACACCAACGTGCCATCGGCCAGCAGCTCGGCGCAGACGGATCGGACCGTCGTGGCGGGCAGGCCGATGGCTGCCAGCGCTGGTTCGACCTCCGGGAGGCGGGGGTCGACCAGCGCGCCGAGCAGCGCGACACAACGGCCGGCGTCGGTGTCGACGCCGGGCAGGCCACGCAGCGCGGGCGAGCCGGGGGGCAGTACCGCGCCGCGCAGGGCTTCGGTGGGGGCCGTGGTGCTGGCGGCGGCATTGGAGGGAGATGCCGCCGCCAGCAGCAGTTCGCGCAACACTCCGGGGCGTCCACCGACGCGCCCGGCGACGAACCCGGCGGTCACCGGGTCGATCCACTCGTCGGCCTGTTCGGCGATCGCCGCCGCTGTCTGCGTGGCGCCCCACGCGGGCAGCGGCACCGGGCTGCCGGCGACGTCGGCGAGCCACGCCCAGAACCGGTTCCCGCTGAGCACCAACCGGCACCTGTCGGTTGCCGCTGCGCCCAGCACGCCCAGTTGCGACCGGTCCTCGGCGGTGAGCTCGTCGGCGTCGTCGAGCAGCACGGCGACCGGACGGGTCCGGCTGACCGTGCGCAGCACGTCGGCCGCCGCGTCCGCGACAGCGCCATCGGGCGCGGCGAGCGCCGAGGTGATCGGGCCGCTCACGCCGGACACGGCGGCGCCCAGCGCGTACAGCACGGCGGAGGCGACGTCCCGTCGCTCCCGACGCACCTGGCGGCCGTCGATCCGCACCACGATGGCGGGGGTCAGCGCCGTCCGTAGCAGGGTCATCGTGGTGTGGCGGCCGGAGCCGGGGGGCCCGACCAGCATCGCGACCGGTCCCGCCGCGAGCAGCGCGGCCACCGGGTCTCCCGACCGCTCGTCCGCGCGTGGGGCGGACGGCGGTCGGGTCCTGGCGATCAGCTCGGCCCGCTGGTTGCTGTTGGTCGCCCGCAACAGCCTGCTGACCTGGCGCTTGACGTATGCCTCGTCGCGGCGCAGGAGGGCGCCGATGTCGGCGTTGCTCAGCCCGGCGGCGACCAGTTCGCCGATCACGTCGCCAACAGCGGCGTTGCGGGTGAACGGCGTCGAGTCGAGGCCGAGCAAGCGGGCAGTCGACGTGGCCCGCACCTGCCACAGCGTGGCGTCCAGCTCGCCGAAACCGGCGGCCGCGGTGAGCGCGAGTGCCGCGTCACCGGTGACGGCGGCCAGCCGCAGCCGGGCACTGGCGATGTCGAACGGCGATTCCCTCGCCTGCGCCTCGGCCAGGTAGGCGGCTGGTGTCTCGCGGTCGTCCCGGTCGCCGCCGCGCTCCGCGATCGCGACCGTCGCCTGCAGCCAGAGCAGCCGGTCGTGCCCTGTGCCGCCCAGTTCGGCAAGCCGGTCGACGGCGGCCTCGGTGTCCCCTGCCTCGGTCAGGGCGATCGCGCACCGCAACAGCAACAGGTCCCGGTGCCTGTCCTGCTGGTTGTCCGCCATCCAGGCCAGGACCGGGGTGAGCCGGTCAACGGCGTCGCGCGGCCGGCGCAGCTGGAGGTCCAGCCCGGCCCTGGCCCACTCGGTCAACGGTCGGGGTGCCGGGTCGTCCGGCGGTGGGGTGGCGTCGTCCAGCCAGCGGCGGGCCAGTTCCGGGCGGACCCGGTGCAACCAGATGTCCGCCGCCAGCGCGGCGCTCTCCTCCGCGGTGCACAGCGCGTGTGCCGAGGCGCCGGTGAGCCGGTCGGCGACGGCCAGCGCCAGCACGTCGTCCCAGCGGCCGCGCAGCCACGCCTCGAACGCGGCATCGGCGGCGAGCGCCGGATGTTCCGGTGGCGCGGTGGACGTCTTCGTCGTGGCGTCGTAGGCGAGCAGTTCGGCTCGCAGGACGTCACACGTCTCGTCGCCGATCGAGCGGGCCAGAACGTCCAGGTCGGACAGTGCGGCGATCCGGCCGGACGTGCACAGCATCGCCCGCACGCGGTCGACGAGCGACTCGGCGGGCACCGCGTCCGGCGGCAGGGCCACGATCGCGGCCCAGTTCCCGGTTCGTGCCCAGTGCCGGATCGCGGGCACGGCCACGTCTTCCGGTGGCAGCGGCCCGCACCACGGCAGCAGTTGCGCGGTGACGGCGTCCGTGGCCGGGACCGCCCGCAGGTCGGCCGGTCGCATCGGCTGGCCGCGTCCGACGACGTGCCCGACCAGTCCCAGCCCGGCGGGCAGGACCCTGGACTGGAGTTCGGCTCGCCGCCACGGCACGACCCGCTCGCACAACGCGTCGGCCAGCACCGGGATGGTCAGCGTCGAGTCGGCCAGCACACCGGCGGCGACCAGCGTGTCCACCGCCCGTCGGGCATCGGCCGCCGTCAGGCCGCACTCCCCCGCCACGTCGACCGCCGGCCCCGCGACGGCCAGCACCTCGGCCACATCGGTTGCGGCGCCGGGCAGTTCGGTCAGCCGGTGCGGCAGCGGATGGTCGGCGGGCAGGCCGAGTTGATGCCGCGGCGACAGCCAGGCCCTCCGGTCGATCACCACGACCGCCTGCTTGGCCAGCGCGTCGGTCAGCACGCCGTGCAGTGCCGAGACGTTGCCACCCGTCCGGGCGAGCAGATCGTCGGCGAACGGGTCGGCGGGCGGCACGCCCAGCACGTCGGTGGCGTGGTCGACCACACCGGCCAGGTCCAACGCGGACAGCTCGTGGCTGGGCAGGTCGGCCAGCACGGCGGCCAGCACGGCCGATATCCGGTCGGGCCAGCCGTGCGGCGCGGTGAGCGCGAGCCGGAGTCCGAGATCGGCGCGGGCGCGCACCAGTCCGGTGAGGATCTCGGCGCCTGCCGCGTCGGCCAGGTGCACGTCATCGACGACCAGCAGGGTGCGCCCGTCACCGCCACGACCGGCCAGCGCGGCCAGCACCTGGGCGGGATCGGCGGGCCGGGGTGTTCCCCGGCCGGCCAGCAGGCGGACGACCTCGCGGCCCAGCCACATCGGGGTGGCAGCGCCGAGGCGGACCGACAGGAAACCGGTGGTCGCGGCGGGTGGCACGGCCGCGATCCGGCGGGCCAGCGTGCTGCGCCCGGCACCGACGCCGCCGGTGATCAGCAGCGCGGAGCCTACGGGCCCGCTGACCAGACGGGTAGCCAGCCCGGCAGCCTGGTCCGGGTGTGCGTCCAGCCGCGGTGACATCGCGCCGATCTTAGGGGCGCCGGGCCACCGTCACCTTCCCGAACCCGATTACCGCCTCGGGTGACGAGTTACCCGTTCGGGTGAGCCAGGGGGTCCTTGTCCTCGTCGGTCGCCTCGTCGTGGTCGGTGGAGACGCTCAGCCGGCGCCAGCGGCGGTCGCTCCCGGCGCGCTGCTCGGCAGCGCGGGTGGCGTAGGTGTAGGCGTCGGTGCCCAGGAGCAGGCGCAACGGCGGTTCTGCCAGGTCGATGACCTGCAACAGGACGTCCGCGACCTTGGCCGGGTCGCCCGCCGGCGTGGACCCGCCGGCCTGGATCAGCCGCGCCCGTTCGCCGACGGTCGCGTCGTAGGGCGGGCTGATCGGCGGGATCGTCATCGACGACCCGGCCCAGTCGGTGCGCATGCCGCCCGGTTCCAGCACGGTGACCTTGATCCCGAGCGGTCCGACCTCCCGGGCCAGCACCTCGGAGAAACCGCCGACGGCCCACTTCGCCGCCTGGTAGGCGGACAAGCCGACGCTGGCCAGCCGGCCGCCGACGGACGACACCTGCACGATGTGCCCGCTCCCCTGCTCGCGCAGCACCGGCAGCGCCGCCTTCGTCACGGTCACGACGCCGAGCAGGTTGGTCTCGATCTGCGCCCGGAACGAGTCGAGGGTGACGTCCTCGACCGACGCCAGATCGGCGTAGCCGGCGTTGTTCACGACCACGTCCAGCCGGCCGAACTCGGCGACGGCGACCCGGACCGCGTGCGCGGCCGCAGCGGCGTCGGCCACGTCCAGGGCGACCGCACGGACGGCGTCCGGGTAGGCGTCGACGAAGTCGGACAGTTGGCCGGGTCGGCGGGCCGTGGCGACGACCCGGTGCCCGGCGGCGAGGGCCTTGGCGACCACCTCGCGGCCGAGGCCGCGGGAGCTGCCGGTCACCAGCAGGACTTGGGACATTGCTTCTCCTCCGACTTCGCTGTCTACGCCTGTAGACACAGCTCTAGTCTACACTCGTAGACATGACTGGGCCTCGACGC
This sequence comes from Pseudonocardiaceae bacterium, assembly GCA_036491115.1. GTDB lineage: Bacteria > Actinomycetota > Actinomycetes > Mycobacteriales > Pseudonocardiaceae > DATEPR01. The sequence goes on from DASXCQ010000043.1 coordinate 9,669, forward strand.
CGGGACGCGGCGGCCACCAGGGCGGCGATCCTGGCCGCCGCGGTCGCCGAGTTCACCGAACACGGCTACGCGGGCGCCGGTGTGCGGCAGATCGCCGAGCGGGCGGGCGGCACCGCGATGTTGATCAACCGCTACTTCGGGTCGAAGGAGCAGCTGTTCGCCGAGGCGGTCGACACGTCCTTCGGGCCACCGACGATCGTCGGCCGCAGCAACGCCGGTGATCTCGCGGGCGACCTCGGCCGGACGCTGGCCGCCCGGACCGCACCGGGAGCGACACCGCTCGACCCGTTCCTGCTCATGCTTCGCTCGGCGTCCGACCCGAAGGCCGCGGCGATCATCCGTGCCGGCATCGAGCGGCACGTGGGCGAGCGGTTCGCCGGGCTGCTGGACGGCCCGGACGACCACGCCAGGGCCCAGGTGGGTCTGTCGCTGGTGGCGGGCATCCTGCTGATGCGCACGGTCATCGCCACGACGGCGTTGGAGCAGCTCGACGACGAGCGGCTGGCCGCGCTGCTCGGCGAGATGTTCGCGCCGGTCGTCAATCCGTAGCGATCTTCATGGCCGGTGAGCGGTAGACACTGGCTACCCGCAGGTTCTCCAACCACTCGGTCAGCCGGGCCGCCTCGGCGTCGAGCGCGCGGCGCGTCCTGGCCGGGACCGATTCCAGCAGCCGCACTTCGACGACGCCGGCTTCGTCCTGTACCCAGCAGCCCACGATCCGACCATCCGCCCACGCGGTCGTGCCGGCGTTGCCCCGGTTGTCGAAGACCTGGCCACCGTGCGGGCCGAGGTAGAAGTCACGGCCCTGCCAACCCATCACCGTCGCGTCCAGCACCGGCAGCAGTGCGACCCACGGACCCGGGTCGGGCACCTCGCCGAGATCGTCGGGCAACAGCAGGCCGACGCCACCGCCGTCCAGCGAGACCCGCACGGCCTCCAGTTCGCGCAACGCCGCCCGCACGGCCGTCTTGGTCGAACCCAGCCACCACACGATGTCGTCCTCGGTGCCGGGACCGAACGTGTGGAGCCAGCGGCGCACCAGTTCGCGGTAGCCCTCGACCGGGGACAACGACGACGGCACGTCGCCCAACCAGTGCCGCATCAGCGTCCAGCGTGGCCGGGACACGTGCCAGCGGCCGGTGTTCGTGCCACGCACCACATCGCCGGTCACCCCGAGGTAGACCAGCACATTGGACGACGAGAGCACCCCGTTCGGCCACGTCACCGTCTTGAAGTCGAGTATCGGCACGTCCGCCCGCAGGTCGACGGCCGAGCGGCCCTCCGGGATGTCGGCCAGCGCCCCGAGAACGCCGGCACTCGCGCGGTCCAGCCAGTCGGCGCCGTCGACGGCCAGGCCGGCCCGGACGATCTGCTTGACCAGCCTGGCCCGCAGCGACACCGCGACCCTGGCCGACGCGCTGGGCCACACCGCCGGCAGCAGCTCACGCGGGAACACGAACAGGGTGCGCCGCATGGCCAACTGCTTCACCAGGCTCCGCTCGGCGTAGAGCGCGCGATCCAGATCGGCGATCTCGAACCCGGTGACGCGGGCCCGGCACGACAGGTAGATGGTGGCCGGCTCGGTGGCGTGCAGCACGGTCAGCGCCCGGGTGGCCGCCTCGGGCGAGTCGGCCCGGTAGGCCGGGGCCAGCGCGTGGCGGACGGCCAACCGGGCACGACGTTCGTCATCGGTCACATGGCGCACCGTGTCGATGTTGCCAGGCGGCTACCAGGGTTCGGCGGCCAGGCGTTCCCGGCAGATTCGTCGGTCCTCCGGGTGCTCGACCGCGTCGGCCATGCGGTGCGCCTCGGCCTTGAGCGCGTCGGCGTCGGCCCGGCCGGCGCGGGACGCGACCCGCGCGACGGCTTCGGCGGCAAGGGCGCGGTCCCAGTCGGCGAAGGCGGCGGGGTGCTCGGCGATGAGTTCGGCGTACCGGTCGGCGTGGCGCCGGGCGATGTCGAGCAGGCCGGTGGCCACCGCGACGGTGGCGATGAGGTGCTCGGCGCGGCCGTGGTTGGTGACCGTGCCGACCTGGAGCCAGTGGTGGGCGGCGGCACAGGCGGCGTACAGGGCCTGTTCGCGTTCGGCTGCCGGGCTGTGCTCGGACAGGCCGTTGTCGACCATGTCCCAGGTGCCGTTGTTGAGTTCCACGGCGAACCAGCGGTCGAGGTCCCGACCACCGCTCTGCTGGGCGACGACGGCCGCGGCCAGGTCACGCCAGCCGTCGAAGCCGTGCTCGCGGGCCACCACCAGCTGGGCATCGCGGAGTGCGATCTCGGCACCCGCGTCCGGCACGACCGCGCGGACCCGCGTGACGGCCGCCGGATTGGTGCCCAGGTAGGCCCGGCGCAGTTGTTTGGCCAGCGCCCGCAACTGGGACAGGTCGGCGTGGTCGGGGAGTTGCTTGTCGTCCATGGCTGCTCCATCGCGAGCCGGGTCCGCTGCGACCGGCCGCGACAGGAGGGATGCGTGGCCATGGGGTGTTCGAGGATCCAGGTGCACTCGGTGCTTGCCGCGGACGGGAGGCGCCCTGGTGCGCGCTGCGGGTAACTATAGCGGGGATCGCATCCGCAGCACGCCCGCGGCGACGGCCGCGATGGCCACGATCACCGCGCTGAGCACCAAGGGCTGGTGATAGCCGCTGTGCAGCAGCGGTTCGACGGCGAGCGGACCGACGATCTGCCCGATGCTGTAGCCCGTCGTGAGGATCGCGACCGCCTTCGGCACGCCCAGGTGGGCGCCGACGGCCAGCGACAGGGTGGCGACGCCGAGGAACGTCGCCCCGAACAGCACGGCCGACAGCAACGCTGCGCCCGCTCCACCGACCACCGCCGGCAGAGCCACCCCGACGGCCTGCACGGCGAGCGCGACCACCAGCAACGCCGGCCGCGACCACCGTCTGCTCCACCACGCCCACAGGGCGGCCGACGGCACCGCAGCCAACCCGACCAGCACCCACGCCGCGTCACCGACGCCACCGGAGGCCGTCTGGTCGATCGCGGCCACCAGGAACGTGCCGGCAACGATGTAGCCGACGCCCTCCAGCGAGTAGCTGGTCACCAGAATGGCGAACTTGCCCCGGTTCTTGGTTTTCCCGGCGACGTGTCCGTCCGATGCGGATGGTGTAGGCAGTGACCACGCGGCGATCGCGCACAGCGCCGCCAACCCGGCGGCGCTCCACCACGCCTGCTGCCAGGTGGCCGAGTCGCGCAGCACGAGGACCAGCACACCGGACAGCGCGATCCCCGCGCCGACACCGCCGAATCCCCAGCCGACCAGATGATGGTCCCGCCCGCGCAGGCCGTGCAGCAGCGAACTGGCCGCCACCACGAACACCACCGCGCTCGCCACACCCGCGACCAACCGCAGCACCAACCACACCGCACCGGTCTCCGACACCGGCATCAGCGCCAGCGACGCGGCGACGGCCACCAACGACACCCGTAACGCCGTACGCGATACAGCCAGGCGCGGCACGACGATCGCGGCAAGCGCACCGACCAGGTAGCCGACGTAGTTGACGGTGGCCAGGTCGGCGCCCAGCGCGGGCGACAGCCCGGCCTGGGCGTGCATCAACGGCAGGATCGGCGTGTAGACGAACCGCCCGAGACCCATACCGGCCGCGAGCGCGGCCGCCGCCCGCGCGACCAGCCACCACGACCCGACCGCCGGCCGCGACGGCGTGCCGACCACTGCGGCCATGGGTGTCCCTCCGTCGGCTCCGCCCTCCACCATGAGCCGCCGACCGGCGGCCGCGCCACGACCGGCTTCCTCTCTGGTAGGAGGCTGTGCCTCCTACCAACACCTAGAATCGCCGGATGGAGCTACGCCAGCTTCGCTATTTCGTCGCGGTGGCCAAGGCGCTTTTACCACATACTTCGTCCCATGGGTGCATCACAGCCGCTCCGTGAGCGTGGTCGAACTCTCATCGAACATGACCCTGACCAGCTAGTTTGGGTGCTGTCGGCCCGTGAGTCCAGGGTGACACCGGGCCAGGACGGGCCGGGTGAGGGTCAGGTCGACTACCAGTTGAGTGACCTTCGCGAGTTCGTGTCCGGCCTCGGCGGGCGGATCGACCGTGAGGTTCCCGAGGCTAACGTGTCGTCGTTCAAGCGTCGGCGTGTTCGGTTGCCGGACGGGACCGACGGCTTCCGAGTCGTACGGCCCGACTGGGAAGCCATCATGACGGCCCTGCGCCGAGGTGAGTGCAACGCGCTCGCCGTGGTCGACCTCGACCGTATGACCCGCGACCCGCGCATCCTTGAGGACGCCATCGACGTGGTCGAGTTGTACGGCGTGTACATCGTGAGCATGACCGGCAACATCGATCTGTCCACCGACGCGGGCATCTCGGCTGCCCGAACCCTCGTCAATCAACGAAATCAGGAGTCACGGAACACATCTCGCCGCGTCGCCGTGGGAAAGCGCCGAGCAGCGATGGCCGGAAAGAACCATGGCGGGCCGAAACGCCCGTTTGGATGGCGCAAGGACCGGCTCACTTTGAACAAGCGCGAATCCGCGTACATCCTACAAGAGATCCCGCGCATTAGGGCGGGCGTGAAGCCAATCACAATAGCCCGTGAATGGAACGCGCGTAAGATCCCCACAGTGACCGGTGCCGAGTGGCGGTCCGGCACAATCCAGAACATGTTTCTTCGGCCGCGCATGTGCGGGATGGTCATCTATCGCGGCGAGATCATGAGGGATACCGAAGGCAATCCCGTACGGGGACGATGGCAGCCGATTATGACGGACGAACAATACGCGGACGTGAAGGCCGCGTGGGGACCGTCTGATAAGTCTGAGCATTCACGAGTAACTGGACGCGGTCGCGGTTATCGAACGATCTACCTGTTGTCGCCCTTCGTCCGGTGCGGCAAGTGCAACGCGCGGATGACAGGCCAGCGGTACCGCGACCGTTACGGGATATTGCAGGAGAGGTACGGTTGCCCCGCGAAAGGCCAAGGGGGTTGCGGATGCGTATCACGCAAGGCCGCACCGGTGGACGAGTACATCACCGCTTTAGTGATCGCGGACCAACAACGGATACAGTCAGAAAAAGTCGAGGAACTTCCGCCGTGGCCACGAGAGAAAGAGCTGGCAGATTTGGAAAGGCGTATCGACGAGTCGACGCGGCGATATGAGTCAGGCGACTACACCGCCGAACGATACTTCCCCAGCCTGGCGCGCATGGAGGCCAATGTAGCGGAGCTTCGACGGGAACAACGCAAGTACACGGCCCGGCAGGACGGTCGGAAGCGTGCGATCACGAACCTAGCGGAAGAATGGACCAAGCCAAGTTTCACAATAGAGCTAAAACAAGCGGCAATCGCACAGAGCTTGACAGCCGTGATCATTGCTCCGGTAAAGAAGGGCACCCGGTTCCATCCTGATCAGCTCACACCGATCTGGCGATAAGGCTACGGAGTTCGGTCAGGCGGCATGAGCCGGCCCCACTTGCCAGCCATACTCGGATCGGGCCGATCGGAAGTGTCTACCACTTTCCATCCAGGCGGCCACGCGTATCCCATAAGGCCAGTCGATACGTCCAAGCGGACCCATGATGCCAGGTGTACAGCGCCGGCGAACTGCGCGCGGTCGAACTTGACTTGGCCAGCGAATACTGCATCGCTAAATCGAGCGTCGCCATCAAATATGGTCTCAGCAAACATGGCGATTCCCGCGAACTGTGCCTCGTCAAACATGGCGACGCCAGCGAACCGTGCCCGGATAAATGTGGCATCGCTTGCAAACTCGGCCTCTCTGAACTCGGCGTCACCGCTGACCTGTGCCAGGCCAAACTCGGCCTTCCCAATGAATCGGGCATCTCCGAACCTAGCGCCTTTCATGAACTGTGCTCCTACGAACCCTGCATCGCCGACGATCCGTGCCCGGTCGAACCCGGCATCGCCCTCGAACTGTGCCCTAACGAACCATGCGGCACCAGCGAAGGTCACGTCGGCGAACCAGGCACGACCGCCGAAATAGGCCTCGGCGAACATCGCGGTGCCGGCGAATTGACTGCCGGTGAACTTGGCTCCGCTGGGGAACTGTGCTCCATTGAACCTGGCGTCATCGCTGAACCGAGCCTCAGTGAACGAGGCGTCGCCGATGAACCGCGCCCTCGCGAACGAGGCAGCCCGCATGTGGCAGTTGTGGAAGTCGAGATCGATGAGGGTGGCGCCGGTGAAGTCGACGTCGACGTCAGGCCAAAACACAGCTTCGACGTGATCGCGGCCGGTGCGCAGGTGGGCGGCCAGGATGCGTTGGGCAGTGTGCCGGACCTGATGCTCCTGCGTACGGGCCTCGAAACGGGCCTGGTCAGACTCGGGGGCGTCGTCAGTGGGTACCTGTTCCGCAGGCGGGATGTAGGGCATGCGGAGATAGGCGCACATGACATTGACGATGGTCTGCCGTTGGGCAGGGTTGTCCTGGGCCAGACGCTCCAAGGCGTACAGACCTGCCAACCTGACTGGGGCTTTGTCGGAGCCTAGTTGGTCAGCGGCTTTGGTGTACAAGTCGGTGATTCGGCGTTCGGCGGCGTCGTGCTCGGTACCGAGTTGGGCCTGTTCGGTGTGCCACTGGCGACGGCTGGCCAGGATCAGGGTGATCACACCTCCGGTGCCCGCACCCACCGCCAAGGCCGTCTTCACCAACTCGATCCGTTCGGCAGCCTTCGTGGGATGCGTGGTGATGACCAGCAGCCATGCGGCCAGCCCGGTCAGCGCGATAACCGGGATGACCACGACCAGCGCGATCCACCACCACGCCTGCGGCCGGGCTCGCCACCAACGCCGACCGGGATCGGCTGGTATCGGTTGTGTCACCCCTACGCCCTTACCGAAGACGTGATGCAGCACCTCTCAATGTACTAACTACATGTCACGTTGAGCGCCTGCGGCGCAGCCGACAGAGTAGCTGGGGGTATGTCGGCAGTTCACGCCACTGCCCAGCATGTGCTGCCACCCCGGAGGCAGCTGATGGGCGCATGTGAGCCTGGTGCGATTGGCAGGCCATGCCCGCCTGTGCCACAGGCTACGCCTGTCCTTGAACACGGACCGAGTAAGGTCCCTGTATCACTCGACAGAGTGAGGACTGAAACAGACTTTCGTCGCGCAGCGATGAAAGACACCAAATGGTACCCCACAATGACACACGACAACCACCTAACCTGATCAAGGAGGCTTTAACCCATGCAAGATGATCTATCGGCGCCTGGGACGCAGGTCACGAATGGTGCACAAAAGGACGGTCAACCGGTCCTTAGCACAATAGAAGAACCCGCTACGTCGCCGCAACGAACCACGAATGCGGGGAAGACAACTTCCACATCGCCGCGAACAAGAACCACTCCCAAAAGATCAACCTCTAAGCGATCGCCCAAGAAGACTTCGAGTAAGAAGTCGCCGGCCGCGCCGAGCCCATCGGCGAAATTCCCACGCCACTCATTGGAGAAGGCGCTTCGAGTACCTCGGGCAATACTTGAGCAGAATGCGGGACGTCCGTGTACTACGGCCGAGGCGGCGAAATATCTGGAAGTTTCACCATCAGGGCCCTTCACAGTGGAAATCAGCTCAGCCAAAAAATACGGCTTCCTTGAGTCACAAGAAGGAAAGCTAACATTGACCGACCGGGCAAAACGGATATTGAGGCCGCAGACCGACAATGATGAGGTCGCTGCGCTGCGAGAAGCCGTGCTGCAGGCACCCGACATTTCTGATGTGTACAATCACTATCGTGGCGAAAGTCTACCGGACGAAAAGTTTTTTCAGAATGCGCTGACCGATCGATTCAAGATTCCCGCTGATAAAGTAGTCGAGTTCCGAGCGGTCTTCCTTGATTCCCTACGGAAGGCCAAATTGATCGATGAATCCGGTGATCGACCAAGATTGACAGATGTTGGACGGGAAGGTGGCGCGCGGGCAAGCAGTTCTGTAAACCGCGCTCCGAGTCGGTCGTCGACACCTGCCACCATGACAAATAAAACCTGCTTCGTCATGCAACCATTCGCGCCTCCATATGGTGGATATTACGAAACCATGTTCGAACCGGCGATCGAGAGGTCCGGATTGCGGTCGATACGTGCCGACGCAGAAATATTCGGCACTGGCAAGGTCATGGATCAGGTTTGGCGGGGTATCAAATCGGCCGACGTTCTTGTTGCCGAATTGACCACAAAGAATGCGAATGTGTACTATGAACTCGGCATCGCTCATGCACTAGGCAAACCTGTAGTTTTGATCGCCTCCAACGAGAGTGATGTTCCGTTTGACCTACGCCATATTCGCGTCATCTATTATGACATGACGGATCCTTTCTGGGGTTCCAAATTGATCGATAAAATTGCGGATAACATTCGGTCAGCTTTGGAGGATCCGGAAGAGGCAATTTTCCGGGTCAATGACGTCATGTGAACCGCCCGGGCACCACGCGACGTATGTCCTACGGCAATGGTGTGAACACAAATCCCGCGCAACCCAGCGTTTATGCCTGGCGTCTAATCGAGCTGGTCAAGCGATGACCTGACCGACCGGGGAACAGTCGCCGGATCTGCGGGGGCTGCCATTAGTGGCCGAGTCTTTGTACGGAGTGTTGCAAACGACCTACATCACACCGGAGTCGGACGTTCGAAATCGGGCCATTCGTTAACCCGAGGGGTCAAGGAGTGCTGCCAGCTCGTCGATGCTACTCCGCAGAGCTAGCCATAGCTTACCTCGAGCCACAGCCTTTTGATGACTTTGATTTGGCGTTAACTTTTTTTCCGACATGTCGTCGTCGAATTCAATGTAGGCGTCCGTTTTGGCTACAAGGTTCGTGGCCAGCTTTCGAAGCCCTCTCTTCGATTCTTTGGTTACCTTTAGGTTATCGACTAGCGTAAGAATCTCTTCTGCATCAGCAGAAATAGCGTCTAGATATTTGCGTACGCGTGCGGCGTTGCGGGTTCGATTGTCAAGGCGGTCCAATGCTGTGCGGATGGGACTATATGGGTCCCAGTGATCCGGCAGCTTGGCCGCGGCGGCCACTACTGTTCCCTATTGACCAGCGACATGAGGTCCAGTACTCGGCGCCTGATTCGTTCCAGGCTGCGGCATGCATTTCCGACCTGGGCTCGAGACGAGCCCGGTCTCGCGACTAACGTCAACGCAATTTTTAGCTCATCGAGATAGTGGTCCATCCGGTCGGGTTGTACGGGGTAAGGTGCTCGCGGCTGGTCGACTTCAGCTCGGATAGCCTCCGTTAAGATTGCCGACTCCCACCATGTACCGGCGTCGAATCGGGCAGAACGAAGAGTGAAGGCAAAGGACTCCCAGTCCTTGAGGTCGTCAGAATTTTGCAATACCGAAAGGCCCGTTGTGGTCCTGCGTGGTCGAAGAACTGCTAGATTCGACATCTCGGGCATTTTATGACTTCGATTGCCGAGTTTGTCCAGAACAGTACGAAGCTCTCTGGTGACATTCGACCAAGCTCTGTCTCGGTCCCCTCCTTGGTGCTCGTTGATCGACATACCCGATGGCGTGTATTGTATTTTCGACAGCGGTGCCGATGGTGGGTGTTCAACCGGTGATACATTGATCGGGAACAGTTCGCATTCGCCGGCATCGCACTTCTTGAGCGCCACAGCCAGTTCTTTGTGATAGCAATAATTCGAGCCATTGAATTCAGGTGTGAAGAGTGCGACGAAGAGGTCCATTTTCTCCAGATGTGTAAGAATCAACTCCCTCCAGGCGTTTCCTGTTCTAATCTGGCGATCATAGAACAACGTAACATGGTCGAGTTCCCACAACCTGGCCGTATGCTGAAGGAAGGCATCTAAATCGTCAGCGCACTTGCGTGCGTAACTCACGAAGACATGGACGGGCTGCGGGCTGGGCACCCATCGAGTCTGGCACGGGCATGCGCGAGAGGCTAGGCCCTACTCCGAACCAGGTGAAGCCGTGGTGGGCTCGTGATGATGATCAGAACGTCCGGTTTTGGAGATCTACTTACCGATTGCCAGGAAGGGTGGATCGAGTAGGCTCGTTCGGGTTTGAACAGATGGTTCGGAAAGTCGGGCATGGACACAGCGGACGCGGCGGTGACATGAGAACGGACTGACTCGTCACCGTTATGCAAGTGGCATACCAACCCTCTGCCGGTTGACGATGTCCCGGAGTCCTGGTCGCCAGGCGTTACTGAAACGGTGCCATCCTCGGGCGGTAGGGCCTACCGTAAGGCTGGACCTGCCCGTGTGAGCGATGGGAGACGCTTGTCGCTTGCACTCTCTCCTACAGCGACTCGGAGGGTTAGATCAACCTCGTCTGGGCCATTGCGCAGCAGGCGAGTCCCGCGCACAGGATCAAGGCACGTAGATCGTTGGGACAAAGCCCGGAGGGGACAGGCATGCACATCGAGGACGCGTGGCTATGGCACCGTCGCTGGTCAGCATTAGCAACCCGTCGCTTACGTACCTTGATCTGGTTCGGCAGGGCCAATGTGAGTTTGCTCGTCTTGGGCGCCCTGCTTGGTGCTACCGCAGCCGAGGTCAACCGCAATGGGGTCAATAACATTGTGCTGGGGGCCGTGGGGGCGGCGGCGCTGGCTGCTGCGGCGTTCGTTCAAGGCCGCTGGCTCACATCAGAGAGAGTGCAGGAAAGGGTTGCGGCGAGATCAGCGTCTGAATCTATCAAGTCGGCTGTAATCCAGCGTCAGGTCGGTGTGGGAAATTTCGCGGGCTCGCAGGGAGACGCATTACTTGGTGAAGTGATGCGCGATGTCGAAGCGCGGACCGCCGCACTGATTGCCGCCGCGACCGTCCTCGAACCAGACGCATTGTCCTTACCGAAGATTCACAATATCGCGGATTACGTGGACGAGCGTGCTCGCGATCAGGAGAATTGGCATATCCGTGCCGCGCGCAAGCGCATGCGCATAGAGGCTCGCTGGCGTGGTGCCGAAGTACTCGCGACGCTTACTGCTGCGCTGATTTCTGCGATCGGCATCGAGACCAAAGTTCAAGACCTTGCGATTTGGGTCGGAGTTGCAACAACAATCGCGACTGCATTAACAGCGTATCGCGCGCGCGAACAGCATGCGCGAATAGCAGCCGGATATGCCAGGACCGCCAACAATCTCGGCCGACTCCTCAGCCAGTTCGACGTGAATACGGCAGACGATGCGGAGTCTGCGACTTTTGTCAACGATATCGAATCGGTGCTGAGCCAGGAGGATACGAATTGGTCAACGCAGACCACGACTTAGCACTTTCTGACGCGGCTAGGCCGTGTTCGACAGGCTTGATCGGGATGTGGCCGCGCGTCGATAGTCCTTCCGTCCAGGCCATCAGTCGTGCGGCAAGTCGAGTCCATAGATGATCGCTACCTTCAGTGCCCATGCGCGGGACCGTTGGGGCGCATGTTTCAACTGTTCCTGTGCCCATTGCTCCGGCGTCGGCGTGTTGCCCGCCAGGTTGGCCGCTGCTGTGCTGATTGGCCGCTCGGCGTGACTACTTCCTTGTTGCTTGGTGTCCCCTGCGGCCACATGAGCGCCTGACTCGGCGGCGGCGCTCAGGCGGGGTCGCGGTACCCGGTCGTTAGCGGCCAGATCGGCTGTGCCGGTCGATCCGGTGGTGCTGGTCTGGTCGGTCGCGGATGGGTCCGGGTTGCTGGCGGTAGGTGGTGCATGACCACTGCTCCTGTCTGACGTAGTCGTGCTGGCTTGTCTCGCGGTCGAGCGGGACGCGTTCGGTGGGTCTGTCAGATGTGGTCGTTTCGGAGCGGAATTTGCGCGGTTGTGACGGCCGCGTGGCGAGGCGTCACAGCCGTCACAGCCCACATTCCCGCTGGTCGACCTGCCTGGAGTGCCGTCACGGGCGGTGTGACGGCGTGACTGCTGGGCCGTCACGGTGTGACACCCGATGGGCCGCGTTGTGACGGCTGATCCTGATCATCCGAGCCGTCCCGCTGGCGGTCGCCTCGTCCGGACCAGTGGTGGACAGCAGCGCGGATGTCGATGGTGCGATAGCCACGGACTTGTCGGACCGTGCCGTCGTTGGTCGGTACGCGGTCGCGGGTGGGCTCACAGCCCACCTCGCGCATCTGCTGAGCGAACGTGCCGGGATCGATGTCCAGGGCGTCGACCAATTCGCTCGTGGGGATGAACTCACGTTCGCCGACCTCGTCCCCTAGGTAGTCCATCACGGCCGCCAGGGGTTCGCGCAGCTTCATTCGGTGATCGTCAGCAACCTCGCCTGTCTGGTCGGCGTGGCCGGAACCCAACGCCTTGACCACGCTGGCCTGATCGACCTCGTATGTCAGGTCGTCGCCGGCCGCGTGTCCGGCCAGCGTCCCGGCCGCCTCGCGCAAGGCCCGGCCGCGTGCGCAGATCTCCCGCCACTCGGCGTTCGGCATGTAGTACGTGCGCACCGTCATGGCCAACACGTCGGCCCCGGCGTCGGTGTCGCCATCCGGGCGCAGGATGCCCACGCCCTTGTACCCAGGCAGCAGGGTTGAGGCGTCGTAGCCGCGTGTGTTCATCTGCTCCCCCAACACGATGTTGGAGTCCCGCCAGTCCATCACTCGCAACGCGAACCGGGAACCCAACACCGCCCGCAGCCGGGACGGAATGGTGTTCGAGTCCGGACGTTGGGTGGCAATGATGACCACGATGCCCGCCGCTGGCCCTTTGCGAACCAGATAGGTCAACAGGTCCGCGATGTACTCCCCGAGAGTGGCCTTCTTACCACCGATCTGTTGGCGTGTATGGTTTTCCAGGAAAACCTGAACCTCATCGATGATCACCACGGTTACTGGCATCCCGAGGTTCGTGTCCCGCGAGATCGCCGGAGTGATCTTCGACTCCGGACAGATCTCATCATCCAATGTGGCCATCCGGGCGAACCGCGACTGCACCTCCGCCACCAGTTCCACCAGGTGATCCCGCACCGCCTCGGCCTGGTCCAGCTCGTCACCGCACACGAACCGGTAGGCCACCTGTTCGACGGCGTCCCAGTCCTTGCCGCCCTTCCCGTCGAATACGTACAGCCTGGTGAACGGGTCCAGTACCAGGCCGGACGCGGCCAGGCGGGTTGCGAATGTCTTACCCTGCCTGGGAATTGCTCCCACCAGTAGCGAGGTCCACACCAACGGCAGGTCAATTCGCCGCTGTCGCGCGTCGAGGCCGAACGGCACCGGCCTCCAGGCGTCCCACCACTCCACGTCCAGCAGCGGGGTCCGCAGTGGTGGACCGGCGTAGGGGTCCTCATCTGCCACCCACAGGAACACCCGTCCCGCGTGCCCGCCCTTGCCGCGCACCCGTTCCGCGATCAGTTGCACTTCATCGACAGCCAGCGCCGACGCGAGCGCGTCCCGGTGTTTGATCACGTCGGCGGCCTTGCGGGTTGCCGGCAGATCCACTGTGATGGCCCAGCCATCACCAACCCGACCGGCCCGCTCGACCAGGCGCAGGGTTTCGTCCTTGCCGATCAGCTTCGCGTCCCGGAAGGCGTCGACCAGGACTTGTGGGTCCATCGTCCAGGTCAGCGTGCGCGGACCGGCGAGCACCGCCTTGCGTCCTGGTGAGCCGTCCTTGCGTCGGCCGATGATGGCCAGCGCTACCGCTGCGACTCCGGCAGTGATCCACACAGCGCGGGAGCCGTACACGAGATCGGCGATCAGCAGCAGTACTGCACCGGCCGCGACTGCCGCGCCGGTGATCTTCCACCGGAACAGGGTCAGCGCACGGATCTCAACGAACTTGTCGGCCAGCTTCTCCGACTGCTCGGCCGCCTCTCGGTAGTCGTGCACCCGCACCCACCGACGCCAGGCACGCACGGACACCACCAGACCCCGCGCCGCCGCGCCAAGTAGCCGAAACGGTGAGTGCAGCAGCCACGCGGCGGCGTCCTTGCCGCACTGCCGTGCCGCATGTGCGGACTTCAGCCCGGCCGGCACCCGCCGTGAACGCTGCCACCAGTTCACGAATTGGCGTCCTGTGGCATGTCGGATCACGACCGGTTGCGCGGGCGTGGTGTCGGCGACCAGCTCGCCGTCGTACACAGGCCCGACGGGCTCCACCGCCCGTATCGGCACTGCGATCGGCAGGGCATCGGGTACAACGGCGCTCCTGTCTTCATCCGAGGTCAAGCCGTCACCCCCGCATCGGTCGCGGTGGCCTCGGCTCGTAGCACGGCGGCCAGCCGGGAGGACAACCCACGTGAGCACCCGGTGGTCTCCCGCACCCACGCCGGGGTCACGGTCACCTCTGCTGTGTGCGCAGCACGGGCTGCGGCCAGGTAGTCCGCGAACGACGTTCGCCGCGCCGGATGCGGATCGGCGACCGGCTGTGTGGCATCACCGGATGAGTTCATGAACGCCTGCCCCAACGCATCCCGCAGGTCGGTCACCGCCTCGGCGGCGACGAACACCACCAACGGAGGCACCGAGTGCAGTACCACCAACGCCGGTGAACCGGTCATGAACGCCTGCCAGGTGTTCATGACATAGGTGGCCGCGAGCGTGAACCACTTCGCCGTCCGCGACCATCCACCGGTCCGCGCACCGTGCCGTGCGGTGACCTGCTCGGCCCGAAGGATGGCCAGCAACACCAGCGAGACCATCGGATCCAGCAGCCACGCCGACCACCACGGCAGCGACCACGTACGGGCACCGTTCGCGGCGAACTGCTGAACGTTGGTCATCGTGAAGCCCAGGCCCAGCAGAATCCCGGACCAGCACAACCGGTCGACCTGGACGGCCACCCGCGCCACCGGTTCGGCCCCGGCCAGCCGGTTCTCCTCGGACTTCGGCATGGCCCGACGGAATTGGCTCTGGTCTGCCCGTGGCGCGTTCATCGGCCACCACCCCGCCGGCCACGGGCCGACCGGCCGTTCACGGCCCGTAGATCCACCGTCGTCACGGTCAGAGTCCGGGTCACGACATGAGCGGCCAGTAGGTCCGGCACTGCCAGCACCGCGAACGTCACCCACAGATTGCCGGAGTGTGTGATGACCACCCACTGCACTCCGACCAGCAGCCCGGCCGTCAGCAGCACCCGCCCGGTCAGCGACACCAGCCGCACACCGGACCGAGCCGCGTCCGCAGCGGCACGAGGACGACGGGAACCGGCCCGCCACACCCACACCAAGACGCCCAGCCCGCCCATACCTGCCAACAACTCCTGTGCGGTGAGATGCACGCTCATACCCGCTCACCGCCCACCGAGCCGTCAGGATCGGTCTCGTCGGTTTGTCGGCGGCGGTAGCGCCACACCGTGAACAGCTCCCGCACGGCTTCAGCCGGCAGCGATCCCCACACACCCACCGTCGCAGCGCCCGACGTGCGGAGCTGCAACTCCAGACACTCCCGCCGGACCGGACAGCCCGCACAGATCCGCGCGGCGAACTCCCGGTCAGTCAGGTCGTCGCCCGACCAGGCCGGCTCCTGCTGCCCCAAGCCGTACAGCTCCATGCAGGAACCATCACGGGTCACCAGCTCCAGCAGCACCTCGTCCGGCACGCCTGCCACCGCGTCCAAAGACTCCGCCAGGCGCTCGATGCCCTCGCCTGGGTTCAGCGCGTCCGTGCCGTTCATCGGGCCTCACCCCGCCCGAGTCGGTCGACACGTGGCTCGTCTTCGGAGGCCAGCTCAGCCAGCACATGTGCCGGCACCAGCAGACACCGCCTACGCCGCACGACCGGCAACAGCCCGACGTGGATCGCCCAGCAAACCCGGTCGGTGTCGACGCCGAGAAGCCAGGCAACCTCCGAGATCGTGAACAAGGGGTATGGATGATTCTTCGAACGAGATTTCTTCATGGTTGGTTGGTCCTTACTCTTGGCTGCGACTCGCGGATTGCGAGCCGCTGCCTCAAGTAACGGCGAAAGGGCAGCACACAACCATGCCGCCTTGGCAATACACTATTCTTGACGAGAATTACACCAGGTCAAGACCATGTGATGGATCAGAGATATTCCGAGAAAGAATGTGCGCGCGACCAATATTCCGGGAGAGAATGCTCGCCCTAGTCGACCCGCCCGGACGGGTGCTTGAGGTCGTGGAGCAGCGCACGGAAGTCCTCGCCAGCGTTCGGGCCGTAGGTCTGCAACTCCTGGTCCAGCTCGGCGGCGACCATCAGGAGCGATGGACGGCTATGCCGGCCGCCTTGGAGCGCTGCTGCGCCCAGCGTGGATGCCTGGTCGACGTCGCCTTGGCGGGCAGCGATCACCGCCAACGTCAGTTCAGCTTCCGCCTTGCGCATGGGAGCGATGACGACGCCGTCCGGCGTGGTAGCGCGTCGGATGACCTCGTCGGCATTGCGCTTCGCAAGCCCGTCCTCACCGACGATCCGGTAGGTGTCCATCGCGTAGAAGTCCCACTTATCCGGGTCGACCACGAAATGGTTGTCCGGCCGCTCGGGATACGGAAGGCCATTGAGCAACTCGCTACCGTGCTCCAATGCGGCGTGCACGTCCTCCGCATTGCCCATGCGGGCATACGCCTTCGCTTGCTGGCCATAAAGCTGGACGGCGACAGATTGTGACGGTGCCGCTGCGATTCCCGCCTGCGCGGCCGAGATGACCGCCCGATGGTTTCCGGAGGTGAGATGGAACCACGCGAGCATTTCATGTGCCCATCCGATGACAGCCGGATTTCCGGAGTCAGCCCCGAGATTCATGGCCATCCGTCGCGTCGCTTCGGCCGCAGCCGAGTCGCCGAGGTCATACTCAAGACACCCCACTAGTAGGGCGAGCATGCCAGCATTGTTGAGGATGTCTCGATGCTGCGCGAGCGTAATGCGGTTCTCTAGCAGTTGCGTCACTCGGCCCAGCCATTGCTTACCGGTGTCCACTAGTTCACGGGCATCGGCGTGCGCGTAGTCACAGCAAAGCTGCTCCACGGTGATATTGAGAGCGTCCAGCGTCGATTGGTCAATGGCAGAGGCTCGCACGCGTTGGAGCAATTCAAGCGTGTCCATTCCGGTCGCTGCGATGAGCACATCATCACGCGCCCGCAGAACAGTCAAACCGTTCGACGAACCAGCCCGAGGCGATATCAGACGACTCTGCCCCGGAAGATCGAACCACAGTAGATGCTGCGGCAAGTGCAAGATTCGAGCGTAGTTCCGAAGTGTTTCGAGATTCTGCTCAGATCTGCCATTTTCGAGCTTACTCACCTGAGCCTGCGTCAGGCCGAGCCAACGGCCGAGCAGCTCTTGATTGAGCGCCTTGCCGAAAAGCTCGAGATGACGAGGATGGTTGCGATATGCCTTGAAAATCTTCCCGATGTGCTGGCTCTCGAACGCCGAACGGAACTCGTCAGTCTCGAAGAACTCGTTCCTGAGCTGAGCCGGCGGGGTACGGAGCTGGTCCCGCTGCTCTCGGTGGCATCTGCTGCACAGACGTGCGGTGTTGTCAGCCGCAACCGATGACCCGCAGGCCGGGCAACGGCGGTCACCGCTACGTGCTCCCTGCTCGGGAGCGCCCATCCCGATCCCCCGTCGACGTCGCTGAGCTGCTGCTATGCCTCACTCAGAGTACATCGATCGTCACAGTCCCACCATCGCGTGAACCCGGCCGACAAGGACCACACCGTCACCTGGCGATATGTCAGCGCGGGAATGCGGCATGTCCGAACGGATATAGACCACCCCACAGTGGCGGCGGCACGGTTGGCGCAGTTCGTCCAGTACCCACACGGACCAGATTCGAGGCAGCCCCAACGATGTCCCCACCCGAACACCTGGTCCTCACAGCGTCACTAACCACCGGAGTCGCACAGGTCGCACGCGGAATGACAGAGTCCGCCCACCTGGTCGATGAAATCTTGAAGCTAGACCACACAGACTGGGAGACCACACTCTCGCTCGGCGATGTCGAATTTCACCAGACGTCAGAGGGTCCGTATCCCGACAATCAGATGAGGGTGAGCGTCCAGCCGTCGAGAGGCTACGCGGCCCTCAACCACACCGACATTAACGACCCTGACGTCTACCTCGCCAATTCCTACAACCCGAGACGACCGCTGCCTGAAATCTCCCTCATCTTCAACGGCACGACCGGTCGCGTATTTCCCCGCACTGCCGCTATTCCAATAGCCGACGCCCGAAAGGCTCTGCACGAGTGGGTACGAACGCGCGCACGCCCGACGTGCATTGAGTGGCGTCCATACGACGCCTACTAGCTTTCTTCACCTGCGAGATTGGATACGAATGAACCTGCTGTGCCCGCTGAACAGGCAGGCAAGACCCACGCCATGGGCGTTCGCCGCCACAAGGCTCGTTGTCTGCCTGGCCACGCTCAGCCCAGAACAAGTGCAAGCGGCGAACGACGCCCTGTTTCCTGATGGCATCCCGCCGCAGGGCGACCACACCCCGCAAAGGAGGACGTCATGATCGACCCGGTCTCCTTGGTCTTTCTTCTGATCATCGTCGTGTGCGTGCCGGCCGTGGCCTATCTGGTTCCGCAGGACCCAGCGGTAGTCCGCATGGTCGGCGCAGTGAGCCAACGGTGTCGACACCGCCGGACGCGACGGTGGGTCGCCCGCCAGCGAGGGGAGCGGCGATGAGTTTCGACACCGGTGGCTATCGGACGCGATGGACCGTGCCCTGCACGGACTTGATCGGCCACCAATGGCGGGTCGTGATCAGTCCAGCCAGCACCGGGTCGACCCTGCTGGTCGCCCTACCCTCCGACACCGTCCGGCTAACCGACCAGCAGGCGATGGAGATGGCCGCAGACCTAGTGAACGCCGTACGAGAGACCCTGCCGGCCCACGAAGAAGCGGAGACCGAGTCGTGAACACCGATCACCGACCGCTGGACGACGGCGCCATCGCCGCAATGCTCGCCTCGATCGGCGCCCAGGTACGCGACGCGCGCAAAGCACGCGGCTGGTACCTCGCCGACATAGCCGCCTTGCTCGGCCTGTCCCCCTCGGTGCTCTGCCGCCTAGAACTGGCCCGGCGTGAACCGAGCCTGCACCAGGTCATTAGCACCTGCGCCGCGCTCGGCAAGCGATTCAGCGACGTGGTCCGGCAGGCCGAAGACGACGCGTTTCCACTCGGCTCCGGCCCGTGGGACACGCCACTCTGAGGCTGACTCGGCGTTCTCATATCTCATGCCGCCACACAGAAAAGGCACATCGGTCCTCCATTTCCACGGAACCCTGCCCGACCTGCCCATATTCGATGGAATTCGCCTCACAATCCATCCGAGATCGTTGCAGTCATCTCGACCCAATGTGGCCCAAGATTGATCTGCAGCGGTGCTTGCACCCAATCTATGTCGCTGGTTGGTGCCGATCAGGGACTTGCGCTGTTGAACCTTTAAATGGAAGGTCCGCGAGCTCGCGGAGAGGGGCAGCTACATGAGCTCCTGCAACTCGTCCAAGGCACCGAAGTGCAACAAGTATAAGTCCCCTGTGCTCGATAGTGAAAAGATGCGAGAACGCTTGCACCTGCCAGTTTTCGTCACCTAAGAGAGCATCAAAGCAGGCTAGTTCGGCCGTTTGAAGCAAATCGCGTGAAACCTGCGGATTATCTCTTAGGCGTTGAACAAAGTCGATATAGTCATCGAGGTATTCGGGCGGGGCAGCAATAGTATCACGGAGCGAGGGCACCTCTATGCGGATTGGTTCGGCGCCAGCCGCGACATACGCCTTGTGAGTGCGGTCTTGAATATGCCGCACCAACGCGTCAGCTCGCTCCAATAATGGGAGTAGGTCCTCGTCATCCGGATCGCCGACGGTGAGCGCTCTCTCCAGTCGCCCGCTTAGCGTGCGCGCAGGAATTGCATCGAGCTGGCCGGCGTCTTGGAGACCAGCGAGGATGATTGCGATGAAAGCATGGCTCGACAGCACCTTGGCGGAAGGATCTGGAAGGATGCCCTGACGGGCTGCGGCGGCACCGAACCGTTGGACTGCCGCGAGGAGCGCGGGTGAGTCCGATAGAAGAGCTCCTCCGCGCAAGAACTTCGCCAAATTCGAAGGTATCTCAGGCAATCCCTTAAGCTGTGTATCCGTACGCGCCTCTGATGCAGCACATGCCGCTCCATCAAGATGAGCAAATGTTCTGGGCAACCACGCATGTGCTTCTTCCCTGCGCCTAACTGTAACCTCATCCATCGCGATGACACTCAATTGTCGCGCAAGGACTAGCCCCCGTTTGCTAATGGTCTGCCGGACGAGGGTTACCCGATCCAATTCAAGGAGCTGACGGAAGCCAGCCAGCCACACGAGAGTGTATGGTTCTCCGCTTTGGCCCTTTCCACTCTTGCACTCAAGCACCGACCGCGACAGCCGCAAGCGTCGATCGAGGTCCAGAGATAAAACGTCGACGTCAGTCAGGACATCTCGCCCGCTGTCAGCTTCGGCGGCAGCTAAGGGCACCCGAAGACGCACAAATGCACCCTCGGCGAATTCCAGGCGGGCCACCCGCAGTTCGAGCTGGCCCCCCGCGGTTTCACTCGGTTTGGTGCCGGGAGTCGGTCGTCTGCCCGCAGTGCGGCGACTCGAACCGGCTTCAGTGGGTTTGCCGGCGGTCTCGGCGGTGAATGCCTCGCTGTCGTTACCGCCGTGCGCGGGCCCGCTGGTCGGCAATTCATTCACGAGCGTCGGCCCATAATTCGTTGGGTAGGAACCTCTCGAAGCGCAGCCAGAAGTCGTGACTGCTCCACTTCGTCGATATCCGTTGTGAGAGCTAGTCGGGCACGTTCCTTCTCCACATGGACATACGAGCGCTGCGCTCTTAGGGCCGCCGCATCGGCTGCAGAAGTACGATCGCCATCGTTGCCCTCTCTCGAAGCCAGGAGGTTAAGTGCGTCTTCGGCCACATCCGACTGAAGAAGCTCAAGCCGGAATCTATTCGTCGTACTACCGGGAATTACTCGAACTACGCCCGCCTTCTCCAGCATTGGGTAGTCGGTTCCGATTGAAGTCACATTGCCAGCGATCCCACGACTTATCAGCGAACGCAGGAAAACTGCTGGGTCGTCAAGTTTATATTTGGCGAAGGTGGCAGCATATATCATCGAGCCTACCAGCTGCCGCACCTGACCGGACGCATCACCAGCAGTTCCACCGAAAGGATCGCGGCCAAGATGCGGCGTAAACAAGAACCCCTGTTCTGCGCCCTCCGATGTCTGAATAACGGAGCGTTGAACTAATCCTTGAGAAACGGCGAATGCCACCCATTTGCTTTCGGTTGCCTTCACGTGCGCCTCGGGAAGCCCCGGGTTGGCAGCGAGCTCTTGGAGAAGTGCCGCTACTTCACTCGTCGCTCTTGCGTCTGCAGCCTTGAGAGCTGCTTGTGCAATTGAGTCCCCTTGCGTCCATACGTTCGGGTTGTAGAGCACTTCTCGACCATCTTCAGTCCTAACTCGCCGGACAAGCCCCAGGAAGGTAAGGTAGCGGAGGGCATCTGCGGCAGCTTCGTTGTTTCCGGCAACACCATCAGAAAGAGCGGCGGCGTGCAGAGCATCCTCTAATAGCAATGGCTGCAGCGTGGTTGCTCGAAGGAGACCTAGTGCCGCCCGTTCGTATGGGTGCGCCATCAGCGTGTTTAGTAGTTGCGGTGCGAACGCTACTAAATCGCCCGGCGGGGGTATACTTTCCGCGACGGATATCGGAGCGCCGTACTGATCACGGACGACGGAGACCCAATTTAGTGATTCCATCGTCGTCACTACATCTGCCAGATTGCGGACGCCAAGCCCTACCTCCAGTCCAATGGCCCGCACACGATCTGCGCTGCTGGTGGTGCTGCCGCGTAAGCGGAACGCGACATCGAAGACGCGCCCCGCGAACTCGAGTTGTTCCAACGCAGCCCGCTCGGTGCCCATCTGGTAGACAGACAGGTGCCGCGAGAGGCCAAGCACGAGCTCAGCGTCGGTCATGATCGCCAAATTCCCCTCCATTCGGCTGTGAGCCGACTGCTCTGCAGGTGGCGGTACAGACGCGTACGGTACCTATCTTCGTCGCTCGTCACATCAGATTCCAGGTCTCCCGCGTTACCCCTGGGCTGGACGTCACCGTCCTGTTGATCGAACGAGGCCCTACTGACCTTGCCCGTACGGCTGATACGCGTGGGCAGACTGCATGGATCGGCTAAGTGGTCAACGCAGACTGCCCGAGAGTCCTCGGAGTCAGCTTTGTCCGTGCTCCGACCTGGGAGAGAGCAGGTGGCGCCTTGATCAACACCGCCTCAAACTCGACGGATTATCTCGCTGGCCGAGTTTCTTATATGAGGAGACGTAGGGTTAGTGTGCACAAGGTCGTCCTCGGACAAAATTCTGAGTGCCAGTCTCCCCTCGGCGGATTCGTCCTCGACATCGCCGCCCGGCATTTACACCTGCCCGCAGGCTGCTGATGCGGATGGAGAGACGGTACTCATCAAGGCTCAGCTGAGGGCACTGCGGGCACAGCCCGCGCTGCCAGCCTATCGGCCGGTGACCGGCAGGTCTTCATCCATCAACTGGTGCACAGTCGAGTTGGCGGTAGGCAGTCCAGGGGCATCGTCGGAGACATACGCAGGTAGAACAGCTACTTGACGATGTGGCGAAGGGTCGCAGCCTCCCAGCGGCCATCCGGGCACGATCGGGCGGGGATGGGAATCATCGACCCATGCACGGTGACGCTCACATCCAAGCGGCGGTCAAAGGTGTGGAAGGCGGCTACATGACGGATTTGAGCAGGTCAGCACTTGACTTGGAACGTATTAGAAAATTCGTGGTTGTCGCCGAGGAGCTGAACTTCAGCCGCGCCGCCGCTCGGCTGCGGATCGCCGGTCCGTCGCTGTCCCAGCAGATCAAGGCGTTGGAACGGGATCTGGGCGTCCAACTCTTCGAACGCGACCGCCACTCGGTGTCGCTCACCACGCCCGGCGTCGCTCTGCTCCCCCAGGCCCGCGACCTGCTCCAACAGGCTGACGAGGTGCGCAGGCGCGCCGTCGACCTGGCGAGCCGCCCTCCGGTGCGGCTGGGCTACGTCAACTGGCGCCCGCCCGACCTGCTCGCCCGCGTCGCCGGCACGGCCGAACTGCACGTCGACACCTGGGTGATGCCATCCCACACCCAGGCCGCCCGCGTCGCCGACCACAGCATCGACCTGGCGATCTGCTGGGTGACGACGACCGACCTGGACCAGTACGGCATGTCCGCCCGGCTGCTCGGCGCCGACCGGCTGTACACCGTCGTGGTGGGCGACGACACGTCCGACGTCCGGGCCGAGGACACGACCGTCCTCGTGGACGCGGACGTCGCCGGTTGGGCGTCGTGGAACGTCTGGGCCGAACAGTTCGCCCGCGCCACCGGTGCCACCGCGCTGCGGATCGACGCCGGTGGCGTCACCGGGCCCGCGTTCGTCGACCACGTCCGCAGGCTGCGCCGCCCGGTGGTCAACTCGCCCAAGGGCCA
The DNA here is from genome assembly GCA_036491115.1 of Pseudonocardiaceae bacterium. Classification (GTDB taxonomy): domain Bacteria; phylum Actinomycetota; class Actinomycetes; order Mycobacteriales; family Pseudonocardiaceae; genus DATEPR01. The sequence continues at coordinate 33,052 of DASXCQ010000043.1, forward strand.
GACGTCACCGCTGCCGCCCGGCCTGTCCCGCCGCCCGGTGGTGGACCCGTCGCCGTACTGGACGTGGTCGTTGGTGTGGCGGCGGGACGAGAGCCGCGCCGAGGTGCTCGCCGTGGTGGACGCCCTCACCCGCGACGTGGACGTGCCGGGCCTGGCCGACCGGTCGGCCTGGCTGCCCGACGACGATCCGCACCGCCCTACCGGGACGGCCCGGGGTCGCTCGGGTGCGGGGTCAACGGGGTAACGGTGTCGTGTCGCCACACCCGCAGCGGCATCGACGCCAACAGCGTCTCCAGCGCGTCCGCGTCGTCGGCGCTGAACAGTCCCCAGGTCCGCCACTCGCCCGGCGCCAGCGGTGGCCGCCACAGCCGCAGCAGGTTGCCCTGCCCGATCAGCTGGGCCGCCCGCGCCGCCTCGCGGGTGCGCATGGCGGCCACCTCGTCGTCGGACGTGCCGGCCGGCACGGTGGTCACCATGTCCACCAGAAACTCCATCGCACCATCCTCGCCGTCCCCGATGAGTTCCGCGTCCTCAGCCCAGGAGATCAGGACGTTGCCACGGCTTGCCCAGCACGTGGTGGTCGAAGAACGCGGTGACCGCCGCGTGCCACAGCCGGCTGTGGTTGGGCGAGCCGATGAAGTGGGTCTCGTCGGGGAAGTACAGGAACTTGTGCGGGCTGGACCCGTTGCCGGTCTTGGCCCGCGACGACAGCGCCCACCACAGCTTCATGCCCTCGCTCAGCGGTACCCGGTAGTCCCGGCCGCCGTGGGTGATCAGCATCGGCGTGGTGATCGAGTCGCCGAAATGGTGTGGTGACATGGCATCCGCCGCCTCGTGGGACAGCGACCTGCGGAACCAGAACGACATGTCGTTGGACTCGATGGACGCGTTGCGGTCCCACACCGAGGCGTGGGTGGCGATCGCGGCGAACCGGTCGGTGTGGCCGGCGATCCAGTTGGCCATGTAGCCGCCGAACGACGCGCCCATCGCCCCGGTGCGGCTGGCATCGATGTCGTCGCGTGCCTGCGCCGCGTCGGTGATCCGCATCAGGTCGGTGTAGGGCGCGTCGCCCCACGTGGTCCAGCCACGGCGGATGAAGTCGACGCCGTAACCGGTGGACAGCGCGGGATCGGGCATCAGGACGGCGTACCCGCGGGCCACGAACACCCACGAGCAGGACCGCCACGTCCACGTGTTGGCCGACATGACAGGTCCACCGTGGATCTTGAGCAGCAGCGGTGCGGGCGATTCGGCGCTCGCGCCGTGCGGCAGCGCCAGCCAGGCCCGCACCGGAGTGCCGTCCTCGCCGGTCGTGGTCACCTCGGTCAGCGTGCCCGGCAGTGTCGGTGTGCTCGCCGGTCCGCGCAGCGTCTCGACCGTGCCGCTGCCGTCGACCGCGATCCGCACCGGCTCGGCGGCGCAGTCCATCGCCGCGCGCAGCGCGTGCACCCACCGGCCGTCCGGAGTGACGCCGATGCTGTCATACGCGCCGTGGTCGCCGGTCAGCCGCGTGACCGCGCCGGACTCCACGTCGACCCGCCACACCGGGCAGCGGCCGTCGTGGTCGGCGGTCACGATCAGGCTCCGCCCGTCCGGCGTCCAGTGCGGCCCCCTCGGCAACCGGTCCCAGTCCTTCGCGACCGCCCGCACGTCGCCGCCGGCGACCGGTAGCACGCCCAACCAGTTGTCATTGGGGAGTTCCGGGGTGGGCAGCCGTTCCACGACGCACGCGACCTGCGTGCCGTCCGGTGAGATCTTCGGCTGCTCGTACTGGTGCTCGGCATCGGTCGCGAGCACCCGGCGCTCGCCGGTCTCGATGTCGATGGCCACCAGTGTGGTGCGCTGCGAGCCGCCCGGTTCGGGCTCGGTCCACGTGGTCACGACGGTGCGGCCGTCCGGGGCGATGTCCCAGGAGGTGTCCTCGTCCAGTGCGGAGCCCACGTGACCGGTCAGGTCCCGCAGCGTCAGCCGGTCGTCGGCCGTGGTCAGGTCGCCGACGACCAGGCGGGTATGGGCCGGCCCCCGGTCGTGGTCCCAGTACCGGACCGGGAACTCCTCGTGCAGGATCGCCGTGACCTTCGCATCGTCGCGTTCGTCGCGCAGCGCGCGGTCGCTCTCGAAGTCGGTCGCCGACGGCAACATCGACACCCCGGCCACGACGATCCCGCCGGCACTCACCACCACACCGCGCACCCCGCCGGGTGGACCGGCCAGCAGGCGGGCGTCACCACCGGCAGCCGGTTGCAACCACAGCGCGGCACCGCCGTCGTCGTCGCCGTCCGGATCGGGCCGCTTCGACACGAACAACAGGTCGCCGGCCGGGGTGAAGGCGGCGCCGGACTCGCCCTGCGCGCTGCGGGTCAGCCGGCGGGACGGCCGGTCACCGGTGGGGTCGACGTCCCACAGGGCGGTCACGTAGCGGTCGCGGGTGGTGTCGCGGGTCGCCAGGCCGACCACGACGCGGCGGCCGTCGGGCGACAGCCAATGGCCGCCCACGCGGGGCAGGCTGGCGAACGTGGTGAGATCGGTCCACGGATCGGCGGGCCGGGTGGCGGATTCGTCGTCGGACATGCCCGTTTCCTATCACGAAACGGGCAGTCCGCCGGACCGCGTTGGGCGGCACAGCCGGCGGGTGCGGTGGCCAACGTCAGTGCGGTGCTCCGCTCCAGTGTGGCCCGCGGTGCTGTGGGGGTGCACCCGCCGGTTATGCGCTGCCACTGATCGTGACGGACGGGAGGGGTAGTCCGGTATTGGACGTTGGTACTAGTTTGCCCACCGACCATGGGGACACGCATCCGCCGGATTGCGCTGCCGTCAGAGGTCGACGACCAGGCCGTCGTGGGCGACCTTCCAGCCGGACAAGTCGCTGACCAGCGCAGACGGCGACAGGTGGGTCAGGATCAGGCGCTCACAGGTGAGCCGAGCGCGGTTGTGGCCGAGGCTGTCGAGGTCCAGATGCCACCGAACCGGATTCGGACTGTATCCCTCACACAGGAACAATCCGACACCCTCGGCCGCCTCGATGAGCGCGTCGGTCCACTCGGTGTCACCGGAGTACGCCACCGATCCGGTCGGCGACTCGACCCGCACGGCGTAGGCGGGCGCGCCCGAGGCGTGACGCACCTCGAACGGTGTCACGCGAAGTGAGCCCAGTTCGCTGGTGCGCCGATCGGTGTGCTCCATGAGGTGGATGCCGAAGCGGCGGTGCACGCTGCCGGAGCCGGGGAACAGGGTCTCCATGGCCTGGTGGAGTCGATCGCCGGTGCCGGGCGGGCCGACGACGGTGAGGTCGCGGGTGCGGCGACGGAACTGGCCGTCCAGGATCAGGAAGGGCAGGCCGCCGAAGTGGTCGCCGTGCAGGTGCGTGATCAGCACCGTGTCGATCTCGTTCGGGTCGATGTCCTGGCGGCGCAGCGCGACGAGACTGGTCGCGCCGCAGTCCACCAGGACGGTCGGCGTCCGTTCCGGCGCCAGCGCGACACAGGTCTGGAACCGTCCACCCGAACCGAAAGCGTCGCCACTGCCCACCACCGTCACGCGCATGCACCCACTGTCCCTCGGATTACCGGATCTTCGGCTACGCGGCGACCCGGGCGGCGGCGATCGACCCCCCGATCCGGACCAGCCGCCGGGCCTGCACCCGCGCGGCGGCGAGCGCCCGCTCCCCCGGCGCGCCCTCCATCGACGGGTGCGAGACGCCGTAGGGGTTGCCGCCCGCGGCACCGAACTCGTCGGCGGTGTAGCCGGGCGGGACGATGACGGCACCCCAGTGGTACATCGTGTTGTACAGCGCGAGCAGGGTGGCCTCGTTGCCGCCGTGGGTGTTGATGGCGGACGTGAAGCCCGTGACGGCCTTGTCGGACAGTTCGCCCGCGGCCCAGAGGCCGGCCGTGGTGTCGATGAACTGCTTGAGCTGGGCCGCCACGTTGCCGTAGCGGGTGGGGGTGCCGAAGGCGTAGGCGTCGGCCCAGCGCAGGTCGTCGTGGGTGGCCGGCGGGATGTCGGCGGTCGCATCGACGTGGTCGCGCCACGCCGGGTTGCTGTCGATCGCCGCGTCCGGTGCGAGTTCCTCGACGCGGCGCAACCGCACCTCCGCGCCCGCCTCCCGCGCGCCCTCGGCGAACGCGGCGGCGAGCCGGTGGACGTTGCCGGTGGCGGAGTAGTAGATGACGGCCACCTTCAGCGGCATGATCATTCCCTTCCGTTCGGGGCGACGAACACGGAGCGGAACGTCCGGACGAGATGTTCCGCCAGTTGCTTGCGGGACCAGTGCAGGTCGACCACGAGCCGGCGCACGACGTCGGCCGACATGAGCGCCCAGAGCAGCTCGGTGGCCGTGTCGACCGTCCAGTCGGGGACCAGGACCCCGTCCTGGTACAGCCACCTGATCACGCGGCGGGCATTCGCCCGTTGCTGCCGGACGACGGTCCGGTAGTGCTTGCGGGCGTCGTCGTCGTGGTCGCGCACGAGTTCGACGGCGTTGTCCACGGCCAGCACCCTCGGCGTGTACCTGGCCAGGTGTCGGGCCCATTCGTCGAGCGCGTCGACGGCGGACGGAGCGTCCCAGACGGCCTGCAGCGACCCGGCGAGACCCTCCTCGCGGCTGACGTGGTCGAACAGCGCGGTGACCAGGTCGGTGCGTGAGTTGAAGTGCAGGTACACCGCCCTGCGGGTCACACCGGCCCGCTCGGCGACAGCCGCCATGGACAGGGCCTGGAATCCGTGTTCCTCCAACAGCGACCGCATGGCGGCGAGCAGCTCCGCCCTGGTGCGTTCGCTGCGCAGGTTGCGCGGCTCCACGATGGATCGGGCCACTGTCGACTCCCTTGTCCGGAACGACTGTACGACATCAAACTACACTAGTCGTGTAGTTTATGAAGTACACAGCGGGTAACCTTCGTGGTATGGCTGAACAGCTGGCACAGATGCCGTCGGACTGGGAGCGGGCCCTGGTGATCGTGGCCCACCCGGACGACGTCGAGTACGGGATGGCCGGCGCGGTGGCGGCGTGGACCGCCGCCGGGCGGGACGTCGGCTACGTCATGGTGACCAGCGGTGAGGCGGGTATCGCCGGCCTCGATCCGGATCGGGCCGGGCCGATCCGGGAGCAGGAGCAGCGGCGCAGCGCCGGTCTGGTCGGCGTGTCGGACGTCGAGTTCCGCCGGCACGCCGACGGCACGATCGAGGAGGGCGTCGCGCTGCGACAGGACCTCACCGGGATCATCCGGTGCCGACGGCCCGAACTCGTGCTCACCATCAACCACCACGACTACTGGGCACCCGGCCGCTGGAACACGGCGGACCACCGTGCCGTCGGTCGTGCCGTGCTGGACGCCACCGCCGACGCGGGCAACGAATGGTTGTTCCGTTCCCTCGCCGACGAGGGCCTCCGGCCGTGGTCAGGTGTGCGCTGGGTGGGGATCAACGCGTCCCCACTGGCCACGCATGCGGTCGACGTCACCGACACCCTCGACCGAGCCATCGCGTCGCTGGCCGCACACGCCACCTACGTCGCCGCGCTGACCAACGACGACCCGCACGACTACGCCACCACACTCCTCACCAACGCCACGACGGGCGCTGCCGACCGGTTCGGCGGGCGGCCCGCCGTCACCTTCGAACTGGTCGATCGCTGATGCCCGACCGGAATCGCTGGACCGTACTGGCGGTGGTCCTGACCGGCTTCTTCATGATCCTGCTGGACGGCACGATCATGAACGTGGCGATCCCTGCGGTGCAGCGGAGCCTGCACGCCGGGTACCCGGCGGCCCAGTGGATGCTCAGCGGCTACGCGCTCGCCTACGGCCTGGTGCTCATCCCCGCCGGGCGGCTGGGCGACCAGATCGGTCACCGGCGGATGTTCGTGGTCGGCATGGCGGGCTTCACGGTCGCGTCCCTGCTGTGCAGCACGGCATCGACGGCGGACCAGATCATCGGCTGGCGGGTATTGCAGGGTGTCACGGCCGGCATGATGAACCCGGCCATCCTGGCCATGATCCAGGCGGCGTTCCCGCCCGAGGTCCGCGGCAGGGCGTTCACCTGGTACGGCGCGGTGGCCGGGATCGCGTCGGCGGCCGGCCCGGTGCTCGGCGGGGTGCTGATCGGCGCCGACGTGTGGGGTCTGGCGTGGCGGTCGATCTTCCTGCTGAACGTGCCGATCGGCGTGGTGGCGCTGGTTGCCGCCGGCCGGGTCCTGCCGGAGCACAGGGCGCGCGGTGGTGGCACCGATCCGGTCGGCGTGGTCCTGCTGGCGGTGGCGTTGTTGCTGCTGGAGTTCCCGCTCATCCAGGGTTACGGGCAGGGTTGGCCGTGGTCGAGTTCCGTGCTGCTGGTGGCCGCGGTGCCGGTGTCGGCCGGATTCGTCCGTTGGGAGACACGGACCCGCCGGACGCCGTTGGTCGACGTGGCACTGTTCCGTGACCGCGTGTTCGGTGCGGGTGTGGCGATCGTGGTCTGCCAGTTCGTGTGCTTCGCCAGCCTGCAGTTCGCGCTGTCGGCGTATCTCCAACTCGGGCTCGGTGCGTCACCGGTGGCCGGCGGGTTGGCACTGTTGCCGTTCGCGGTCGGGACGTTCGTCGGATCGTCCGTTTCGGACAGAGCGGTCCGGCGGTTCGGCCGGCACGCGCTGCACGCGGGCGCCACCCTGCTCGCCGTCGGTACGGCGGGCACGATCGCCGCCGTTCATCTGCTGGGCACCCGGGTCGACGGTCCGTGGTTGGCACCGGGCACGTTCGTCGCGGGCGCGGGCGCATTGTTGCTCGGCGCCCCGATCATCGGGGTCATTCTCCACGAGGTCACGCTCGACGACGCGGGGTCGGCGGGCGGTGTGGTGGCCACGGCGCAGCGGCTCGGCCAGGCGCTGGGCGTGGCGATCGTCGGCACCGCGCTGTTCGCGACTCTGCCGGCAGGTGCCGCGACCCGTGCGCCGGGCAGCCTGCCGGCCGCCTACACCGCCGCGATCCAGGTGGCTGCCCTGTTCTGCCTGGCGGCAGCCGTGGCGACCGGACTGCTGGTCTTCCTGCTGCCCACGCCGAACAGCCGTCGAACGTCGCCGGGATCGCGATCGGCGCGACCGTCGGCGACCCCGTAGCCTGCAACGCATGGACGACCAGGTACTGGCCATGACTCGGCAATCCCTGCACGGTGTCGCGGAACTGCTGTTGGCAGGCCCGCAACACCGTGCCACCGGCCGGATCGACCTGCGGGTGGTGGACGGCGGCTTCGCCACGGCGGCCACGCCCGCGCTGCGGGTCGAGGGCACCGACCTGGTCATCACGGCCGGGCGGGTGCCGCTGGCCGGACGCAGCTACGCGGATGTGGCGGCGTCGGCGGGTATCGACGCCGGTGCGCCGGTGGACGTCTACTCGGGCGGTCCGGGTATCGGGCCGGACGAGATGATCACTCTGGACCCGGCGGCGGTGGCGATGGTGCTGTCGGCACTGGTCACCGGTGACCGGGCGCTGCGGGCGCTGGGCGGTGACGAACCAGTGCTGTGGCCGGAACATTTCGATGTCGCGATCGCGGCGGACGAGGTGAACTACGGGGTGTCGCCCGGCGACGACTACAGCGTCGCGCCCTACGCCTACGTCGGGCCGTTCGAACGTCGCGAGGGGCCGTTCTGGAACGCGCCGTTCGGTGCCGCACGGCCGGTCGCCGAACTCGGTGACGTGGACGGCGTCGTCCGGTTCTTCCGCGACGGCCGGACGCGGGCCTGCTGAGTCACACCCGGCTGGGCGTGGCCACGGCCAGCGTGCGGCCCGCTTCCACGGCGGTGTCGCGGGCGGCGATATGCAGATCGGCGGCGACCTCGGTGAACGAGTCCAGCGCCGGGTTCACGCCGACCAGGGTGAACTCCCGCTCGATGACGGTGAGCTCGGCGCCCCACTGGTCGGCCAGGATGCGCCGCAGGTAGCCGGTCGAGTGGTCCCAGCCGTGCCGGGGCGTGCCGGGGCCGTAGGCGCCGCCCCGGGTGGTGACGAGCACGACCGGCTTCCCGGCGAGCAGCGGGTCGGGGGAGGTCGCCCGCCGGTCGGTCATGATCAGGTCGAGATAGGTCTTGATGTGCTGCGAGACGCCGTAGTTGTAGAGCGGGACGGCCAGCAGCACGGCGTCGGCGTCGAGCAGTTCGTCGATCAGCCTGCCGACCAGCGCGGTTGCCTCCCGCTGCCGGTCGTCGCGCTCGCCTTCCGGCACGAAGGACGCGGCCACGGCCGAGGGCCACGCGTCGGCCGGCAGGACGTCCACCCCGATGTGCCGCCTGCGGACGTCCTCGTCCCCGCGGGCCTGGACCCACTCGGCCTCGACGAGATCGGCGAGCTCACGGCTCGCCGAGCCCTCCAGGCGAATGCTGGCATCCAGCCGGAACAGCGACATGACGACTCCCTCTCACTCACGGTTCAAATTTGAACTCAAGGTATCAGATGCTTCAAGATTGAAGCATGAGGTGTACGACACACGCCCGTCAGGCCCTTACGCTGTAGCCATGGACCAGTCCACCGAGACGCCGGGGGACGTCCGCTGGCTGACTCCGGCCGAGCAGGACGCCTGGCAGGCCCTGGCCGGGGTGATGATCAAGCTCCCCGCCGCACTGGAGACGCAGCTCCAGCGCGACTCCCAGTTGACGCTGTTCGAGTACTTCGTGCTCAGCGCGCTGTCCACAGCGGACTGTCGGGCGCTGAGCATGGGCGAGTTGGCCGCGATCGTCAACGGATCGCTGTCCCGGCTGTCGAACGTGATCAAGAAGCTGGAGAGCCGGGGCGCCGTCCGCCGTGAACCGTCCCCGGACAATCGCCGCTACACCCACGCGATCCTCACCGAGGCCGGGTGGGACCTGATCGTCTCGGCGGCGCCCAAGCACGCCGAGGCCGTCCGGCGCCAGGTGTTCGACAGGCTCACCGAGGACGAGGTTGGCGAACTGACCACCATCGCCCGGCGCATCGTCAGGGGCATGGAACCGGACGCGTGCTGGCCCTGATCACAGGTGCCGGAATCGTTGGCCGCGACCCTCCGCAACAGCCGTTAGCAGTGGTAAGAATGTGGTGTGACCAGCGACTCGAGTTCTGCCGCCACCGTTGGAGGACCGTTCACCGACCTCGACGTCTACGTCGACCTGCCCAGGGTGGAGGGCCTCCGGCTCTCGCCGGACGGACGACGGCTCGTCGTCACCATGTCGACGCCGGACCGTGAGCACACCTGTTACCGGAGTTCGCTGTGGGAGGTCGATCCCGACGGCGAGCAGCCGGCGCGGCAGCTGACCAACAGCGCGGAGGGCGAGTCGAGTCCGGCGTTCACCCCGTCCGGCGACCTGCTGTTCGTGTCGAAGCGGCCGCTGCCCGACGCCGATCCCGGCGACCCCACCGGTTCGACCGCCGCGCTGTGGCGACTGCCCGCCGGTGGCGGCGACGCCCGGCGGGTGGCCAGCATGGCCGGTGGCGTGCAGGGCGTGCGGGTCGCCAAACAGGCCGGCACAGTCGCGTTCGGGTCGGCGCTGCTGCCCTCCGCCGACGGCACGGACACCGACCAGAGCGTCCGCAAGCTGCGGAAGGACTCGCACGTCAGCGCGATCCTGCACGAGGAGTACCCGGTCCGGTTCTGGGACCACGACCTCGGTCCGACCAGCACCCGGCTGTTCGTCGCGGGTGACGCCGAGCCCCGCGACCTGACCGGGCATGTCGGTCGGGCGTTGCGGAGCGAGTCGAGTTGGGACATCACGGCGGACGGCGCGACGATCGTCGCCACCTGGACCGTCGCCGAGCCGGGCGGCTCGCAGCGCGGCACCGTCGTGGCGATCGACGTCGCGACCGGCGAACGGCGCACGCTCGCCGACGACCCCGACCACCAGTACGACTCGCCGACGCTGTCGCCGGACGGCACCCAGGTGGCCATTCGGGTGAACCGGCGGTCCACCCCGCACGATCCCGGCGACGAATGGCTGGCGATCGTGCCGACGGCGGGCGGCGAGGTGCGCCCGCTGACTGCCGAGTGGGACCGCTGGCCGCACGTCGGACAGTGGACGCCGGACGGCACCGCGTTGATCGTGACCGCGGACGACCAGGGCCGGTGCCCGATCTGGCGGGTGGACGCGACCACCGGCCAGGCCACCCGCATCACGTCGGACGACTTCACCTACGCCGACATCCACGTCTCCCCCGACGGCCGCTGGGTGTACGCGCTGCGGACGTCGTGGGCCAGCCCGCGCACGCCGGTGCGGGTGCCGGCGGACGGGTCCGGTGCGGTGCGGGAACTGCGTGGACCGGCCGAGCCGCTGGACCTGCCCGGCCGGCTGGACGAGGTCACCACCACCGCGGCCGACGGCACTCCGGTGCGGGCCTGGCTGGCGCTGCCGCACGACGCCGACGCGGCCCACCCGGCACCGCTGCTGCTGTGGATCCACGGTGGTCCGCTCGGCTCGTGGAACGCCTGGACCTGGCGGTGGAACCCGTGGCTGGCGGTGGCCCGCGGGTACGCGGTGCTGCTGCCCGACCCCGCGCTGTCCACCGGCTACGGCATCGAGATGATCCGTCGCGGCTGGGGCAGGTGGGGCGAGGCCCCGTTCACCGACCTGATGTCCGTCACCGACGCGACGGTGGCGCGCGACGACATCGACGCGGACCGCACGGCCGCGATGGGCGGCTCGTTCGGCGGCTACATGGCCAACTGGGTGGCCGGCCACACCGACCGGTTCAGCGCGATCGTCACGCACGCGTCGCTGTGGGCGCTGGACCAGTTCGGCACCACCACGGACGCGTCGTTCTTCTGGATGCGCGAGATGACGGCGGAGATGGCGGAGCGGAACTCGCCGCATCTGTCCGCCGACGCGATCGTCACGCCGATGCTGGTGATCCACGGTGACCGCGACTACCGGGTACCGATCGGTGAGGCGCTGCGGCTGTGGTGGGATCTCCAGTCCCGGTCCAAGGCCCCGGACGGTTCGTCCCCGCACAAGTTCCTGTACTTCCCGGACGAGAACCACTGGATCCTGACGCCCAACCACGCGAAGGTCTGGTACGAGACGGTGTTCGCCTTCCTGGCGCACCACGTGCTCGGCCAACCGTGGGAGCGGCCGGAGATGCTGGGCTGACGGCTCGGTGATCGACGCCGTCGAGTTGGGGCGGGCGGCCGACTTCGGGAGGCTGCCCGCCCGCGTCGAGGTCGTGGGCTCCGACTACTTCCTGACCCGCGACGGCGACGAGTGGCGACTGTTCTCCGCGGTGTGCCCGCACACCGGTGGCGACATCGAGGACCTGGGCGACGTGTTCCGCTGTGCCAACCACTCCTGGGCGTTCGACCGGCTGGCCGGGACGCCGGTGGACATCGCGCTGCGGCCGATGTCGCGGTACGACGTCGAGGAACGGGACGGCGTGCTCGTGGCGCACGTCGAGTCGGACGGGTGGAACGGCGTGCGCGCTCGGCAGCGCCGGGAGGAGGCGGAGTGGCGGCGGGCATGACGGGACTGTTCGACCTGACCGGCAAGGTCGCACTGGTGACCGGCGCCCGGCGCGGCATCGGACTGGCCATGGCGGACGCGCTGGCCGCCGCAGGCGCGGACGTGATCGCGGCCAGCGCGCACCTGGAGGCCACCGGCAGCGAAGTGGAACGCCGGGTCACCGCGCACGGCAGGTCGTTCGCGGGACACCGGGTCGACTTCGCTGACCGGGCCGCGGTGCTCGCCTTCGGGCGGCGCATGGCCGAGCGGCAGGTCGACATCCTGGTGAACAACGCGGGCACCATCGCCCGCCGGCCCGCTGCCGAGCACCCGGACGAGGACTGGGACCACGTGCTGACCGTGAACCTGTCCTCGCATTTCGTGCTGACCAGGGAGATCGGCGCCGCGATGCTGGCCAGGGGTGCCGGCAAGATCGTGTTCACGGCATCGGTGCTCAGCTTCCAGGGCGGCCTGTTCGTGCCCGGATACACCGCGGCCAAGTCCGGGATCGCCGGGCTCACCCGGGCGTTGGCGAACGAGTGGGCGCCGCACGGGGTGAACGTCAACGCGATCGTGCCCGGCTACATCGCCACCGACAACACCCAGGCGTTGCAGGATGACCCGGACCGCAGCAGGTCCATTGTGGATCGTATTCCGGCCGGCCGCTGGGGGCGGCCGGAGGATCTGGCCGGGGTGGCGGTGTTTCTCGCGTCCCGCGCGTCGGACTACGTGCACGGGGCGCTGGTGCCCGTGGACGGCGGCTGGCTCGGTCGATGACCGTCGAGGTCGTCACCATCGGCGAGACGATGGTGATGTTGGTGCCGCAGGAGCCGGTGCCCTTGGCCGATGCGACCACTCTTGCCGTGCACGTGGGTGGCGCCGAGTCCAATGTGGCCATCTACCTGGTCGAGCTGGGGCACTCCGCGCGGTGGGTGAGCAGGCTCGGTGACGACCCGTTCGGTGAGCTCGTACTCCGACAACTCGGCGCGGCGGGGGTGGACATCAGTGCCGTGGTGCGGGTGCCCGGCCGGACCGGTCTCTACGTCAAGGATCCCGGCGCCGGGCAGACGACGGTGCACTACTACCGCGAGCGGTCGCCGGCCGCGGCATTGGGGCCGGACGCGCTGGACGACCCGATGGTGGCCGACGGGCGGATCCTGCACCTGACCGGCATCACGGCCGCGCTCTCCTCGTGTGCGCGGGAGCTGGTGCGCACGGCGGTCCGGGACCGGGCGCCGGGTCGGCTGGTGAGCTTCGACGTGAACTACCGGCCCGCACTGTGGCCGGTCGACGAGGCGGCACCGGTGCTGGCCGAGTTGGCCGACGCCAGCGACGTGGTGTTCGTCGGCTTCGACGAGGCGCGGGCGCTGTGGGGTTGCCCGACGCCGGCCGCGGTGCACGAGTTGCTCCCCCACCCGGAGACGGTGGTGGTGAAGGACGGTGCGGTCGGCGCGTACGGGCGGGACCTGTTCGTGCCGACCCCGGCCGTGACCGTGGTGGAGCCGGTCGGTGCGGGTGACGCGTTCGCCGCCGGTTACCTGGCCGCTGTGCTGGAAGGGCTCGGTGACGTGGCGCGGCTGCGGTTCGGGCATCTGGTCGCGGCGGCCGCGTTGAGTGTGCGCAGCGACCACGGGCGGCTGCCGTCCCGGTCGTGGCTGCGGGAGCGGATCGACCTGCCTGCCGAGAAATGGGCTCGGCTGGAGCTGACCGGGAGTGATCATGGGTGACTTCTTCGCTGATCTGTTCGCCGGCCGGCCGCTGATGGCGATCCTGCGCGGTTTCGACGCCGAGCGGACGGTCGCCATGGCCGAGCGGGCGTGGGAGTTGGGTGTCACCGCCGTCGAGGTGACCGTGGAGGTGCCGTCACAGGTCGAGTCGCTGCGGGCCGTGGTCGCCGCCGGGCACGATCAACTGGTCGGGGCCGGCACGGTGTACACGGTGGACCAGGTCGACGCCGTCCGGGCGGCGGGTGCCGCGTTCACCGTGGCGCCCGGCCATGACCCGGTCGTCGCGGAACACTCCCACCGAGCCGGCCTGCCGCACCTGCCCGGTGTCGCCACGCCGACCGAGTTGCAGACCGCGCTGCGCGCCGGCCACACGTGGCTGAAGCTGTTCCCGGCCGGCGTCCTGGGCACGGCCCACATCGAAGCGCTGCGCGGCCCGTTCCCCGGCGTCCACCTCGTCGCCACGGGCGGCATCGACGCCACGAACGCCCAGGACTTCCTCGCCGCGGGCGCCGACGTGGTGGCCGTGGGCTCGGCACTCGCCGACCCGGCCCAACTGCCGGCGCTGGCCGCGCTGATCAGTGCGCCCTGAACCAGGCCAGCACCTGTTCGGCGTGCTCGTCCGGTGGGAACACCGGGTAGAACACGTGCTCGATCACGCCGTCCTGGACGATCATCGTGAGTCGCCGGTACAGCGTCATTCCGCCTGCCTCGAACGTGGGCAGGTTCAGCGCCTCCGCCAGTTTCAGCGACGGGTCGGCCAGCATCTGGAACGGCAACCGTAGGCGTTCCACGGCTTCCCGCTGGTATTCGGTGTCCTGACCGGACAGTCCGAACACCCCGGCAGCACCCGCTTCGACCAGATCGGCGTGGTGGTCACGGAAGCCGCACGCCTCGGGTGTGCAGCCTCGGGCGCCCGGGATCGCGTCCCAGCCGTCGGGCAGTTCCGTGTCCGGCCGGCCCGTGCGCGGGTACACGTAGAGCACGGTGCGGCCGGCGCCGAGCTTGTCCAAACTGACCGGTTCGCCGGAGGTGCCGACGAACTCCAGTGCGGGCAACGCCGTTCCGGGCAGGTGGTCGGCGGCGCCGTCGTCCTCGGGCACGGGCAGGTCCATCAGCTCTCCCTCGGCGGCCGGGCGAAGCCGCCGACCGCCTGTTCGTAGGTGTGCGCCACCCGCAGCACGGTGGCGTCGGCGAAGCGCCTGCCGATCAGCATCAGGCCGGCGGGCAGCCCGTCGACCAGGCCGGCCGGGACCGAGCACGCCGGGTGGCCGGACACGTCGAACGGCGCGGTGTTGCCGGTCATCGACAGCGCGGTGTCCAGGTAGTCGGCCAGTTTGACGTCGGGTGGCGGGATCTGTCGCGCGGTGTACGGGAGGGTGGGCATCGCGAGGACGTCGAACTCGTCCAGTGCCGCGTCGTAGGCCGCGCGCAGTTCGCGGGCGAGGTGGCGGGCCATCGCGTAGTAGCGGCCGCCGCCCACCTCGTACGTGTACCTGCCGGACAGCCCGACCAGCTGCACGGTCCTGGACAGCTCCGAGCCGCGGGCCACGCGCTGGCGGGCGTAGTGGGTAATCAGTTCGGGGTCGTAGAAGTCCTCGACGTTCATGCCGAAGGCGTTGCCGTCGATCATCTGGTACGACGCGCCTTCGGTGGCGATCACGTTCCACACGTGCATCGCGTCGGCGTGCCACGGGATCGACACGTCCGACACGGTCAGCCCGGCCGAGCGCAGCACCTCCAGCGCGGCCCGCACCGAGTCGTCGACACCCGGCCCGGACACGGCGGTGCCGAAGCCCTCGCCCACCACGCCGACCCGCAGTCCCTCTGCCGACTCGGCCAGTGCGGCCACGTAGTCGACCGGTTCGATCGTGTCGGGCTGGCGCGGGTCCTGGCCGTCGACGCCGGCCAGAACAGTGAGCACCAGAGCCGCGTCGGCGACCGTCCTGGTGATCGGGCCGAGGTGGTCGATGGTCCGCTCGATCGGGAACGCGCCGGTGTAGGGCACCAGGCCGTGGGTCGGCTTGTGCCCGACCACACCGCAGAAGGCACTCGGGATGCGGATCGAACCGCCCTGGTCGCCGCCCAACGCGAGGTCGACCTCGCCGCTGGCGACCAGCGCGCCGCTGCCGCTGGACGACCCGCCCGCGTTCCGCGTCACGTCCCACGGGTTGAGTACCGGAGCCGGCTGCGACGTGAAGCTGCCGCCGGAGAAGCACAGGTCCTCGCACACCGACTTGCCCTTGACGGTCGCACCCGCGTCCAACAACCTGCGCACCACCACGGCGTCCCGGCGCGGCACGAAGCCCTCCACCGAGCGCGATCCGTTCATCATCGGCACGCCGGCGACGGAGACGTTGTCCTTGACGGCGACCGTGCGACCGGCCAGCGGGCCGTCGGCGGACTCGGTGATCGACGTCGTGACGTACCAGGCGCCGAGCCGGTTCTGCTCGTCGGTGGGGCTGGTCCAGGCCCGGTCCGGCGGTGCGGGAGCGGTGCGTTCGTAGAGCGCCTCGACGGCGACCGAGGCGTCCAGCGAGCCGGCGACGGCGGGCGCGAAGTCGGCCAGTTCCTCGGTGGACAGGCCGAACCCGAAATGCTCGCTGAGCGCCGCCAACCGGGCCGCGTCAGGTGGGGGCAAAGACGTCACGGATGCCTCCTTCGCCGAGGTCCTTACCCTAGGAGAGCCTGCGACGACGTGTCCACACGGCGGGTCAGGCCAGTTCGGCGGCCGTGTCGCGCCAGATGGTGAGGACCCGGTCGATGTCGGCGTCGGCGATCTCCACGTGGGTGAGCATGCGGACCCGGCCGCCGACCATGGTGGCGAGCAGGCCGTTGGCGGCCAGGGCGGCGGCCCATTCCGGTGCGGTGTGGCCGGTGGCCGAGACGTCGACGAAGACGATGTTCGTGGCGACCGCGGCGAGGTCGACCGAGTCGGGCAGGATCGTGTTGACGCCTTCGGCCAGGCGGCGGGCGTTGGCGTGGTCATCGGCCAGGCGGCCGGGGCCCTGTTCCAGGGCGATCAGGCCGGCAGCGGCCAGGATGCCGGCCTGGCGCCAACCCGCACCCATCAGGATCTTCATCCGCTTCGCTTCGGCGATGAAGTCGGCGTCACCGGCCAGGACCGAGCCGATCGGCGCCCCCAAACCCTTGGACAGGCAGAACATCAGCGAGTCGACCTCGGCCGCGTAGTCGCTCGGCTTCGCCCCGGTCACCGTGCAGGCGTTGAAGATCCGGGCGCCGTCCAGGTACAGCGGGACACCGCGGTCGTGGCACACCGTGGCGATCGCGCGCACCTCGTCGACCGGGATCGGCGTGCCGCCGCCGATCTGGTGGGTGTTCTCCAGCGTCACCAGGTCGACCACGTTGACGCCGTACGGGTCGGGCTCCAGCGCCTCGGCGACCTGCTCGGGCGTGATCATGCCCCGGCCCACCGACGGCAGGTAGCGGAACGCGACGCCGGACAGCAGGGCGGCGGACGTGACCTCGTGGCCGCCCACGTGTGCGTTCTGTTCGCACACCACGAAGTGCCCCGACCGGGCGTACACGTGCATGGCGATCTCGTTGCACAACGTGCCGGTCGGCAGGTACAGGGCGGCCGCCTTGCCGGTCAGCTCGGCCACCCGGTCCTGCAGCCGGTTGACCGTCGGGTCGTCGTCGAACAGGTCGTCGCCGACCTCTGCCTCGGCCATGGCCTTCCGCATCGCGGCCGAGGGACCCGCCACCGTGTCGGACCGGAGATCGATTCGCGCGCTCGTCACGACCCGTTGATACACGAACCGTCGGTCACACCACCACCCGGTAGTGGGTGGTGAGCCGCCGCTGGTCGTCCAGCACGTGGAACGCGACTCCCGGTGGCACCGCGTCGGTCGAGCCGTCGCCCTGCTCCCACGGCAGCACCTGGGTGGACGCCACACCCGGCGACACCCGTACCGGTCGGCCGGCGAAGGTGGTGGCGGCCGGCGTGTGCGCGTGCCCGCACAGGAGTGCCACCACCTGTGGGTGGTGTGCCAGCACGTCGGCCAGCCGTTGCTCGTCGGTCAACCGGATGCCGTCGCTGAACGGGCTGTGCAACTCGACCGGCGGGTGATGGCAGCACACGAACGCCGGCAGGTCCGGATGGCGGGCCAGTGCGTCGTCCAGCCATGCGACGGTCTCGTCGGCGAGCCGGCCATCGTCGCGGCCGGGGATCGTCGAGTCGCACAGCGCGAACAGCGCGTTCTCGGTCCGGTGCACCTGGTTGACCGGTGCGTCCGAACCGGCGGTCCCGAGCAGCGTCTCGCGGTAGGCGTGGCGCCGGTCGTGGTTGCCCGGGCACGGGAACACCGGATGCGGCGAGGTGGCGAACAGGTCCCGCGCCTGCTCGTACTCGGCCGGCAGCCCGTGGTCGGCGATGTCGCCGGTGACCAGGACCGCCGCCAGGGGCATCGACAGTCCGTCGAGATACGACGCCACCGCCTGCGCCCGGTCGAGTCGGCGCTGGCCGCCGTCCAGGTGAATGTCGCTGATCTGGGCGAATACCATCATGCTGACGACGGTAGCCGCGCCGGTGAGTCAGCCGAGCTGGTCGCGGATCCAGGTGTGGGCCCGTCGGCGGTCGCTGTCGTCGGATTCCGAGTGGTGCGTGGTGCCGTTCGGGATCTGGGACGCCAGCCAGCGGGAGTGGGCAGGCGTATCGCCGTGCCACAGGCCGACCGGGGCGATGATGTCGGCGAAGTCGAAGCCCCACGGGCGCAGGAACGCGCTCCAGTCGTCCCAGCGGCCGTCGTCGCCGTGGGTCCAGCCGTCGCGGTAGACCGCCGCGAGGTGGTGGGCCGCCTCGTCGTCGCCGCCGGGTGTGCACGCGCGGTCGTACAGTTCGGTGCTCTCCCGGCGGAACCGCTCCCGGGCGGCGGCGCGGTCGGCGAAGAAGACGTCCACCTCGTCGCGGTGGCGCTCCGCCATCCCGTCGAGGAAGTCGGATCCGGGCACGCCGTACGGGCCGGGCGGCGCGAACAGGCAGACCGCGGCCACCGCCTTGGGCAGCAGCGCGGCCGTGGCCAGCGCGTACGGCGCGCCGTCGGCGGATCCCCACACCGCGATCCGGTCCAGGTCGAGGTCGCGCAGGATCGCCTCGACGTCGGGGACGCAGTCGGCGAGCGAGCGGCCGGGTCGAGGGGTCGATCCGCCGTACGCCGGCCGGTCGTAGCCGATCAGCCGGAGACCGGCGTCGCGGGCCTCGCGCGCGGCGGTGGGCGCGATGTGGCGGCAGCCGTCCGGGGAGTGGACGAGCACCGGAAAGCCGTCTGCCGGGCCGGTGTCCTCGACGGTGAGCACACGGTCGTCCACGCGGACCAGGCGGGGTTCTGGATACACGGCGACACCCTAACGATCACCGAAGTTCGGTCAGCACCCGCTCCGTGTTCTGCGTCACGATCTCGATCATCCCGGCCCGGTCCGGGAAGTCGCCGTCGAGCAGGCGCAGCGGGCCGGCCACCAGTGACAGGTACTGGGCCAGCCGATACAGGGCCAGGCGGGATTCGTCCAGGTCGTCGGCGTGGAAGCGGCGGTACCGGTCACCGAAACGCAGTTCCAGGAACACGTGCTCCCACTCGGTGTCGAACGACATCACTGTTTCGATATCGATCAGCACCGGCTCGCCCCGGCCGTCCAGCAGGACGTGGTCCGGGCCGAGTTCGCCGTGGATGAGGCCGTACGAGGCGCGCGGCGACACCGCTGCCCGCCGTCGCCGCAGCAGGTCGGCCACATCGGTTGCCACGGCAGCGATCCGCTCGACCCCGGCCGCCGCGCCGGCCGTAGTGGTCGGACCGGACCCGGTGCATGGTGCGGACCATCTCGGCGAGCCGGGTCGTCACCGCGTCGGCACCGGCCGGGTCGCGGTGGGCCATGGCTTCGAGCGAGCCGCCAGGCACGTCCTCGACGATGGCCCGGCTCTCGTCGACGCCGAGCAGTTTCGGGACCCGCACGCCGATCCCGGACAGCGTCTGGTGGGCCGCCTGGAACAGGGCGAGTCCGCCGGCATGGCCGAAGGGATCGGCGGCGGCGGTCTCGGCGGCCGGCCAGTAGTCCTCGTCCGGGCCCCAGACGTAGGCGACGCAGGACGTCCCGTCGTCCAGTGCCAGCCGGTAGATGCCCTTCTTGGACCCGCCCCGCAACCGCTCGGTCGACACCACGGCACGCCCGCCCACCGTCGTCAGCACGCGGACATGATGCCGGACGGCCGTTACGCGGCCGTATCGAGCCAGCGGGTCACGATGCCGTCCAGCACATCCAGCGGCACGGCGGCGTGGCCCAGGACCGTGCCGTGGAACTCGCGGATGTCGAAAGCCGCGCCCAGCCGCCGCTCGGCGAGTGCGCGCAGGCGGCGGATCTCGCGGCGGCCGACGGCGTAGGCGAGTGCCTGGCCGGGCCAGGAGATGTAGCGGTCGATCTCGTTGCGCACGTTGGCCCACGTGGTCGCCGTGTTGTCCCACATGAACTGCCTGGCCTGCTGGCGCGACCAGCCCAGATGGTGCATGCCGGTGTCGACCACCAGCCGGCACGCACGCAGCGCGTCGAAGGACAGCATGCCCAGCCGTGCCGTGTCGGACGTGTACAGGCCCATCTCGTCCGCCAGCCGCTCGCAGTACAGGCCCCATCCCTCGACGTACCCGCACACCTCGGCGTCCAGGAACCGCCGGTACCTGGGCAGTTCGGTCAACGTCTGCGCGGACGCGATCTGCAGGTGATGGCCGGGCGTGCTCTCGTGGAAGGCCAGCGCTTCGTACTCGTAGACATGCCGCTCCCCCGGCTTGGTCGTGAGCACACAGTGCGCGCCGGGCCGGGAACCGTCGTCGGCAGGCGGGCGATAGTGGGCGAGTGCCGCGTTGCCCGCTTCGATCGGGTCGATCTGTTCGATGACGCAGTCGGCGATCCGGTACGGCGGGAACCAGTCGTCGCGGACCGCCTCGGCCCTGCGCAACGCCTCCGTCACCGCGGTGACGATCTGGCCGCTGGTCTGGAAGCGCAGCGTGGGATCATCCCGCAGCCGGGTGAGGATCTCCGGCACGTCCCGCGTGCCCAGCACCTGCCCACCCAACTCGGCCCATTCGGCGCGCAGGTCGGCGAGCAGGTCGAGGCCGATCCGGTGGATCTCGTCCGGCGTGAGGCCGGTGGTGGTGTGGCGGCGTACGGCGGCCCGGTAGCCGGCCTCGCCGCCGTCGACGAACCGGATGCCGACGCGGTCGTCGTCCCTGGCCGACGGCAGCACGTCCCGCTCGATGCCGGTGCGCAGCCGCCGCACCGCAGGGCGGACCGCGTCGGTGACCAACTCGGTGATCTTCGCCCGGTTGGTGCCCTCGGGCAGCGACACGTTCAGAAAGGTGGCCAGGTCGGCGGCCAGGTGGCCGTCCAATTGGTCCAGTGCCTGGCCGACACCCGCCTTGGTGGACGGCCGGCCATCGGCCACCGCCTGCCGGTAGCGGACCAGCAGGGCGTCCAGGAACTCCGGCAGCGCGGCCAGCCGCCGCTGGTACCTCTCGACGTCCGCCGCGTCGCGCAAGGGCGCCGTGGGCACCGCCATGAACATCATCGAGTGTGGTGCCGCATAGCCGTCGGCGGACGCGGCCGCCTCCCACAGGCCGTGCTCCAGGTCCGACCGGGTGGCCCAGGACAGCCTGCCCAGCACGGCGTGGTTGATCAGGTCCGCCTCGGCCATGCTGTCGGTGGGGATCGCGGCCAGCCGCCGTTCCAGGTCGGCGAACCGGGCAGCCGTCGCCACGCAGCCGGCACGGCTGGGATCGGGCACCAGGTCGTCGAAGTCGGAGACGCCGAGCAGCGTGGCGCTGAACGGATCGGCGCCGTGCTTGAGCTGGAAGAACTCCTCCGACAGTCCCGCCAAGGTCATGTGGCGATCCCTTCGGCCAGTCGACGCCACAACAGTTCCCAGGCCCGCATGCCTTCACGCAGCCTCGCGGTGCGCAGGAACTCGTTGGGCGCGTGCAGGTTCTCGTCCGACGTAGAGAACGAGAAGAACAGCGTCTTGGCGCCCAGCACGTCCTCGAACAACGCGGTCGCCGGCAGCGTCCCGGCGATCACCGCCAACAGCACGCCCTGCCCGGGATAGACGTCGGCGAGTGCGCCCGATGCCGCCTTGATCGCCGGATGGTCGGGCGCGATGGTGTACGCGGGAACGGCACCCTCGTCCGGCCGCACCGCGACCCGCACACCGGCCGGGCAGTGGGCGGCGACGTGCTCGGTGATCGCCGCCAGTACCCGGTCCGGCTGCTGGCCGGGCACCAGTCGGCACGAGACATGGCCGACCGCGACGTGCGGGATGACGGTGTACTTGCCGCCGGCCCGGATGCCGTTGACCTCCAGGGTGGGCCGTTCCCACAGGCGTTCCAGCGTCGAGTAACCGGCCTCGCCGAATGTCTCGGGGACGCCGAGATCGGCCCGATAGGCGTCGTCGTCGAACGGGACGGCCGCGATGTCGGCCCTGCGCCGCTCGCCCAACTCCGGGATGCCGTCGTAGAAACCGGGTACCGCGACCCGGCCGGCCGGACCGTGCAGGCCGGCGAGGATCTCGGCCAGCGCGTGCACCGGGTTGGCCACCGTGCCGCCGTAGCGGCCGGAGTGCAGGTCGCCCGCGGCGCCGGTGACCTCGACGTCGAACGTGAGCAGGCCCTTGGATGCGATGGACAACGACGGCTCACCGGGCCGCCACATCGCGCCGTCGGCGGAGATCACCAGGTCGGCAGCCAGTTCGGCGGCGTGCTCGCGGAGGTAGGCGGGCAGGTGCGGGCTGCCGATCTCCTCCTCACCCTCGAACAGGAACCGCACGTTCAGCGGCAGCCCGCCCTCCTGGGCGGCGAACGCCTGTGCCACCTTCACGACGATGTACACCGGGCCCTTGTCGTCGCTGACGCCCCGGCCGCGCAGCACGTCGCCGTCCACGGTCAACTCGAACGGCGGCGCCAGCCACTCGGCGCCCTCACCGGTGGGCTGCACGTCGTAGTGCCCGTACACCAGCACGGTCGGCGCGTCCGGCACGCCCAGCCAGTCGGCCCGCACCACGGGGTGGCCGTCGGTCTCCACCACCCGACCGTCCGCGAAGGACAGCCGTCGCGCCAGCCAGGTGGCCGCCGTGCGCATGGTGTCGGCCGTGGCGTCCCTGCTGATGCTGGGCACGGCCACGAACTCGGCGAGTTCCGCGACGTAGGCACCGTCGTCGGCATCAAAAGAGAGCATGTCCACCGTCAATCGAGAGGGTCTGGCCGGTGATCCAGGACGACTGGTCGGCGACGAAGAACCGCACGCCGTGTGCGATGTCCTCCGGCCTGCCGAGCCTGCGGGTCGCGATGCCCTCGACGAGCGCGGCCTGGCCCTGCTCGCCGTAGCTCTCCCACTGCCTGACCGTGGTGGGATTGGACAGCACGAAACCCGGCGCGATCGTGTTGACCGTGATGCCGAACGGACCGAGTTCGTGTGCCAGCTGTCGGGTGAAGCCGATCTGGCCCGCCTTGGCACTCGCGTACGCCTGGATGCCGGTGAGGCTGACGCTGCGCCCGGCACCGGACGAGATGTTCACGATCCGGCCCCAGTGCCGCTCCTTCATACCGGGCGCGACCGCCCTGGTGCAGAGGAAGGTGCTGGTCAGGTTCGCGGCGACCACGGCCTGCCACGCCTCGTCGGTGACGTCCTCGATGGGATGGTGGACCTGGCCGACGACACCGCCGGCGTTGTTCACCAGGACGTCCACCGGTCCGATGCCGGCGAAGAAGTCGGCGACGGCACCGGCGTCGGTGACGTCGACGGTGTCCTTGTCGATGCCGTGCACCGTCGCGCCGTCCTCGGCGAGTGCCGAGGCGATGGCAGCGCCGATACCCTGTGCCGTGCCGGTGACGACCGCGACCCGGGCGGTCACTTCGCCAGCCAGCCGTCGGTCAGCAGCTCGCGGACCTCGGCGACACCGGCGTTCCACATGACCAGCATGTCCTCGTCCGGCCGGGCGTAGGCACCGCCGAGCACGCCGTCCGGAGCGAGTTCCCTGACCTCGTCGGCCGTCGAGTTGAGCACCAGTTCGCGGGCCAGCACCGGGGCGCTGCCGGCGGGGATCTCGACGCCCGCCACCCGCGTCCACGGGAAGTTCTCCAGCCACGAGCCGTGGTACTGGTCGTCGTCGAACGTGCTTGCGGCAGCGGCCGTCTTCGGTGCGTTGTACCAACTGTGGAACAACACCTGCACCCGATCGGCCCTCGGCCGGCTGATCCACTCCCGGATCAGGCCGGCCACCGGGGCGTTGCCGCCGTGCCCGTTGACCACCGCGATCCGGCGGAAACCCTGTGCGGACAGGCCGTCCAGCAGGTCGCGCAGCACCTCGACGTAGGTGCTGATGCGCAGGCTCATGCTGCCCGGGAAGCGGGCGAAGTAGGGCGCCATGCCGAACGGCAGCACCGGCAGCACCGGGATGCCCAGCGGCTCGGCCGCCTCGACCGACACCCGCTCGGCGAGCAGCGCGTCGGTGCCCAGCGACAGGTAGCCGTGCTGTTCGGTCGACCCTACCGGCAGCACGATCCGGTCGTCGTGCTCGAGGTACTCGGCCACCTGCATCCAGTTGCTGTCGAAGATCCGCACCTGCTCCCCCTTCACTCGACCAGGCCGCGGCACAGCAGCACCACGGTGATGAACGTCTGGTAGATCCACAGTGGATCATCGCCGACGATAGTGGCGGCCAGGTCGCCGGTGCGCCGCACGCCCTCGATCCGGTCGGCCAGTTCGCAGTAGTCGCTGCCGCGGAAGGCGATCTCCAGGGTCACCGGCGTGGCGATGGCGGGCGGTCGCGCCACGGCGAGCGTCTGGATCGCGGCCTTGGCCTCGTCGCGGATCAGGTCACGGGCGGCGGCCGGGTGCAGCGACTCGGCGGCGAACCGGGTGACCGACTTCTTCACCACGGCGGCGTGGATGTCCGGGCAGAACCGCCGGGTCTCGACCGCGGTGGTGTCGTCGCCGGTGACCAGCACGACGGGCACCTGACAGGCGGCGGCGACCAGGGCGTTGATGCCGGCCTCGCCCGCGACCTCGCCGTTGATGGTGACCTCGGCGAACGCCGTCGGGAAGTACGTGTGCGACAGGACGGAACCCCTGCTGCCCATGGAACCGTGGTAGGACACGAAGAACACCGCGTCGAATGTCGCGTCCAGGCCCTGCATCATGTACATCGGCTTGTACCGGCCGGACAGGTAACCGGCCCTGCCGGCCAGTGCCTCCGGCTTCAGATTGGCCATCTTCGAGTGCGAGTCGTTGACCAGGAACTCGGTGGCACCGGCCGCTTCGGCGCCCTCGATCGCGGCGTTCACCTCGCCGGTGAGCAGTCCGGTGTAGTAGTCGTACTGGCTGCCGCCGGTGACGCACTGGTCCCAGTCGACGACACCGGCGGTGCCCTCCATGTCGGAGGAGATGAACACCTTCACAGCACGCTCCTGGGGTGGAACTCGGGTTCGGTGGACGTCTGCGTCATCACGGCGTAGACGGAACCGGTCTGGCCGGCGGCCGCACCGTGCCGGCCGTCCGGAGTGAGTGCGAGGCAGCGCAGTTCGGCCCGGTACTCGTCGGGCAGGACGGCCGCGTCGGCCAGCATCGCCCGGCAGGCGGCGGCCGGGTCGGCGCCCTTGGCCAGTTCGGCGACGATGCCCCTGGCACCGGTGCAGCGCATGCTCAGTTCGCCGCGACCGGTGCAGGCCGCGCCGCCGTAGCGCAGGTCGGCGTAGTTGCCGGCACCGGGAATCGCCGAGTCGCCGACCCGGCCCGGGTACTTCCACGGGTAGCCGCTGGTGGACACGCCCACCACGAGCTCGCCGGACCGGTCCAGCGCCAGGATGTTGATCGTGCCCCACGGCCCGTCGTGCGGAGCCAAGCGGCGCACCAGATCCAGTGCTCCCCGCCGGTACCGCTGGTCGCCGTCCAGGGCCGCCGTGTCCTCACCCTCGACCGAATCGGCGGAGTCCGCCAGCGCGGACACGAACAGCTTCTTGGACTCGTCGGTGAGCAGTTCCGCCCGGGCGAAGCCGTTCTCCTCGGCGAACAACTCGGCGCCCGATCCGACCAGCAGGCTGTGCTGCGGCAGTTTCTCCAGCACGGCACGGGCGATGGAGATCGGGTTCGGGAAACCGCGCACTGCGCCCACCGCGCCGAACGCCCGCGACGAGCCGATCATCACCGACGCGTCCAGTTCGACCACGCCCCGCGCGTTGGGCAGGCCGCCGGTGCCGACGTAGTGGTCGTCCACGTTGTCCTCGCAGCGGCGCAGCCCTGCCTCGACGGCGTCCAGCGCCGAGCCACCCGCGGCGAGGACCGCCATGGCCGCCGGTAGGCCGACCTCACTGCGTTCGCTGCCGATCACGACCGGACCGTTCATGCCAGCTCCTCGATCACGTTGGCCCGCCAGGGAACGTGCACGCACGCGGCAGCCCGCAGCGGGTCGGCCGGATCGGGCAGCAACGCGGGTTCGGCGGCGCACCCCTCGACCGCCGCCGGACACCGGTCGAGGAACCGGCACGGATGGGCTCCGGCCGGCACGTCGATGGCCACGCCCTCGGTCTCGCCCTGGGGCGCGGCCGGCACGCCCAGCCTGGGCACCGACTTGAGCAGCAGCTGGGTGTACGGGTGGACCGGCGAGTCGAACACCGCGTCCGTCACCCCGGTCTCCACGATCCGGCCCAGGTACATCACCGAGGTCCGGTCACAGATCTGCCGCACCACGGCCATGTTGTGCGACACGAAGATCATCGACAGGTCCAGCGTCCGCTTGAGGTCGGACAGCAGGTTGATGATCGTGGCCTGGACCGACACGTCCAGCGCGGACACCGGTTCGTCGGCGATCAGCACGGTCGGTTCGACGGCCAGTGCCCGCGCGATGCCGATGCGCTGCCGCTGCCCGCCGGAGAACTGCCGGGGCCGCTGGGCCAGTGCGCTGTCCGGCAGGCCGACCAGGTTCATCAGCTCACGGCACCGGTCGACCACCTTGTTCCTGGGCACCAGTTGGTGGAACCGGAGCAGCTCGCCGAGCGTCTGGCCCACGGTCATCCTGGGGTTCAGCGAGCTGTACGGATCCTGGAACACCATCTGGACGGCCCGGTGCTGGGCACCGGTGCGGCGGTTGGGTAGCACGGCGCCTGCGTACCGGACGGTGCCGGCGTTCGGGCGGTACAGCCCGACGATCGTCCTGGCCAGGGTCGACTTGCCGCAGCCGGACTCGCCGACCAGTCCGAGCGTCTCCCCCTTGCGCAGCACCAGGTTCACGCCGTCCACCGCGCGATTGACCACCGGCTTGGTACCGAACAGCCGGTCGGTCAACGACACGCTGGACGTGAAGTGCTTGCTCACGCCTTCCACTGACAGGATCTCGTCGCTCATCAGCGCAGCCCCGCCCCCTCCACGGCCACCTCGTCCGCCCAGCGGTCCGCGGTGTCCGCGCGTACGCAGGCGGTCGCCCGCTCGCCGGTCTCCACCAGATCCGGCTCCGCCACCCGGCACTCGTCGGCCGCGAACGGGCACCGCGGCGCGAACGAGCACCCCACGACCGGCAGTCGGAGATCGGGCTGCTGGCCGGGGATGGACAGCAGTCGGGTGACCCGCCGGTCCGGATCGGGCACCGAACGCAGCAGCGCGAACGTGTACGGGTGGCGCGGCACCATGGTCAGTTCGGCCAGGTGGCCCGATTCCACGATCCGGCCCGCGTACATCACGTACAGCCGGGAACAGGTCTGCCCGACGACGGCCAGGTCGTGGCTGACCAGCAGCAGGCCGACGTGTTCGTCCTGGCGCAGCCTGCGCAGCACCTCCAGCACCCTGGCCTGGATGGTCACGTCCAGCGCGGTGGTCGGCTCGTCGGCCAGGATCACCCTGGGCCGGGTGGACAGCGCGATCGCGATGCACACGCGCTGCCGCATGCCACCGGACATCTCGTGCGGGTAGTGGCCGTACCGGCGGGCCGGGTCGGGGATGCCGACCTTGGCCATGAGTTCGATCGCCGTCGAGCGAGCCGCCGTGCGGGACATGCCCAGCTTGCGGCGCGGTGCCTCGGCGATCTGGTCGCCGACCCGCATGACCGGGTTGAGCGCGGTGAGCGAGTCCTGGAAGACCATGCTCATCGTGTCGGTCAGCCTGCGGCGCAGGCGTTGCGGTGGCAGGCCGGTGACGTCCTCGCCGTCGATCAGCACCGAACCGGACGTGATCTTCGCCGGCCGGGGCAGCAGACCCAGCAGTGCGCGCAGC
This sequence comes from Pseudonocardiaceae bacterium, assembly GCA_036491115.1. Taxonomy (GTDB): domain Bacteria; phylum Actinomycetota; class Actinomycetes; order Mycobacteriales; family Pseudonocardiaceae; genus DATEPR01. Next base: position 60,454 of record DASXCQ010000043.1, read on the forward strand.
GTCAGGCTCTTCCCGGAGCCCGACTCGCCGACCAGTCCGACCGACTCGCCCGCCGCCACGGTCAGCGACACACCGCGGACGGCGTGCAGCCTGCCGTGCGGCAGCGGGATGTCGACGTGCAGGTCCCGTGCCTCGATGACGGGCGGGATCACCGGTTGGTCCTGTCGACGATGCCGTCGGCGATCAGCGCCAGTGCGATCCCGGTGAGCACGACGCACAGGCCGGGAATCGTGGACAGCCACCATTTGGTGAGGATGAACTGCTGCCCGTCCTGGATCATGGTCCCCCAGTCCGGCGTGGGCGGCGGTACGCCCAGCCCGAGAAAGCCGAGTGTCACGATGGCCAGCAGGGTCAGCACGATGTCGCTCATCGAGTAGATGAACGCCTGCAGGATCACGTTGGGCAGCAGGTGCCGCAACAGGATCCGCCACGTGGGTAGCCCGCTGGCCCTGGCCGCCATGGCGTACTCCTGCTCCTTGGCCACCAGTACCTGCCCGCGCACGATCCGGCAGTACGCCACCCAGCCGACCAGCGTGATCGCGGTGTAGATGCTCGTCGTGCCGGGGCCGAGGGCGAACACCAGCGCGATCACCAGGACCAGGAACGGGAACGCGATCACGATGTCGACGATCCGGCCGATGATCGTGTCCAGCCAGCCGCCGAACCAGCCCGCGATCAGGCCGATCAGGCTGCCGATGATGAACGGCGACACCACGGCCAGCACGCCGACCCGCAGGTCGACGCGGGCCCCGTAGAGCAGCCGCGCCAGCACGTCCCTGCCGAACGAGTCGGTGCCCAGCAGATGGTGCGGGGCACCGGGCGGCAGGAACGTCGCGCTGAGGTTCTGCGCGATCGGGTCGTACGGGGTGAGCACCGGCGCCAGCAGCGCGCACAGCACGATCAGTCCGAACAGGACCAGACCGGCCACCAGCGGGCCGTTCCACCTGCCCCGCCTGACCCGGGCGCCGACCGCGGCCGGTTGGCCTGCCTCCAGTGGGTCGAACGTCGCCGCCGTCATGTCAGTTTCACCCTCGGATCGAGCGCCGCGTGCGTCACGTCGGTCAGCAGGTTCACCACCACCACCAGGATCGCGAAGACCAGCGTGATCCCCTGCACGGTCGGGAAGTCCCGGCCGAGGATCGAGTTGATCATCTGCTGGCCGATGCCGGGCAGCGAGTACACCCGTTCCACCACCAGGGTCGAGCCGGTCAGGTAGGCGATGTTCACGCCCAGCACGGTCACCGACGACACCGCCGCGTTGCGCAGCGCGTGCCCGAACACCACCCGACCGGTGCCGACACCCTTGGCCTGCGCGGTGACGATGAAGTCACTGCCCAGCACCTCGATCATGCTGGCCCGCAGGCTGCGGATCAGGATCGGCGACAGGGTCAGCGCGATGGTGAAGCCGGGCAGCACGATGCTGCGGAAGTGCTGGGCCAGGTCGGTGCCGAAACCCGCCACGGGCAGCCAGTGCAGCTTCAGCCCGAACAGGAGTATCAGCATGATGCCCACCCAGAAGGCAGGCAGCCCCAGGCCGGCGACCGGCACCGCCCGGATGATGTTGTCCGCGACGCCGCCCCGCCGGGCCGCGGCCAGCACGGCCAGCGGCACGGCGATGACGAGTGTGAACACCACGCCCGCGACCAGCAGCCACAACGTCACCGGGAGGCTGGTGAGGATCAGCCCGGTGACCGAACTGTTGTAGAAGTAGGAGAATCCGAGATTGCCCTGGAACAGGTGGCCCAGGAACGTCAGGTACTGGCTCCACAGCGGTTTGTCCAAGCCCAACTGGGCACGCAACTCACGCACGGCGGTGGGCGTGGCATGCGTGCCCAGCAGGGTTGTCGCCGGGTCGCCCGGGATCAGCCGGACCAGGAAGAACACGATCAGCGAGATCCCGAGCAGCACCGGAATCAGGGACACCAGCCGGCGCAGGATGTAGACGACGTACTTCATCGGCTCCCCAGCCTTGTCACATGGACACGTCTTCCAGGTGGTAGTAGCCGGTGGGCAACACGTGGAATCCCTTGACGTCGGCGCTGCGCGAGTACGGGAACGGCGAGTAGAACAGGAACGCCATGAACGCCGACTCGGCAGCCTGCTGCTGGACATCGTCGTACAGGTTCTGCCGCTTCGTCTTGTCGAACTCCTGCTCGGCCTGGTGCACCAACCCGGTCAACGTCTTGTCGTCGAAACCGGTGTTGAACGAGTGGCCGCCGGATGCCGGGTCGAGTGCGTACTGCGCCAGCTCGTCGGGGTCGGCCAGGTCGTTGGTCCAGTAGGAGTGCGCGATGTCGTAGTTCAGCGCCGTGGTCAGGTCGTGCTGGGCGCTGGCGTCCACGTTCTGGATGTTCATCGTGATGCCCAGTTCCTTCAGCGACGCCTGGAGGATCTGCGCGATGGCCGCGTCCACGCTGTCACCGGACATCGCCAGCCACGTGGTGGAGAAGCCGTGCGGCACCGAGGACCGCTGAAGCTCCTGGCGGGCCTTGTCCATGTCGAACTGGATGCCGGGCGAGTTCTTGTCGTAGAACGGGCCCGCCGGCATCATGAACGAGTTCGCCGGCTGGCCGTGCCCGAACAGGATGTTCTTGACCAGGGCCTCGCGATCGATGGCGTAGGAGATGGCCCGCCGGACGTGGACGTCCTGGTACGGGTGCCGGGTCTGGTTCATCATGATCACGTCGGTCCTGGTCGACGGGAACAGGTCGACGGCCAGGCCGGGCGTGTTCTGCAGCTGGCTCAGGCTGGAGAACGGCGGCGCTTCGTTGATGTGCGCCTGGCCGCCCTGCAACTGGATGGCCCGTGAGTTGTCGTCCGGTACGACCTTCCACGACACGGTGTCCACGTGCGGCTTGCCCGCCTGCCAGTAGTGCTGGTTGCGCTTCAGCCGGATGAAGTCGCCCTTCTGCCAGACGTCCCACTGGAACGGTCCGGTGCCGACGGGCGCGGCGTAGAACTCCTTGGCGGTCTTGCCGCCGTAGTCCTTCGGGATGATCCCGTTGTTCGGGCAGCTCAGGTCGGCCAGCAGCGGGGCCCACGGGTACTTGGTGGTGACCACGACCGTCTCGGGGTCGGGCGTGGTGACCTCCTTGATGGCCGTGTTGATGAACTCCCAGCCGCCCTTGGTGGCGCTGGAGGCGTCGATGGAGAACTTGACGTCCGCCGAGGTCAGCGGCCGGCCGTTGTGGAACTTGACGCCCTTGCGGAGCTTGAAGGTGGCGGTGAGGTTGTCCGAGGACATCGTGTAGCTCTGCGCCAGCCACGGTCGCACGCCCTGGCCGTCCTCGGTCATCTCCACGAGGTTCTCGTACATCTGCTGGTAGACCCACAGCGAGGCGTTGCTGAAGACCGTCGTCTTGTCCATGTCGACGGAGTCGTTGGCCCGGACGATGACGAGGTCACCGCCCTTCGCGGCACCGCCGCCGCCCGATGAACCGGACGAACTGCCGCACGCGGCCAGTATCGGTCCGGAGGCGAACGCGCCCAGGCCCAGCGCACCGAGCTGGAGCATGCGGCGACGGCTGACGGCGGGCACCCGGAGGCCCGCGGGGATCGAGGGGTCTGACATATCAGCTCCTCCTGGCCGGCGCTGTCAACTGTTGACAGCGAGCGGGAGCGACTATGCTCCGGAGTTATTTGCGGGCTGGTTGGTTGACATACGTAAGGCTGATGGCCCTCGATGGACATCAGATGCAACGAAACCAGAGGCTAGATCATGCAACTTGGTTTGGGTAGTGTCCAGCCCGCGAGGATGGGAAAACGCAACCCAAGGGGTAGCCGGTGCGACTGACCATCATCGGCGCGGGTGCCATCGGCGGCACCGTCGGCGCCCACCTGATCCGATCCGGACACGATGTCCTGTTCTGCGACGGCGATGCGGAGCACGTCGCGGCCATCAACGACGCCGGCCTGTCCATCGAGGGACCGGTGGAGAACTTCACCGTGCGCGCCCGCGCCGTCACGCCCGACGCACTGCCCGACCGGCTGGACCACGTCGCCATCGCCGTGAAGAGCCACCACACCGCCGTGGCCGCCGAACCGTTGCGGGACCGATTGGCCCCGGACGGTTATCTGGTGAGCTTCCAGAACGGACTGACCGCCGACACGCTCGCGTCGGTCGTCGGCCCGGAGCGGCTCATGGTCAGCTTCGTCAACTTCGGCGCCGACGTGCTCGGACCTGGTCGGATCATGCAGGGCAACATCGGCACGTTCCGGGTCGGCGAACTGACCGGCGAGATCACGCCACGGCTGACCGAACTCGTCGCCGCGCTCCCCTACGCCGAGGCCACGCCCAACATCGTGGGCTTCCTGTGGGGCAAGGAAGCCTACGGAGCCATGCTGTACGCCGGGGCTGTTTCCGATCTGTCCATCGCGGACTCGTTGGCACAGGCCCGGTGGCGGCCGCTGATGCTGGCGGTCGCCCGGGAGGTGCTGGCCCAGTCGCCGGTGCCGCCGGAGTCGTTCGACGGCTTCGATCCCGCCGATCTGGAGGGTTCGCTGGCCCGGCTGGTGGCGTTCAACCGGGGCAGTGCCAAGTCGCACAGCGGCATCTACCGCGATCTCATGGTGCGCAAGCGCAAGACCGAGGTCGACGACCTGCTGCGCGACCTGGCCGGTCCGCTCACCACGTATGCCGGTGAACTGATCAAGGCCATCGAGCGCGGGGAACGTACCTGTGAGGTGGCCAACCTGGAACTGCTCGCCGCCTACGAGCGGGCGAACCGGCTCGGCAGGCCGCTGAACGCGATCGTCGATCTGCTGTCCGCGCCGCGCCGCGCGCCGGACGGTCCGCTGCACGGCGTGCCGATCGCGGTGAAGGACATGATTGACATCGCCGGACGGCCCAGGGGCAACGGCAATGCCGCGTCGATGGCCGGTCCGCCGGCCACGGCCGACGCACCCGTCGTGGCCGCACTGCGGGAGGCGGGCGCCGACGTGTTCGCCGTGACGTCGCTGCTGGAGTACGCGGCCGGTGCCGTGCATCCCGACGTGCCGGAGGCGATGAACCCGTTCGATCCGAAACGGACCGCGGGCGGCTCCAGCGGCGGGTCGGCCGCGCTGGTCGGCGCGGGCGTGTGTGCGGTGGCGTTGGGCACGGACACCGGTGGGTCGATCCGGATTCCGGCGCACTACTGCGCCACCGTCGGCTTCAAGCCGACCCACGGTGCGCTGCCGGACGAGGGCGTGCAGCCGCTCGCGCCGACACTGGACCATGTCGGCCTGCTCGCCAGGGATGTCGCCACGACGGTCGAGGTGTTCGCCGCCCTCACCGGTCTGTCGCCCGCGCCTGCGGTCGATGGCGCGCTTCGGGTGGGAGTGGTGCGCGATCAACTGGCCGGTGTGCGGCCGGACGTGGCGGCGGCGGTCGGTGAGGCGGTGGCGGCGCTGCGGGCGGCCGGTTGTGCCGTCGTCGAGGTGGACGGCGGGCCGTTCGTCGAACTGTTGGCTACGTTCGAGCCCATCCTGCTGTTCGAGGCATGGCAGGTGCACGGCGAGCGGGTCACCGCCGACCCCGGGCACTACGGCCCGGAAACGTTGCGGCTGCTGCGATCCGGCGCGTCCGTGACGGCGGACGCCTACGCGGCCGCGCTGGCCGACCGGACCCGGCTGCTGCCGGCGGCGCTCGGTCGCTACGAGGGCGTCGACGTCCTGCTCACGCCCGCAGCTCCCTATGTCGCGCCCGAGACGACGCCGCCGATCGACACGCCGGACGGCGAGGCCGAGGGCACGTTCACCGGGGTGCACAACCTGACCGGAGCGCCCGCGCTGGTGCTGCCGTGCGGATGGAACGGTGACGGTCTGCCGATCGGCCTGCAGTTGTCCGCCCGGCCGGGTACCGACATGACGCTGCTCGCCGTTGCCCAACGGGTGGCGGACATGATCGACTTCCGGCCACGCCCGCCCGTCATCGGCTAACTCAGGCCGAGCGCCAGCCCGGCCGCCACCGGCGCCAGATAGATCAGCGGGAACGGAATGTGCGAGTACCACCGGGCCCGCACCACGGTGGTCACCGCACCGACGAAGTACAGAATCAGCCCGATCGCCGCGAGCAACCCGATCACCGGCACGAACAGCCCGACCACCAGACCGACGGCACCGGCCGCCTTCGCGCTACCCAGCCACGGCAGCCACGACGTAGGCACGCCGTACTCGGCGATCGGCTCGGTGACCCATTTCGCCCTGGCGAACACCGAGACGGCCGAGAACGCGACCATGGCGGCGCCGACAACGGTGACGATGACGTAGGCGGTCGACATCAGCTTTCCCCTCACCCCTGGCAGGACGCCCGTTCGGGCGTCGTCACACCCCTGACCCCGCGCGGCCCCCGAATGTGACAACCGGCCACGGCCGAAACGTCCGGTACGGCATCCTGTCGGGCGTGCGGTGCGACGTGTTGGTGTTGGGTCCGGTGCTGGTGGCGGGCGCGGTCCGGCCGTCGTCGCCGCTGACCAGGACGATCGTCGGGCTGCTCGCGGTGGCGGGCGAGGACGGGCTGAGCGACGCGGCCATCGGCGACCTGGTGTGGGGCGTGGACTCGGTGCCCGTGTCGCGGTTGAACGTCGCGGTGCACCGGGCGCGGGACTGGCTGGAGCGGCACACCGGCGGGCGGGTCCGCATCGACCGCACCACCACCGGCTACGCGCTCCGTGGCGGTCTCGTCGACGCCGCCCGGTTCACCGAACTGCTGGCAGGCGAGACCACCGAGCAGGACCTGATCACCGCGTTGACCCTGTGGCGGGGCACCCCGCTGGCCGACGTGGTGGCGCTCGGCGGGGTGGAGCCGCTGGTCGCGCCGCTGCACGAGCGACACCGCGCCGCCGTCCTCGGCTACGCCCGCCTCCTGCTCGGCTCCGCGCGGGTGGCGGAGGCCGTCGGGCTGCTCACCCCGGTCGCGGACACCCGGCCGCTGGACGAGCAGGTGCACGCACTTCTGCTCACCGCGCTGGCCGCGGACGGCCGGCAGGCCGACGCACTGGCCCGCTACGACCAGATCCGGCGACGGCTGGCCGACGAGCTCGGCGTCGACCCTGGCACCGAACTGTCCGGGGCCATGGTTCGGGTGCTGCGGGGCGACCTGCCCGGTCCGCGGGAGCCCGCACCGGTGGTGGTGCGGCCCGCACAGTTGACGCCGGCCGTGACGTCGTTCACCGGCCGCCGGGCACAGCTGGCCGAGCTCGACGCGGTGGCCGACGGCGGCCCGAGGGTGGCACTGGTGACCGGCGTCGGAGGTGTCGGGAAGACAGCGCTGGCCGTCCACTGGGCACACCGCAGGGCGGCCGACTTCCCGGACGGGCACCTCTATGTCGACCTGCGCGGCTACTCGCACGGTCGGGCGGTGACTCCTGCGGAGGCGCTGGCCCGGTTCCTGCGTGGCCTGGGCGTCGCGCCCGCCGCGTTGCCCTCGGACACCGACGAGAGCGCGACGCTGTACCGGTCGCTGCTGGCCGGCAGGCGGATGCTGGTGGTGCTGGACAACGCGGCCGACGTGGCGCAGGTGCGTCCGCTGCTGCCCGGCGATCCCGGCTCGGTGGTGGTGGTGACCAGCCGGGACCGGTTGGACGGGCTCGTGGTCCGGGAGGGCGCCACCAGGGTGATCGTGGACGTGCTCGGTGCGGCCGAGTCGCTGGCGTTGCTGGCAGCCGCGGTGGGAGCGGACCGGGTCGCGGCCGAGCCGACGGCGGCGGCCGAACTGGCCGGGTTGTGCGGTCGGCTGCCGTTGGCGTTGCGGGTGGTGGCTGCGAACCTGATCGGGCGGCCGGACCTGCGGATCGACGAGTGCGTCCGCACGCTCGCCGCGGACCGGATGGGCGGCCTGACGGTCACCGGCGATCCGGCGTCGTCGGTGCACGAGGTGTTCGACCAGTCCTACTGCCGCCTGGACGCGGCCACCCGCCGGATGTACCGGCTGCTGGGCGCCGCGCCGGGCGCCGACATCACGGTGGCCGGGGCGGCGGCGCTGGCCGACGTCACCGAACCAGCGGCGGAACGGGCGTTGCGCACGCTGGTGATCGCGCACCTGGTGGGCGAGGCCGCCGGCCGCTACTCCATGCACGACCTGGTCGGCGAGCACGCCAGGGGCAGGGCCGACGCCGACGAGCACGTCGCGGCGCGGACACGCCTGGAGGACTGGTACGGCGGCACGGCCGAGGTGTGCTGCCTGCGGCTCTGGCCGAACCTGCGGCGGCTGCCGGACGCGACCGACCCGGACGTGCCGGCGCCGGACGACATGGCCGGCTGGCTGGACGCCGAGGCGGCGAACCTGGTCGCCGTCGTGCGGCACGCCGCCGACCGCGGCCGGCACGACTACGTGTGGCGGACCGTGCACGCCACCCGTGCGGTGCCGGACTTCGGCGACAGCGCGGGCGCCCTGCTGGCGGCGGCCAGGTTGGGCCTGGCCAGCGCGATCGAGATGCGGGACTGGGTGGGCATCTCGGCCCTGTCCCGGCTGGTTGCCAGCACGTGCCAGCGCACCGGGCTGTTGGCCGAGGCGCCGGAGCACACCCGCAGGTCGATCGAGGCGGCCGACCGGGTCGGGTGGGCGTCGGGCAAGGTGTCCGCGCTCAACGACCTGGCGATCTGGCACGGTTCGACGGGGGATCTGGCCCGGGCCAACGAGATCCTGCGTGAGGTGGTGGCCACCTGCACGACGCCGGACCTGTGGTACCTGCGGGCGCAGGCGTTGGGCAACATGGCCACGGCGTACCGGTTCATCGGCGACCTGCCGGCCGCGGCCCGGCACGCCCGGCTGTCGCTGGCCGGGTACCGGCGCCTGCGCGGTGCCGGGGAAGGCTTCGTGCCCAGCTTGCTGGAGCTGGCCGTGGTGCAGTACGAGATGGGACGGCTGGACGAGGCGCGGCGCAACATGCTGCTGGTCCGGTGGGCACCATCGGAACGGTCCCGTTTGGACACCCGGTGCGGGTCTGCCGACTGGCTGGCCAGGGTGGAGTGCGCCTCGGGCAACCTGGCCGACGCCGTCGCGTACGCCGACGAGGGCGCGGAACTGGCCGACCAGACGCAGGACCAGGAACGGCTGACCAACGCGCAGGCCACCCGAGGGCTGATCGAGCTGCGGCTGGGGCAGCCGTCGGTGGCGCTGGACCGGTTCCGGGCGTCGGCCGGGCTCGCGGTCTCGGCGACCGATCCGGCGGGCGAGGCTGCTGCGCTGATCGGCATGGCGGCGGCGCACCAGGCGTTGGGCGAGCTCGATCAGGCGGTGGCGCACGCGCAGGGCGCACTGAGCATCGCGCGGGACCGCGACTACCGGCTCGTCCAGTCCGACGCCCACACGATGCTGGCCGTCGCCGACCTCAAGCACGGCCGGACGGCGGCCGCGGTGGGCCACGCCCGCCAGGCCCTGGCGACGGCAGGCGCGTCCGCGACTCGGGCCGCGCGGGCTCGCGAGGTGCTCACGGAAACGGGTGCGGCCACGGGTTGAGCGGACCGCCGGCGTAGGCGGTCAGCCTGGGCAGGTCGTCCACCCGACGGTAGGCGTGGCCGAACGTCATCGGCAGCGCACCTGGCACGACGACCTTCACGCAGGCCAGCTCGCGCGCCGACAACTCCGGTGTGGTCTGGTCGACCACGAGCACGTCCAGGCCCGAGCCTGTGTAGCGGGCCACCAACTCCAGCACGTCGTCCCGCAGATCCGCGTTGCGCACGCCGTCTGTCTCGACCGGAGATGACGGCCCGCTCAGGAACGACGTCCTGGCCGCCGCAGCCGGATCCGCGTACAGCAACGCGTGATCGGGCATGGCCCGCACCAGCGACGACTGTTCCGCCATCGCCCGCGCCCGCACCCGCCGCGCCGGGTAGCGGTCGGCGAGGTCGCGGTGGAACGGGCCGAGTTCGGTCAGCGCGTGCTCGGCCGCCGCGTCGAACGAGGACGGATGGGCGGCCGTCGCGCACGCGAACGCCGGACCATCGGTCGATGTCGCACACGCCAGCACACAGGGCACCCGCTGTTCCACCGACATGTCGAACAACGTCACCCGGCAGCCCGCGATCGCCCCGCCGGGCAACCGGGGCAGGCCGCGCCGCGCGTACCAGGTCAGCAGGAACGCGTCCCGCTCCGCCACCTCCAGCAGCCCGTGCAGGATCGCCTCCTCCAGGCACCCGCCGACCGCGGACCCGTTCGACGTCTCGTACAGGAAACCGCGGTGCCGGGGCGTCGGGCTGTTCCGGCCGTAGTAGGCGACGTCGATCGGCAGCAGCACGTCGTCGTCACGTCGGAACGAGTACGCCCGGACCCAGTCGTAGTCCCGCGTCGGGGAGAACCGGTCCAACGCGAAACCGGGCCGCAGGCCGGCGTCCGGGCCGTGGGTGCCGAGGGTGCGTGGGTCGATCGCCCTGTCCCGCAGGTCCCAGTACGACCCGCGCACCACCGGCACGTCGTGCGGCAGCCAGCCCGACCACCGTTCCCACGCCTCCAGCACCGCGATCCGCCGGGCGGTGTCGGAATCGGCTGCCCGGCCGTGGCCGCGCACCGTCACGCCGGGACGCACCGCCAGTGCCGCCGACGCCACGTGCGTCCCGGCCGCGACGTGCTCGGTGAGACCGGTGACCGGGCCGGGATCGAGATCGGTCAGCGGGCGGATCCGGTAGTCGTCCCGCGACCGCTTGGGCCTCGGGCACAACCGGATCACGACCAGGACACCAGCGTCTTCTCGTACGCCGAGACCTGCTGCGTGGTGCCGCCCAGCCCGTCCAACTGGCTCCAGATGACGTTCTTCATCGTGCTGATCGCCTGGTAGACGTGCCGCTGGGCGATGTCGAGCGGGGTGCTGTCCGTCGTCTGCTGCGCGTCACCGGCCTGGTAGATGACGTCGACGTCGCCCTGGTACTGGCCGGCCAGCGAGGACGCCTCCGAGTAGATCTTGCTGCCCATCGACTTCAGTGTGGCCACCACCGAGCCCGACTGGCCGGTCAGGGCCGTGTCCATGCCCTTGACCTGCGGGATCTGGTCCGAGCAGAGCGTGCTGATCTTGCCGAAGTCCTGGTCCGCCGCCTTCGCCGCATCGCCCTTCCACTGCGCCATCGCGGTCTTGCGCGCGTCGGCGATGTCGTTCACGGCGTTCTCCAGCGCGGCGGCCGCCTTGCTCAGCGAGTCGGCCACGGCGTCCACGGCGGACAGGTCCCAGTTCAGTTGCTCGATGTGCTGGGACGGCAGCATGGTGTCGGTGTCGCCGTCGATGTCGGTGTCCTGGTTCGGATTCGCCCGCTGTTGATAGGTCGCCGCGATGATGGTGTAGGCGTTCTCCAGCGGCGCCAGCACGGTGATGGCGTCCGACAGGTCACGGTCGCTGATCGCCACGCTGCCGTCGTCGGTGTCCTGCATGCGTCTCCTATTCGATCGTCGGGTGTTCGCCGCACGCGCCACCGGCCGGGCCCGACTCGCCCGCACCGCCGCTCTCGGTCGCGCCGCCCTCGTCCGTCGCACCACCGTTGTCCGTCGCGCCGTCGCCGGCGCCGCTGTCCCCCGCAGCGGCGCCGGCGTCCGCACCGGAACCGGACGTGCTGCCGTCGCTGCTCAGTTCCGGCGGGTTCATCGGGTCGTACTTCTCGCCGAACTCCTCCATGTTCTTGAGTCCGGCGTCGGTCGACTGGTTGAATCGATCGGCGGTTTCGGCCTCGTTCTTGTGATATTCCTTCATGGTGTCGCCCAGCGCCTCGACCATCGCGTCCAGGATTTCGGCGCATTTCTTGATGTCCTGCTCGCGGGCGCCCACCGCTTTGTTCCACGCCGAGGTGATCGCGGCCAGGTAGCGGTCGGTGCCGAGTACCGTCGCCGGCAGTTCCGCCTTCTTCATCTGGTCGGATGCCTCACGGAGTTGGTCCACCGCGCTGTCCATCGACTGGCTCGCGTGCAGCAGATCGGTCGGACTCACCACATAGCCGTCACCCATGCCGACGAAGCATGGTCGGGCGGACTTACCAACGCCTTACAGTCGACTCAGGCGACCGCCATGGTCAGGGCGGCGCGGCCCAGTCGCACCTTGTTGCCGACGCCGAGCTGGCCACGAACCGGGTCGACGCGTGGTGATCGGCGAGATCGGCCAGGGCCGGGACACGTCCGATTCCGGCGATTCGTTGCTGGCCGGCTTCACCGGTCGGACCGGACTGGTGGAGTCGGAGACGCGGACGCTGCTGGCCAAGGCCAGGCGATCCTCAGGTCACGGCTCGGGAGCGCAGGCGGGACTGGGTGTAGATCGCGGCGGCGAACAGAATGAGAAAGCCTTGGAAGAAGTACTGCCACGACTGGCCGAGGTTGAGGAACGTCGTCGCATTCAGCACCTGCTGGATCAGTGCCGCGCCCAGCAGCGTGCCGATGAACGAACCGCGACCACCCAGCAGGCTCGCGCCGCCGAGCACCACCGCCGTGATGCTGGACAGCGTGTAGCTGACCCCTTGAGTCGGGTCGCCGACGCCGATCTGCGCCATCAGCAGCAAAGCACCCACGAACGTCAGCAACGCGCACGCCACGTAGGCCAGCACGTGCGTCCGGTTCACCTTGATACCCAGCCGCCGCGCGGACTCCTCGTGCGACCCGACCGCCCGCAGCCCACGGCCCCAACTGGTGAACCGCAGCGCCAACTCCAACGCCACGGCCACGATCACCGCGACGATGAACGCGATCGGCACGTACCCGATGGTCGCCGTGATGTACCCGGTCACCGTCGTGCTGATGAACCCACCCTGGAACGGCCGCAACAGCAACGAGACACCTTGTAGTCCGATGTAGAGTGTCAGAGTTGCGGCCACGGCGGTGAATCCACCGTATCGCACCAGTAAACCGTTGATCAGCCCACTGGCCGCCGCCACCGCGATCATGATGACGAAGGCGAGCACCACGATGACCGGTGACTTCCCGCTGACCACGAAGAACGACGCGATCACCACCAGCAGCCCGGCCAACGGCCCGACGGACAGGTCGATGCCACCGGTCATGATCACGATCGTCTGGCCCATGCTGATGAACGCCAGTGCCGTCAACAACGTCAGCACCGAGATCACGTTGAACGGCGCCAGATAGCGGGCGTTGTGCGCGAACGTGTAGGCGCCCAGCGCGAGGATCACCAGGGCCAGGATCACGCTCGGCGCGTAGTCGCCGCGCACCAGCCGGCGCAGCCGCGAATCCGGCGCCGAAACCTCGGGACCGCGGGCGGTCGTCGTCGCGCCCACCACGGTGGACGTGATGTTCTCCTCCGTGACGTCGGCACCGGCCAGCTCGCCGACCACGTGACCACGGGAGAACACCACCACGCGGTCGCACAGCCCCTCCAACTCCTTGGCATCGGAGGACACCACGACCACCGGCACGCCGGAGCCTGCCACGTCACGCATGAGTCGGTAGATCTCCGACCGGGCGCCGACGTCCACGCCCTGGGTCGGCTCGTCGGCGAGCAGGATCTTCGGTGACGCCAGTAGGGCTCGCGCCATGACGACCTTCTGCTGGTTGCCGCCGGACAACGACATCACGTTGGCCTCGATGGACGACGTCTTCACCGACAGCCGGTCCACCTCGGCAGTGACCGCGACCCGTTCCCTTTCCCGGCCGACCACGCCGTTGTTGGCCAGCGACGGCAGTGCGCTGACGGCCGCGTTCTCCCGCACCGACATCGCCGTCAGCAGGCCCTCGGCGTGCCGGTCGGCGGGCAGGTAGGCGGTGCGCTCGACCAGCCGCCTGCCGCGCATCGCCTCGCCGTCCAGGGTGATGCCGCCGGACGAGCGCACCAACCCGGCCAGCGCGCGGAGGAACTGGCTCTGCCCGTTGCCGACGATGCCGGCCAGGCCCACGATCTCGCCGTGCCGGACCTGGAGGCAGGCATCGTGGAAACCGTCGCCGGACAGGTTGTCCACCTTCAGGCTGACGGTCTGTTCGGCCACCACCGGATTCTTCGGCGGGAAGGTGGTGGCCAGTTCACGGCCGACGATCAGGCGCAGCAGCTGGTCGTCGTCGAGGTCGGCGACCTCGCGGTGGCCACGGGTGCGCCCGTCCCGCAGCACGGTCACCTCGTCGGCGATCTCGCGCACCTCGGCCAGGCGGTGGGTGATGTAGATGACCGCGGTGCCCCGCGCGGCCGCCTGGCGTACCTGCTCGAACAGGATCTCGGTCTGGTCGGCACCCAGCGGCGCTGTCGGCTCGTCCAGGATCAGCACCGTGGGTTCGAGCGCGACCGCCTTGGCCACCTCCAGCAACTGCTTCTGGGCGACGCCGAGCTGGTCGACCCTGTCCTGCAATCGGACCCGGGAGCCGACCCGCCGCAGCAGGTCGACCATCCAGGTCCTGGTGTCGCCGCCGGTGCGCATGCGCTCGGCGGGGACGGCCACCCGGATGTTCTCGGCGACGGTCATGTCCGGCAGCACGGCGGGATGCTGGTGGACGATCGCGATGCCCATCCGGGTGGCCATGTCGGTGGTCAGCACCGGTATGTGCTCGCCGGCCAGGGTGATCCGCCCCTGGTCGGGCTGCACCGACCCGGACGCCACCCCCATCAGGGTGGACTTGCCGGCGCCGTTCTCCCCCAGCAGGGCATGCACCCTGCCGGGGCGGACGTCGAACGAGACCTCGGTCAGGGCGTGCACCGCCGCGTAGCTCTTGGATACGCCGGCCAGGCTCAGCACCGGGGTGGCCGTGATGGGCTCCACCGTGGGACGCCTCCTGTCGGGATCGGCTGGTTACTTGAGTGCGGCGACCTGCTGGGCGTTGGTCAGCGAGCTGGACACGAACGCGTCCATCGGCAGGCTGTTGTCACAGGTGACCGCGTGCGGCTGGCCGGTCAGCGAGTCCTCGAACGCGCTCTGCGGGTACACAGTCGACTTGGGGATCACACCACCGCTGGCCTTCGCGATCGCCACGTCCACCGCCAGCCGGGACATCGCGTTCTGCGACGACACGGTGAACAGCGCGAACCCCTTGCCCGCGTCCTTCTGCTGCTGCCAGTCGCAGGCGAGCTGGTTGGCGTCCTCGGTGGCGATGGCCGGGATCTGCCGGCCGGTCTGGGCGAACGCGGAGAAGGAACTGGCCAGTGCGGCGCCGAAGTCGGTGGTGATGGCGTCGATCTTCGGGTAGCGGGCCAGCGCGGCCGTGACCACCTGCTGGGTCTTGGCCGCGTCCCAGTTGGTCACCTCGTACGGCGTGGTGCCGACGAACTTGATGCCGGGGTAGTTCTTCAGCACGGTCTGCATGCCGGTGTACTCGTCCAGGCTCTGCGAGTTGGCCGGCGGGCCGCCGAGGTTGAGCACGTTGCCCTTGCCGTGCAACGCCTTCACCAGCCAGTTGGCCCACAGCACGCCGGCCTGCTTGAAGTCGGTGCTGACGAAGTAGTTGTAGTCGACGCCCGCCTGACCGCCGGGGCTGACCCGGTAGGGCACGGTGGTGACGCCCGCCTTGAACGCGCTGCGCAGCGCGGGCAGCATGGCCTGGCCGGCGTCCGGGAACACGACCAGCGCCTGGGTGCCCTTGGCGACCAGGCCCTGGATGTCGGAGATCGCCTTCTGCGTGTTGCCCTGGCCGTCGGTGTAGGAGAACGAGGTCACGTCGGGGCACTTGGCCACCTCGGCCTTGGCCTCGCCCACGGTGACCTTGCGCCAGTTGTTGTCGCCGAAGCCGTCGGCCAGCGCGAAGGACACCTTGTCGGGGCCGCACCAGGACGGGACGTTGGCGTTCGCCGGGCGCCCCACGGTGTTCGCCTCGTTCTGGGTCCCGCCGGTGTTCACCGAACAGGCGGACAGCACCATGGCCAGCACGCCGGCTGACGCGATGAGGGTTCTGCGGAGGGTGTGGGAGGACATGGGGACCTTCCTGGAGGGGTTGCGCGGCAGGCGGCCGTCAGGCCGCGGCGTCGTCGGTGACAAGCCGGCCGCGGCGCATCCAGCCACGGACGGCGGCCCAGTTGACGGTGTAGATCGCGACGCCCGCGGCCAGCGCGATCGCCTGGACGATGTTGCTGGTGGCCGGGTTGACGCCGAGGGTCAGCACGAACTGGTCGAGTTGGGACAGGAAGAGGGCGGCGACGGCACTGGCGACGGGACTGCCCTTGCCGCCCAGCAGGGACGTCCCACCCAGCACGACGGCCGCGACCGACGGCAGGAGTTGCGAGTCCCCCTGGAACGCGCTGGGCGTGGTGACGATGCCGCCGAGCAGGATGCCGGCGACCGTGTACAGCAGGGACGCCCAGACGTAGGCGCCGAGTTGGTGGCGGCGCACCCGCAGTCCGGCCAGGCCGGCCGCGACGGCGTTGTCGCCGACCGCCTCGAACCGGCGGCCCGCGACCGACCGCTTGATGAGAAAGCCGACCACGGCGGTCAGCACGACGGCCACGTACACCGAGTACGGCAGGCCGAGGAACTGTCCGGTCGCGATGGTGTGCATCGCCGACGTGGTACTCGTGGGTGAGCCACCGGACACGCCGAGCACCGCCGCGTAGAGCAGTGCGTTGGTGCCCAACGTGGTCACGATGGCGGACATGCCCAGACGGCTGACGACGACACCGTTCACCAGGCCGGCGGCCAGCCCCGCGGCCAGTGCGATCAGGATCGCCACCGGCAGCGTGCCGTTGTCGCCGTTGGGGATGTGGGTGACGAGGATGACGGCCAGCGACACCGTGCCCGGCACGGACAGGTCGATGCCTGCCTGTTGGACGACGAGGGTCTGGCCGAGCGCGATGATGGCCAGCACGGCGGCGAAGGGCAGCATGCCCTGCACGGAACTGCGGGACAGACTGTCCGGTTCGGCCACCAGGCTCACTCCGAACAGCAGCACGGTCGCGATCACGATGGTGAGCAGACCGCGGGACGCCCGGCCGGACCGCGGCCAGCGACGCGGTCCACCCTCGGTGTCCCTGCCGGACGCGGCGCCGGTCGGCGACGGCGTACCGGGTGTGGTCGCCATCGCGGAGTCCCTTGCCGTCTCGGTCATCAACTCGCTCCTCGGCACCATCGCCGTTCCCGAACGTTCATCAATGCTGTACAAATCCAGCTGGCTCGTCAAGAGACAGTGGACAGGTTTACGAGAATGTGTCGGTCCTTGGTCATGGGCAAATATCTTGGGGCACAACGAAATAGCCTCCCGCTGCGCGGAGGCGGTGTCGTGGGTGGACGGTGACTCACCGTCTCCTATGCAGTTCAGCGATCGTGGACATGTCCCGCTCGCCCAGGCCGGCGCCGGATGCCTGGTCGGCGACGGCCCGCACCACCTCGGCCAGCGGCATCGGCGACGACCTCGACCCGGCGAACCGCAGAATGAGGTCGATGTCCTTGCGCATCAGGTCGACCGTGAACGCCACCGGCTGACCGTCCGGGTCCGCGAAGCACGCCCGCTGGTACACCACGTACGGTGCCGCCACGGCACTGCCGGCCAGCACCTCCAACGCCGTCCGTCTCGGCACACCACCGCGTTCGGCGAGCACCAACGACTCACCGATCGCGGCGTTGAGGGTGTGCAGCACCGAGTTGACGGCGAGCTTCATCGCCTGCCCGGCGCCGGTGTCACCGACCCGGAGCACCCGAGTGGCCAACGACTCCAGCACCGGCGTGGCCCGATCCACCACGTCCGGCTCGCCACCGGCCATCACCAGCAGCGACCTCGACCGCGCGCCGGCCACGCTGCCGGACACCGGAGCGTCCACGAACGACACCCCGGCCACGGCCAGTTCGGCCGCCTGGGCCCGCGCCTCGGCCACGCCGATGGTGCCCAGGTCGCACACCACCGCTCCCGGGCCGACCGCGCCCGCGACGCCGTGCGGACCGAACAGGACACTGCCCAGCGCGGCGGCGTCGGCCAGCACGGTGAGGACGACGTCGGCGTCCCGGACCGCCTCGTCTGGTGTGGCCGCGTGTTCAGCGACAGCGGACACTCCGAGCACAGCCAGCTCGTCGGCCAGCCTGCGGTGGCCCGCCGCGCTCCGGTTCCACACCCGCGTGGCGTGGCGGGCACGGACCAGGTGGGCCGCCATCGGTGCGCCCATCCTGCCCAGGCCGAGCAGTGCCACCCGTGTCACCGCCATGGGTCCACCAGGATCTTGCCGGCCGCTCTGCGCTCCACCAGCGCGTCCAGACCGTCCGGCACGAGTGTGTCCAGGCCGATCACCCGGTCCAGCAGGTGGGTCGCGATGCCGGTCGTCGAGTCCAGCAACGCCAGTGCGGCCGGGATGTCGTCGCCGCACACGTGCGCGACGGTGGTCAGCAGGTCCACCTCGCGCAGCGTGGCGTCGGCGAGGTCGAGCGACTGCGGTTCGTGGGCCAGCCCGACCAGCAGCACCCGCCCGCCGCGCGCGGCCATCCGCACCGCCCGCTGCGCCGAACCCGGCGCGCCGCTGGACTCGATCACCAGCGGAGCGCCCTCGCCGCCGGTCAGCTCGCGGATCAGCGGCACGGGGTCGCGGTCGGCCACGTTGTGGGTCTCGGTGGCGCCCAGGGCGGCGGCCGTGCGCAGGCGGTCGTCCGCCACGTCCAGCGCGATGATGCCGGCCGGCCGGCGCTGGGCCAGCCCACAGAGGATGAACGAGCCGATGGCACCCGCGCCGATCACCACGACCGTCTCGTCCGCGGCCACCCGCGCGCGGCGCACCGCGTGCAGGCCGACGGCCAGCGGCTGGGCCAGGCCGGCCGCGTCGTCCACGCAGTCATCGGGGATCGGGACGCAGGTGGCCGCGGGGACGGCGGCGTACTCGGCGAGCCCGCCGTCCGCGTTGAGGCCGAGTGTCCAGTAGCGGGCGCACAGGTTGGTCCGCCCGGACCGGCACCACGCACACTGGCCGCAGGACACGCCCGCTCCGGTGGCGATCCGCCGCCCGGCCAGATGGTCGGCACCGCGGCCGTGGTCGACGACCTCGCCGACGAACTCGTGGCCCATCACCATCGGTCCGATGTGGCCACTGGCAGCGTGTTTCCGGTGCACCGGGAACATGCCGGGACCGTGCAGGTACTCGGTGGCGTCGGTGCCGCAGATGCCCGACCGGGTCACCCGTACCAGCACCTGCCCGTCGCCGGCGGTGGGCACCGGGCGCTGCTCGATCCGCACGTCCTGGGCACCGTGGTAGACGGCGGCGCGCATGGTCGGGTTCATCGGGCGGCCTCCGACACCAGGTGCACCTTCACCTGGTCACGGTCGGTCCGCACGATGTCGATGGCCTTGTCCGCCTCGGCCAGCGGCACCGTGGCGGTGACCAGCGGCGACAGGTCGACACCGGCGCGGGCCAGGAACCGCAGCGTCCTCGGCCACACGCCGGGCGAGCCGATGATGCCCCTGATCCGGAGTTCCTTGGACTGCACCAGGCCGAGCTTGGCCGGTGCCGACCCGCCGACGTCGATGCCGACGTTGACCAGCCGGCCACGGAAGCCGGCGATCTCCAGCGCCACCGCCATGGCGGCCGGCTCGCCGCTGGCCTCGATCACCACGTCGGCACCCCGGCCGTCGGTGTGTCGGTGCACGGCGTCGACGAAGCCGTCCTCGGTCGGGTCGAGGTGGACGTCGGCGCCCAGCCGGCCAGCCAGGACCGCCCGGTCCGGGTTGGGCTCGGCCACGATCACCCGCGCTCCTCTGCCGCGCGCCGCCGCGACCACCCCGAGCCCGATCGGGCCGGCGCCGAGCACGGCGACCGTGTCGCTGGCGTCCACGTCCCCGGCCCGCAGGATCGCGTGGTAGCCGCAGCTGAACGGCTCGACCAGCGCTCCCTGGGTCCACGTCATCGAGTCGGGCAGCCGGTGCAGCCATTCCGGCCGGGCGACGAAGAACTCCGCCGCCGCGCCGCTGATGCTGAACCCGAAGTGGTCCGAGCCGATGACGCACTCGCCGACCACCCGGTCACCGACCGACACGCCCGTCACGTCCCGACCGGCCGCCACGATCTCGCCGGCCCACTCGTGGCCGGGGATCACCGGATACTCGAACGGGATGATGTAGCGGCCTGCCAGCAGCTCGATGTCCGAATGGCAGACGCCGACCGCCCGTGCCGCCACCAGCACCTCGTCGGCCGCGATGTCCGGCACCGGCAGGTCGGCGACCTGCGCGGCCGCGCCGCCGACGAACCGCAGCGCCTTCACCGCGCCTCCCGGTTCAGGTGCGACTGCGTGTGCCGCAGCGTGGGCAGTTGGCCGGTGACCGTGTAGTAGCGCTGGCCCGCGACCAGCAGCTGTTCGGCCGGGAACTTGGTGATGACCTCGCAGCCGTCGTCGGTGACCACGAGTTCCTCCTCGATCCGGGCCGCGCCCAGCCCGTCGGCGGATGGCCAGTAGGTCTCCAGCGCGAACACCATGCCCTTCTCCAGCACCTCGGGATGGTCCAGCGAGACGAGCCGGGAGAAGATCGGCTTCTCCCAGATGGACAGGCCGACGCCATGGCCGTACTGGAGGGCGAACGCTGCCTCCTCGTCCGGGAAGCCGAACTCCTGGGCGGTCGGCCAGACCGACACGATGTCCGCCGTGGTGGCACCCGGCCGCACCAGCGCGATCGACTCGTCCATGTAGTCGCGGCAACGGGTGTAGGCGTCGCGCTGCGCGGGTGACGCGCTGCCGACGGCGAACGTCCGGTAGTAGCAGGTGCGGTAGCCCAGATAGCTGTGCAGGATGTCGAAGAACGCCGGGTCGCCGGGCCGGATGATCCGGTCGGAGTAGACGTGCGGGTGGGGGGCGCAGCGTTCGCCGGAGATCGCGTTGACGCCCTCGACGAACTCCGAACCCATGTCGTAGAGGACTTTGCTGACCAGGCCGACGCACTCGTTCTCGCGCACGCCGGGCCGCAGGAACTCGTACAGCGAGTCGTAGGCGGCGTCCACCATGGCGCACGCCTGGGTGAGCAGCGAGATCTCGGTGTCGGTCTTGATCCGCCTGGCCTCCAGGAACACCTGCTGGCCGTCCACCACGGTGATGCCCGCCGCCTGCAGCGCGGCCAGCACCGGCATCTCGATGACGTCGACGCCGACGGGCTGGCCGGCCAGCCCGTAGAGGTCCAGTTCGCGGCGGACCTTGCGGGCCACCTCGGCGGCGATGCCGGCGTCCGGGTGGAAAGCGCCACGCAGGGTGGAGATCCCGGCCCGCGCGCCGGAGGGGTTGCGGCTGCCGTTGGCGCCGTGGTGCGGCGCGTGCGGGTCCTCCGAGCCGGCGGCGGAGTAGTCCAGCCACGGCGAGAACAGCTGGTGGTGGCGGGCCGCGGAGCCGAAGTCCCAGACGATCGGCTCGCCGCCCCTGACCAGTAAGGAGAAGCGGATCAGCTTGTCGATCGCCCAGGTGCCGATGTGGGTGGCGGTCATGTAGCGGATGTTGGTGAAGTCGAAGGCGAGCACCGCGCCGAGTTCGGACTTGTCCAGTTGCTCGCGCAGCCGCCGCAGCCGGTCGTCGCGCAACCGGTCCAGGTCGACCCGCTGCTCCCAGTCCACGGCGTTCGTGCCGTACGTGGCGGTCGCGCTGCCCATGATCGTGCCTCTTTCTGCCGTTGCGCCTAGTAACCGACCTGGACCAGGACCTTCTGCGCGTCGCCGTCCGGGTCGAGCAGCCGGTCGAAACCCCTTGGGACGATGTCGTCGACCGGGATGACCTCGGTCAGCACCTCCTGCACCGGATAGCGGCCGGTGCCGATCAGGGCGATGATCCGCGGGAAGTCGTACACCGGGTAACACCACGTGCCGACCAGCGAGAGGTCCTTGTTGGACAGTGCCATCGGGTCGATCGTCGCCGGCCGCACATGTAGCCCGACCTGGGTGGCCGTGCCGTGAGCGCGCAGGCTGTCCAGGGCCGTGGTCAGGCCGCCCTGGGAGCCGGAGCACTCGGCGGCCACGTCGGCGCCGATGCCGCCGGTCAGGTCCCGTACGGCGTCGGGCACCTGGTCGGTGAGCGGGTCGAGGACGGTGGCCACGCCGAACGCCTCGACCAGTGCCCTGCGCTTCGGGTTCGGCTCGCTGACGATCACCCTCGCGGCACCGGCCGCGTGCGCGTACAGCGCGGCCAGGGCGCCGATCGGGCCCGCTCCGGTGATCAGGATCGTGTCGCCCGGCCGCAGGCCGGTGCGGTCGACCCCGTACGCGGCGACGGCGGCCGGTTCGACCAGCGCGCCCTGGACGTCGCTGACCTGTTCGGGCAGCCTGCTGACCTGGTAGGCCGGCACGACGACCTGTTCGCTGATGCCGCCGCCCTGCCAGCTCAGGCCGGTGCACGCCATCGTGGCGCACAGGTGGTTGAGACCCCGCCGGCAGTAGTAGCACTGTCCGCAGTAGACCAGCGGCATCACCGCGACGCGGTCGCCCACGGCCACGTCGGTGACGCCGTCGCCGACCTCCAGCACCTGGCCGGCGAACTCGTGGCCGAGGATCTGCGGGACACAGGCACCGGACAGCGGGTGCGGGGTGGTGGGGATGACGATCGGGCCCGCCGCGTACTCGTGCAGGTCCGTGCCGCAGATGCCGCACACGGACGGCCGCAGGCGCACCTGGCCCGGTCCGACCCGACCGGGCTCCGCCACCTCCTCGACCCGAATGTCGTGCTTGCTGTGGTAGACGGCGGCGCGCATCCTCAACTCCCGTGGGTGGCCGGCGGCGTTCGCCACTGTTCAACGCGGGTGTACAGCGATAGTGAACTGCTCGATGACCCCGCAGTCAACGGCTGGCCGGAAATTCATGGCCGGACGGGGACATACCGCTGGTCACCGCTGGGAACTCTTGACGTGACGGTCCACCCGACTGTTCACTGCGACGAAACGAAGGAGCATCGACCGATGGCGATCGCCACGATCAACCCCGCGACCGGCGAGACCGTGCGCACCTTCCCGGCCCTGGACGACGCGCAGATCGAGACCGCGCTCGCCGCCGCGAACGCCGCGCGGGAGTACCGCACGACCACGTTCGCCCAGCGTGCCGCCTGGCTGCGCCGGGCGGCCGACCTGCTGGACGCCGAAGCCGACGCCACGGCCGCGATGATGACGCTAGAGATGGGCAAGACCCTGGCGGCCGCCGCGGCCGAGGTGCACAAGTGCGCGACGGCGTGCCGGTACTACGCGGACAACGCGGAGTCGATGCTGGCCGACGAGCCCGCCGACGCGGACGCGGTCGGCGCGCGCCGGGCGTATGCGATCTACCAGCCGCTCGGCGTGGTGCTGGCGATCATGCCGTGGAACTTCCCGCTGTGGCAGGCCGTCCGGTTCATCGCGCCGGCGATGATGGCCGGCAACGTCGGTCTGCTCAAGCACGCGTCCAACGTGCCGCAGTGCGCGCTCTACCTGGCCGACGTGCTGGCCAGGGCCGGTTTCCCGGCGGGCGTGTTCCAGACGCTGCTGATCGGCTCCGGTCAGGTCGAGCGGGTGCTGCGCGACCCGAGGGTGGCGGCGGCGACGCTCACCGGCAGTGAGCCTGCCGGCCGGTCGGTCGGCGGCGTGGCGGGTGCCGAGCTGAAGAAGGTCGTGCTGGAGCTGGGTGGCTCCGACCCTTTCCTGGTGCTGCCCTCGGCCGACCTGGACCGCGCCGCGAAGGTGGCGACCACGGCCCGCGTGCAGAACAACGGCCAGAGCTGCATCGCGGCGAAGCGGTTCATCGTGCACGCCGACGTGTACGACCGGTTCGCCGAGGCGTTCGTGACCCGGATGAGTTCGCTCGTGGTCGGGGATCCCACCGACGAGCGGACCGACGTCGGCCCACTGTCCACCGAGCAGAGCCGGGCCGACCTGGAGACGTTGGTCGACGACGCGGTCAAGCTGGGCGCCACCGTGTTGTGCGGCGGTGCGCGGCTGGACGGGCCGGGCTGGTTCTACCCGCCGACCGTGATCACCGGCATCACACAGGACATGCGCCTGTACACCGAGGAGGCGTTCGGGCCGGTAGCCGCGATGTACCGGGTCGAGTCGCTGGACGAGGCGTTGGCGATCGCCAACGCGACCACGTTCGGGCTGGGTGCCAACGCGTGGACCACCGACCCCGGCGAGCAGCAGCGCTGCGCGCGCGAACTGGAGTCCGGCGCGGTGTTCGTCAACGGCATGACCACGTCGTATCCGCAGCTCCCGTTCGGCGGCATCAAGAACAGCGGCCACGGCAGGGAGCTGTCCGCACACGGCATCCGCGAGTTCTGCAACCTCAAGACCGTCTGGATCGGTGACTGACAAGGAGTCCCATGTTTCTCGGCGACCGTCTCGGCCACCTGTCCTACTCCACCCTCGTGCACCCCGGCGACGACTGGGACCAGATGAACGCCAGTCTCGCCACCTACCTGCCCGAGGTGAAGCGGCGGGTGTGCCCGGACGGGCCGTTCGGCGTGTCGCTGCGCCTGTCCGGTTCGTCCGCGGCCCGGTTGGCCGGCTCGCCTGCCGACCGGGACCGGCTGCGCGGGTTCCTGGCCGCCGAGGACCTGTACGTGTACACGGTGAACGCGTTCCCGCAGGGCTCGTTCAAGGGCGGTCCGGTGATGGAGCGGGTGTACGAACCGGACTGGACGTCCGAGTCGCGGGTCGAGTACACGACCCGCGTCGCGGACGTGCTGGCCGACATCACCGGACCGGACGTCGAGCCCACCATCCAGACGATGCCGCTGGCGTTCCGGCCCAACGTCGCCGACGAGTCCTATGTGGATCTGTTCACGCACAACGTGTTACGGGTGGTGGCCCACCTGGTGGACGTGGAGCGGCGGACCGGTCGGCGGGTGAAGCTGGCCATCGAACCGGAGCCGTTCTGCTACCTGGAGCTGATCGAGGAGGCGGTGGCGTACTTCCGCACCCGCCTCTACTCGCTGCGGGGCGCGTCGGATCTGGCCCGGCTGGCGGGTATCCCGCTGGCCGAGGCGTACGGGGCACTGCGCCGCTACCTGGGTGTCGTGCTGGACATCGGGCACCAGTCCGTGGAGTTCGACGACATGCCGGCGTCGCTGGCGCTGCTCGCCGAGCACGGCGTGCCGATCTTCAAGCTCCAGGCGGCGGCCGCGTTGTGGGTGCCCGAGGTGACCGACGACAGCGTGCGCGAGTTGGAGCGGTTCACCGAGACGATCTACCTCAGCCAGACGTCGGAGTTGCGCGAGGGCAAGGTCACCTCGTTCCTCAACCTGTCCGACGCCATCGCGGCGTGGCGGGCCTCGCCCGGCGGGCGGCGTGAGTGGCGGACGCATTTCCATGTGCCGGTGTTCCTGGACGATCTCGGACCGTTCCGCACTACGCGGTTCGCTATCGAGCAGGCGCTGGACGCGCACCTCGCCCAACCCCAGTCCACCCACCTGGAGATCGAGACCTACACGTGGGACGTGCTGCCCAGTCACCTGAAGGCCGGTGACATCACCGACTACGTGGTCCGGGAACTGGAGTGGGTCATGGGTCGGCTGCTCAGTCCCGTGGCGGGATGATCTTGTCGTCCCGCAGGCGGTCGAACAGGTCGAGGAACGACCGGCGCGTGTCCCGGAAGCCGGTGAAGCCGTGAGTCCGGCTCTTGGTCATGTCGGCGAAGGTCTCGGTCTGCCGGCCGAGGTCGCCGTCGGTGTGCCACCAGGAGGCCAGCCGGTCCAGGTCGTCGCGGGCCAGGCCGTGCCGTGCCACGATCCGCTGCCAGGTCGGGCCCGCGCCCGCGAACCGTTCGGCCAGCGGCTGGGCGTGGCCGGGATAGGGCGCGACCGGCACGCCGAGGCCGTCGGCCACCACCGGCCACAACTGGCGCCAGCGGAACACGTCGCCGTTCACCGTGTTGAACGCCTCGTTGACCGCGTTGGGGCTGGTGGCCGCCCAGGCCAGTTGGTCGGCGAGGAGCGTAGCATCGGTGAGGTCGGTGACGCCGTCGTACTGCTGCGGCGAGCCGGGGAACACGAACGGCTCGCCGGTCTCCCGGCACAGCGCGCCGTACAGCGCCAAGGTGATGCCCATGTTCATGGCGTTGCCCAGCGCCCAGCCGATCATGGTGTGCGGGCGGTGCACCGACCAGGTGAAGCCGCCGCGTGCAGCGGCATCGAACAGCACGTCCTCCTGGTCGTAGTAGAAGTTCTGGTTGGCCAGCCGGGGCTGGTCCTCGCGGAACGGGGTCTCCATGGGCGTGCTGGCGTATGCCTCGAACGGGCCGAGGTAGTGCTTCAGGCCGGTGACCAGCGCGACGTGCCGGACTTCCTGGTCGATCAGCGGATCCAGCACGTTGTGCAGCATCGCCGAGTTGACCACGCGG
The DNA here is from genome assembly GCA_036491115.1 of Pseudonocardiaceae bacterium. GTDB lineage: Bacteria > Actinomycetota > Actinomycetes > Mycobacteriales > Pseudonocardiaceae > DATEPR01. The sequence goes on from DASXCQ010000043.1 coordinate 86,565, forward strand.
TTCTCCGCCTCGGTCGGCCGGCGCTGCCAGGTGCAGAAGAACACGTGGGTCGGCCGGACGTCGGCCAGTGCGGCGGTGGTGCCCTCGGCGTCCAGCAGGTCGGCGGCGACCGGCGTGACGCCCTGGTCCACCGGCGAACCGCCGCGGGACAACCCGTGGACCTGCCAGCCATCCTCGACCAGCCGGCGGGCGGTGTTGTTGCCCGAGATGCCGGTGACGCCGACGACGAGCGCGCGATTGCCGTCCACCACGGTGGGTCTCCTCTCGTCCGGTGGCAGCAGCCTGGACGAGAGGTCGATCACTGTCAAGTAGCACTGAACAGCACGTGCGGGACCTGGCGGTTTTTTCTCCAGCGTCGTTCGAATACGCTGAACAGTGGGGTCACGTCCCCCGAACGTGCCAAACGATCCTGAGCTGAGGTGCATTCGTGACGGCGAGAAGCGGTTCCCCGGCGGCGACGCCCGGTGTGTCGCGACGAGGGCGGTCGACCGGTGACGGTGAGGTGCCGGTCCCGGCCGACCGCAGGGACGCGATCATGAGTGTGGGTGCCAAGCTGCGGGAGCGACGGCTGGCGGCGGGGGTGTCGCTGCGCCAGTTCGCCCGGGATCTCGGTGTGTCGCCGTCGCTGGTGTCGCAGATCGAGAACGGCAAGTCGCAGCCGTCGGTCGCGACGCTGTACATGATCTGCAGCCGGCTGGACGTGTCGATCGACGAACTGTTCAGCAACGCTGGTGACCCGCCCCCCGTCGCCGAGACCGACACCCACACGTTCCGTGGCGCCCTGGCCGCGTTGAACGAACCGCAGCAGCGCGGCACGAGCCCGGTGGTGGAGCCCCGCCAGCGGCGGCGCCTGGTGCTGGACTCGGGCGTGACCTGGGAGCAGCTGTCGGCGGCGCACGGCTCGGCGGTCGACTTCCTGCTGGTCCGCTACGAGGTCGGCGGCAGTTCCGTACCCGGCGAGCACCTGACCCGCCACTCCGGCATCGAGTACGGCTACATCATCAGCGGCACCCTGGACGTCTCGCTGGGCTTCGAGACCTACCGCATCGGCCCCGGCGACGCCATCTCCTTCGACTCCGCGACCCCGCACCGCCTGACCAACAACGGCGACGTCCCGGTCGAGGCCATCTGGTTCGTCCACGGCCGCAACCACGAGGTCTGACCCGCGGCCGCGGCCGGCGCGGTGGCATCCTGGCTGATCGATGAAGCCCGTTGTCGGATATCTCGCCGCCTACGGCGTCACCATGGTGGGCGACCGGTTCGCCGAGATCGCGCTGCCCGTCGCCGTGCTCGCGGCCACCGGGAGTCCGGCCGCCGCCGGAACGGTCGCCGCCGCCGTACAGGTGCCTGGGCTCGTCGCGGCCCCGTTCCTCGGCAACCGGACCGACCGGACCTCCCGCCGCACCATGCTCGTGCTGGCCGACGCCGTCCGGGTCGCCGCATTCGCCGGGTTCGCCGTGCTCGCCGCGACCCACACCGGTGGGCTCATCCCATACCTGGTGATCGGCGCGGTGGTCGGCTGCGGCAACGTGTTGTTCGCGATCGCCGGTCAGGCGATCCTGCCACAGCTCACCAGCGGGCTGGGGCGGGCGAATGCCGTCGTCGAGGCCGTGGACGGCACGTCGCTGCTGGTCACGCCACCCGTCGCCGGTCTCGTCGTGGCCGGCCTGGGCGTGACCTGGGGGCTCGCCGCGAACGCGGTGTCGTACCTGGTGTCCGGGACTCTCCTCCGTTCGCTCCTGCCGGCGCTGCGGCCGCCGCCCAGGCCGCCGGGACCGTGGCCGGCGTTGACCGACCGGCTCCAGATCGCCCTGCAGCTGGCACTGATGGCGCTGTCCGCGCACGGGGCCGCGGTCGTGCTGGCCATCCTGGTGCTGGGCCGCGACCAGCTGGGCCTTTCGGTGGTGCGCATCGGCTTCGTGCTGTCAGCCGCGGGTGCCGGCGGGATCGTGGCGAGCCTGGTCGCGGCCCGGTGGCCGGCGCTGCGGCCGGGCGCGCTGGCGTGGAGCCTGCTGCTGGCCTGCGCCGCCGCTGTCGGGCTCGCGCTGGCCCACGGTTTCTGGTGGGCGGTGGTGGCCAACGGCGTCCTGGACGGGTTCGTCACCACCGGATTCATCGCGTCGGCGACGCTGCGCCAGACGCACACGCCGAACGCGGTCCTCGGCCGAGTCGGAGCGGTGTCCGCGCTGGCCAACAACCTGGCGCGGGTGGTGGGCGTGGCCGGGATCGGCGTGGTGCTGGGCGCCTACGGCGGGCGGGTCGGCGTGGCCGTCGACGCGGCACTGCTCGGCATCGCGGGCCTGGCGGTCGCCGGGATCAGTGCAGGGCCACCTTCAGCAACCCGATCAGCACCCCCAGCGCCGCGCTGACCAGCGCGTACACCACCGTCCACCCGAACCGCAGGTGCGCCCGCCGCGCCGCGAACACCCCCCACACCACCAGCTGCGCGATCGAACACAGCTGCGCCGCGTCCACCGCCACCGACTGGCTGGCACCGGCCAGGTCCACCACGACGAGCACGACGACCAACAGCGCACCGCCGAGGATGATGCCCAACTCCTGGGTGAGCGACTCGACCACGACGCGCAGGGTCAACCGGTGCGGGTCCTCGCCCTCGGAGAGCGCCTGCCGGGCGATCACGTCGGCATACACGTGGGCCAGCCAGTAGACGACCAGGGTGCCGAGGATGGTGCCCACCATTTCCGGCACGTTCTCGCTGCCGGACGCCTCGGTGGCCAGGAGCGCGGCGGCCACGAGGGTGCCGTAGATCGTGGCGCCCGGGTTGCTGCGCGGCCACAGCAGTTGCGACCAGTGCTCGGCAGCGGATCTGTGGGTGTCGGTCACGGCTCAGGGTACGACGGCGCCACCGCGGTCCGCCAAAGCAGTCCATCATGGACAGTGCGGACCGCCCGGCCGCGCGCTGTGGCCGGGCGGTCCGCGTCGGTCAGAACGCGCCTGCTCCGTCGGGGGGTGCCCCACCCGGTCGGCGCGTCGTATCCCTTCTTGGCCACGCACAGGTAGTCCCCGCCGCAGTTCTGGTTGAACGTCGCGTTGCTGCCGCCCACCACGTCGTTGAGCCTGCCATGGCGCGCGTAGACGAACGACGGCGTGACGGCCTGGCCGGACAGGGCGACGACACCGGCGACGAGCGGCGACGCCGCACTCGTCCCGCCGACGACGTACCGGGTCTGGCCGGCGAGGAACGGCACCGTGTCGAACACCGCGACACCGGTGTTCGGGTCGCCGTCCGAGGACACGTCGGCCACCGTGCGCAGGTGGCAGTGCTTGTCGGCCTGCCAGCTCGGCTTGGCGACGTAGGCGGAGCAGCCGCTGCTGCCCCCGACCACGCCGTCTCGGTGAAGCCGCGGACGCTGTCGTCCTGGGTGAGCGTCGTGCCGCCGACCGACAGCGCCGTGGGCAGCACCGCGGGGAACTGCGCCGTGGTGAACCCGGACGTCACCGCTGGACGCCACGATCGTGGTGCCCGGACGGTCGAAGGGTGCCGCCTCGGCCGTCATCTCCGGGAACTCGAGATCTCCAGCGACCACGAGCCGTCCGCGGGCAGGTAGTCGCCTGCCACGCCGTCCTGGTTCAGCTTGGTCAGGCAGCCGCCGGCGACCGTGCACGGCGGCAGCCCGTACGTGCTGCGGTAGGTCGGACTCGGCGTTCGGGTCGTCGAACGCGTCGACGATGGCCACCGTCTCGCCCGAGCCCCTGGCGATCGGCAGGCTGTAGGCCGCGTCCAGCTCGTCCGGGCCGTAGCCGGCCGGCTGCCCGTCCAGCGCGTCCGCGCGTCGGTCGGGTCCGGCCCGTCGCGGTCCAGCGCCGTGCGCAGGGCCGCCACCAGGGACACCATCCCGCCCTGCCGGCGCAGCGAGCCCATCGGCAGCGCCCGCGCCAGCCGCACCAGATCAGGCGCGGGCAGGTCGGTGGTGGTGATCAGGTCGTGCAGTGTGGTGGCCGCGGTGCCGTCGCCACCGGCGGCCAGCGCGGCGGCCGCCGCCTGTTCCGCGTAGGCCGACCACCGCGTGACATCGCCCGCGTTGCGGTAGTGCCTGGCCAGCCGAACCAGCGGTGGCGGGCTGGTGTCGCGCAGGGCCTCCCCGGCCCGGAAATGCAGCGTTCGCCGCATCGGCGCGGGGATCGCCTCCTGCACCGCCCGGCAGGCCAGCGCGTGGCGGAAGGCGATCCGGCCGTGCTGGTCCTCCTGCAGCAGTCCGCACCACAGCGCTTCGGCCAGCCCGGTCCGGCCGGGTTGCGCGGCCGGGCCGGGCCCAGCCGCGCGGCCCGCTCCAGCACCGCGTCCCGGACCGTGGGTGGCACCGCGATGTCGTCCAGCCTGCGGCGCACCCAGGCACCGTCCCGCCGGGTGAGGTCGGCCCGGTCGTACATCAGCCGCAACGACTCCTCGATCGCCAGCGGCAGCCCTTCGGTGTGCTCGTGGACGAACGTGGCGAACCCACTGGACACCTGCGCACCGAGCGCCCAGTGCACGTCTTCGACGACGAGCGTGTCGATGCGCAGGCAGTCCAGCAGTTCCAGCAGGGCGCGGAACAGGCGGTGCCGCGCGGCGGTGGCGTCCTCGGCCGGTTCCGGCGGGTCCGCCACCCATTCCGGGAACAGCGACCGCAGCGCACCGCCCAGCGGGGACAGCGCCAGCCCGTGCACGCTGGTGGCCACCTGTCGCAGGGCGTCGACCACCGGGCCCAGCGTGTACGGCTCCCGCAACGGCGGGCAGACCGCCACCAGGCGGCCGTGATCGTCGCTGCCGGCGAAGAACTCGTGCAGCAGCCGGGTCTTCCCGATCCCCGCCTCACCGGCCACGAGCACGACGACCGGCGGGCCGGCCAACGCCCCGCCCAGCGCCGCCAATTCCGCGGGGCGGCCGACGAAGGCGGGCGGCGACAGGACCGGTGGCCGTGGTACGCCACCGGTTCGTATCGCCGCCGGGTCGGCCATCGACTCCCCTTCGTAGTTCGGCCGGAACTCCGCAGGTAGATCATGCCGCGAGTGTGTCCGATGTGGCTACCCGTCCCGCCGGATCGGGGGGCGCGACCACGGCGGCGATATGATATCCGGTCCGGGCGCATTTCTGTCCTCGTATTGTCAGGTTTTCGCCAGTCGGCGGTTTCCATTTCGTTCCAGGCAACAGGAAACGCGGGTGCCATCCATTCGCGTAGGTTGATACTGGGAACGGAGATCGGAGTGATTATGGGTGACGAGAACTTCGGTGCCGAACTGCGCAGGTTGCGCAACAAGGCGGGTTTGTCGCTGACCGAACTGGCCCATCGAATTCACTACACCAAGGGTTATCTGAGCAAGGTGGAGAACGGCATCGCGCCGCCGAACGAGGCTCTCGCCGCGATCTGTGACACCGAACTGCGGACCGGAGGGACGTTGACCGCCGTGGTACCCCGCCGCCGCCGCAAGATCAAGGCGCGCACGTTCACCGTCCGGCCCGCCGGACTCCCTTCCACGACACCGTTCTTCGTCGGCCGTGAATCCGAGATCGCCACCATCGACGCGATCCTGCGCGGCACCCAGCCCGGATCACCCGCCGTCTGCGCGGTGGACGGCCTGGCCGGGACGGGCAAGACCGCGTTGGCGGTGCACGTGGCGCACGCCGTGCAGGACGAGTTTCCCGACGGTGTGCTGTTCCTCGACCTGCACACCTACACGCCGGGTGCCACCGAGGTGGGTAGCGCGGAGGCGCTGGACCGGCTGCTGCGCCAACTCGGCGTGCCCGGTGACGAGATTCCCCGCTCGGCGGAGGACCGGGCCGTGCTGTACCGGGGGTGCCTGCTGGACCGGCGGGTGCTGGTGGTGATCGACAACGCGCGGACCGCGGCGCAGGTGTTGCCGCTGCTGCCCGGCGATCCGGGCTGCCGGATGTTGATCACCAGCCGCAACCGCCTGCCCGGCCTGGACGACGCGCACCACGTGTCGCTGGGTCCGTTGTCCGACACCGAGGCCGTCGAACTGTTCGCGTCGGTCGCCGGGCCGGGCCGGATGCCGGCCGATGCCGAGGGGCGGCGGCTGGTGGCCAAGGTGGTCGACCAGTGCGGGCGGCTGCCGCTGGCGGTGCGGATCGCGGCGGCCCGCTACCAGAGCACGCTGTCCTGGACGCCGGCCGACCTGGTGGAGCGGTTGGCCGACCGCCAGTCGCTGTTCGAGGAGCTCGACGACGGCACGCGCAGCGTGTACGGCGCCTTCCGGCTCTCCTACGAGGAACTGGCGCCCGCCCTGCGCGAACTGCTGGTGTTCCTGGTGCTGTATCCGGGCACCGAGGTGGACCCGTACGTCGCGGGTGCGCTGGTCGACCTGCCGATGGTGCGGGCGCGGCGGATGCTGGAGCACCTGCAGATGGCGCATCTGGTGACGGCACGGCCGGACGGCCGGTCCGGCAGCCATGACCTGGTGCGGCTGTTCGCCGAGGAGGCCGGTGCCGACGACGTGCCGGACGAACGGCGCAGGGCCGCCCTGTCCCGGCTGCTGGACTACGCGGTGCTGGCCATGGAGCAGGCCGACCTGCGGATCGCGCCCGGCCGGTTCCGGCCGGACACGGCGATCGAGCACCGGCCCGCCGTGCGGGAGTTCCCGGACGCCGCCGCCGCGACGGCGTGGCTGGAGGTGGAGTGGTCCGCGTTGACCGCGCTGGTGCGGGTGGCATCGGACAACGGGCTGCACCAGCGGGCGTGGCAGCTGGCGTTCCTGTTGCGGGACTGGTTCTTCCTGACCAAGCAGTGGCAGCCGTGGGTGGCGACCCACGAGGTCGCGCTGGCGTCGGCGCGGGCGGTCGGCGACCGGTGGGCCGAGGCGACCACGCTGAACAATCTCGGCATCGCCCATGTCGACCAGGGCGACCTGGACGCCGCGGACGGCTACTACCAACAGGCCCTGCCACTGTTCCGGGAGCTGTCCGACGAGCACGGTCAGGTGACCACCATGGCCAATCTCGGCTGGACCCATTACTACCGGGGCCGGCACGAGGCGGCGCTGCGCGAACTGTCCGCCGCGGCCGAGTTCTACCGGCGGACCGGCGCGGAACGGAACGCGGCGATCACGTCGCGGGGCATCGCGCTCGCCGAGACGGCCGTCGGCCGGTACGCCGACTCGCTCGCGCACGGCACCGACGCACTGAACACCTGCCTGCGGCTGGGCCTGTTCATCGACGCGGCCATGGCGCTGAACTGCCTTGCCTGGACGCACTTCCGGGCCGGACACCACGACATGGCAGCGGTCACCTACCGGCAGGCACTGGAGATGGCCGACCGCGCGAACAGCTCCTACGAGGCGGCGCGGGCGATGACCGGGCTGGGCAACGTCGCGGCGGCGGCCGACGATCTGGTGGAGGCGCAGCGCTGCTGGGACGAGGCGGAACAGCGGTATCCCAACCTGAACACGGTCACCGTCGGCGAGTCCAGGGCCAGGCACGCGGAAACGCCGTGACCGCTACTGCCTCGGGGTGGGGTGCCAGTTGTTCAGGGCGCCGGTGCTGCGCAGTTCGTCCACGTCGGCGACGGTGATCGGGCGGCCGGGCAACGGGCCGGGCGGTGTGGTGCGCATGCCGTCCAGGGTCAGCGCGAACATGCGTTCGAATGCCATGTCGGACAGTGGTTCGCCGGGCGGCGGCACCAGCCTGGCCAGCGCGATCATCGCGAGCACCACGTCACCGGGACCGATGTCGGCGCGCAGCACGCCGATGTCGTGCGCCCGTTGCACGACACGGCCGACGATGTCCATCAGTTCGGCGCGGATCTCGGTGACCGCGGGCGAGCCGAGCACCGAGTTGAACGCGCGTGGTGACAGCACGCTCAGGATGAGGCCCAGCCGTAGTTCCAATGTGGACCGCAGCAGCCTGCCCAGCGCGACGTCCGGGTCGGACTCCTCGTCCTCGATCACCCTGGCCAGTTCGCGCAGCCGCTGAAAGTTGTCCACGCTGACCGCGCGGATCAGTTCGTCCCGGTGCGGAAATCGCCGGTAGAGCGTGCCGATGCCGACCCCGGCGGTGCGCGCGATCTCGTCCATCGGCACCTCGGGTCCACGCCGCACGAACAGGGTCCGCGCCGCGTCGATGATCTGCTGGCGGTTACGCCGGGCGTCCGCCCGCAGCGGCGCGGACACCTCGTCGCTCGCGGTCACCGGGCCTCCGACTCGCGCTGCTGATCACGTGAGTATCGCACACGGCGGTTCACCCGATCGGTAGATCGACCCTGCGCTGTCGCACGCTTACGGTGAGAGAAAGCGGAACAATATCCTCCACATACTCAGGATGCGCCGATGACCGAGACCTCCGCGCCGACGACCGAACCGACAGCGTTCCCCCAGCCGCGCGGCTGCCCGTTCCACACCGAAGCGCCCTACCGTGACCTGCGTGAACAGCAACCGGTGAGCCGCGTGACCCTGCCGACCGGCATGCGGTCCTGGCTGCTCACCCGGCACGAGGACGTACGCGCCATGCTCGCCGATCCCCGGTTCAGCGCCGACCGTCGCACGCCCGGCTTCCCGCTGTTCGCGCCCGGCCAGTTCGCCGTCCGCGACCAGGCGCCGTCGATGATCACGCTGGACGGCTCCGAGCACTCGGCAGCGCGCCGCGCGGTGATCAGCGAGTTCTCGGTGAAGCGGATCGCCGCGCTGGCACCACGGATCCAGGAGATCGTGGACGGGTTCGTCGACGACCTGCTCGCCGGGCCCAAACCCGCCGATCTGGTGCGGGCACTGTCGTTGCCGGTTCCGTCGCTGGTGATCTGCGAGATGCTCGGCGTCCCGTACGAGGACCACGACTACTTCCAGTCCCGCACCACGCGACTGATCAAGCGCGCCACACCGGCCGAGGAACGGCTGCGGGTGATCACCGAACTGCGCGGGTACCTGGCGAGCCTGGTCGACGCCAAGATCGCGCACCCCACGGACGACGTGCTGGGCCGGCAGATCGAGCGGCACCGGGCCGAACGGGGGGCACCGGACCGCGAGGTGCTCACGTCGCTGGCCGTCCTGCTGCTGGTCGCCGGTCACGAGACGACCGCCAACATGATCTCGCTGGGCACGCTGGCCCTGCTCAACCATCCCGACCAGCTCGAACAGCTGCGCGCCGACCCGGCTCGCACACCGCTGGCCGTCGAGGAAATGCTGCGCTACTTCACCATCGCCGAGTTCGTCACCTCGCGGATCGCGCTGGAGGACGTCGAACTGGGCGGCGTGACGATCCGCGCCGGCGAGGGTGTGGTCGGCGAGGCACTGTCGGCCAACCGGGACGACCGCGCGTTCACCGACCCGGAGGCACTCGACCTGGACCGCGGCCGGACCAATCACGTCGCCTTCGGCTTCGGGCCGCATCAGTGTCTCGGCCAGAACCTGGCCCGCAAGGAGCTACAGATAGTGTTCGACACGCTGGTGCGTCGCGTGCCCACCCTGGCGTTGGCCGCCGACGTGGTGGACCTGCCGTACAAGGACGACGCGACCATCTACGGCGTGTACGAGCTGCCCGTGACCTGGTGAAGGGGAACACGATGCGGATCAAGGCGGACCGGGGCGTCTGCGTGGGCGCAGGCCAGTGCGTGCTCACCGAACCTGCCGTGTTCGACCAGGGCGACGACGGCCTGGTGGTGCTGCTGGACGAGGCGCCCGAGGGAGCGCGGGCCGAGGCCGCCCGCACCGCGGTCGACCTGTGCCCGTCCGGTGCCCTGTCCCTGGTCGAGGACTGAGTCAGCGGGACAGCACGTACACCCTCGGGTTGAGCTTGCCGATCATCTGGTAGACGCCCCACAGGCTGTCGGTCAGCGTTGCCTCGTACGTGTCGGTGCCGTACCGGCTCTCGTAGGCCTCCCGGTTGCGCAGCATGCGGGAGACCCACAGCAACTGCCGGCTGCTGGTCCGCGGACCCGACTCCTCCACGCCTTCGCGCCACGAGCCCCGCAGGTTGAGGCACTGCTCCACGCGCAGGCCCGAGGCCGCGATGCAGGAGTCGATGTGTGCGGGATCGGTGCTGGCCGCGTGGATGGCACACGGCGGCCACAGGCGCTCGGCTTCGGCCTCGGTGAGCCAGTCCGTGGCGGTCATGTGGAAGATCACCGCATGACCGCCCGGACGCAGCACCCGGCGGAACTCCCGGTAGACCGCCTCAAGGTCCGCGATGTGCACCAGCACGTCCCGGCACCAGATGAGGTCCACGCTGCCGTCCGGCTCGGGCAGTCGCTCGGCCACGCCCTCGTCGACGCGCACCAGGGCGGCCACGGCCGGATCGGCGTCGGCCAGGGCCCGCGCGGCGTTGTCCAGGTGAAACCGCACCGGCTCCACCCCGTGGACCCGGAAACCGAACCGGCGGGCCAGTTCCAGGCAGTGGTAGCCCTCGCGGGCGCCGACGTCCACGGCGAGCGATCCGGCTGCCAGACCCAACTCGGCCACGAGGTCGAACAGCAGGTCGAACGACGGCGGATGCAGGCTCTGGTCCAGTTCGGCCTCGAACTCGTCGGCGCCGGCGAAGGCCGATCCGTAGACCTCGTGGATGGTGCGCATCCGTGACATGGCGCGGACGCTAGCCGGTTCGGTGGGGCGCCGCCGCTCATTTTGTCGCCCTATCGTGCCGCCGCGGCCAACGTGAATCCGTCGCCGATCCGGGCCACCTCGGCGAAACCGCAGTCGGACATGACCTCGACGCCGAGATCGTGCAGCCGCCGGGTGCGGGCGGCGCAGCAGTCGGCGAGCAGGGTGATCGGGTAGTCGCGCATGAACCCGGCCCGCACGGTCGACTCGACACAGATGTTGGTCACCACCCCGCACACGACCAGTTCGGTCGCGCCCAGGCCGTGCAGCAACGGGTCCAGGGAGGTCCAGAGGAACGGGTCGAACCGCACCTTGTCCACGACCAGGTCGGTATCGGTCTGACCGAGTTCGTCCACCACGGCCGCGTCCCAACTCCCCGCCGCCAACCCGTCCGCCGACGGCGGTGCGGTGTGGGCGGCGTGCAGTCGCTGGCCCTCGTCGGCCCTGCCCGGCCGGTAGACGTGCCGGGTGAACACGATCGGCACGCCGGCGGCACGGGCGTCGGCCACCGCGACCGCCGCGTTCGCCACCGCCGACCCGACGCCGTCCAGCCCGTACCCGACCGTCGGCATGGAGCCCCTCGGATGGCAGAAACCGTTCTGCATGTCGACGACCATCAGTACGGGTGTGCTCATCGCGGCCTCCGTGTCAACGTCCGCAGTGGACTGTCAGCCCCACTGGTACTTCAGGAACTTGCCGTCCAGTGTGACCACCACCCGCTCGCCGCCCGGATCCTCGCGCCGGCTCACGTCCAGCTTGAAGTCGATGGCGCTCATGATGCCGTCGCCGAACTGTTCGTGGATGAGTTCCTTGATCGTCGGTCCGTACACCTGCAGGACCTCGTAGAACCGGTAGATCGTCGGATCGGTGGGCACCGGCTGGTCGAGCGCTCCCCGCGTCGGCTGCGCGCACATCGCGGCGACCACGTCGGCCGGCAGCTCCAGGACGCCGGCCACGACCTCGGCCTGTGCGGCCGGCATCGGGTGCTGGCCGAGCAGGGCCGACGCCGTCCACGCGAGCGGGGCGTCGATCGCGGCGGCGATCCGCTCCCACGTCAGCCCCAGCCGTGCCTTGGCCACGAGTACCGCGTCCGCCGCTTGTTGCTTCGTCGTCATGTGCCGGCACCGTAGCCGCGCCGCGTTTCCGGCAGGTTGCCGACCGCGTCCGCCCTGGCCCGCAGGTACCGCTGTTCGGGCTGGCTCAGCGTCCGCCGCGCCGCCTCGGCGAACGCCACCCTCGCCTCCTCCCACGAACCCGCCATCTCCAGGAGGTGACCCCGCATCGCGTGCCACCGGTGATGATCGGCCACCCGGTCGTCCCCGGCCAGTGCCGCCACCAACTCCAACCCGGCGGCCGGGCCGTACACCATCGCCACCGCCAGCGCACGGTTCAGCGTGGCCATCGGGTTGGGCGCCACCTGGTCGAGCAGGTCGTAGAGCAGGATGATCTGCGGCCAGTCGGTGTCCTCGGCGCCAGGGGCCTCGTCGTGCACGGCCGCGATCGCCGCCTGCAGCTGATACGCGCCCACCGGCCCGCTGGCCAGCGCCGACGAGATCAGGTCGACGCCCTCCTCGATCGCGGTCCGGTCCCACCGGTCACGGTCCTGCTCGGCCAGTGCGATCAGCTCTCCGTCGTCGCCGACCCGCGCCGGCCGGCGGGCGTCGGTGAGCAGCATCAGCGCCAGCAGGCCCTGGGTCTCCCCGTCGGCCGACCGGATCCGGTGCAACTCCCTGGTCAGCCGGATCGCCTCCCGGGTCAGGTCGGTCCTGCTGATCCGGGAGCCGGACGAGGCCGTCGAGCCCTCGGTGAAGATCAGGTACAGCACGTGCCGCACGGCGGCCAGCCGTTCGGCCAGCTCCTCGGCGGGCGGCAGGTCGAACCTGGCACCCTTCAGCTTCTGCTTGGCGCGGCTGACCCGTTGCGCCATCGTCGTTTCCGGCACGAAGAACGCACCCGCGATCTCGGCGGTGGACAGACCGCCGACCGCCCGCAGGGTGAGCGCCACCTGGGACGCCGGGGTCAACGACGGGTGGCAGCACAACAGCAGCAACACCAGGGTGTCGTCGCGGTCCGGGTCGGGCTCGTCGGTGCCGGGGAACCGGCTCAGCTCGGCGGGTGGCGCGCCCAGTGCGATGCGGTCCTCGCGGGCCCGCCGGGAACTCTCGCTGCGCACCAGGTCGATCAGCCGCCGGGTGGCGACGGTGACCAGCCAGGACCTCGGGCTGTCCGGGACACCCTGGTCCGGCCAGCCGGTGGCCGCCGCGAGCAGCGCCTCCTGGACGGCGTCCTCGCACAGGTCCAGCGCCCCGTGCCTGCGCATCAGGATGCCGAGGACCTGCGGCGCGAGTTCGCGCAGCAGGTCCTCGACGGCACGGTCGGGTGTCACGAGGTGACGCCCAGCTCGTGCAGGATCGGCCACACCTCCACGGCGCTGTACGACGCGAACGGGTACTCAGCCGCGATGGCCAACGCCTCGTCCTCGTCGGCCACGTCGAGCACGAAGTAGCTGGACACGTACTCCTTGGCCTCGACGTAGGGGCCGTCGGTCACCGCGGGCACGCCGTCGCGGACCCGCACCGACCTGGCGGTCTGCTCGTCACCCAGGCCGTAGGCGCCGAGCAGCTTCCCGGTCGCGGTGTGGCGCTTGTTGTACGCGTCGACCTCGGCGATCGCCTTCGTCAACACGTCCTGCGGGAACGACTCCCACATCTCCTTGTTGCCGTAGATGATGCACATGTACTTCATGACCTTCTCCTTCGCTCCTGGCCGCCGGGCCGGCGACTGTCAGCGTTGGGTCGGAGCCAGGAGCCGGTCATCGACATCCTGTCAGCAGATTTCTCAACCGACCTCGTTCGCCGCCCAGTAGTCGGCCGACGCGCGGGACGCAGCCGCCGACTCGGCGTCCTCGAAACCGGGCGCCATCGACGCGTCGGTGCCGGCCAGGTACTGGTGGTGCTCGATGCCCAGCAGCCGGATCCAGCTCTGCTGGCCGAAGGTCAGCGCGATGAAACAGCCCAGCTCGACCAGTTCGGGCTCGGCGAAGTGGGCGTGCAGCCGCTGCCACAGCTCGGGGCTGTTGGTGCCCCAGGCGATGGCCTCCGCGTAGGCGAGGGCGGCCTTCTGCCGGTCGTCGTAGCGGTCGGCGGACTCGAAGTTCAGCAGCTCGTCGTAGTGGCCCTCGTCCAGGCCGGCCGCGCCCGCCTTGATCGACCGCTGGTTGCCGCAGTACTCGCACTTGACCGTGCGCGAGATGTAGACCCGGCACAGATCCTTGATCGCGTGGTCACACACGCCTTCGCGGAACGTGGTCCGCCAGGAGTCGGCGAAGGCCCAGAACGCGTTCGGCGCGTGCGCACGGACGGCGGAGCTCTCCGGGCGCGGTGTGCCCTCCCTGGCGCAGCGGTCCATCTCCGCGCGCATCCGCTCGTCCATCTGCTCCAACGGAACGTAACTGATCTGCTGTTCCATGAGACGTCCTTGTCCTCCCGGTACTCAGGCCAGGATCTGGATCGGATGTTCCACCGTGGACACGAAGGCCCGCATCCACTCCGCGGCGAGCGCGCCGTCGACGGCACGGTGGTCGACCGACACCGTGCAGGTCAGCGCCGCGCCCACCCGGACCTCACCGTCCTGGGCGTACGGCTCGTCCCGGACCGCGCCCACCGCGATGATCGACGAGTGCGGCGGGTTGATGATCGCGGCGAACTCCTCCGTGCCGAACATGCCGAGGTTGCTGACGGTGGTCGTGCCGCCCTCCAGTTCGTGCTGCCGGAGGCGTCCGCTGCCGGCCCGCTGCACGAGATCACGGATCCGGCCGGCGATCGTGGAGATGCTGGCCGACTCGACCGACCGCAGCACCGGTGTGACCAGGCCACGTTCGGCCGCGATCGCCACGGCGACGTCGACGGTCTCGTACCGCCGCAGCGCGTCCGGCGTCCAGATCACGTTCATCGCCGGGACCAGCACGTGCGCGCGGGCCACCGCCTTCACGATCAGGTCGTTCACCGAGATCCGCACCGGCGGGTCCGACTCGTTCAGCTCGCGGCGCAGCGCGACCAGCCGGTCGACCCTGGCGGTGCCGCGCAGGTAGAAGTGCGGCACGGTGCGCTTGCTCTCGGCCAGCCGGTCGGCCAGCGCGCGGCGTGCCCTGCTGTGCGGGACCGCCGTGTAACCGACGGCGGGGGTTTCCGGTTCCGGTGGCGGCGGCGCGGGTTCCGGCGGGCGTGGGCGGTCCAGGACGAGTTGGACGTCCCGGCGCAGGATGCGGCCGTTCGGTCCGGTGCCGGTCAGGTCGGTGAGCGGGATGCCGGCCTCGCGGGCCAACCGGCGGGCGATCGGGCTGGCGAACAGCCGGTGCCCGTCGGCGGCGGGGGCCGGGGCGGGTGCGGCCGGTGGTGGTGCTGGTGCTGCCGTGCCGACGCCCAGGTCGCGCAGTGCCGCTGCCAGGTCGTCCACCGACTCGCCCGGTGCGGCGAGCAGCGCGATCGGTTCGCCGACGCCGACGTCGGTGCCCTCCGTGACGAGTCGCTTCAGCAGCACGCCGTCGGTCTCGGCCTCGATGTCCACGACCGCCTTGGACGTCTCCAGCACGGCGATCACGTCGGACCGGGAGTAGGCGTCACGCTCGGCCACCGGCCAGGACAGCAGGGTGCCCTCGGTGGTGTTCGCGGCGATCTCCGGCACGCGCAGCAGGTGCGGCACGGTCAGTACCTCGCGATCTCGGTGAGCAGGGCGACCACTTCCTCGGTGCGCGCCATCGCCGCCCGTTCCAGGACCTTGCTGATGGACGGCGACGCCTCACCGCCGGTGACGCGCTGGACGGGGTGGTCGAGCCAGTCGAAGTAGCGGCGCTGGATCTCGTCGGCCAGCCACCCGCCGTAGGAGGTGCCCACCGGGCCCTGTTCGGCGATGACGACGTGATTGGTCTTGCGGACGCTGGCGCCGATGGTGTCCCAGTCCAGGCTCCCCCGGTCCAGCCAGCGCAGGTCGATCACCTCGGCGTCCACGTCGCCCACCTGCTCGACGGCGTCCAGCACGTACCCGGTCATGGCGAGGTAGGACAGCACGGTGACCTGCGACCCGGTGCGCCGCACCGCCGCCTGGCCGACCGGCAGGCAGTGGTCCCAGTCACCGTCGGGCACCTCGCCGGTGGTCGGGTAGAGGTCGACGTGTTCCAGCACCACGACCGGGTCGGCGCAACGCAGGGCACTGTTCATCAGTCCGATGTAGTCGGCCGGAGTGGACGGTGCGACGATCCGCCAGCCGGGCGCCGACGCGAAGATCCCCGCCGGGTCCATGGAGTGCTGCGACCCGTAGCCGGTGCCCATCGCGACCTTGGCGCGCAGCACCAGCGGCACGGCGGTGGTGCCGCCGTACATGTGCCGGGCCTTGGCTATCTGGTTGAACAGTTGGTCGGCGGCGACCCACAGGAAGTCGGCGTACATCAGCTCGACCACCGGCCGGTACCGGCCGTCCAGCGCGATCCCACCAGCCAGGCCGGTGAAGGCGTTCTCGCTGATCGGGGTGCCGAGCACGCGGTCCGGGTAGGCCTCCTTGAGCCCTCTGGTGGCACCGTTGGTGCCGCCGTTGAGCCGGTGGACGTCCTCCCCCAGCACGACGATCCGCTCGTCGGTGGCCATCCGCCTGGCCATCACGCCGGACACGGCCTCGATGAAGGTCGCCTCCTTGGCCGGTCCCGGGACTTCGGTGGTGGCGTCGGCGAACTCGGCCAGGTCGCCGCGCACGCCGACGTCCACGAACGCCGGGTCGGGCCACTCGGCGGGCTTGATCTCCCGCTGGCCCGGCTTGCCGCCGGCCAGCGGCTGGAACACCCGCGAGCCGATCTCGGCCATCAGCTCGGCGGCCCGTGTCGTGGCGTCCTCGGTGGCCGAGGAGGTGAGCAGGCCGCGCCGCACCAGGTGGCCGGCGAGCTGGCCGATCGGGTCGCGGGCCCGCCACTGGGCCTCCTCCTCACGAGTGCGGTAGCGGAAGGCGCTGCCCGGGAACGGACCGTTCTGGTGGAAGTAGCGGTAGGTGTCGGCCTCGATGAGCGTCGGCCCGCTGCCGGCCCGCATGTGGGCGACCGCCTCCCGCATGGCGAGGTGGACGGCGAGCACGTTCATGCCGTCGACCTGCCAGCTCGGCACGCCGAAACCGGGGCCGCGGGCGGACAGCCGGTGCTCGCCGGTGGCCTCGTCCACGGTGGTCGACACCGCGTAGTGGTTGTTCTCCACGAAGAAGCAGACCGGCAGCCGCCAGGCGGCCGCGAGATTGAAGGACTCCAGCGTGGAGCCGATGTTGATCGCGCCGTCGCCGAAGTAGGTCACGGCGACGGCGTCGGTGCCGGCGTGCCGGTGCGCCCACGCCGAGCCGAGCGCCTGCGGGACGCCACCGCCGACGATCGCGTTGGTGCCGATCGCGCCCGCCTGCTGCCATTTGAGGTGCATCGAGCCGCCCCGGCCGTGGCTCCAGCCCCGGTCCAGGCCGCAGATCTCGGCGAACGTGCGCAGCACGACGTCGCGGACGTCGTCGGAGTGGTCGGCGGAGGGGTCGATGCCCTTGGGTTCGGCGTAGGCCAGGGCTTTCGCCAGGAACTGGTGGTGGCCGCGATGCGAGCCGTTCACCGTGTCGTCCGCGGTGAGGGCGAGCACCGAGCCGACCGCGCCGCCCTCCTGCCCGATGCTGGAGTGCGCCGGGCCGTGCACCAGGCCGTCGGCGGCTGCCGCCAGGACGTACTCCTCGAAGGCGCGGATCAGCACCAGCTGGCCGTACGCGGCGGTCAGCAGGGCGGGGTCGGCGGCGTCCCAGTCGTCGTCGTCCGTGACGATCCCGGTCCACGGCACCGCCGTGACGAGTGAACGGTGTTGGGCCACGAATGGATCCATTCTGTCGGTATCACTCGCTGTTCGACTGCCGCTTAGGATAAGTTGGATCCAATCCAGGATCAAGGGAGGACTGATGGGCGTACCGGGACTCACCAGGGTCGACCACATCGGGATCACCGTGCCCGACCTCGAGGCGGCGTCGGAGTTCCTGATGGACGTGCTGGGCTGCGAGTACATGTACTCGCTGGGCCCCTACGTGCACGACGATGACTGGATGACCGAGCACCTCAACGTCCACCCCAGGGCCGTGATGCGGCAGCTGCACTTCTTCCGCTGCGGCGGCCAGGCGATCTTCGAGGTGTTCCAGTACGAGGCGCCCGAGCAGGACACGACACCTCCGCGCAACAGCGACGTCGGCGGCCACCACGTCGCGTTCTACGTGGACGACCTGGACGCGGCCGTGGCCTACCTGCATTCGAAGGGTGTGCGGGTGCTGGGCAAGCCGACCGCGAGCGGCGGCCCCAGTCAGGGGCAGCGGTGGGTGTACTTCCTGTCGCCGTGGGGGATGCAGTTCGAGCTGGTGTCCTACCCGGACGGCAAGGCGTTCGACCACCATCCGGACTGGTTCCTCGGCGGGAACCCGCGTTGACGGCCACCCCCGAGGTTGCCAGCCTGCGCATCGCCGCCCATCTGCGCGCGGAGATCCTCAGTGGCCGGATCGGTCCGGGCGAGCGGATCCGGCAGGAGGACGTGGCCGCGCGGCTGGGTGCCAGCCGGCTGCCGGTGCGCGAGGCGCTGCGCATGCTGGAGGCGGAAGGGCTGACGGAGCACGCGGCCAACCGCGGTGCGAGAGTGCCGGCGCTGACGATGAAACAGGTCGACGTGCTCTACCGGATCCGGGAACGGGTCGAACCGCTGGCCCTCACCGAGGGGCTCCCGCACGTCGACGCGGCTCTGCTGGACCGGCTGGCCGAGTTGGAGGCGCGGATCGAGGCGGGCACCGACGTCGGCGAGTTCCTG
Organism: Pseudonocardiaceae bacterium; assembly: GCA_036491115.1. Classification (GTDB taxonomy): domain Bacteria; phylum Actinomycetota; class Actinomycetes; order Mycobacteriales; family Pseudonocardiaceae; genus DATEPR01. Next base: position 104,951 of record DASXCQ010000043.1, read on the forward strand.
GCCCTGGACCGCGAGTTCCACCTGCTCACCTACTCCACGTGCGACCAGGAACTGCTCACCTCGATGATCGTCCGGATGTGGAACTCCACCCAGCACTACCGCCGGGCCTACATGACGATCACCGGCATGAGCCACCGCTGGATCGTGTACGCGGAACACAATCTGCTCATCGAGGCGATGCGCCGGGGCGACCCGGTGGACGCCGAGCGCTACCTGGCCGGCCACATCCGCCGCACCCGTACGGAGTTGTCCCGCCACCCCGAGGTATTCGCCGCCTGACCGCGCGGTGGAATCGACCTCGCGGTGCCGCATACTGCTGGCGTGCGGGAGTACCTGATCGCGACCGACGACGACGACTTCCTCGGCCCGGTGCGGGCCGAGCGGTGGGCGGACGTGCTTGCGCCGGCCGGCTGGGTGGCGGTGCCCGCGGCCGGTGCCGGTGAGTACCGGATCGCCGTCGAGGGTGTCGAGATCGAGTTCGACTGGGAGATGCCTGGCCTGCTGGTCATCGTGCACGGCCCGCTGGACGAGTCGGTCGTGGAACGGATGCTCGCCACGGTCGCGCGTCAGGTCGGTGCCGAGCTCGGGGAGCGGACCCGGCTGGTCCCGCTCCAGACCGTCACCACCGCACGGCGACGTACCGGGTCTCGGTGTAGTCCAGGACGCCTTCGTGGCCGCCCTCCCGGCCGATGCCGCTCTGCTTCACCCCGCCGAACGGCGCCGCCGGATCGCTGACCAGACCACGGTTCAGCCCGATCATCCCGGCCTCGATCCGCTCCCCGACCCGCAAACCCTTGGCCATGTCGCCCGTGTACACATACGCGACGAGCCCGAACTCGGTGTCGTTGGCCAACCGCACCGCTTCGTCCTCGCCGTCGAACACGACGATCGGCGCGACCGGGCCGAAGATCTCCTCGCGCAGGATCGGCGAGTCGGCCGGTACGTCGGTCAGCACGGTCGGGTCGTAGTACCAACCGGCGCGATCCGGTCGGGTCCCGCCGACCAGGACCCGCGCACCGGCTGCCACCGCTTCCCGAGCCAGTGAGTCCACTTTGGTCACCGCGTCGGCATTCACCAGCGGCCCGACCTGGGTGCGTTCCTCGACACCGGGACCGACCACCAGCGCGCCCATCCGCTCCGCCAACCCCGACGCGAACCGTGCGGCGACGGGCGCCTCGACGTAGAACCGGTTCGCCGCCGTGCACGCCTCGCCCGCGTTGCGCATCTTGGCCACCATCGCGCCGTCCAGCGCCGCGTCCAGGTCGGCGTCGGCGAACACCACGAACGGCGCGTTGCCGCCCAGTTCCATCGACGTGTTCACGATGTTGTCCGCCGCCTCGTGCAGCAGCACCCGGCCGACCTCCGTCGACCCGGTGAAGGACAGTTTGCGCACCCGTGGGTCGTGCAGCATCGCCGACACCACCTCGCCGGACCGACGGGCGGGCAGCACGTTCACGACCCCGGCCGGCACGCCCGCGGCCTCCAGGATGTGCCCGATGGCCAGCGCGGTGAGCGGTGTGTCGCTGGCTGGCTTGAGCACCATGGTGCAGCCGGCCGCCAGTGCCGGACCGATCTTGCGGGTCGCCATCGCGGCCGGGAAGTTCCACGGCGTGACCAGCACGCAGATGCCGACCGGCTGGTGGGTGACCAGGATCCGGTTGGCCCCGGACGGCGCCGTGGCCACCGAACCGTTGATCCGCACGGCCTCTTCGGAGTACCAGCGGAAGAACTCGGCCGCGTAGGCGATCTCGCCCCTGGCGTCGGCCAGCGCCTTGCCGTTCTCCAGGCTGATCAGGGTGGCCAGCTCGTCCGCCCGCGCGGTCATCAGGTCGAACGCGGTCCGCAGGATCTCCGCGCGCTGCCTGGGCGGGGTCGCCGCCCAGCCGGCGGCGGCCGCGTCGGCGGCATCGACGGCGGCCAGCGCGTCGGCGACCGCGCCATCGGCGACCGTGGTCAGCACCGCGCCGGTGGCCGGGTCCAATACGTCGAAGCGCCGCCCGTCCGACGCGGGCACCGCCTTGCCGCCGATCAGCAGGTCCGTCTGGAGGCCGGCGACGAGTTGCTCGGTCATGACCACCCTCAGTAGGCGTTGGCGACGAACAGGTCGTCGGCGGGGAACTTGGTGATCACGCGCGGCCCGGTCTGAGTGACGACGACCTCCTCCTCGATCCGCGCCGCGGAGAAGCCGTCCGACGCCGGGCAGTAGGTCTCCAGGGCGAACACCATGCCCGGCTGGATCTCGATCGGCTCGGTCATGCTGTTCAGCCGGCTGATGATCGGCCGCTCGTGCAGGCCGAGCCCGAGTCCGTGGCCGAACTGCAGGCCGAACGCGGCCATCTCGTCGGCGAACCCGAAATCGGTCGCCGCAGGCCACACGGCGGCCACCCGGTCGGTGGTGACGCCCGGCTTGACCGCGTCGATGGAGGCGTCCATCCACTCGCGCGCCTTCGTGTAGGCGTCCCGCTGGGACGCGGTCGCGCTGCCCACGCTGAACGTGCGGTAGTAGCAGGTGCGGTAGCCGTTGTAGCTCTGGATGATGTCGAAGAACGCCTGGTCACCGGGCCGGATCAGGCGGTCGGAGAAGTTGTGCGGGTGCGGGTTGCAGCGCTCGCCGGACACCGCGTTGATGGCCTCGACCTGGTCGGAGCCCATCTCGTAGAGCCGCTTGTTGGCCAGCGCGACGATCTCGTTCTCCCGCACGCCGGGCTTGAGCGCCTCGACGATGTCCTGGTAGACGCCGTCCACCATGGCCGCGGCCTGGGTGAGCAGCATGATCTCGTCGGACGACTTGATCTGCCTGGCGTCCAGCATCAGCTGCTGGGCGTCCAGGACCGTCAACCCACTGCGTTGCAACTCCATGAGGAACGGCGGTTCGACGATGTCCACGCCGATCGGCTGGCCGTCCAGGCCGTGGTCGCGCAGCAGGCCGTGGATCTCCTGGACCGCCGACGCCATCAGGCCGGCCGTCGGGGCGATCGCGCCGCGCAGGCCGAGCATGCCGGCCCGGCAGTTCTCCGGCGCCAGCCACGGCGAGTAGAGCTGGTGGTGCTTGGCGGCCGACCCGAAGTCCCACAGCATCGGCTCCGTGCCGCGCATCAGCAGCGCGTAGCGGGTCATCTTGTCGCCGAGGGCGCCGCCGATCCAGGTCTGTGTGGTGTAGCGGATGTTGTAGAAGTCGAACAGCAGGAAGGCACCGCAGTCGCTGGACTCCAGGGCCGCCCTGGCGCGGGCCAGGCGATAGTCGCGCAGCCGGTCGAAGTCGACGCGCTGTTCGAAGTCGACACCGCCGTGGCCGGGCGCGGGGAGTGGCCGGGCCTCGCTGGCCGCCGTCACGCCGGTGCCAGCCCGTCGTCGACGACGGCGTTCTCCGACGTCAGCTCCATGCCCGAACGCCGGGCCTGCTCCAGCAGCAGTGTCGCGAAGTCCTCGGTCCGGTGACCGGCACCGAGCGCGGAGGCCACCAGGGACGCGGTGAGCGCGGCCACCGGCATCGGCACCTCCAGGTCGTGCGCGGCCGCCATGCCGAGGTCGAAGTCCTTGAGCAGCAACGGCATGGTGAACGTCGGCGCGAAGTCGAGGTTCACGAACGCGGGCGACTTGTACCGGCTGAACGTCGACCCCATGACGGACTCGTTCAGGAACTCCAGGAACGCGGCACGGGACGCCCCGCCCTTCTCGGCGAGCAGGGTGATCTCGGCCAGCGACTGGGTGACGACGCCGAGGAACACGTTGTGGCAGATCTTCACCAGGCGGGCCACCTCGTCGCCACCCACGTACGTCACCCGGCGGCCCAGCAGGTCCAGCAGCGGCTTGGCCGCGGTGAACGTCGGCTCGGGGCCGGACACGGCCAGTGTCAGCTTGCCGGCGGCCACCACCTTCGGGTTGCCGCTGACCGGCGCGGCCAGGTAGTCGGTGTCCCGTTTGGCCGCCGACTCGCGCACCTCGGCGGACGCCTCGGCGGACACCGTCGAGCAGTCCACCAGCAGTCCCGGTGCGTCCGCCGGATCGGTCAGCAGGCCGTTGCGACCGGTGACCACCTCCAGCAGGTCGGCCGAGGCGGACACGATGCTGAACACCACGTCCCGGTCGGCCAGGTCGGCCGGCACGTCCACCGCGACGGCGCCCTTCTCCACCACGGGCGCGCACTTGGACTTGGTGCGGTTGAAGATGGCCACGTCGTGACCGGCGTCCACCAGGCGACCGGCCAGTTGCAGTCCCATCCGGCCGGCACCGATCCAGCCGATGCGTGGTCGCTTGCCACCCTGATAGGCCATCGTCGAAATCCCTTCGGAGAATGTGTGCTACGCGAGTTGTTCGGCCACCCAGTCGGCGGTGCGGTACCGGTGCATCGGCGCGACATTGGCGCAGCCGTGGTTGCCGATGTCGATCGCCAGCAGCTTCGCGCCGGGCACCTCGTCGGCCAGCCGCTGCGCGTCCTGCCACGGGATCAGCCGGTCCCGTTTGCCGGCGACGACCAGCAGCGGGCAGGTGATCCGCTCGGTCCGGCCGGCCATGCCCAGTTCCAGGGCGGCCTGGCGGGCCTCGTCGTCGGTGGCGCTGCGGCTGCGCACCCGGAACGTTTCCCTGGTCAGCTCGGGCAGCCCGCCCCACACCTCGCCGAAGTTGTACGGCCCGCACAGCGCGACGCACGCCTTGACCCGGCTGTCGCCGCTGGCGATGCGCGGCGCGTAGTACCCGCCCAGGCTCACGCCCCAGACGGCGACCCGGTCGGCGGCGATCTCCGGCCGGGCGCAGATCCAGTCCAGGACGGCGGCGCCGGGCACCTCCCAGTCACCCCGGATCGGCAGGTCGTACTCGGCTTCGCCCTGGCCGGGGCCGTCGACCGACAGCGTGGCCAGGCCGCGTTGCAGGAACAGTTCCTCGGTGGAGCGGAACTCCTCCTTGGTGGAGTCCAGGCCGGGGACGAGCACGACCGCCGGGTGTGGACCCGGGCCGGCCGGCAGGCGGAGCACGCCGACGATGTGGCTGCCCTCGAACGGGATCTCCACCCGCTCGCCGGGTGGGTCCAGGTGGGGCAGGGCGCGCATCAGGCAGCGCACCGCCGAGGCGTGGGCCTGCCGCATCTGGTCGAGGTCTTCGACGAAGACGAACTTCGCGAAGTGGTAGTAGGTGGCCGCCTGGGCGTAGTGCGCGCCCGCGGACCGCATTCGTTTGTTGTCCTGGGCCTCGTCACCGAGCGCCTCGTGCTCGGCGGCCACCGCCGACCATGCGTGGCACCACTCGCTCCAGGCGTCGATCGAACCGGTGATCCGCTCGAAATCGCCAGCGGTGACGCCATTTGTGGTGAACCGGGGTGCCCAGTGCGCGATCGCCGATGCGAGCCGTTCGTCCACCGCTCCACCTCCACCAGCACGCGATGACTGCAATCGAGTGCACTCTGCATGGTGGAACCGGCACGCGTCAATGCCCCGACCAGTTCGTCACAGTCGGATATCCTTCGCGCATGCAGCAGTTGAAGGTCACGTTGCGCGATGTCGCCGCGCACGCCGGCGTGCATCCCGCGACTGCCTCCCGTGCCCTGAGCGAGGCCACCCGCCACCAGGTCAACGCCGAGACAGCGCGCCGGGTCGTCGCCGCCGCGCTGGAACTGGGCTACGAGCCGGACCTCACCGCGCGCACGCTGCGTACCGGGCGCACCGCCACCGCCGCCGTGCTGATCCCCGACCTGACCAACCCGCTGTTCCCGCCGATCGTCCGGGGCATCGAGGACACCCTGGCCGAACGCGACTTCACCGCCCTGATCGCGAACACGGACAACGACACCGAGCGCGAGCGACGGGTGCTGCGGGCCATGCGGGCGCGCAATGTGGACGGGTTCATCCTGCTCACCGCGCACCGCAACGACGAGACCCTGGCCGCGCTGATCCGCGACCAGATCCCGGTGGTCACGGTCAACCGGACGGCGTCCGGACCGGACGTCTCGTCGGTCAGCCCGGACGACAACGCCGGGATCAGCGCCGTCGTCGACCACCTGGTGGAACTCGGCCACACCCGGATCGCCACGGTCGCCGGCCCGCGCACGTTGAGCACCGGCCGGGCCAGGTACAAGGCGATCACCGCTGGCCTGCGCCGGCACGGCCTGCCGCTGCCAGGCGAGCGGGTGGTGTTCGCCCGCGCCTTCTCCGAGGACGAGGGCCGGCGCTGCATGACGGAACTGCTGGCCGACACCGATGCCACGGCGGTGGTCGCGGCCAACGACACGCTCGCCGTCGGCTGCCTGGACGCGCTGCGCGACTCCGGCCGCAACTGCCCGAAGGACATGTCGGTGACCGGCTTCAACGACATCCTGTTCATGGACAAGCTGTCCCCGCCGCTGACCACCGTGCGCATCCCGCACACCGAGATGGGCGTTGAGGCGGCACGGATCCTGCTCGACCAACTGCTGGGCAGAACCACGGCGACCAAGCACGCCGTGCTGCCGATCAGGCTGGTCGTCCGTGAGTCCACGGCGGCTCCCCGGCGCTGAGCCCGCCTGCCGCGCCGGCCCAAAGATATCGTTGACAGTCTTTCCGTGGCTGGTTACGTTCCCGGACAGCGAACGATTGCAGGAATGCCTTCACCGGAGGGGGCGAGCGATGGCGAACCAGGTGTCGTCCTCGTCCGGGTTGACGGTCCTGTCCCACCACGACCTGGGCGGACGGCCCGACGGGATGCAGGTCGTGCGCGGTGGCGACTTCCTCTACGTCGGCCACACCGGCACCACCGGCGCGGGCACCAGCATCCTGGACGTGAGCGATCCGGCCGAGCCGAAGCTGGCCGAGCAGTGGCCGGCACCGGCCAACTCGCACACCCACAAGGTCCAGGTCGCCGACGGACTGTTGCTGGTCAACCACGAGAAGTTCCCCTACCGGAAGCCACCGGCCGGTCCGGTGTCCGCCGGTCTGGCGATCTACCGGCTGACCGACCCGGCGCATCCGGAGCAGATCGGCTTCTGGCCCAGCGGCGGCTCGGGTGTACACCGTGTCGTGTGGACCGGTGGGCGGTATGTCCACCTGTCGGCGACGCCGGAGGGCTACCGGGACCGCATCTGGGTCGTGCTCGACATGGCCGACCCGACCGCGCCGGTCGAGGTGGCGCGGTGGTCCTGGCCGGGCCAGCGGATCGGTGAACAGCCGACCTGGCCGGCCGGAAAGCGTTACGCAGCACACCATGCGCTGCTCGACGGCACGCGGGCGTATCTCGGCTTCGACGACGCCGGCATGGTCGTGCTGGACGTCTCGGACCTGACCGACCCCACCATGGCCGGCCGCCTGGAGTGGGGCGGCGGCGCCACGCACACGTGCCTGCCGCTGCCCGGCCGCGGCCTGGTGGTGGTCACCGACGAGCAGCAGTACGACGGCCCGGACGCGCCGGAGCGCACGATCCGGATCGTCGACGTGTCCGGCGAGCCGACGGTGCTGTCGAAGGTGCCGGCACCGGTCGGCGACTTCGCCGGGCTGCCGCTGCGGTTCGGTGCGCACAACCTGCACGAGAACCGCGCCGGGTCCTACCGCAGCGAGCGGATCGTGTTCGCCACGTACTTCAGCGCCGGCCTGCGGGTGTACGACCTGACCGATGCGCGACAGCCGGCGGAGATCGCGCACTGGGTCGGTGCCGCACCAGCGGGCCAACCGGTCCCCCAGGCCAACGACCTGTGGGTGGAGGCGGACGGCCTGGTGTGGGTGACCGACCGGATCGGCGGCGGCCTGACCGCGCTGCGCCCGGACTCCGCGCTGCGCGACCGGCTCGGTGAGGCGCGAGCGGCATGACGACCCAGGTGATCACCAGGCACCGGCTGCGGGTGTGGGCGGGCTACGTCGGCGGTGTCGTGCTGGGCGCGGCCGCGTGGCAGATCATCGGCATGCAGACCAGCAGCCAGACGTTCGTGCCGGTCACGGCGACGCTGAGCAGGCTCGGCCAGCTCATCGGGGACGGCACGCTGCCGGCCGCGTTGTGGACCTCGTTCCAGTCCTATCTGGTCGGCATGGCCATCGCGTTGGTGCTGGGCGCGTTCGTCGGGCTGTTGCTGGCCAGGCGGCGGCTGCTGCGCACCGCGTTCGAGCCGTACGTGGTCGCCCTGTACGCGACGCCGATGGTGGGCCTGATCCCGTTCCTGTTGGCGCTGCTGGGTTTCGGCTTCTGGTCGAAGGTCGTCGTGATCGTGCTGTTCGCGTTCTTCCCTGTGCTGCTGAACACGCAGCGCGGCGCGCAGAGCATCTCGCCGGAACTGCTGGACGTGGCCCGCTGCTACCGGTCGTCCGAGTGGGACGTGTGGCGGCACGTGATCGTCCCGTACACGTTGCCGTTCCTGATGACCGGCGTGCGGCAGTCGCTGGCCCGCGGTCTGGTCGGCATGATCGCGTCGGACTACTTCCTCAGTTCGGACGGCCTGGGCAGCCTGCTGATCACCGCGTCCGAACGGTTCGACACCGCCGAGATGCTCGCCGTCACCCTGACCATCACGGTGATCGGCCTGATCCTGATGGCGATCGGCAGGCTCGCCGAGTCGTACTTCGCGCGCTGGCGGGTGGGCGGATGAGCAAGGTCGTCGCGACGCTCACCGACGAGGTCGCGCCAGAAACCCGGGCCACCGCGGCGCAGGCGGCGGACGCCGAGGGCTCGGCCGCTCGGCGCATCCTCGGCTCGACCGGGTTGCGGATCCTCGCCGGTGTGGTGCTGCTGGCGATCTGGCAGTTCGGCGTCACCCTGTTCGCACCCGCCTACATCGCCACGCCGCTGAACACGGTCAAGCGCATCCCCGCGGTGTTCGCCGATCCGGCGTTCGGCGCAGACGTGCAGACGACGCTGCTGGCGATCATCGAGGGTCTGGCGATCGCGGTGGTGATCGGCACGCTCGTCGGCCTGGTGATGGGTCGACTGCCGGACGTGAACCGGGTCCTGGGCATGTACGTCGGCACGTTCTACGCGATGCCGCTGATCGCGGTGGTGCCGCTGCTGACGGTGTGGTTCGGCTACACACCGGAGGCGCGGCTGGCCATGGTGGTGCTGGAGGCGGTGCTGCCGATCGTCTACAACGTGGCCGAGGGCGCACGGCTGGTGCCGACGAACTTCCTCGACGTGACGAAGATCCACCACGCGCCGTGGTGGCGGGTGTGGGGCGGGGTGGTGCTGCCCAACGCGTTGCCCTACGTCCTGGCCGGTCTGGACCTGGCGATCGGCCGGGCGCTGATCGGTGCCGTGGTGGCCGAGTTCGTGACGGCCATCCCGGGCCTCGGCTACTACCTGCTGTTCAACGTCCGCTCGTTCCATGAGAACGAGGCGATGGTGGCGCTGCTGGTGCTGGTGGCGTTCGCGCTCGTGCTGCGTGCACTGATCAATCTCGCGATTTCCCGCGGGTTCCGCTGGTATCGACCCGCTTAGGAGGCCGGTGTGACGAGTGGCGGCGACACGAAGATCCGCGTCGACGGCCTGGAGAAGCGATTCGGCGACCGGGTCGTGTTCTCCGGTGTCACCTTCGACGTGCACGAGGGCGAGGTCGTCTCGATCGTCGGCCCGTCCGGGTGCGGCAAGACGACGCTGCTGCGGTGTGCCGTCGGGTTGGCCAGGCCCAGCGGCGGCGAGGTGCGGATCGGCGGCGAGACGGTGGTCGACCCGCCCGAGGGCGTCGCCATGGTGTTCCAGCACTTCGGCCTGTTCCCGTGGAAGACGGTGACCGCCAACATCGCCTACGGGCTGACCGTGCGCGGCATGGCCAAGCGGGAGGCGGCACCCAAGGTCGCGGCCCTGATCAAGCTGGTCGGGCTGGAGGGTTTCGAGAAGTCCTATCCCTACCAGTTGTCCGGCGGCATGCAGCAGCGTGCCGGCCTGGCCCGCGCGCTGGCGATCGAGCCGAGCGTGCTGGTCATGGACGAGCCGTTCGCCGCGTTGGACGCGCAGACCAGGGACGTGCTCCAGCTGGAGTTGCTGCGGATCTGGGACACGCGGCAGGCCGCGATGATGTTCGTGACGCACTCGATCGACGAGGCCGTGCTGATGGGCGATCGGATCGTGATCCTGCGGGGCCGCCCGAGCAGCATCTTCGACATCGTCGACGTCGGCATTCCCCGGCCCCGCGACCGGTCCGCGGTGGACTCCGAACGGTTCCGCGTGGTGCGCGACTACGTGTGGCGCGCCGTCATGCAGGACGCCGAACTCGCCACGGCCGAACGGCCCGCTGACACCGACGCGATCCGCGTCACCCATTGACCACACAGTCACGGAGGAAGCGAACATGGCACGACTGTCGGTCTCCCGGCGCATCGCCGCGTCGGTGACGGCAACGCTCCTGGCAGCCATCGCACTGGCCGCCTGCGGCTCATCGACCTCGTCCGGCGGAGGCGGCTCGAACAGTTCGCTCCCGTCGCTGACAATCGGCTCGCCGGGCATCCCCACGGTGATCTCCGGCGTCCTGCCCTACATCGCCCAGAAGGAGGGCTTCTACCAGAAGTACGGCGTGAACGTCACCATCAAGAGCTTCCAGACCGGCACCGACGCCACGCGCGCGGTGGCGGCCGGGCAGATCAACATGGCGATCATGCCGCCGGCCCAGCTGCTGGAGTTGGTGTCGCAGGGCACGCCGCTGGTGGCGTTGCAGGGCCAGGAGTTCCCGGACTGGGTCGTGGTGTCGACCGACCCGACCGTCAACTCGTGCTCCGCGTTGAAGGGCAAGACGATCGGCGTCGACGCGATCAGCGGCATCCGGTACATCGCGCTGTTGCAGATGCTGCGGACGTGCAACCTGAGCATCAACGACGTGCACCCGTTGGCGTTCCCCGGCAACGCGAACCCGCAGGCGCTGGTCGCCGGCCAGTTGAAGGTGTCGGTGCTGCACCTCAACGAGGTGGTGGACGTCCAGGGTCAGGGCAAGCAGCTCACCACCGCGGTGAAGATGTCGCAGGCGGTGCCGGACACGATGTACGAGATGTACGGCACGACCAAGACCGACCTGGCGAAGAACAGGCAGGCGTACGTGAAGTTCGTGGCCGCGCAGATCGCCACCATCAACTGGATGAACGACCCCAAGAATGCCGATCAGGTGGCCCAGTTGGCGACGGTCGTCGGTGACACGAAGGCGTCGCTGCTCAAGTCGATGGCCCAGTACCGGACGTTGAACTTCTGGTCGGCCACGGACGCGGCACTGCCGCAGAAGAACATCGACAACACGATCAAGTCGCAGGTTGCCGCCGGAAACGTGAAGGCGAGCCAGGCGCCCACCTACAACCAGATCGTGGACCTGAGCGTGTACTCGGACGCCCAGAAGCTGGTCTCGGGCAAGTCCTGAGGCGAGTGTCCGGGATGCGCCCCCGCGCAGGGCGCATCCCGGATCCGGTCAGATGTGCCGGGGGTCGATGATCCCGGTGCGCAGCACGTCGCCGTTGGCGGCGTCCAGGGCCGCGTCCAGATCGGCCACCGCCTCCGGGCGGCCGTGCCGGCGGCGCAGGGCGAGCACGTTGTCCAGCGCGGCCGCGTTGACCATGCCGTCGACGATGACGCCCTCGCGCGGGTCGTGCAGCACCCGCAGCATCTCGTCGGCCGCGTCGCCGGTCACGTCATAGGTCTGCTTGATCAGGTCGTCGTCCGCCGGCAGGCCCAGCACCCGCTCGGCCGCCTCCCGCCATGCGGCGCAGAACCGGGTGACCACGTCGGCGTGCGTGTCCAGCCACGGGGTCGATCCGGCCAGTACGGTCCCCAGGTAGGGATGGACGTGCTCGGACAACCGCCCCAGCACGGCACAGCCCGACGAGCGGGCCGCGATGGTCAGGCCGCCGTAGAGCAGCGTCGCGTCACACCCGCCCTCGGCCAGCGCGACCGCTCGCCGTGGCGTCGCCCCGAGCGCCACCACCTCGTAGTCCTCGTCCCGCCGTAGGCCGTGTGCCGCGAGGAGGTCGTACAGCCAGAACGCGAACCCGGACTCCGGGACGTCCACCCCCACACGGCCACCGCGCAACTGCTCCACGGAGTCGACCCTGGCCAGCAGCGCCAGTCCCAGCCCACCGTCCACCGCGCGCACGATCCGCACGTCCAACCGCTCGCGCAGCGGGTTGTGGCTGCCGAACCGGTAGGCGGCGACGTTGTCCGGGCTGGTCAGCACCAGGTCGTACTCGCCACCGGTGAGCGACCGGAACTGGGCCGAGGACGAGGTGACCGGCTCTGCGGTCACCGACAGGCCATGGGCGGCGAAATCGGCGGCGGCCAGGACGGCCGACGCCGAGAAGTAGCCGACTCGCAACGGTTCGGACACGCGGATCCTCAATTCTGGCAATCGAATGCAGTCGTCCTCGGCTGCATACCTGACGTGTTTGACAGTCGTCAAGAGCGATAACTACGCTTCACCGCGAACGATTGCACCACGCCGCAGGAGGTCGCAGCGCGTGTCCGACACGTTCTCGTTGCGCGTCAACGGCGTCCGGCACGATGTCCAGTGTGCGCCGGACACGCCGTTGCTGTACGTGCTGCGCAACGACCTCGGCCTGACCGCGGCCAAGTTCGGCTGCGGGCTGGGCCTGTGCGGGTCGTGCAACGTGCTCGTCGGCGGCCAGGCCGTGCACTCGTGCGACACCCCGGCGTGGTCCGTGGTGGACCAGGAGATCACCACCCTGGAGGGCCTGGGCGACGAGAGTGAACCGCACCCGTTGCAGCGGGCCTTCATCGACGAGCAGGCGCTCCAGTGCGGCTACTGCACCGCGGGGATGATCGTCACGGCCGCCGCCCTGCTGGACCGCACGCCCGATCCCACAGAGGCCGAGGTGCGTGCCGGGCTGGCCGACAACCTGTGCCGGTGTGGCGTGCACAACCGGATCGTGCGGGCGGTGCGCCGGAGCGTGGCCCGGTGACGTCGCCGAGCCTGGCGGCCAACCCGGACCCGACCGCCTGGATCAGCCCCGGGCCGGCCGGCACCATCGTCGTGCGGTCCGGGAAGGTCGAGCTGGGCCAGGGCGTGCTGACCGCGCTGGCGCAGATCGTCGCGGATGGCATGCGGGTGCGCCTGGACCGGGTGCGGATGGCGCCGGCCAGCACCGACGGCAGTCCGGACGAGGGCTACACGGCGGGCAGCCTGTCCGTCCAGCACTCCGGCGCCGCGCTGCGGGTCGTGGCCGCGGCCTGGTACACCGCGCTGGGCGACGCGGCCGAGACCGCGTTCGGCACCGGTATGTCCGATGTCGAGGACGGCACGATCACCGCGGACGACGGCCGCACGTTCTCCTACTGGGACCTCCCGCCGGACGTGCCGCTGGAGATCGGCGGCCCGGCCGCCACGCCCGAGATGGTCGGCACCAGTGTCGGCCGCCTGGACATCCCCGGCCGGGTGTTCGGCAGCCGACGGTACCTGCAGGACGTGCGGCTGCCCGGCCAGCTGTTCGGGCGGATGCTGCGCCCGCCGGGCCGGTCGGCCCGGCTGGTGGCGGTGGACGACGGGCAGGTCAGGGCACTGCCCGGGGTGGTCGAGGTGGTGTGGGACGGGGACGCGGTCGGGGTGATCGCCCAGCGTGAGGACATCGCCGTGCGGGCGGTGGACGTGCTGGCCGACGGGTGCACGTGGAAGCAGGAGCCGTCGCTGCCCGACCAGTACGACCTGGCGAACTACCTGCGGTCGGCTCCCTCCGACGAGACCGTGCAGGCCGAGCGGGGCGACCCGCCGGCGGGCCCGCCCTCGGTCGAGGCCACGTTCAGCAGGCCCTACCTGGCGCACGCGTCGATCGGGACGTCGTGCGCGATCGCCCGCTGGGACACCGACCGGCTCGCGGTGTGGACGCACAGCCAGGGCGTGTACCCGCTGCGCGGCGAACTGGCCCGCTGGTTCGGGATCGACGCCGACCATATCACCGTTACCCATGTCGAGGGCGCGGGCTGCTACGGCCACAACGGCGCCGACGACGCGGCGGGCGACGCCGCCCTGCTGGCCGCTGCGGTGCCCGGCCGGCCGGTGCACGTGGTGTGGTCGCGGCAGGACGAGCTCGGCTGGGCGCCGTACGGGCCCGCGATGGCGGTCACGGTGCGAGTCACCGTGGACGACCAGGGCCGGCCGGCGCACTGGACGCAGGAGATCTGGTCCAACGGGCACTCCAACCGGCCGGGCTCGGCCGGCAATCCACCGCTGCTGGCCGCGCTCCGGCAGGCGGATGACCCGGTGGCGTCCAGCGATCCGCCGCTGGCCAGGGGTGGCGGCTCGGCCCGCAACGGCGTGCCCGGGTACCCGGTTCCCGGACTGCGGGTGGTGTCGCATCGGTTGCGCACCATGCCGTTGCGGACATCGGCGATGCGGTCGCTCGGCGCCCACCTGAACGTGTACGCGATCGAGTCGGTCATCGACGAACTCGCCGAGACGGCCGGTGCCGACCCGGTGGCGTACCGGTTGCGGCTGCTGGACGATCCACGCGGCCGGGCGGTGATCGAGGCGGCAGCCGAGGCTGCCGGCTGGGGCACGGCGAAAGCGGGACCGGACGGCGGCCGGGGCATCGGTTACGCCCGCTACAAGAACATGGGCGCCTACTGCGCCGTGGTGGCCGACGTCGAGGTGACGTCGCGGATCACGGTCACCCGGCTCACGCTCGCGGTCGACGTCGGGCTGGTGGTGAACCCGGACGGCGTGCGCAACCAGATGGAGGGCGGCGCGGTCCAGGCGTTGAGCTGGACGACGATGGAGCAGGTGCGGTTCGACGCACGCGACGTCACCAGCCGAACCTGGGAGGACTACCCGATCGCCCGGTTCGCCGACGTGCCGCCGATGGAGACGGTGATCCTGAACCGTCCCGACCAGCCGTCGCTCGGTGCCGGCGAGGGGTCACTCGGGCCGACCGCCGCCGCGATCGGCAACGCGGTGCGCGCCGCCCTGGGCGTGACCATCGGCGACCTGCCACTGACCGCGGAGAACCTGATGCGCGACCGGTGACGGCGTGGGAGGCTCGGCGGCGTGGGCGAGTTCGAGATCCGGCCGTTGGGCGGCGAGACGTGGGACGCGTTCGTCGCCCTGTGCGACCGGCACAACGGCGGCGGGTTCGGTGGGTGCTACTGCACCTGGTTCCACGACGTGCCGCACGTCTCGCGGACGACCGAGGGCTCCCGCGACTTCAAGCGCGACATGGTCGAGACCGGCCACGCTCATGCGGCCCTGGTGTTCGACGGCGAGACGGCGGTGGGCTGGGCCCAGTACGGCAAGCCGGCCGACCTGCCCGGGATCGCGCACCGCAAGGAGGTGGAGGTCGCCGGATCGGCGTTGCCCGACTGGCGGATCACCTGCGTCTTCGTGGACCGGAAGTACCGTCGTCGCGGAATCGCCCGAATCGCCGTGGAGGGCGCGCTGGAGCTGATCGCGGACGCCGGTGGCGGGGTCGTGGAGAGCTATCCGCAGGACACCGGGGGCAAGAAGGTGGGGGCGTCGTTCCTGTACAACGCGACCCGCACCACATTCGAGCAGGCCGGATTCGCCTACGACCGCCCCAAAGGGAATAACCACTGCATCGTGCGCACCACCGTCGCGGCCGCGTCGTAGCTGGTCAGCGGCACTGCCGTCGCCGGCCGGGTCCGTAGGTACCTGGTCGGAAGGGACATCGGCGGGTGCTGGGTCGGAGTAGCACCAACGTCCAATGGCAGATACGACTCGCCCGAGGCGAGTATTGGGACATGGCACCGCGACCACGATCGACAGCCGCTGGAGCGACCCGGCCAGGCTGCCACGGTGGCCGGCGACGCGGACGTCCGGTGTGGACGGGCGACAGCTGGTAGCGGGCACCGATGCAAGGGAAAGGAAAACAGCCATGAACGGCTTCGTCAAGGGGTTGCTGGCGACAGCGGCCGCCGGAACGGCGGCGCTGACCATCGCAGCCTGCAGCTCCCCCTCCACGCCGCTGGTCCAACCGGCAGCGGCGTTCACCTCCACGATCCCCGAGACCACGATCGTTCCGCCGCCGAATGTCAGCACCTCGGCGAGCCCGCCAACCTCGTCGGCCCCGTCGACATCCCCGACCAGCCGGGACCGGGACGACAACGACGCGAACGACGACCGGGGCGGCGCAGCCGGGTTCGACAACGACCTGGACGACAACGACGCCAATGACGACCGGGGCCACGACGCCGTGGACAACGACAACGGTGTGGACAACGACAGGCACGACGACCGCGGTGGCGACGGCGGCGGCCGTGGCGGCGACGGTGGCGGCCACAGCGGCCGGCACTGACCCGATGTGACCGACCCGGCACCGCGTCAACGGCGACGCGGTGCCGGGGCTCCCGCTGTCCTATCAGGACTGTCGACTGAGGCTCCACAGGAGAGTCGTGCCGACGCTTCCGGCCTGATCACGACTTCCGGCTGATGCGTTGCTCGATCGCGCGCACACCCTCCCGGCACGCCGGGCGGGTGGTGGACCAGCGCTGGGCAGCGGTTTCGGCGGCCAGGGCGTCCACCTCGCCGAGGTGATGAACCTCGCCGATGCCGGCCGGGCAACGTCCCTGTTCGTCCTGGCACCGTTGCCGCTGGTCGGCCCGGTGGCGCCGATCGCCGTGCTCTAGTGTCCTGAGCCAATGGATCAAGCTGTGCTCAGGAGAACCGGCATGCCGACAGTGCGCATCGCGCGTCGCGACGACCTCGCCCGACTCGTCGTCATCTACAACCACTACGTCGAACATTCGGCAGCGACCTTCGACACCGAGCCCGTCTCGGTGGAGAGCCGGATCGCCTGGTTCGACTCGTTCTCCGACACCGGACCGCACCGCCTGCTCGTGGCCTGCGACGGCAAACGTGTCATCGGGTGCGCTTCCAGCAGTGCCTACCGGCAGCATCCGGCGTTCGCCCGGACGGTCGAGTTCGGTATCTACCTCGACCCGACATCGCGCGGTGGCGGCGTCGGGTCAGCCCTGTACGGGTCCCTTCTCGAGCAGATCAGCTCGGCGGACGTGCATCGTGCGGTGGCCGGGATCGCCCTGCCCAACGATGCCTCCGTGGCGCTGCACCGCAAGTTCGGATTCACCGACGTCGGCACGTTCGACGAGTACGCCACGAAACGTGGCGCCTACGTCAGCTCCTTGTGGATGCAACGCCGGCTGTGACGGCGGTCGTCACTCCCCGGCCGGCAGGGTCGAAGTCCAGCAGGACGGACGGTTCGCCGCCGGTGTTGCGCAGGTCCAGGTTCTCCGCCGGCCCCAACGAGATCGCCGCGTGCCGACGAACGTCACGCAGGGAATGGTTCCGGGTGCGAAACCGGCGCCGCGCCCGGCGTGGCCGGGCGCGGTGAGTCGTGGAACGGTCAGCGGGTGCGCTTGGGCCGCTTGACCGGCTGCGCCTTCGCCTTCGTTTCCTTGGCTGCCGCGGTGGACGGCCGCCGCCGGGGGCTGCGCACACCGCGCAGGAACAGGTCAGCGAACGACTTGCCGATCTCGGCGCCGGTCAACCGCCCACCGGGCACGAACCACCGGTGCGTCCAGTTGACCGCGCCCATGATGGCGAACATGACCAACCGCGCGTCCAGGTCGGAGCGGAACTCGCCGGATGCCACGCCGTCGGCGGTGATCCGCCCGACCGCGTCCTCGTACCGCCTGCCCAAC
The DNA here is from genome assembly GCA_036491115.1 of Pseudonocardiaceae bacterium. Classification (GTDB taxonomy): domain Bacteria; phylum Actinomycetota; class Actinomycetes; order Mycobacteriales; family Pseudonocardiaceae; genus DATEPR01. The sequence continues at coordinate 122,489 of DASXCQ010000043.1, forward strand.
TCCTGCAACTGTTCACCGGCCGCAGAACCGTCACCGGGCACCCGGCGCATGTCCTCCTGGATGTACAGGTGGATGAACGGATAGTTCCGCTCGTAGGCGTTCAGCAGCGACTGCACCAACCGCTGCAACCGGACTGTGGACGGCCCGTCGGTGGCGGCGATGTTCTCCGCGACGATCACGATCTCCTCGACGGCCTGCCGGACCAGTGCCAGGAAGATCTCGTGTTTACTGCCGTAGTAGTAGTACACGCTGGCCCGGTCGGACCCCAGGCGGGCGGCGATGTCGTTGATGCTCGCCGCTTCCAGGCCCTTGTCCTTGAACACGTCGGCGGCAGCGAGCAACAGCCGGTCGCGCTTCTCGATGTAGCCCATGCTGGGGTCGCGCCGCGCCTGGCTGCGGCGCCGGCCGATCGAGCTGGACACATCGTTGCGGGCTGGTTCCGCCGCTCCGGCCATCCGCTGTCGGTCCTTCCACTGCGGGCGAGGAGGCACGTCCCCGTTCAACCTACCCGTTGACAGCAGCATCTCCTCGGCGGCACCGCGAGTGCCGGGTCGGCACGCGGCGGGCCCACTGGTCGGTGTACCGGCTGACGGCCACCATGCCGTTGGCCAGCAGGTTCATCGTGGTCTCGTGGCCGGCGAACATCATCAGGATCGCATTGGCGACGATTCCGTCGTCGGTCAGCGCGCCGGTGCGGTCGGCGGCCTCGACCAGGCCCGTTGAGCAGGGCATCGCAGGACTCCCGCCTGCGGGCGGCGACCAGCGGCCGCAGCAACTCCTCCGCCCACCGCATCGACTCATCGCCCTTGCGCATCCGGTCTACGTCGTCACCACGCACGAAACTCCGCGATCACCACCACCGGCAAGGTGAACGCGAAGTCGGCCAAGAAGTCCATTGCGGACTGTCCGCGCCCGCTCGATCAGCGTGTCGACCAGTTCACGCACTCTCGGCCGGACCCGTTCCACGGCCGGGACCGGCCCTTCGGGTTCGCCAGTGGCGGGATGGCCAACGCGCACGCGCCGTAGGGCTGACGCAGCGAACGACCGGTGACGTCGAGGATCTCCAGCGGGCACGGAGATCTTGGTCTCCAGGCCCCGCCATCGTCCACCACGGTCACAACCGTCGTCAACAGCTCCGTTGAGAGAAGTTCAACAGCGGTGTTGACGGACCGGTTCAGTAGTAGATGCTCCCCCGCGCACCGCCACCCACGGCCACCGCGTCACCCGTCACCGCCACACTCCTCGGCGAGGCCAGAAACGCGATCACGTCACCGATCTCCGCCGCCGTCACCAGCCGGCCGATCGTGATGTTCGCCGACAACGCCGTCGCCGCGTCCGCCTCGCTCAGCCCGTGCGCCCGCGCGTACCCGCTGATCACGTCCGGCGTCCGCTCGGTCACCGTCATTCCCGGATGCACCACCGTCACGTTCACCCCCGACCGACCCAACTCGTCCGCCAGGTTCTTCGTCATCGCGGCCACCGCCACGTTGCGCACCGAACCCGCCACACTCGTCGCCTGCCGCGCGGCCAGCCCGCTCACGTTGACGATCCGCCCCCACCCCTGCTCCACCATGTGCGGTGCGGCGGCCCGCGCACACCGCAGGTAACCGAGCACCTTCGTCTCCACCTCGGCCCGCACGTCGTCGTCCGTCGTGCCCGCCCACCCGCGCGCCGTGTTCGGACTCGCCGGCTCGGCCGCCGCGTTCACCAGGATGTCCACCCCACCCCACTCGGCCACCACCCGAGCCACCATCGCCCGCACCGCGGCGTCGTCCGTCGTGTCCGCGACGACCGCCAGCACCCGCCGACCGTGCCGACCGAGCCGCTCGGCGGCCACGTCCAGGGCGTCGGAGTTCCTGGCCACCAGCGCGACGTCCGCGCCCTCGGCCGCCAGCGCGTCCGCCGCGGCGAAGCCGATGCCCCGGCTGCCGCCGGTGACGATCGCCCGCTTCCCGGTGAGCTGAAGATCCACTGTGTCCGCCTTCCTGAGCCGATGTCGGTCCAGTTCTACGGCATGCGATTGATTTCGACCGCCACTGAAACCAGTGTGAATCTTGTTGGCGGGACAACCACGGGTCGACGATCACAGGTTGTCGTGGTAAGCCGTGTGCTTCACCGTGGAGGGAGCGCGCATGGCACGAGAACGGGTGCTGGTCGTGGGCGGCGGCATAGCCGGACTGTCCTGCGCCATCGCCATGGGCAACCACGGCCACACGGTGGACGTCGTCGAGCTGGCCGGCCATGTCGAGTCCGAGTCGGTGAACCTCAACGGCAGGCCCGTGGACGCCCTGGCCGATCTCGGCGTGCTCAGCGAGTGCTGCGCCAGGGCCAACGCGCAGACCGGACCGGTGTTCGGCAACCTGTTCGACGCGGCGGGCCGACCGAGGCACCTCCGCAGCAGGCCGCAGGAGCCGCACAGCACCCTGCCGGCGGCGATCGTCATCCACCGGCCGGACCTGATCGACGTGCTCACCGACGCGGCCGGCAAGGCGGGCGCCACCATCCGGATGCCGGCCACGGTGACGTCGATCGTGCAGGTCCCGGAGAGCGTGCTCGTGTCGTTCGACGACGGCTCGACGGGTGAGTACGACCTCGTGGTCGGCGCGGACGGCCTGCACTCCACGGTGCGCCACCTGGTGTGGGGTGACGGCGTGCGGCCGGTCTACTCCGGAGCGCTCGGGCTGCGGTGGATCGCCGGCACGGTGCCGCGCGGGCAACAGGGCTTCTACTACGCGCCGGGCAAGGTGGTCGTGGTCGGCGAGCTGCCCGGCGGGCGGGTCTACCTCGCCTCGTTCGCCGACGCCGACGAGGTGGACGTCACCCAGGCCCAGGCGCGGGACCTGCTGCGCGGAGTGCTGGCCGCGTTCACGGCGCCCTACCTGATGGAGTTGCGGGACCGGCTGGACGAGACACAGCGGATCGTCACGCGGCCGTGGGAGTCGTTCTGGCTGCCGAACTGGTTCCAGGGCCGGGTGGTGCTGATCGGCGACGCCGCCCACGCGACCGGGCCGTACCTGCCGGCGGGCGGCGGAATGGCACTGATCGACTCGGTCGTGCTGGCCGAGGAGCTGGCCGAGTCGGACACGATCGCCGACGGTCTGGCCGCGTTCCTGCGCCGCCGCGCGGACCGGGCCCGACTCGTGGTGGAGACCAGCATCGAGGTCACCCGCCTGCGACAGGAGGACGATCCCAGGGCCGACGACGTGGTCATGGCCGCCCTGCGCACCCTGGCCCAACCCTACTGAGCGGCCCCCGTGCCGGACGCGATCGCCCGGCGCAGCGCCATCAATTCACGTATGGCGCGGTAGTCCGTCCTCGGTCGAGGGCGTCCTGCCAGGATTCGCCAACCCGAAGATCTCCACCGAAAAAGGCTCGGATTCCACGAGCGGAAAGGAAGCTGACGATCTGCACGACAAGACTGCGGTCGGCTCCTGAACAACTCAGGAACACGTCATAGCGAGCGGTTCCGCCCAGCGCACCGCGTCGTTGTGACGCAAGAAAGTCGACGCTCTCCTGGCGTTGCGACCTGGCGCGCAACCAAGCCCGTCCCGGCTCGCCCAGCAGCAGGTCCGCCAGGTTGGGGTTGGCCAACAGCGACGTGGCGATCTTGGCATCCCCCTGATCAGAACCGCTCGCGAGCTCGGCCAGTTCCGACCGGTCCCACGTCGCCACGATTTGAGCCAGTTCGGCCGAGTCGGCCAGGCGATCGAAGGTGTCCGGCGCGCGTTCCTTGAGCAGGCGCGAGATAGCGAGGACGGGCAACGGAATTACGGCACCAGAGCTGCTGTTCAGTTGCTCACTGATCGCCGCGTCGACAAGGATGTTGTTCAGTATCCTGATCAGTGACCGCGGATTCCGTTCACAGAGCTCCCCGGCGATCGGAACGATGCCGGCGAGCTCGGATCGGACATCTGCTGCTTGATTGCCGAGCAGCGCGTCCGCGAGGCTTCGCATCCGCCCGGTGTTCGGCGGGATGTCGAAGGGCATCTGGACGATCTTGTCGAGATAGGACGCACCCGGGAAGCCTTCGATGCCGTAGTCGGACCGGTATCGGTGTTGCAGATATCCCTCAAGGACCTGCCGTGCGACACCGAGAAAGAAAGATGAATCCCTGCTGGGCAAGGACCGGTTTGATGCTCTCCAAAAGCCATACCGCTTTGTCAGGGAAGCACCGGTCCAGGTCGTCGATAATCACCACGATACGGAGGTCGTCACCGAGTTGGACGGATTCGACGCTACTGTAGGCGTCGTAGTACAGGCTGCGATCGGGTACGGGATCTGGTGCCAACCGCTCGGACTGTTGCTGTATGTCCTTCGCCGAGCCCGACACCTCGAGCGAGGCGACACCCGGAATGCCGACAGTGGACTTGGCCGCGAACCCGTAGGCGACGGCTCGCAATGCGCGCAGGAGGCGCCCTTTCGCCCCACTGGGCGGCCGGTTGTCGGCGGACCGATACTCGATCTCTTTCACGATGGTGGCCACGAGTGGAATGATCGGATGTTCCTCGCGTTCGAAACGCCACGCGTTGAACCACACGGTCACCACACGTGGATCAGGTGCGAGTTCGCGCTGCACCAGTCGCCTCAGGCTGGTCTTGCCGGTGCCCCATTCGCCAAAGACGCCGATAGTGAACGGCCCATCCGTTTCCCTCGCGGCTGAGGCAAGGATTTTCGCATATGCCGCAAACCCCAGCCCGTCGCCGTGTTGGGCTCCGCTCTCTCCCAGCGCCTGGTCGGAAAAGAAAGCGATCCGGCGCATTCGCGCTCTCCCCCGCCTCGTCTCGTGCCGGTACCCGACCTGGAGGTATCGGCATGGACCGTCGGACGTTAGCGAGTGAAGCCGCTACACACCCGCCTGGGCGGCCACCTTGCCGGACTTGATCGCCCGGCCCAGGGCCGCGTGGTCGCGTTCGGTCTGGTCGGCGTAGCGCGCGGAGAAGTCGGCGATCGCCTCGTCGAAGCTGGTGCCGCCACCCAGGTAGGCGGCGATGGCGATGTTGTCGCCCGTCCGGGCGTGCGCGCGGGCCAGCGTCCAGCCGCACAGCCTGCCGTACGCGGTCAGGCCGGACGGCCTCATCGTCTCCACGTCCGCACTGCCCTTCCAGTCCCGCAGCTGGCGGACGTAGAAGTCACGCTGCGCGCCGTCGAACCCGCGCACCCGCACCCAGCCGAGGAAGATGTCGCTGACCGTCTGCATCTGCCGCTGTCCGACCACCACCCGTTGCCCGGCGTTGTCGAACTCGCTCTTCCCGGCGAACTGTTCCAGCACCGACGGGCCGGCTTCCTTCGCCTGCAGGAACAGCGGGTCGCGTTCGTCGTCGCCGAGCAGTAGCAGCATCCAGCACCGGGTGCCCACGCTGCCCACGCCGACCACCTTGCGGGCCATGTCGGCCAGCCGGTACCGCGACAGCAGTATCCGCCGTTCCGGCTCCAGCGAGTCCCGGTACTCGGTGACCACCTGGGCCAGCGCTTCGGCCACCTCCAAGTTCCCGACGAGTTCCTCGAGCCGCACGACCAGCGGCTGGGCGGACGCGATCCGCAACCGGCCGGCGTCCTGCGTGGTGAACCGGTGCAACGCCCCCAGGTTGTCCTTGGTCCTGGCCTTGGCCAGGGTGGAGTCCAGCTTGCGGCGCTTCCGGCTGCCGAGCTCGTCGCGGTAGGTGGCCTGCACGACCTCGATGTCCGCGTGCGCGTACCAGACCTCCAGCGCCGGGCGGCCGGCGAGCTCGCGCATCGCGTCCCGGTAGCTGCCGACGGTGGCGAGCACGGCGGCCCGGCACTCACGCTCGGAGTAACCGTTGGTGCGGGCGGCCACCTCGATGCTGGCGGCGAGCCGCTTGACGTCCCACTCCCACGGGCCGGGCAGGGTCTCGTCGAAGTCGTTGATGTCGAACACCAGCCGCCGCTCCGGCGACGCGAACAGGCCGAAGTTCATCAGGTGGGCGTCACCGCACGCCTGCACGGTGAAGCCGGTCGACGGCGTGCCCGCCAGGTCGCTGGCCATCGGCAGGGCCGCGCCTCGGTAGTACGTGAACGGTGAGACCGCCATCCGGCCGTACCGGATCGGCAGCAGCTCGGGCACCCGCTGGGCGTCCTGGCCGGCCAGCAGGGTCAGTGGACCTGGCCGGTGCCGGTTGCGGGTGAACTCCGCATGGCTGGACCTGGGCACCTTCGAGCGAGCCGCCTTACCCAGCGCGGCCCGTTCATCGCGGGTCAGAACGTCGACTGCCACCCACCCAGAGTGAACCCGATCGGGTCCGGCCGCATCACCTCGCGCAGGTGAGCCCTACGGGACCGGCAGGCGCTCCCGCACCGCCGTGGCCAGCGCCGCGATGGTGGGCGTCGCCAGGAACACGTCGGCCACGTCCACGCCGTAGTCCAACTGGAGTTTGCTGACGATCTCGACGGCGACCAGCGAGTCCGCGCCCCGGGCGACCAGATCGTCGTCCGCGTGCAGATCGGTGACGCCCATCGCGTCGCGGCAGACAACGGCCACGGCCGATGCGATGTCCTGCACCGCTCCCCACCTTTCGCCGATACCGGAAATAGGCGGCGAGGTTAGCGCGCCGGAACCACACCACCACCCGACACAACCGTTCCGTGCGGTGCGACCGGCGTTTCCGGATGTAAGTTTCATCAGGCGAACTCCACGGTCAGGCGCGGGAAGCGGGCGCCGCGGAGAACTCCTTGACAGTGCATCGATGCCGCCAGTAGCGTTCGCGCGCCATCGGGGGCGGCACATTTCTTCCTTCGTTGTCACGTGGAACGGCCCCGTGACTCCGCACGGATTCCCGGGGGTGTTCGTCGTGTCCTCTCCTGGCAAGACGAGAAGACTGCACCGGTTGTTGCCGATCGCGGGTCGCGGTGTGCTGCTGCCCGTCGACCAACCGCTCACCGTCGGTCCGCTGCCGGGGCTGGTCGACCCGCGACGTGACCTGCCCCGGCTGCTCGCCGGCCGGCCGGACGCCGTCATCGCGCACCGCGGTCTGATCGCGCAGGGCCTGCTGGCCGACAGCCGGTCCGCGATCGTGCAGCACCTGTCCGCCGCGACCACGCTGTCCCACCGGCCCGACGCCAAGACGCTGCTCACCGGCGTGACCGACGCGCTGCACCTGGGCGTGGACGCGGTGTCGGTGCACATCTCGTTCGGTGACCCGGAGGAGTCGGCCATGCTCGCCGCCGCCGGCCGGGTGGCCGCCTGCTGCGACGAGTGGGGCCTGCCGCTGCTGATCATGGCCTACGTGGTCGGTGTGGCACCGGATCGGGAGCCGGCCAAGATCGCGCACGCCGCCAGGGTCGCTGCGGAGCTGGGCGCCGACGTGGTCAAGGTGCCCTACACCGGATGCGTGGACAGCTTCGCCGCCGTCGTCTCGTCCTGTTTCGTGCCCGTGGTGGTGGCAGGCGGCGCCAAGGCGGACTGGTCCCGGGTGCTCGCCGACGTGTCGCAGGCCGTCACGGCGGGTGCCCGTGGCGTGTGCGTCGGCCGCAACGTGTTCCAGCACGACGATCCCCGTTCCGCCCTGGCCGCGCTGCGGGCCGTCGTGCACGGCGAACCCGCGGTCGGCCGGCCCGAACCCGCGAAGGTGCCTGCCCATGTCTGACCCCACAGCGCCCGTCTGGTGCGATCTGACCACCGCGGGCGACACGTTCCCGGAGGTGCTCACCGCCGTGCTCCAGGCGCCGATCGAGGGTGTCCTGGTGCGGCCCGACCAGGCGGCCGGACTGACCCTGCCGCCGAGGGTCGAACTGTGCGTGCTGGTCACCTCGGCGGCCGACGTCGACCGTCTGGACGACGTCAAACCGGACACCGTCATCGCGACCACACCAGAACTGGCCACCGGGACGAGATCCGGGGTGCTCATCGAGGTGACCGACGAGGCCAGCATGCTGCGGGCGGTCGAGCTGACCTCGCTGGGCACCGTCGTCGTGTCCTTCCGGGACACCACGAACATCCCGCTGGAACTGATCGTCGCGCAGGCGCAGCGGCGAGGGTCGCGGGTGGTGAAGGTGGTGCGGTCGGCGGACGACGCGATCGTCGCCAGCGGCGTACTGGAACGCGGCCCGGCGGCCGTGCTGGTGGCCGCGGCCGACGTGGCGATGGTCGGCGAGTTGTCCAGGGCGCTGCTGGCCAGGGACTCGGTCCGGCTCGAGCTGCGGGAGGCCGAGGTGGTGCGGACCGTGTCGGTCGGCATGGGCACGCGGGCCTGTGTGGACACCGTGTCGCTGTTCGACGCCGACGAGGGCATCCTCACCGGTTCCACGTCCGGCGGCGGCATCCTGGTGTGCGCCGAGGTGCACCACCTGCCGTACATGAACCTGCGCCCGTTCCGGGTGAACGCCGGTGGCATCCACATGTACGCATGGGGGCCGGACGGCCGCACGCCGTACCTGAGCGATCTGGGCGCGGGCGAGCGAGTGCTCGCGGTCAACACGGCGGGCCGGGCGCGGCCGGTGGTGGTGGGCCGGATCAAGGCCGAGGTGCGGCCGCTGCGGCTGATCGAGTGCCGTGCGGACGACCGGCTGATCAACGTGTTCCTGCAGGACGACTGGCACGTGCGCGTGTTCGACAGTGCGGGAACGGTCCGCAACTCGACGGACATCCGGGTCGGCGACCGTCTACTGTGCACACTCGATCAGCCGGGCAGGCACGTCGGCATCCCGGTGATCGAGACGATCGCCGAGTTCTGATGGACCTCGTCGCCCTGCTGGAGCAGCACCGACCGGACCGGCCGGCCGTCGCCACCGCGTCGACGTCGCTGACCTACGCCGAACTGCTCACCGCCGCCCGAAAGCACACCCCGTGCCGCGCCCTGGTTGCCCGGGACGCCATCGAGACCGCCGTGGCGCTGGTCGCGGCCGTCATGGCGGACGACACGCTCGTGGTGATCGACCCGGCGGCGCCGGAACCGGAGGTGGCGCGCACGCTGGACCGGTTCGACCGTGACGGCCTGCCGTCCGGGCTGGGCCTGTCCACGTCCGGCGTGACCGGCGAGCCGAGATCCGTGGTCCGCCCGTGGGCCGCGGTGGCGGCGAACGCGGCCGCGTTCGCCGACGGTCTCGGCCTGACACCGGACGACGTGGTGCTGACGACGTCGGCAATGCACCACAGCTACGCGGTGTCCGCCGGGCTGTGCGGCGCGCTGGCCGCGGGTGCGTCGTTCGTCGCACCGGGTGGCCTGGCCTCGCCCGCCGTGCTGGCCGGCCACATCGACAACCACCGGGCGACGGTGCTGCTCAGTGTGCCGATGCTGTACCGCTGGTACACGGCGGGTGTGCCGTCGGCGCATCCGCCCCGGCTGTGCGTGTCGGCCGGTGCCGGGATCGGCGCCGACCTGCGGGCCGCGTGGGACAAGAACGTCGGCTGGCCGCTGGTCGAGCACTACGGCACGTCCGAGCTGGGCCAGCTCACCGTCGCCACGCCGGACGACGGAGGCACGGTCGGCGGGCCGCTGGGCGGGATCCGGGTCCGCGCCACGCGACCCACCGACACCGGTGACCACGAACTCGAGGTCATGGCGGCAGGTCAGCCCGCCGTCCTGCTGGACGACCCGCGACGGCAGCTCACCGGCTGGGTGGCCACCGGGGACACCGGGGTGGTCGACGACGAGGGCCGGGTGACGATCACCGGCCGGCTCGGCGACACGGTGAACGTCGGCGGCAAGAAGGTGGCGCTGCGCGAGGTGGAGGACGTACTGCGCGCGCTGCCCGGTGTGCGGGACGCCGCCGTCGTGACCTACGGCGACGACCCGACGGTGCCGAAGCTGTGCGGTTTCGTGGAGTCCGACGGGGAGTTCGACGAGTCGGCCGTGCTGGCGGCGGTGCGGGAGCGGTTGGCGCCGCACAAGGTGCCCAGGCGGGTCGTGCGGCTGCCCGGCCTGCCGAAGACCGGTTCGGGCAAGGTGCGCCGCCGCGACCTGCGCCTGCTGGTCACCCCCGAGACGGTGGACGTGCCGTTCGCCGGGCCGGGTGCCGGTCTGAGCCCGCTCACCTGGGGCGGGCGGGCCATCCGGCGGTCGATCGACTGGCTCGGCGCCGAAGCCCACTACTTCAACGACCGGCACGTCCTGCCGCTCCCGGACGGCATCGCGCTGGACACGGTGACCGGCGGCCTGGCCGCGCTGGTGTCGCGGCACCAGGCGATGCGCGCCTACTACCCGACGGTCGACGGCGACGTCGTGCTCCGGGTGGCAGGCGAGGGCACGGTGGCGGTGGCGGTCTACTCGCTGCCGCAGGGTGACGCGCGGGAGTTCGCGGAGCGGGTGGCGCGGGAGTCGGGCCGGGCGCTGTTCGGCGAGGACGAGCTGCCGCTGCGGTGTGCCGTGGTGCGGTCGGCGGGCGTGCCGAGGTTTCTGGTGCTGGTGCTGTCCCACCAGTCCATCGACGCGTGGACGGTGGACATCCTGCTGGACGAGTTGCGCCGGCTGTGGGCGGGCGAATCGCTGTCCGAGCACCCGTGGCAGCTGCTGGATCAGGCGGCCGACGAGGCCACCGGCGACAGCCGTCGACGCGGTGAGGCCGCGCTGCGGCACTGGCAGGCGTTCTATTCGACCGCCGACGCCGCCATGTTCGACCTGCCGGCACAACCACCGGAACCGAAGCCGATCCGCTCGGTGATCATGACGTCGCCGGCCACCGAACTGGCCAGCAGGCTCGTCGCCGCCCGGCTGGGCGTCAGCACGTCGGTGGCGCTGACCGGGATCGTCGCGGCCGTGCTCGGTCATCTCACCAGCCATGAGCGGGTGACGCTGCTGCTGATCTCCGCGAACCGGTTCGACCGGCGGCGGCGCGGTCTGGTGGCGCCGCTGGTGCAGGACGTGCTGTGTCTGGTGGAACTGGCCGGCGACCTGGACACGGTCATCCGGGACACCGCACGGCGGACGCTGATGGCGCACACGAACGCCTGCTACGACCCAGCGGCCGAGTCGCGGGTGCGGCGGGAGGCCGAGCTGGCCAGGGGCGTGTGCTTCGACTTCCACGCGGCGATCGTCAACGACGTCCGGCTGCGCGGAGCCGGCGACGGTCCCGCCGGCACCGATCCGGCCGCGCTGCTACCGGCGACGGCATTCGAGGACGGGTCGAGCTGGGACCGGCAGAACACCAAGTTCTTCGTGCGGATCATCCGCTCCCCCGACACCTGCCGGATCGAGCTGATGGCCGACACCCGGTACGTCCCGCTCGCCGACCTCCGGCCGGTGCTGGGCGCGATCGAGTCGGTCGCCATGGCGGCCGCGGACGGCCCGGTGTCGGTCGCGGCGCTGTGCCCGACGCCGTTGCCGCGCGGCGGGTCGTGGGTGCGGTGTGCCGCCGGGTGGGTGGACACCGTGGCGCTGGCGCAGTTGGTGCGGCGCCGGCCGTGGTGTGCCGCTGCCCGGGTGGCACTGGTCGACGGTGAGCTGACCGCGTACGTGCGGACCGACGAGTCACCGGACTTCGTGCGCGAGGCCGTCGTGGCGGCGTTGCGCGGCTCGACGGTGGCCGTGGCGCCGGAACGGTACGTCGTCGCGCCATGCTGAACGGCTACCGCGCCGTCCTCGCCCTGCCGGCCGCGCGGGCGTTCTGCGCCACCGGTTTCGTCGCCCGGCTACCGGTCGCGATGACCGGCGTGGCCGTCGTGTTCCTCGCTCACCACGCGACCGGCTCCTACGCCGTGGCGGGCGTGCTGAACGCGATCGCGATCTGCTGTTCCGCCGTCACCGGGCCGGTGTTCGGCCGGTTGGTCGACCGGTTCGGGCAGACCAGGGTGTTGCTGCCGCTGGTGATCGCGCACGTGGCAGCGCTGATCGGCCAGGTGGCAGCGGCCGTGGGCCACGCGCCGGTCGTCGTGCTGTGCCTGACGTCCGTGCCGGTCGGCGCGCTCACCCCGGCGATCGGCGCGTTCACCCGGGCCCGCTGGTCGGTACTGCTCGCCGGGTCGGCCGATCTGAACCGCGCCTACGCCCTGGAGTCCGTACTGGACGACGTGGCCTTCACGGTGGGACCGGTGCTGGGCACGGCGCTGTCGGTCTGGCACGCCTCGGCCGGGCTGCTGGCGGCGGCCGCGATCGAACTGGCGTCCGGCACCACATTCGCCTTGCAGCGCAAGACGATCCCGAAGCCCACGCCGGGAGTGCGCCGACACCTGCTGGCGACGCTGCGGTCGGCCGAGTCGGTTCGCCTGCTGGTCACCGTGTTCGCGGTCGGCACCATGCTCGGCACGCTCAACGTGTCGCTCGTCGCGTTCACCCAGCAACGGCATGCGGCGGGCGCGGCCGGCTGGCTGCTCGGCGGGTTCGCCGGGGCGAGCCTGGTGGTCGGCCTGGCCATCGGGCAGCGGCCGTGGCGTCGCGACCCGGCCAGCCGCTACCGGCTCGCCCTGCTCTATCTCGCCGTGGTGACGATTCCGCTGCCGTGGGCACCGTCCGTTCCGGCGATGGCGATCGCGGTGATCGCCGCCGGCTCCGGAGTGTCGCCGACCCTGGTCTCCGCCTACACCACGACCGAACGCGCGGCACCGCCGGGCGCGCTCGCCGAGACGCTCACCTGGACGGTCACGGCGCTGACCGGCGGTTCGGCCGCCGGTGCCGCGCTGTCCGGCTGGATCGTGGACGGCCACGACCCACGGCTGGGCCTACTCGCCGGCACCGTCGCGGCATGGCTCGCCGTGCTGGTGATGGCGGCCCGCCGCAGGGCGCCGGTCACGGTGAATTCTCCGTCCGAAGTGGACGTCAAGGCGTAGCCTTCCACCGCCGGGCCAACCTGCGCGCCCAGCGCATCGCGGGCCGTTCCACCCAGCGGTAACCGGCCTCGGCGCCCAGGAACGTCGCCGTGACGCCGACGACCAGCGCGCCGGGGTAGCCGATCAGCGGGTACAGCAGGTTCAGCACGGCGAACGCGAGCAGGCCGTGCAGCAGGTAGAGCGAGTAGCTGCGGTCGGCGAGGTAGCCGACCAGCCGCACCGGTCGCAGCCGCCGCTCGGCCAGCAGTGCCACGACGAACACCACGAACCCGATCGCCAGATTCACGTCGAACGCGTGGTCGTTGCGGCCCATGCCGGGATCACCGCCCCACACGTACTCCGCCGCCGCCACCGCGCCGAACACCAGGCCGGCCCACAACGGCACCCGCCTGCTCCACACCGCCCAGATCGCCTGCCCCAGCAGCAGTGCCGGCAGGTAGGACAGGTTGACGCCGAACAGGAAGTACGACGCGCCACCCAGGTGCTCGGTGGCCAGCACGACCGCGACCAGCGCCAGTTCACCACACATCACCGGCCACACCCTGCGACGCATCAGCGGCAACGCGACGAGCAGCAGCGTGTAGAACAGCATCTCGATGATCAGCGTCCAGCTGACGTCCACCAGCAGCACCGGCGGCGCGATCAGGTGGTTGGCCAGCGTCAGGTTGGTGAGCACGGTGACCGGCGTGACCGTGGTGATCTCCCCCGCCGTGGTCACCGGGTGCAGGTTCGCCAGCAGCAGCACGGCGGCCAGCAGCACCGACACCACCAGCATCGGATAGATCCGCAGAAAACGCTTGACGGCGTACTGCCGTGGCCGTTCGGCGAAACCGGTGTGCGTCACGATGAAACCGCTGACCAGAAAGAACAGCACGACACCGAAATTGCCGACCTGGACCGCCAGCTCCAGCGGATGCGACGTGAATCCCTGGAGCACGCCGGCGAGCACCGAGTTCTCTGCGTGCTGGTGCAGGAAGATGCCCACCACGTGGCTGTAGATGACCAGACACACGGCTGCCGCGCGCAGCAGGTCGAGGAACGCGAACCGATCCGGTCGTTTCCGCTTTCCCTCGGGGGGCCGGACCGCCGGGGACACCACCACGTCGTCGCTCACGGCGGTCTCCTCACGTCGGTTCCCAGTCGACGATAACCAGGGAAAACCGGACTGCCCGCCGATATGGTCAACCGTCGCCGTTACGGGGAGTCCGTACCGCTGTGTTGGAGCGGAGCCGGACAGGAGTGGCATGGCGGGCAGCGGCCGGTCGGGGTCGGATTCCTCGTCGGTACCACCTCGGGTACGGCGGTCCTGACCTGCGCCGACGTGTGTGTGCGGCGCTCGGACTGCCCGGGGACCACGCCGAGGCACCCACCGAGCCGGTCACCGTCGGCCCGGCACTGGCCGAGGGCGCCATGCTGACCACCACCGTCGGGTTCTGGCAGTCCCACGACACCGGCGACATCGCCGCCCTGTGGCCCGACGGCGAACTACCGGTCGGCGCGCCACCCCGCTGCCGCTGCGCGCGGTCGGCGAGTTCTGGGACCGCTCAGCGGCGGCCCGGCTCGGGACCCCGACTCGGGTGGCGCGCCGGGCATGGTCGCCGCCGTGGCCGGTGACCCGGCGAAGCGGACATCTGGCGTGGCAGCTCCCTCACCCGGCACCCTACGGTCGGGTCAGGTTCACCAGCAGCGCGGGATGGTCGGTGTCGTGCATGGCGACGATCCGGGTGGACGCGAGCCGGAAACCGCCGGCCCACAGCACATGTTGCACGCCACGGTCGCCGCGCGCGCCCCAGCCGGCCGGCGCGCACGCCGCCGCGGCCACGCCGAGGTTGAGATCGCCGCCGACGACCGTGGGTGGGGCGGCGGCACCGCGGAAGCGGGGCAGGTCGGTGTCCATCAACTCGCGGCACTGGCCGGCGGCCACGGCACGATCGTCGGACTCCAGGTGCGTCGTGCAGAAGTCGGTGGCGTCGACGGTGACGCAGAGGCCGACGCGGTGTTCGTCGGTGCGGGCGAACTGGAGCCGGTAGAGGTAGCGCGCCCTCGCGGTGGCCGGGCCGGAGCCGCGCACCACGAGGCCGATGCCGTACTCGTCGCCGTTGACGCACCGGTAGGGCTGCTGGGTGACCGAGTCCAGCGCGGGCGCGAACGCGGCGACGACAGTGGAGTCGCCCGCCAGGCGAGCGGCCCGTGCCATGGCGGTCGGGATCGGCGCCGCCGGGTCGAGGACGTTGTGCGAGCAGATCTCGTTGAGCGTGACGGCCGTCGGCGCGTAGCGGTCGATCACAGCGGCCGCCTCGCCGGGTGACCCGTCCTGGTGGTAACAGGCGGCCTGGCCGCTGTTGCACAGGTTGAACTGGAGTTCCCGGACGGTATTCCCGGTCGGCCTGGCCGGTCCGACCAGGATTGTCTGTGTCTGCACGCAGTCCTGCGCTACCGGGTCGGCGCAGGTGCTGGCGGCGGCCACATCCGGCGTCGCCGCCGCGCCCAGCGGGAGGACGCACACGAGGGCCAGCGCCAGGACCAGTCGGCTACCGGGCAAGGCGGTGTTCCCGTTGCCGGCGGGCCGCCGCGCGGACCAGTGGCCGCTCGACGGTGTGGTACAGCAGCGCGGCCAGGCCGAGCGCGACGCAGAACAGCATCAGGTAGACGCCGGTCGCCGCCGGCCAGCCCAGTTGCCAGCGGCCGACGAGCGGGTGTGCGTAGAACAGGACGAGGAAGTGCACGATGTAGAACGCGAACGACACCTCGCCCAGCCACACCGCCGTCCGGCCGCGCATCAGCGACGGCGTGCCGCGCACGTCGGCCACCGCGCCGGAGCCGATCACCAGCGCCAGCGGCACAATCATGACGGCCGCCAGACCGTACCGGAGGGCGACGAACTCGACGAGCACGACGGCGGCCGTGGCCAGCCACACGGCGGGACCGAAGCCCAGCGGCGGCCACTTCCCGGCGAGCACGATCCTGGCCAGCACGATGCCCAGGGCGAAGTCCAGCAGGCGGCTGACCGGGAAGACGTAGATGAACCAGTGCTGCGGGAACGACAGGCCGTCGGTGACCGGCGGCGTGCCGGGCAGCAGCGTGGTGATCGTCGGGATCAGGAAGATCAGCGCGACGACGCCTGCCACCACCGGCCACAGTAGACGGTCCGGAATCCGGCGGACCAACGGCAGGAGAAGCGGGAACATCAGGTAGAACAGGACTTCACAGCCCAGCGACCAGCTCGGCCGGTTGATCCCGCCGCTGATGCTGACACTAGGCGCCCAGTCCTGGACGAGGAACAGGTTGGGCAGCGCGACACCCAGCGGCACCGTGTTGCCGGTGGCGACGATCCCGATGACCGCGAGGGCACAGCCGACGACGTTGTTCGGGTAGATCTTGACCGCCCGGCGCCACCAGAACGCGCGGGCCGTGTCCGTCGGCCGGGCCGACCAGGTCAGCACGAAGCCGCTGAGGATGAAGAAGAACTCGACGGCGACATAGCCCAGCGGCGGCGCGAACCTGGCCAGCTGGTCGTCGACGTCGTGGTCGGCGAAGATCCGCAGGGTGCTGGTGTGCGAGACGAAGACGAGCGCGGCGGCCACGAACCTCAACCCGGTCAGTGACGGCAGCCGCCGCAAGCGACGCGCGTCGGACTGGTCGGTGGCGCCGCCCGCGAGTGCGACGCCCGCCGGACGGTCGGCACGGTCGGGGTTGGCCACGTCCGAATGGTACGGGCGGTCGCCGAGGGATCCCGCTGGTCGGCTGGGCTTTGCCTGACGCGCCGGCCGGCGCGCCCGCCCACTTCAGGACGCGTCGGCCGGCTGCTCGGGGAGCCGAAGGGTCGGCCGGCGCGCCCAGTGACTGGGCGCGCCGGCCGACGTCGAGTGGATCAGGCAGCCAGGTCGGCAGCCGCCTCCGCCGGCTCGAGAGCCAGCCGCAGCACGTCCCGGACGTCGGACACCGGGTGCACGGTCAGTTCCGCGAGCACCTCGGCCGGCACGTCGTCCAGGTCCGGCTCGTTGCGCTGCGGGATCAGCACTGTCGTGATGCCGGCCCGGTGGGCGGCGAGCAGTTTCTGCTTCACCCCGCCGATCGGCAGCACCCGCCCGGTCAGCGACACCTCACCGGTCATCGCCACCTCGGACCGGACCGGCCGCCCGGACAGCAGCGACGCCAGCGCCGTGGTCATCGTCACGCCCGCACTCGGACCGTCCTTGGGCACCGCGCCCGCCGGCACGTGCAGGTGGACGCCGCGCTCGCGCAGGTCACCCACCGGCAGTTCCAGCTCCACGCCGTGCGACCGCAGGTAGGACAGCGCGATCTGCGCCGACTCCTTCATGACCTCGCCCAGCTGGCCGGTCAGCGTCAGCCCGGTCGCACCCGTCTCCGGGTCGGCCAGCGACGCCTCGATGAACAGCACGTCACCGCCGGCGCCGGTCACCGCGAGGCCGGTCGCCACACCGGGCAGCGCGGTCCGCTCCGCCGATTCCGGCGTGTGCCGGGGCCGGCCGAGATAGGTGCGCAGGTTGGCCGCGTCGACCGTGACCGGGACGGTCGCCGTGTCCAGCGCCAGACCGGTGGCCACCTTGCGCAGCACCCTGGCGATCGACCGTTCCAGGTCGCGGACGCCGGCCTCCCGGGTGTACTCGGCGGCCAGCAGCCGCAGCACGTCCGACGTGATCGTCACGTCGTCGGCCGACAGCCCCGCCTTGTCCAGTTGCCTGGGCAGCAGGTGGTCCGCCGCGATGGTGACCTTCTCGGCCTCGGTGTAGCCGTCCAGGGTGACCAGTTCCATCCGGTCCAGCAGCGGTCCCGGGATCGAGTCGAGCACGTTCGCCGTGGCCAGGAACACCACGTCGGACAGGTCGAGATCGACATCCAGGTAGTGGTCGCGGAACGTGTGGTTCTGCG
The DNA here is from genome assembly GCA_036491115.1 of Pseudonocardiaceae bacterium. GTDB lineage: Bacteria > Actinomycetota > Actinomycetes > Mycobacteriales > Pseudonocardiaceae > DATEPR01. The sequence goes on from DASXCQ010000043.1 coordinate 140,097, forward strand.
CCGGGTCGAGCACCTCCAGCAGCGCGGCCGTCGGGTCGCCCCGGTAGTCGGCGCCGACCTTGTCGACCTCGTCCAGCAGCACGACCGGGTTCATCGACCCGGCCTCGCCGATGGCGCGCACGATCCGGCCGGGCAGCGCACCGACGTAGGTGCGCCGGTGGCCGCGGATCTCGGCCTCGTCCCGCACGCCGCCCAGCGCCACGCGGACGAACTTGCGGCCCATCGCCCTGGCCACGGACTCGCCCAGCGACGTCTTGCCGACGCCGGGCGGGCCGACCAGTGCGAGCACGGCACCGCTGCGCCGGCCACCGATCACGCTCAGGCCCTGGTCCTCCCGGCGCTTGCGCACCGCGAGGTACTCCACGATCCGGTCCTTCACGTCGGACAGGCCGGAGTGGTCGGCGTCCAGGATCGCCCTGGCGCCCGCGATGTCGTAGGCGTCGTCGGTGCGCTCGTTCCACGGCAGGTCCAGCAGGGTGTCCAGCCAGGTGCGGATCCAGCCCGTCTCCGGCGACTGGTCCGACGTGCGCTCCAGCTTGTCCACTTCGGACAGAGCGGTGTCGCGGACCTTCGCCGGCAGGTCGGCCGCCTCGACGCGGGACCGGTAGTCCTGCTCCTCGGACGCCGGCTTGCCGTCCAGCTCGGCCAGCTCCTTGCGGATCGCCGCGAGCTGCTGGCGCAGCAGGAACTCGCGCTGCTGCTTCTCCATGCCCTCTGCGACGTCCTTGCGGATCGACTCGCTCACGTCCAGTTCGGCCAGGTGTTCCCTGGCCCAGGCCATCGCCTGGCGCATCCGCTCGACGACGTCGGCGGTCTCCAGCAGGGTGACCTTCTGCGCCGTGGTCAGGTAGGGCGCGTAGCCGGCCAGGTCGGCCAGCGCGGACGGGTCGTCCAGCTGCTGCACCGAATCGACGACCTGCCAGGCGCCGCGCTGCTGCAGGATCGCCGACAGCATGCCCTTGTACTCGTGCACCAGGTCACCGATGTCCGACGTGGGCGGGATGTCCGCGACCACGTCGGCCTCGACCCACAGTGCGGCGCCGGGACCGGTGGTGGCCGAGCCGACGCGGACCCGCCGGGTGCCGCGGACCACCGCGACGGCGCGTCCCTTCGGCATCCGGCCGACCTGTTCGATCACGCCGACCGTGCCGACGGCGCCGTAGCGGCCGTCCTGCCTGGGCACCAGCAGCACCTGCGCCTTGCCGGCCGCCGGTGGCGTAGAGCGGATCCCGGGCGCCGGCACGCGGTCGTCGCCCGCGGACCGGGCCGCGGCCTGCGCCGCGTCCACCGCCGTCCGCACGTCGGCGTCCGACAGGTCGAGCGGCACCACCATGCCCGGCAGCACCACGTCGTCGTCCAGCGCCAGGATCGGCAGCACCAAGGTCTGGTTCATGTCTCTGTGCCTCCGCCCAGATAAGTTGAGCCTCACCCACTCAACCCATGGCGGACCCTCGGTGTTCCTTCCGTTCGCTATGGGCGATACCGGCATGGACGTCGACGTCCAGACCGGCCCGGACGCACAGCTGGGTGAGCAGTTCGGCCAGCGTGTCGCGCTGGTCGTCGGTCAGTCCGTCCGTGATGTCCGCTTCGTGGTCCTCGGCGATGGACCGCAGCCGGCCCAGGGTCGCGCGGCCGGCGTCGGTGAGCTGGAGCGCGTAGTTGCGCCGGTCGGTGGTGCTGCGCTCACGTGTCACCAGCCCGGCCGCCTCCAGGCCGTCGATGAGCACCACGACCCTGCTCTGCACGGCGCCGAGCCGGCCGGCCAGGTCGCGCTGGTTCATCCCGGGCTGCCTGGCCAGGACGCGGAGCACGCCGGCCTGGGTGGGTGTGAGGCCGATCTGCCTGGTGCGGTCGGCGAAGCGCGCTCCGGAGTGGGCGCCCAACTGGGCGAGCAGGAAGCCGATGCGAGCCGGACGTGCTGACGGTGCCACGTCTCCCACCGTACATCATTGACAGAACGATTCATGTCATGAATCATTCATGGCACGCACGATCGGGGAGGATGATTCAGCCATGACCGTCACGGCATCGACACCGCAGACCACCACCCGCCGCCCGGACGGCCCGCCCGCCGGGCTGCTGGCCGCGGTGAGCCTCGGGCTCACCGTGGTCGGGCTCGTCGTGTCCGCGCTGCTGGCCGGTGGCCAGGTCACGGTCTCGCCGCTCGGTTCGACCGCCGAGGTGGCGCGGTACTACCTGGACCACCGGACGGCGGCCGCGGTCAGCGGCTTCTTCGTGTTCGGCTCCGGTGTGCCGCTGGGGATCTACGCGGCCACGGTGTACGCGCGACTGCTGAAGCTGGGCGTGCGCGTGCCGGGGCCGGGCATCGGCTACTTCGGCGGCATCGGCGCCTCGGTGCTGGTCGGCATCGCCGGCCTGGTCGGCTGGGTGCTCGGCCAGCCGGTGGCCGGGCAGAGCCCGGCGCTGATCCACACGCTGGCGTACGTCACCTACGCACTGGGCGGCGTCGGCTTCGTCGGTGGCGTCGGCCTGCTGATCGCGGGCATCGCAGTACCGAGCATGGTGCTCGGGCTCACACCGCGCTGGTACGCCGTGACCGGACTGGTACTGGCCGCCGTCTGCGAGGTGAGCGTCGTCAGCCTGCTGTGGTCACCGTTCAGCGTGACCCTGCCGATCGGCCGGTTCCTCGGGCTGGCCTGGCTGATCGGCGCCGGCTTCCTGCTGCCGCGCAACCGCCACCAGGTGGCCGGATGACAGCTGGGTCGGCACGGCGCCGCGACGCCGTGCCGACCCGTGTCACCACGTGGCACGCCGGCCGGTGAACCGCGTGCGTTCAGCAGGGAAACGACGCATCGCGGTCCACCGCCGTCGCCTCGCGGCGACCTCGTACAGTCTCCGTGGCGCCCGGAGGTGGCTACCACGACGACCGTGACCGGAACTCACTGTCCCTTGTTCCTCGTTGCCTTATTCCCCTGACAATTGTCCGTACGAGGACGGCGCGCATCTTCCAACGTGCGGTCCGAGGAGCGCACTAATCCGTAACGGAATGGTCAACATCCATAATAGACGTTCAGGTTGTTCAGCCGGCTGATTCGTCAATCTGGACGGGGTAGCCCATTCGCAGGACCGCGATTGTCGACGGCGGGGTAATGACCGTGGCCGTCCCGCGCACCGGGCGGGGGTGGGCCGTGCGGTAGCCGTTGTGCGTCCACTCCACCAGCCGGCCGTCGTTGACCAGCGCGGGCGCGTCGGCCAGTCGCACGAACGTGCCGTCCGGCAGATCCGCCCACCGCATGTCGTGCCAGCGACGGCGGTGCGTGCCGCGGACGATCCGCTCGCCGTGCAGTTGCCGGTTCATGTCACCGGCCGACGGCCTGGCCACCCCGAGACCGTCGGCCCACGCGTCTCGATAGGCCACATAGCCGGCGCGCCGGCACTCGCCGCACGGGCGGTGGCCCGCCGCGAACGACACCGCCTCGTCGTGGAAGTACAGCCACGTGAAATGGTGCGGCCGCCACTGCTCGTTCCACCTGTCGCGGAACGTCAGCGCACATGTGATCCAGAGATTGCCGCCGTGGTAGCGGACGATCTGCCGGCCGGCGTGCAGGATGCCGCGATTGCCGGTCCATGCGCCGCGCAGCGGAATTGAGACGATATCGCCGTCCGGTGTCACCCTGTTCCGGGCGGAAACGCCTGTCACCGACATCACGCCGGCATCTTGCCCGGGAAACGCCCGTCCACCAGACGTAGGTATTCGGGATTGGCCGCCAGGAAGTCCGTGACGAAACCGCAGTAGTTGGTCAGGCTCAGCCCGGCCGCCGCCACGTCGTCCAGTGCGGCCCGCACCAGCCGGCCACCGATCCCCCGGTTGCGGTACCGCGGATCGACCACGGTGCTGCGCACGACCACCCGGTCACCCTTGCGGTCGTAGAGCACCCGGCCCACCAACCGCCCGTCGAGCTCCGCATCGTAGGCGTTGTCCTCGATGTTGTTGCGCACCGTCAGTGCCACGTCCATCACGCGTCACCCCCGATCAGCTGCCCACTCGAACAACGGTGCCGACGAAACCGGTATTCCTGTCCGACTCGCCCGGTTGCGGATGAAGTTGCGGTGGCGAATCGGCGAGTTGACCACGGCGGTCAGGGCGGCACGGCATCATGAGCGCATGCGCTCGGTGGTCGCCCGGCTGGGGGCGAGCGTGGCCGCCACGGGTCTGGTCGTGCTCATCGTGGGTACGTTCCTGCCCTGGTTGCGGTCCGGAGAGGTGCTGCGGGACAGCTACCAGTCCGTCGGGGCGCTGCGGGACGTGATCGGCGGAAGTTTCCTGGGGGCTCTGCTCACTGTGTGGCTGACGATCATCCCGGCGTGCGTGGTGTGCGCCGCGTTGTTCCTGCTTCGCCTGCGCCGGACGTCGGCCGGTGTCGGGTGTCTCGTTTCGGTCGTCGTGGGAACGGCGGCCGGGCTGGTGGTCGTCCAAGGTGACGACCCACGGTCGTTGATCAGCGCGGCTCCAGCCGGGCCCGCGGTGACGCTGACCGGCGCGGTCGTCGCGCTGATCGGTGCGATAGCGGTGCTCGCCGGACCGAGGGGCCGGCAGACCGAACTCACAGGAGGTTCGCCATGACGTATCCGGGCCAGGGCTGGCCGGATCAGCCACAGCCGGACAATCAGGGGCAGCCTCCGGCCGGCTGGCCACAGCCGCAGTACCCGCACGGGCAGGAGCAGTTCCCGCAGCAGCCCTACCAGGGCGGCCTGCTCAACCCCGGCCAGCAGCCCTACCCGGGCCAGCAGCCGCCCTACCCCGGCCAGCCGCCCTACCCTGGGCAGCCGCCCTACCCTGGTCAGCAGCCGTTTCCGGGCCAGCAGCCGACGACGCAGTACCCGATCAACCAGGGCCCCTACGGTCAGGTGCCGGTCCAGCCGGGCAAGCGCCGCTCCGGCCTGGCGATCGGCATCGTGGCGGCGGTCGTGGTGCTGGTCGGCGGCGGTGTGGGCACGTACTTCGCGTTCAACCACGCCGCCAAGACCGGGTCCGCGTCACCGCAGGCCGCGGCCACCAAGCTGGTCGCCGACGTGAGCCACGACGACGTGCTCGGCGTGGTGAACGACCTGCCGCCCGCCGAGGCGGCGCTGCTGCGGGACAGCTTCCAGGGGGCCACCGACCAGCTCAAGCGGCTCAACGTGATCAAGCCGAACGTGGACTCGATCGGCTCGTCCGGCGTCAAGCTGCAGGCGCAGGGGCTGCGGTTCGACACCAACGGCACCGAGCGGATCAACGACCACCTGGCCATCACCAAACTGGTCGCCGGCACGATCACCGTCGGCCAGCAGGTGTCGTCCAACAGCTACACCGACAGCTTCCTGCACACGGCGTTCCCCAACGGCGTGCCCAAGGCCAAGACGTACACCCTGGACATCACCAAGGATGTCCGGGAGTCCGGCCAACCGGTCCGGATCGCCACGGTCGACGTGGACGGTGAGTGGTACCCGAGCCTGTTCTACTCGATCGCGGACGCCGGGCTGCAGGCCGCGCACCTCTCGTGGCCCAGCCAGTCCGTGCCCGCCGTGGGCGCGTCGTCCGCCGACGACGCCGTGCGCCAGTTCGTCCAGGCCGTGATGAACGAGGACGCCAAGAGCATCATCGAGCGCACGTCGCCGAACGAGATGGCCGCGCTGCACGACGCGGGAGAGGTGATCGTCAAGGCCGCCGGGCCGGGTGAGCCGTCCGGGCTGAAGATCGACTCGATGGACTTCGCCGACCGGAACGTGGCGGGCGGCGTGGACACCGTGCTGCGCGGCATGACGCTGACCGACGGCGACGAGCGGCTCACGATCAGCCAGAGCGGCACGTGTTACACGGTGCGGGGCAGCGAGGCGGGCGAGAACGCGCGGTTCTGCGCCTCGGACCTGACCAAGGAGCTGGGCAGTGAGGCGTCGCTGCTGCCGCCGCAATTGGTGAAGGTGATCCAGGACATGGTGAGTGGCCTGGTGCGCAACGGGGTCGGGGTCGTGGCGACGCAGGTGGAGGGCCAGTGGTACGTGGCGCCCGGCCGCACGGTCACCCAACTCGCGCTGGACATCTACGGCAGCGTGTCGGCGCGGGACTTCGCCGCGCTGCTCCAGTTCAGTCAGGAGTTCAGCCAGCCGCACTAAGTTGATGGGGTGCCTACCACCCGCGCCCGCGCGTTCGCTCAGGTCGACGTCTTCACGGCGGTGCCCTATCTCGGCAATCCGGTCGCCGTCGTGATCGACGCCGACGGCATCACGGACGAGGCGATGGCCGGGTTCGCCCACTGGACGAACCTGTCCGAGACCACGTTCGTGCTGCCGTCGGCCACCGACGCCGCCGACTACCGGCTGCGGATCTTCACGCCCGGCGGCGAACTGCCGTTCGCCGGCCACCCGACGCTGGGCAGCGCGCACGCCTGGCTGGCCGCCGGTGGCCGGCCGAGGGCGGAGTCGGTGCTGGTGCAGGAGTGCGGCGCGGGCCTGGTGCGCATCCGGCGGGGTACCGACCGGTTGGCGTTCGCCGCTCCCCCGCTGGTGCGCAGTGGACCGATCGACGCCGACACGCTGGACCGCATCGTGCGCGGGCTGCGGATCGACAACGGTGACGTGCTGGACAGCGCATGGGTGGACAACGGTCCCGGCTGGGCCGGGATACTGCTGGCCTCGGCCGAGGCCGTGCTGGCGCTGGAGCCGGACTGGACGGCACTGGAGGGGTTGGACATCGGCGTGGTCGGCCCGACCGCGGCGGGCGCCGACACGGCGGTGGAGGTGCGCGCGTTCGCGGTGGGCGCCGGGCTCACCGAGGACCCGGTGACCGGCAGCCTGAACGCCAGCCTCGCCCAGTGGCTGATCGGCTCCGGCCGGCTGCCCCGGTCCTACGTGGCCGGCCAGGGCACCCGGCTGCGCCGCGCCGGCCGCGTCCACGTGACCGCGCTGGAGGACGACATCTGGGTGGGTGGCGACTGCGTCACGTGCATCACCGGCATGGTCACCGTCTGACGCCGCGGGTGTCCGGCACCGAAGAACGGTTCTTCGCGGAGGTAGCCGCACGTAGTCAGGTACCTGTTCGTCGTCGAGAACCGTTTCGTCCATGCCGGCCATCGTGTCCACGCGTCGGAGCACTACGGCCTCGCGACCGTCGACACCGCCGACGTGGCCAGCCGCGAAGCGCGTCTCGTGCAGGAATGGCTGCCGCTCGACACGTTGGCCACTGCCGACCTGCGTCCACATGTGGTGCGCGACGTGCTCGTCGAGGGCCGCCACGAAGACGTGCGCCACCTGATCAGCGATGGCTGGGCGCCGTTGCCGCGCACCCACCCGCGTCACCGGGCGTAACGCAACAAGCGCAGGCCCTCCAGCCGCACCGCGTCCGGGTACACCGCCCGGTAGATGTTGCAGTTGGGCGAGCGTACGTCGAACCGCCCGGTCGCCCGGAACGTCGCCACCGAGCAGCCACCGGAGCACCAGTGGCGCCACGTGCAGGTCCGGCAGCCGGCCTTGTCCTCCACCAGCAGGTTGCGGATGCCGACCGAGTCGTTCCGGATGGCGGCGACCGGGTCGGTGGTGCGCACGTCGCCCACCGTGTCACCGATCTCCATGTGGCACTTGGCGATCCCGCCGTGCTGGTCGATGACGACGTAGTCGTCGCCGACACCGCAGGAGCGCTGCCGGGGCGCGAGCAACTGGCCCCGGTCCAGCACCGAGCCGAGCACGCTCCACTTGGGCAGCAACTGCTCGACCACCGCGAACGCGTCCCGCAGGCCGGCCACCATCGCCTGCTCCTCGTACTGGAGATCGGTGAACGTGGCGGCGCAGTCGTTGTCCCGGAAGAAGTTGAAGCTGAACGTCAGCTCGCGTTCCAGCGCGAACCGGACCACCTCGGCGACCGCGTCGACATTGCGGCCGGTGATGGTGATGGAGATGTGCGGCGACAGGCCGGCGGCGATCAGGCGGTCCACCGTGCGGGTCACCATCGCCGACGACGGTTTGCCGCCGACGGTGGGCCGCTGCGCGTCGTGCGCGGCACCGATGCCGTCCAGCGAGATCATCACCCGGATGTCCCTGGACTTCAGCTCACCGGCCAGGTGATCGTTGATGGCGACGCCGTTGCTCAGCAGCACGGCGGACAGCGTCAGGCCGGCGTCGGTGCAGCGGGCCAGCGCGTAGTCGTGCAGTTCGACGACGACGGCGGCGTTCATGCTGGCCTCGCCGCCCGCGTACTTCAACCGCAGCGTGCGGAAACCATGCCGCACGGCCGACCGCACCAGCGCGTCCACCGACTCGCGCGCCACGTCCCGCGTCATCGGGTCGGCCGTCTTGTGCACGTAGCAGTACGGGCAGCGCAGGTTGCAGTCGTTGGTCACGTGCAGCCACGCGGTCAGCTCGCGGCTCTCGGCGAACTCCGGGGTCGGCGGTTCGCCGATCGGGTGGACGATGTCGTGCGCGTACAACCGTCGCACCACGTCGTCGACCTCGTCACCGGCGAATCCGGAATGGACCACGTCACCGATCGAAGCGGGCTCGCTGAATCGTTGGAAAATGGCGTGCCCGGCACGGTTCACCACGACCACACCGCCATTGCCGAACGGCCCGAAAAGGACTGAGTGCTCGTCGTCCAGCTGTTGTTCCAGTACGCCGGCCGCTGCCACCAGCCGACCCACCGGCGGCTCGGGCAACTCGTGGGTCCGGTGGTCGGTCGACGGCATCGGACACGCGCAGTCCTCACAACTGCGGACCAGTAGGTCCACGGCGTCCGGAATGTCCAAGGCGGACAGTGCGATCGCGGATCGATCACCAGAAATCATGGCAAGAGCCTCCCACCGTCCGCCGGCGGCGGTCCATCGGGGTACGGGTATCTCAGTAGAGCTGTTCGAGCCTGGCGAGCAGCGAGGTCGACCGGTCCCCCGACGCGGGCGCGGACCATTCATTACGCAACGCTGTATACCACTCGGCCTGCACCTCGGTCGGCAACTGCGCGAACAGCAGCTGGAATCGTTCGAATTCGTCCGCTATCGCCGCCGACCCGTGCGAACCGACCCGCCGGTCGGCCAGCACCAGAAATCCTGTCGAGTAATGTCGAAGGGCGTCGTCCAGCCCTCGCGTACTGCCGGCGGCGACGGCATCCCGCACGGCCAGGTGCCCCTGCAGCAGTTCCCACCTGCCGCGCAGGTCACTGAAACGGTATTCGCGGATGGCGTCCAGCACGTCCTCGACGCGGGTGGTGATCCGGTCCCGGTCGCGTTGGGCGCCGGTCTCGGTCCACACGCGATAGCTGAGCTCCAGGTACTCGATCAGGCCCGCGGACAGGAACCAGCCGTCCGCCACCCGCCGCGCCTCGGTGATGGACGCGTCGAAGTACCTCAGGCCCCGGTCCGGGTCGTCCTTGCCGAAGATCCGGCCGGCCCGGTTGAGCGCCGACGGGTACCACCGGATGGCCTGGTCCCGGCAGATGTTGAGCGCTCTGGTGATGATCTGCTTGGCCTGCTCCGCCGGTCCGTCGACCAGGTCGAGGCCCTCCTCGTGCGCCTGGAACAGGCACACCGCCTGTTCCTGCAGGATCAGGCCCTGCCACGGCCAGTTCCGCAGCGTCACGAACAGCGCTTCCGCCTGCTGGTAGAGCTCCCAGGCGTGCGCGTACTTGCGGTCGTACCGGAACACCTCGCCGGACACGCTCATCGACACCGCGATGCCGTGTTCCTTGCCCAGTTTGCGGCGCACCGCCAACGCGCTCTCCACCAGGTTGCGCGCGTCCTCGTAGTCGCCCTGCAGTGCCTTGAGATACGCCCAGTGGGTCTGGATGGACGCCAGTTCCTCGCGGTCGCGGTCCTGGCCGCCGGGGCCGACGATCGTGGAGATCACGTCGGCGGCCCGCTCGTACTGCAGGTCGGCCTCTCGCCACTGGCCGAGGTTGCGCGCGTAGAAGCCGAGTTCGTTGTACGCCTCGGCAAGCCGGCGTTCCCGGATCGGCGGTGGGAAGTCCTCGGCGTGCCGGCGGGCCTGCTCGAAGAACTCCCCCGCCCGACCGACCTCACCGGGGACGCGCATCATGGCGTTGCCGCGCTCGTTGGCGAACCGGTACCGCAGGGTGACGTCCGCGGCGTGTTCGGGCAGCCGGTCCATCAGGATCAGCGCCGGGAGCGGCTGCGAGTTCTGGATCAGGAACCGTGCGACGTTCAGTCCGATCTGGAGGTACCGGGTCGGCTGGCCGTCCAGCCATTCGCGGAACCGGTCGATGACCACGCCGATCGCGTCCTGCTGCGGTTCCTGCGGCTGGGCGGGCGGCAGGAAGCGTTCCAGTTCGTGGCACAGCAGTTCCTGGAAGTGCATGTCGTGCCGGGTGGTGGCCTCGTGGAACAGGGTGACGAACTGCTCGGTGCCGGCCTCCCGGTCGGACAGCAGCAGGTAGTGCAGCGACGCGGTGCGCATCTGGTCCAACTCGCGCTTGCGGGTGTCCAGTTCGGCCACCGTGCGCACCACCGACACCTCATCCGGCTCGGCGGACGACTCGAACACGTCGGCCAGTTGGGCCAGTACGACGTCGTACTCGTCACCGATGAGCTCGTCGTAGATCTCCGCCGCCCGGTTCCACTGGCTGTGCCGCCACTGCTCGTCCTGGTCGTGCAGCGGGATCAGCCGCAGACCCAGCTCCTCGGCCAGCGCGTCGTGCAGTGTCACGAAGCGGTCGTTGGCGCGCCGCCGGATCCACGGCCGGGCCCGCAGTTCGTCCCACGCCTGGTCCCAGTCCGTCACGCCGGGCGGCAACGTACGGTCGGCCATCAGCATCCGCCACGCCTGCTCGTCCATGCTGTGCCGGACGACGGCGAGCCGTTTGATCGCCTCCGGCCAGAACTCGGTGCTCCGGTACGGGGTGACCAGCCTGCGGCGGAACGCCTCCTGTACCCGCTCCCCCGCCGCGTCGTCCCGCACCATCTCCGGCGGCGGCTCGGCCAGCCGCAGGTAGTCCACGGCCAGCGACAACCACAGCGGTTCCCGGTCGGTGAGTTCGGCCAACCGGTCCTTCTGCTCGTCGGACAGCGACTCGCCCAGCACGCTGGCGTCCAGGAAGGCACGCGCGTCCGCCTCCTGGAAACCCTTCAGCGGCACCTCGACGACCTCGATCGGATCCCGGGGGTCCTCCAGGTGCTCGCGGATCGTGTCCCGCCCGCCCCAGCCGTGCATCGGGCGGCCGGACAGCACGAACAGCGTGCCGGGCAGTGCCTTCATCCACTGCGCGAGGGTGATCAGCAGGTGCATGCTGCGGATGGTCTCGACGGTGTCGAGGGTGATCACGACGGTGGCGCCGGTGGCACCGAGGAACCACTCGTAGCACTCGATGAACGCCTCACGCATCCGGTTGTGGTGGCTGGACACGGTGTCCCTGCCGATCCGCCGGGCGGAGAACTTGGGCAACTGGGACAGGTAGCTGAGGAAGGGCTCGAAGTAGCGGCCCTCCGGGTCGAGGCCGTTGGCGACCGCCTTCTGCAGGTTCTCCAGCAGCCAGAAGTTCGAGTCGTCCACGTCGATCGGCCGGATCCAGCGGGTCGCCGGGTCGACGCCGTCCCGGCCGGCCAGTGCCCGGACCATCCGCGTCTTGCCGACGCCGCCCTTGCCGTAGAGGAGCACGGCCCTGCTGCGGCCGTCCGCCCTGACCCGTTCCACCTGCGCCAGGATCTGACGTTCCTCCACTCGCGGCACGTAGCGGTCGACCTCGGTGGACACCGGCTCCATCAGGCACCTCCGGCGATGGTGTCGTACACCGAGGCCAGCACGTCCTCGAACAGCCCTCGGTGCGGGCGCACCAGTGTGGCGAACTCCGCGTCGCGCTGCAGCCTGTTCCGCACATAGCCGGCGAACTCCGGTGCCGTGTACCCCTCCGGCCGGCTGAACGTCCTGGTCAGGTCGGCCGCCCTGGTCGGCAGCCGGTTCGGCAGGTTGTTCGTCTCGCCCAACAGCAGCGTGGTCGCCTCGTGCCACAGGCACTCGACCAGCACGGCGCCGCGGTCGGTGCCACTGGTCGTCTCGGCCCACTTCTCGTAGAACTGGTGGGCGTCCACATGGGCCTGCCGGCGGGCCGCGACGTCCGGGTGGTAGTAGCGGAACAACAGCCTACGGATCGGCGGGCTGAGCACCTGCCAGATCTCGTCGGTCGGCTGTTTCAACAGGGCCGTGCGGGACAGCGCCTCCCACAGGTCGTTCAGATCCCAGTCCACCTCGTCCAGCGCCCGGCCGAACGCGACGTCGCCGCTGATGTGGTGGGCCAGATGGGACTGGGTGAACAGCCGGTAGGGCGAGATCACCTTCAGCGCCCGTTCCAGCACGGTCTTGCGTTGCGGCTGCCCGCCGTCTCCTGCGGGCAGCAGGCTCTGCACGGCCAACAGGTCGGCCGCGATGTAGGGCCGGGCGACCTTGTTGAACGCCCTGCCGTTGTGGCAGTCCTCGTAGCTGATGAACGCCATGTCCTGCGCCCACCGCAGACCGGCCACCAGCAGCGCGGGCAGGCCCTCACCCAGGCCGTGCAGCGCCTCGGCCCACCGTTGGCTCTCGTCGTTGCCGATGCGCAGGTCCTGCTCGTCGATCATCTGGCGGAACACCGACACCTTGAACTCGGTCAGCGGCAGTGTCTCGAACAGCAGCGAACCGCCGCTGGGACCGAAGCCCAGCCACGGGTCCTGGTGCCGGCTGCCCACCACGAAGCACAGCCGGGTCTGGTGGTTGCCCGCGCGGTCGACCAGCCGGTGGATCGCGGTGAGTTCGGTGCGCAGCGCGTCGACCGACTCCGGGGGCAGCAGTTCCGCGCTGTCGAGCAGGTAGAGCTGCGGGCGGGACCGGTTGCTCACGGCGGCGGCGATGGTGATCCGGTCGTCGTCGGACAGCGTCGCCGACTCCGGCGGGTCGACGTCCAGCAGGAGACACAGCAGCCGCACCCAGTTGGTGCGCAGCGTCACCGGATGTGCACGCACGTCGATCATTCGGGTGGAATAGGTGGGATCCCGTTGTTTGACAGCCTTTTCCACCTCGGCCAGGAACAAGGACTTGCCCATCCGCGGCGGGGACAGCACCAGCCACAGTTCCTGACCGCCCCGGGTGGTCAGTGCGTCGCTGATCCGGCCGAGTTCGTCCTGCCGGTTACGGAATTCCGGTTGACTGATCGGCAGCGCCGATTCGGGTGGCGACGAGGGAAGTCTGGTGGCGGTGAGTACCCGGTTCAGTTTGTCGTCGTCCAGCGGCGGCAGCAGGTCGAGCCAGTCGTACGAGCGCAGATAACCGGTTCCGGTACGTGGTGTGTCGACGACCTGGCACACATAGACGAACCGTTCTTTGAGATCCGTTTCCCGGTGCACCGCCATGTCGAGTTCCCGCATGCACCACTCGGATGCCAGATACGCCGGCGACAACAGCACGACGAACAGATCCGCGTTCTCGATCTCCTCCCGCACGATGCGGACGAATTGGTTTCCGCTCTCCTGCGGATTCTGGAACCAGAACACGTCGGCGGCACCAGACCCCTGCAACAGGTCCGTCAGGCGGCGCGCCGGCTCCGCGTCGGATCCCGAACAGCTAAGGAAGACCCGCGTCATGGAACCCCCACCGCGCCTCCGTCCGCCGAGTGCTGCCGCCTATCGGCCGGACACGCTACATTACTCCATCGCCGGCACGCGGACACCGTCCTGGTATCCAGATCGAAATGACGGCTTCGGCGAGCATTCTCCGACAATCGATGATTTCCGGTCTCGAATCGGACCATCCACCACCGAGTGGCCGGTTAGTCCGTTCGAGCGACACGCCGCACGCTGCGTAACTTCTGCCGGGCCGCCGCCGACCACCAGAGCGACCGGACCGGTGGGAGGCGACCATGCCCGGCGACGCGACCGACCTCAACACACTCATCGACCGGTACCTGGCCGAGTTGGCCAAGCCGGGCGTGCTGTCCGTCCGGCCCGGCTACCAGGTGCGGAACAACTGGCTGACCGGGCGGCAGGCCGTCGTGGTGACCGTGCGGTCGAAGGGTGAGCGGCCCGCGGGCCAGCGGCTGCCGACCGAGATCGACGGCGTGCCGGTGGACGTGCGGCAGGCGTCGGCGCGCAAGACCATGGAGATCGAACAACCCGAGCGGTACGCCGCCGAGCTACGCCTCACGCCGGACACCGGTGCGGTGCCGCACTTCGCGGACGAGCGGACCCTGGCCGGTGACCATCCCGCCGCCCGGGCGTCTGCCCACGCGATGCTGGCCGCGGTGCCCAAACCGGAACTGACCTACAGCGCGCCGCTGGACGTCGGGCTGGTGTCGGTCACCGCGCCGACCACGATCCACCTGTCCGCCAGCCCGGACGCCGGTTGGCCGATGCTGCGCGACTTCCTCGCCGGCACAAAGGAAACGCTCACCGTCGGCCTCTACGACTTCACGTCGGCCCACGTGCTGGCCGCCGTCCGGGACGCCACGAAGGGCAAGACGGTCAGGCTCGTCCTGGATCACCCGCCGAAGAACCCGACGGCCGACCAGACCGACGCCACCACGGCGGCCGACCTGGCCGAGGCGCTCGGCGAGGACCTCACCCAGGCATGGGCGTTGACCAGGACGGACAAGATCGCCACCGCGTGGATCTACCCGACCGCGTACCACATCAAGGTGGCCGTCCGGGACGGCTCGTCGGTGTGGCTGTCCAGCGGCAACTGGAACAACTCCAACCAGCCCGACATCAGCCCGATGACCGATCCGGCCGACGCGACCGAGGCGCGGCACCGGGACCGGGACTGGCACGTCGTCATGGACCATCCGGAGCTGGCCACGGTCTTCGAGGCATACCTGACCAACGACCTCACCGTCGCGCAGGCGCACAACAACGCGCACCCGCCAGCCGATCCGCCGCTCCCCACGCCCAAGCCCGGTGGCGAGCGGACCCCGGCGTTCGCACAGTTCTTCGCCGGCACCACGGTCACCGACACGATCCGGATCACCCCGCTGCTCACCCCCGACCCCGGCGTCTACGCCGCGGCCGTCAAGGCACTCATCGGGTCGGCCCGGCACACGCTGTCCATGCAGTTCCAGTACATCGAGCTGCCCAAGCAGGTCGACGCGACGTCACAGGCGTTCGCCGATCTCGTGACAGCGGTCGTCGACCGCCAGCAGGCGGGCGTCGACGTGCGCATCATCATGAGCGAGTACGAGAAGGCCGGTTACCTGGAACAGTTGCAGGCCGCCGGGCTGGACGTGGTGCACTCCGTGCGGATCCAGAACAACGTGCACAACAAGGGTGTCGTCGTGGACGGTGCCACGGTCCTGATCAGCAGCCAGAACTGGTCCACCGACGGCACGCTGTACAACCGGGACGCGGGCGTCGTCATCGAGAACCCGACGGCGGCGGAGTACTTCCAGCGGATCTTCGATCACGACTGGGACCACCTGGCCGCCCAGCGGGCCCAGCCGGACTAGGTCACCGGCACCGACGCGCTCACCGCCGTGCCGCCACCCGGTTCGGACTCAACCTGCAACGTGCCGGCCAGTTGCTCGATCCGCTCCCGCATGGCCACCAGCCCGAACCCGGCCGACGAACCGGCCGGGTCGAAGCCCCGGCCGTCATCGCGCACGTCCAGCGCCACGGTGTCACCGAGATAGGACAGTGTCAGGCCGATCCGGGACGCGTCGGCGTGTTTGGCCACATTGGCCAGTGCCTCCTGCGCGGTGCGCAGCAGCGCGAACTCGGCGTCCGGGGACAGCGGCGCGACCGCGCCGGTGGTGGTGACCTCCACCGGCAGGCCGTGCAGCCCGGACCAGCGGGCGGCGACGTCGGACAGCGCGTCGGACAGCCGCCCGGTCTCCAGCGCCGCCGGCCGCAGCGCGTCCACCGACCGCCGCGCCTCGGCCAGGCTCTCCCTGGCCAACTGGATCGCCGCCGCGCTGTGCCGGCGCCACTCGGGCGGATCGTCCTGCGCCCGGTCCAGCGCCTGCAACTGCATGACGATCCCGGCCAGGCCCTGGGCGATCGTGTCGTGGATCTCCCTGGCCATCCGAGCCCGCTCGTCCAGCATGCCCGCCTCCCTGGCCTGGACGATCAGCTGTTCGTGCAGTCCGACGTTCTCGGCCAGTGTCGCGGCCAGGCGCTGGTTGGCCGAGCTCACCTCGTCCAGCGCCCGCTTGCGCTGCGCGGCGATCTCGTCGTTGCGGTAGTCGACCCAGGCGAACCCGCACATCGGGAGGATGTTCAGCGCAGCGATGGCCAGCCAGAGCAGCACGCCGCCGACGGTGGACTTGTCCACGCCGGACGCCTGGGCGGTGCCGGCGAGGAACGCCACCGCGGTCACGCCGGCCAGCCGCCACGGCCACGGCACCACGCCGAACGCGAAGAAATAGCCCGCGATGCAGAAGAACCCGAACCAGCTGTCCCGGACCACCAGCGCGGCCATCAGCGCGATGAAACCGACGAAGAACACGGCCATCGGCAGCGGCCGCACCCGCCACGCCGGCCGCAGCGTGAACATCCCCAGCAGCCACAGCGCGGTCACCCCGCACAGCACCAGGTCCACGGCCAGGGACGCGGGCTGGGCGTGCTTGACGGCGACGGTGACGGCGGTCAGCACCAGCAGCAGGACGTAGGGCATGACGGTCACCGCGGGCAGCAGTCGCCGTTCCCGCTCGTCGAGCCGGCTCAGCGGCATCACCACCGGTTGCCGACCGTCGCCCACCACCATCACCTCGCTACTCCCAACGGAACAACCTAGCCGCCGCCACCCCGAACACCAGCGCGTACACGACCATGGTGACCAACTGGACCGGATGCGGCCACACGCCCTGGGTGGCGTCCTGGGTCGCGCGCACGGCGGCACCCAGCGGGCTGGCCAGGCTGATGTCCCGCAGCACCGGCGGCATCGACGGCATCGGTATCCACAGGCCGGCGAAGAAGATCATCGGGTAGAACAGGATCAGGCCGAAGATCTGCGCGGCCCGTGCGGTCGGCGCGGTCGCGGCCACCAGCAACCCGATGGCCAGCATCGCCAGCGTCTCCAGCACCACGCCGAGGATGAACCCGCCGAACTGGTGGGGCAGCACCACGTGGTAGGCGATCGCCAGGACGAGGACCGTGGTGACCACCGCGACGGCGAGGTGCACGAACAGTTGGGCGCCGAGCACCCGTTCCGGGCCGGCCGGGGTGGTGCGCATCCGGCGCAGCACGCCCTTCTCGCGGTAGCCGGCGAGCACCGTCGGCAGCGTGATCAGCGCCAGGATGGCCACCGACATGGCGATCAGGACGGGCACGTAGATGTCCAGCGCGGACAGCCCGCCGAAGGACCGCTGCGGCCGTTTGAACGCGGGGATGGCACCGAAGATCACCATCAGCGCGATCGGGAAGCCGATCGCGAACGCCGGCCGGGAGCGCTCCCGGAAGAACAGGATGAACTCGCTGCGGGTCAGTTGACGCAGGGCCGCTCCCCCGATACCGGCCCTGGGCATGACGTTGACGGACATGTCGATCCTCACTCGCTCGCGGATGTCGCGTGGTGGTCGGTGAGCGCCAGACAGGCGTCCTCGAGGCTGGCCTGCTCGACGCGCAGGTGCTGGGCGACGACCTGGTTGCGGGCCAGCACGGACGTGACGGCGTTGAGGGCGTTGGTGTTGCCGGTGACCAGCACGGTCTCTCCCCTGCGGACCACGCCGGTCACGTCCGGCAGGCTGGCCAGCAGCCCGTCGTCCAGCGGCACCGAGGGCCGGAATGGATGCGCTGCTCCGCCTCGACCCGCTCGGCCAGCGCGGCCGGCGTGTCCACGACGACGACCTTGCCTCGGTCGATGACCGCGACCCGGTCGCGCAGCCGCTCGGCCTCCGCCATGAAGTGCGTGACCAGCACGATCGTCACGCCCCGGTCGCGGACCGCCTCGATCAGGTCCCAGGTGTCCCGCCTGGCCTGCGGGTCGAGGCCGGTGGTGAGCTCGTCGAGCACCGCCACCTGCGGGTTGCCGACCAGGGCCAGCACGTCCATCAGGGCCCGCCAGTCGGCCGGAGCGCGGTAGAAGCTGCTGTACAGCTCCAACGCCTCGGTCACCCGCAGCTGGTCGGGCAGCCGTCCGGCTCGCGCAACCCCTCGATGCACTCCACTGTCGTGGTCTTGCCGGCTCCGTTCGGCCAGAGAATGCCGAAGATCTCACCCTGCTCGACGGTGAACGAGATGTCGTCCACCGCGACGGTGTCCCCGTACCGCTTGTGCAGCGTCCGCACGTCGATCACTGGTATTGACATGCCGGTAGCGTCGCGACGCGGGGGGTGCCGGCACATCGACCGGCAGGCCCGTCACCGGTTGATTCCCCGCATCAACCGATCGGTTGAGGGAGCCTCGGTCAGGCGTCGCCGTAGACCGGGATGCGGGCGCCGCTGATCGGCCCGGCGTCCGGTCCGATCAGGAACGCGATCACCTTCGCGATCGCCGAGGGCGCCACCGCGCGGGCGGCCAGGTCGTCAGGCATCCACGACCGGTTGGCCGGGGTGTCGATCACCGACGGCAGCACACAGTTGACCCGGATGCCCTGCGGCCGCAGCTCGTCGGCGAGGAGCTCGCTGGCCCGCACGACGGCCGACTTGCTCATCGCGTGCGCCAGCGGCGCCTGCCCGGTGACCGCGGTCTTCGACCCGACGGTGACGATGGCCCCGCCGCCCGCCCCGGCCATCCGCGGCGCTGCCGCCTGGCACGCCCACAGCACGGACAGCGTGTTGGACCGCCACAGCCCGTCCAACACGCGCTCGTCCAGTTCGGCCAGGGAACCGGGCACGAAACCGCCGGCCAGCGCGATGAGCGCGGCGGGCACACCTATGCCGTCGACGGCGGACCAGGCCTGCTCGACCGACGCCCGTTCGGCCAGTTCGACGGGCACGGCGTGCACCCCGGGCAGGGCGCCCACCTCGTCCAGCCGGTCACCCGGCCGGTCCAGCGCCACCACGGTCCGGTCCCGCAGCTCGTCCAGTACGGCCCTGCCCAGCGCACCGGCGGCGCCGGTCACGACGACGACATCGCTCATGTGTGCCCATCCTGCCGTAGCCGACCGGCCCTGTGCCGGTTGAGTCGTCGTTGTGCCCGGCTGTGCAATCCGTGCTCGGGCGACCGGCGGAGCGTGCACAATCCTGGGTGTCCGCCAGCCGACGGGACGAGGGGCACATCCGGTGACACACCACCAGCGGGTCAGCGCGGAGGGCGCGCGACGACTGGAGCGGGAGAACCCGCACCGCGACGTGAGCAAGGTGGACGGCCTGGGCCGGGACAGAAAGACGCCGAAGGCGCACCACTACCGCGACACCCACGACCCGCACGTCGTGACCGGTGCCGGTTTCCGGGTCGACATGACCGAGTTCGGCGCCGCGATGACCAAGCTCACCCAGCTCTACCAGGCGATGCTCGACCAGTTGGACCGGGCCGCCGCGCTGGACGCGTCGCTGCCGGACGGAGCGGGCCCGGTCGCGGAGATCGTCGGGCACGCGTTCAACCACCGGCTCGGCCCGGACGGCGGCATGCGCTACGCGGTCCGCACCTACCTCAACCACGTCACCCAGATCGTCGAGGGACTGAACCAGACGGCGGCGGACTACCAACAGGTGGAGGACGCGATGACCCAGGCGGTCACCGAATGACCGAGCTGGGCAAGGTGGCCTGGGAGAACTACACCCACCAGAACCTGTGGGACATGATCCTCCCGGCCGACCCGAAGGAGATCATGCACCGCGCCCACCAGCTGAACACGCTGGCCGCGGACATGGACTCGGCCGTCGAGGGTGTCCGCGACGCCATGCAGAAGCTGATGTCCGCCTGGACGGGCAACGCCGCCGACACGGCCGACCAGGCGGTCCGGCCCGCGATGGACTGGGCCACCCAGGCGGCGACCACGGCCAGCCAGATCGCCCACCGCCTCGGCGCCTACGCCGACGCCATCGACAAGGCACGGGCGGACATGCCGCTGCCCGCCGACTTCCGGCAGATGGACGCGCACGCGGCCGGGACCGGACCCGCGCCGACCGGCCAGACCGGCACGGCAGCGGGCAAGCAGCAGGCCGTCGAGGTGATGCGCCGCTACGAGCACGCGTCCGCGCAGGCCTACCACGGGCTGCCGACCTTCCGGCACCCGCCCGCGGTGGGCAACCTGCCGGCGCCCGGCCCCGCACCCGAGCCGCCCCCGACGGTCACGCCGGTGCCGCCGCCACTGGTGCCACAGCCGGTTCCGCCGGCCCCACCGCAGCCACCGATCTCGCACGACGGTCCGCCGCCGGACAGGGGGTCGACGTCGACGACACTCTCGTCGTTCGCCGGCCCGGTCGGCTCGGCCGGGGTGATCGGCGGTCCCGGCTCCGGTGGTCTGCCGGGTGGGTTGCCCGGCGGATTGCCGGGTGGCGCGTTCGGTGGTGTGCCTTCCGGTGTGGCCGTGCCAGGGACGGCTCCGGTGTCCGGTGCCGGTGTGCCGGCGGCCGGTCCTGGTCGACTCGGCCGGTTCGGCGCCATGGCCGAGGGCGCGGAGGAGCCGGGGTGGACCGGTTTCGCGCCGATGGGCCAGGGCGGCGGTCGGGGCGACCGCGACGGCGAGCACCGCGACAAGTTCGCCGTACGGCCCGACCTGGTGGGCGACCTGCCGCCGGCGTTCCCGCCGGTACTCGGGCTGTAGCGCCGTGGACGGCTACCGGATCGACGAGCAGGTGGTGCGGGACGTCTCGGCCGCACTGGACCGGGGTAGCGCCTCCGTCGCCGACGCCGGCCGGGCGCTGGGCTGGGCACCCGCGGCCGGGTTGGGTACCGGTGACCTGGACTCGGCGGCCGGTGATCTGCTGGCCGGCTGGTCGGCCGCGTTCACCGACCTGGGCGACGCGGTCGGCGACACCGCCACCGGCGTGCGCCGCTGCCTGGCCGGCTACACCGACGCGGAGCGGCAGATCGCCGACCTGTTCCGGGACGGCCCGTGACGGCCGGGTTCGGCGGACTCGGTTTCGACCCCGCACCCGGCGATCCCCGGCGGGTCGCCGCGCTGGCCGAGGCGGTGGCCGCCGCCGGTCGGCACGCCGGGGACGCGCGCGACGCGATCGCAGGCGCTGTCTCGGTGTCCCAGCCGTGGCAGGGCAGCGCCGCCGAGGAGTTCCGGGGACGCGGCACCGACCTGCCCGACCGGCTGGCCGCCCACCGGGACAGCACGGGCGCGGCGGCCGACGTGTTGTTCGAGTGGTCGGGCACGCTGACCGACCTGCGGCTGCGGGCCGAGCAGTTGGACCGGCGGGCGCGTGGCGTCCGGTCGCGGCTGGCGGCGGCGGAACAGTTGGTTGACGAGTGGGAGACGGCGGTGAGCGTGGCGAGCACCCACACCCGACCCGCCGCCGAGGCGACGCTGGCCGAACACCGGCAACGCCGGGACGCCCTGCGGGCGGACCTGTCCGACGTGCTCACCGACGCACATCATCTGGCAGGAGAACACCGCACCGCCGCCGACCGCACGGCGGCCGCCCTGCGTGCCCTGGCACCGGTGGCACCGCCGGTCGCGCCGGTACCGAGGACGACGCTGGGCTCCCTGCTCACCGGCCTGTCCGGTGCGACGCGGGCGGCGGGCGCGGTGGTCGGGCTGGCCGGCGCGCCGGGGTCGACGCCACCGGCAGGTGCGGTCGCGGTGGCCGCGGCGCCGCCGTCGGAGCCTGCCGCGGGTGGTTCGTGGGTGTTCGGCCCCGCCGTGCCGGTGGACCGGCTGGTGGCGGGGTTGACCGGACGGCGGCGAGACACGACGACGTGAAGGTCGATCTCGTCGCGGGTGTCACCCCGGTGCCCCTCGGTTCGGTGGACGCAACGGCGGCCGAGCTGACCCGGCTGATCACGGAGTGCCGGGGTGGTGACGCCGATCTCGGTGTGCCGGTCGCGGCACGGGAGGCGGCCGAGATCGTGCACCGGGCGTCAGCCGGGCTGGTAGCCGTTGTGCGGCAACCGAAAGCCGATCCGGCGCTGCTGGTCGGAGTACTCGCGGCGACGGCGGCTGCGCTGGTGGAGCTGTCCGTCGAATCCGACATGGACATCCGAGAGACAGTGGAGGGCCGGACACCGCTGGGTTACCCGGTGACGTTCGCCGAGCGGGTGGTGTCCGCGGAGCGGCTGAAGGCCGGTGAGCCGTTCGACTGCCAGTTGCAGGCGGTGGTGGCCGACCCGGACCGGCCGCGGCTGGCCGTGTTCACCCTCAGTTCGACGACCGGCCGGGGCTGGCTGGCCGTGTCAGCCGTCTTCGGCCGCCTGGTCGCCTCCACCGACTTCCGCGACTGAGTCCCGGAACTCCCTCGGTGTCCGGCCGACGATCTTCCGGAACGTCCGGGAGAAGTGCGCCGAGTTCACGAAACCGCACTGCCGAGCCAGTTCCCCGATGCCGTAGGAGGTGCGCGTCGGATCGGCGAGCAGTTGCTTGGCGCGTTCGATCCGCATGCGCCGGATCCGGCCGGAGATGCCGTCGCCGTCGTCGAACAACTGGTACAGGCGGCGGCGCGAGATGAACAGCTCGTCGGCGATCCGCTCGGCGCTCAGGTCGGGGTCGGCCAGGTGCCGGTTGACGTAGTCGATGGCCTCCCGGTGCCGGGCGGCTGCCGTGTCGGCGCGGTGCAGGTCGGCGTGCAGAGCGCTGCGCAGCACCAGTTCGGCCAGGCCGACCAGGTAGTGCGCGGCGCCGTGCGGGTCGATGGTCTCCGGTTCACCAGCGGCGCCGAGCAGGTGCGCCACCGCGGACGAGAACAGCGCCTCCACCGGCCGGCGCACCACGACCTGGTGGAACATCAGCGGTTGCAGCTCGGCGACGTCGATCGACAGCCGGTGTGCCGCCACCGTCAGCACCACCACACCGGTCCGCCCGCCGTCCTCGGGCGCGCGCAGTTCGACCGTGCAGCCGGGCATCGTGAACCGCCGGGCGGCCGGTGGCAGCCTGCGCGGCACGGTCGCCCGCACCACCAGTTGTACGTCCCCGGCGGCCGGCCGCCGCTCGCCGGTGAGCGCGGCCAGGGCGGACGCCGCACCGGACGCCCGGACCACCAGCACGCCGGGCTCCGGCGGTTCGTCCGCTGTCATCCGACCCCTCCCGATCGGCCAGCAGGATATTCCGGCTGAGCAACACGTGTGCACACCCGGGCAACGGCCATGGCTCTCGGTGCTCCGCCGGCCCGATGATCTGGGCCGACGCCGATCGAGGACGGAGCAGCGGATGGCCGATCATGCGACGCGGACCGGGTCCGGTTTCGCGGTGCGGGACGAGGCGCTGGGCGCCTATGCCGGTGCCGCCGGCCGGATCGCGACCGACCTCGGTGGCTTCGCCCACCACGAACTGCACACCGCGTGGCACCTCCCGGCCGACGCCTTCGGGCCGCTGGCCCACAGCACCGGTTTCACCACCGGGGTGGTCCGGTTCTGCGGCCGCGTGACCGACCTGGCGCACGGGCTCGGCGCGACCATGCGGGACATCGAGTCCGGCGTGGAGCAGACCCGGCGGCACTACCGCTCGGCCGAGCAGGCCGTCCTCGCGCACCTGCACGCCGGGAAGGGAACGACAGCATGACCCAGCTCGATCTCGTCGACCTGTTCGCCGATCCGATCCGGCAGCGGCTGCGCCAGGTGACGACACACGCCGAACAGGTCGACCGCACGCAGACCGACCTGCGGCACGCGGCGACCACCACCAGCGACTGGCACCACCGGATGGCCGCCCGCACCACCGAACTCACGGATCATTGGCACGGCACGGCCGCCCAGCGGTTCGCCCACCACGCCACGGACGCCCAGCACCGGCTGAACACGGTGGCCGACGCACTCGCCGCGGCCGACACCCTGGTGACCGGCGCGCTCGGCGAGGTCCGGACCGGACACGCCACGATCCGCGGGCTGCTGGACGAGTACACCGCGCAGGGCACCAAGATGGTGGCCGCGGCCCGGAAACTGAGCAACGCGGGCCATCCGACCGCGATGATCGACGCGACGAACTTCCTGGTGAAACTCGCCGACCGGTACGCGACCGAGGCGGACACGGCGGTGACCACGGCGAAGCAGGCGCTGGTCACCGCCACCGAGGACCTGGCCGCGCTGGACGAGGCGCTGCCGACACCGCAGAAGCACGGAGCGAAGCACCATCACTCGGACCACACGACGACATCCGGCACCACCGTCGACATCGGCCACGGCCTCGGTTCGGTGACCGCGCCCAACGCGCGGGCCGCCACGGCGGTGCGCGCGGCGCTGAGCCAGCTCGGCGTGCCGTACGTGTGGGGTGGCGAGAGTCCCGGCCACGCCTTCGACTGCTCCGGGCTGACCGCGTGGGCGTACGGCCGGGCCGGCATCAGCCTGCCGCATTTCGCATCGTCGCAACGGATCGGCAAGAAAGTGTCCGAACAGGACCTCAAGCCGGGCGATCTGGTGATCTTCTCCGGGCACGTCACGATGTACATCGGCAAGGGGCAGGTGGTCGCCGCGCCGCACACCGGGACCGACGTGCAGATCGAGCCGCTGTTCACGTCCATCCCCGGCGATCCGTTCCTCGGCTGCTACCGGCCGAGCGTGCGGCCATGACGATCACGGTGGCGGGCACGGCGCGCAGCGCGGACGGTTCGATCCGGGTCACCGTCGGACCGGGCGGCATGCTGCGCGGGCTGGAGATCCGGCCGGCCGCACTGGATCGAGGCGGCCGGTGGGTGGCCGACACGGTGCTGGACCTGGTCCGGGTGGCCACGGCGGCGGCGGCCGAGCGGGCCAGGCACCAGCTGCGGGACGAGCTGGACGGGCTGCCGGCGGAGGCGTTGGCCGCGCTGGGCTTCACCGCGGATGCCCGGCTGGTCGAGGAAGTGGAGTCGACGGTGCCATTGACCTGGCAGGACCTGTGATGTCGGTACTGGACGCGGACGGCGTGCTGGCCGACGAGGTGATCGGCGCGGAGCAGGGCTGGGTGTTCGTGCCGTGCCGGCGGTTGCTGGGTCCCGGTGACCCGGTGCGGCCGGAGCTGCGGCGGCTGGCCGACGGTCGGCTGGCGCTGCTGGCGTACACGTCGCTGACCGATCTGGTGGCGGGGTGCGGCCGGCACCAGTCGTGGGTGCTGGTGCCGGCCGACTGGTTCGAACAGATCAGGGCGGAGTGCCGCTTCGACACGATCCTGCTGAACGCGGACGTGCCGCAGCGGTGGCGACAGGAGGCCGAGACGTGGCCGGGCAGGCCGGAGGACTGGGATGAGTGACGGATTCACGGTGAGCGGACTGGACCAGGTCGCCGCGCTGATCGGCAGCGGCGCCGACGGACTCGGCGGCATGGACGCGCCGTCGGTTCCGGACGCGGGCGCGTCGTCGGCTGCCGTGGCGGGTGTGTTGACCGCCCTGAGCGGCGTCGCCGGGTCGATCGTGACCACGGCGGGCACGGCCAGCGGCTACGTGCGGACGGGCCATGACGCGTATCGGGCCGTCGACGGTGACTGGGCGCGCGAGTTCGAGGCAGGAGGGGCGCGATGACCGTCGACCTTCAGGTGCAGGGCGACCCTGAGTCGGTGCGCGGCACCGCGACCGGGATGACCGCGCTGAGCGGCGCGATCGGCGACGCGGGCGCCGGGTTCGGCCAGGCGTCGGCCGCGTCCGAGTCGTCGTGGCTGGGCACGGCGGGCGACGCGTTCCGCTCCCGCATCGGCACCGCGCGGCAGGCCACGACGGCAGCGGCCACCGCGGCCCACCGGATGTCCACCGCGCTGCACACCTTCGCCGACCGCATGGCCACGGTGAAGGCGGAAATGGCGCGCGCCAGGTCGATCGCGTCCGGCGCCGGGTTGCAGGTGTCAGGTGACAGCATCCAGGAGCCGACACCACCACCGGCACCGCCCGCCGCCTGCTACACCCCGCAGGCCACGGCCGCGATCGCGCAACAGCAGGCCGCGGCCGAGGCGAAGTACCGGCGCCAGCTGCGTGCGTACCGGCAGGCCGAGCAGTTGGTCAACGAGGCGCGCAGGCAGGAACAGACCGCCCACCAGGACGTCACGGAGGCGGCCGACGAGGAACGCGGCGTGCTGGCCGAACTGAACCACGAGAAGTTCTGGCTGGCCGGCGCGACGTCCGCGGGCGTGGTGGCGAAGGCGTTGGAGCAGCGGGCGACGTGGGCCAAGCGCACCCAGGAACTCGGCCTGCTCTACGACCGGCTCGACCGCGCCGCCGCCGACTCCGAGGAACCGTTGGCGCGCACGGTGTTGAGCGCTGCCGCCGATCACGTGCTGGACAGCACGGCGGATGCGGCTTCTCGAACCACGACCAATGCCAAGCTGTCCGCGGACATCGCGCCGGACAGCGCGCTGGGCCGGCTCGCCAGTCATCTGCCGGCCGGCATCGCGGCGGCGCAGACGGCGGTGTCGGTGGTCGAGGCGCACGGCACCAAGGGAAAGGTGATCGCCGGAACGTCCGGTGTGGCCAGTTACGCGGCGGGCGAGGCAGCGGCCGGTGCCGCCGCGTCGGCGTTGGAGGGCGTGTCGATCGCGGCGGCGCCGGAGACGATGGGCCTGTCCCTGGTCGCCGGCGGCGTGGCCTTCGGCACGGGTATGGCGGTCGAGCACTTCGGCCCACCGGTCTACGACTGGACGACCCGCGCGGCAAGCAACGTGGCCGGCACCGTGGCCGGCGCGGTCACCCACCCCGGTGACACGATCAGCTCCATCGGCCACGCCTTCGGCCTGTAGCTCGTGTGCGGCCGGGCCAGCCACAACCTCATCCAGACGTCGGTGCCACTTGCCGCTGGTGCCAGCCGACGACATCTCGGCCAACTCCATCTCCGGCCATCCGGGGCCTGTCGCTCTCACGCTTGCCGTGGTGTGCTGCTCGCGGGCTCGAGCCGATGGTCACGCCCCAGTGACCCGCCATGGGTTGTGGGAAGATCGCGCAGTCGCCGGTACGGCGAGCACAGCAGGAAACCACCGGTGGCGACCAGCCCTGCGGCCATGACCCACAGCGCGACCCGCACGCCGGCCAGCGAACCGAGCCCACCGGCCAGCACCGCGCCCACCGGCATGCAGCAGTAAGCGAGCGTGCTGACGCTCGCGGCGAGCCGGCCCATCATCTCCGGCGGCGTATAACGCTGAACAAACCCGTCGTAGACGACGTTGCCGGCGACCATGCCAACCGCCATCACGGCGTAGCCCGCGAAGAGCACCAGGCCGGCGCCCGACCGAGTGAGCGGTACGAGCAACATGAACGGAAGTCCCACGACGTAACAGCACAGCACCGCACGGGCCGTGCCCAGCCGGCCCGCAAGGCGCCGTGCGCACAGGGCGCCGAGCACCCCACCCACGCCGACCGAGGCCATCAAGGCGCCTGCCACACCTGAATCGACACCGACGATCCTGACCAGGAAGTAGATGAGGAGCGAGTCCATTCCAGTCAGGCAGAGATTTCCGCCGGCCGCGGCCAGAGCCACCGGCCGCATGTAGGGGTCGGTGAACAGGAAGCGCAGGCCGTCCACCACTTCTCGACGCAGGTCGCGCCGCTCGGTGGGCGCCCGCACTGCCGGTTCCCGCGAGCCGATCGAGCGAAGGCAGAGCGCCGAGACCGCGAAGGTGACCGCGTCGGCGAGCAGACCCGATGCGACACCCGCGAGGGCGGCGATCCCACCCGCGATGCCCGGCCCGCCGATCTGCGCGGCCGAACCACTGCCCTGGAGTTTGGCGTTGGCCTCCACGAGGTCCTCACCCTCGACCAAGGCAGGCAGGTACGCCTGATAGGCACTGGTGAAGAAGACGGCAGACACACCGGCCAGCAACGCGACGGCCAGCAGTTGGCCGATCGTCAGCACTCCACACCAGTCGGCCACCGGCACGCTGGCGAGCAGGAGCATCGAGACCACGTCGCACAGCAGCATCAGCGGACGCTTCGGCAGGCGGTCCACCCACGCCCCCGCGACCAGCCCGATGACCAGCCACGGCAGCCAGGTCGCGGCCGTGAGCAACGCCACCTCGAAGGGGCCGGCATGCAGGCTCTGCACAGCGATGAGCGGCAATGCCACCCACGTCACCGCGCTGCCGAACTGGCTGGTGGTCTCACCGACCCAGAGCAGCCTGAAGTCGCGCCGCCGAAACAGACTGCCCTGCCACCTGCGGGCGAACAGCTCCCGCCCGCGCTTGGCCAACATTTCTTCCCTCTTCCAACACGAGTGCGGCAGTCGGTCTGCGTGATCCGGGCTGGCGTCAGGTCCGTTGTCCCGCAGGCTGATCGGCGCCGCACGCGCGCGGGCGTCCCGTGATCATGATGTTGTGACGCATAGCCAAGACCGGGCGAACCGCGCCGGCAGTCTAGATCCCGCCGCGCCGCGGGCGGAACTCGATTATCGCGCTCGGCGAGCTCGCTCCGTTGTTCCAGCGCCGTGACCTGCGGGCGAACGGCCGACCACAATCCGATCTCCACGGCACCGCATGGCCGACTTCATCAATGCAAAGCCTGTGAGCACTTCCGTACCGAGCGGCTGGACGTTCATTTCGACAAGTGACGCCTCGATCCAGCCGTGAGCATCGGGGGTCTCAGCCAGCCGGCGCTCGGTTCCGCCGCGTGGCACCGAGTGGGCGCATCCGTGTCGGCCCGTCCGTAGGTGACGGGCGGCGGCAGGGGCATGTCGGTGGAACCGCCTCTGCCCGCCGCAACCATCGCGTGTCGTCCGTCCAGCGGCCAACTCGCCGGCGCCCGGGGCGCCGGCGGCAGGCCTGGCCGCCGTCGGCTACGGGATCAGGACGATCTTGCCCCGCGTGTGCCCCTTCTCCAGCAACTCGTAAGCAGCCTGTACCTCCGTCAACGGGAACGTCGCGGCGATCGGGATCTCCAGCTCGCCCCGGTCCACCATTCCCGCCAGTTCGCCCACCACACCCGCGGTGGCAGCAGCCGCACTGCCCTCACCCTTGACGCCGTACTCCTGGATCGCGGCGAAGTCGGCGATCGTGTCGATCCGCTCGGCAGGAACCCCCAACTCCACCGCCAGCTTCACGTACCCATCGCCATGCGTGTCGATGAACGCGTCGATCGTGCCGACCGAGCGCAGCCGGTCGGCCAGGCCGGAACCGTAGGCCACCGGCGTCACGTTGTGCTCGCGCAGCCAGTCGTGGTTGGCCGGCCCGGCGATGCCGACCACGGACGCACCGGCCCGCTGCGCCAGTTGCACGGCGGCGAACCCGACCCCGCCCGCGGCGCCGGACACCGCGACCGTGTCACCGGGTCCTGCCGCCACCGCCCGCACCGCCGCGTACGCCGTGGTACCGACCACGAACAGCGAGCCGGCGGCCTCCCACGGGACACCGGCCGGCTTGCGCGTGAGATTGCCCGCATCGACCACGACGTGCGTGGCGTGGCCGGCCCGCCGGTCGGTGAACCCGGCCACCTCGTCGCCGACGGCGAACCCGTCGATCCCGTCGCCGACCGCCTCCACCACGCCGGCCAGGTCGCTGCCCTCGCCGGACGGGAACGTCGCGGGCCACATGCTGTGCAGCAGCCCCTGGCGGATCTTCCCCTCCCCCGGGTTGATCGACGTGGCCTTCACCCGGACCAGCACCTCACCGGGACCGGGCACCGGATCGGGGATCTCGACCACCTTGAGCACGTCGATCCCGCCGTATTCGTCGAAGCGCACCGCCTGAGCCATCCGAAGTCCTCCTGCACTCCTGGCAACCCCTACCCCGCCTGCAACACGGACGGCCCCCGGACTTATGCCGGTCCACCGAAACGAACTGCCGCCCGGAACCAAGGGTCCGGGCGGCAGTGTCGTCGCGCTACTCGATCAGTTGTGCGAGAGCGTGACTCCGGACGCGCCGACCGCTGCCGAGGAAGTGGCTGCGACCTGGTTGTACGCGACCGATCCGGCCACCGTCTGGGTGAATTCGTTCCCGCTGGTGGTCAGGTTGAGCTCCACGTCGATCTCCCACATGCCCGCTGCCGGGTTGGTGGCGACGAGGGTTGCCGAGTTGACCGGCGTGCCGTCCGCACCGGTGGTCGGTGCGGCGATCCGCTGGACGACCTGGCCTGCCGGGTTGAGCAGCCAGTACGTGAACGGGTTGTCCGCGCTGGCGTCCGGCGTGCTGAGGTGGACGTCGATGTCCTGCTTGCCGGCCGGCACGTTGATGTCGAACGTGCTGATCTGGCCGACCTGACGGCCGACCGTGCTGGTGATCAGCGTGTTGAACGCGCCACCGTCGGACGGGATGACCGTCCGGCGGGCCACCGGCAGCGAGGTGCGCGCACCGTTGTCGGCGGCGAACTGGACCGACTCGGGGTGGTCACCGGGCGCCGCCGGCATGAGCACGTGCAGCGGGACCGTGACACTCGAGTGGGCCGGGATGCGCACCCGCCGGGCCGCGGGCGTGTCGATGAAGTGCTGCCCGGTGATCCGGAACGAGATGTTGCCGGTGAAGTTGGTGGGCACGTTCGGCGGCGACTGCAGGTGTGCCCTGCCGTTCGCCCACAGGATCTGTGCCTTCCACCTGCCCGGCATGGGTGCGGTGACCTCGACGTGCTGGATGTTGGACACCGTGCCCAGACGTCCGGCCCTGGTCGGCGCGGTGCCGAAGTCGTACGAGATCTGGGTCAGCGCGCCGGTCGGGTCGGTCAGGGTGAAGGACAGGACGGTCGAGTTGGTCGGGTCGGGGATCAACATGTCGGCCGACAGGCGGTCCAGGCCCCTGGGGACGTTGATCGTGATCGGTGCGGCGGCGACGCCGCCCTGGGCCGGTAGCGGCAGGCTGGGGTCGGGATCACTGACGGGCTCGACGACGGTCTTGCCGATCTGGGCCTGCGGGCTCAGCGAACGGAACGTGCCGTCCACCCTGGTGTCGTTGCTGCTGGTGTTGAACAGCGACACGCTCTGGTTGCTGATGCCGGCGTCGGCCGTGATGTCCAGCTGGGTCGGGCCGCCGACGACGAGGCTGTTCGAGTCGGACGGCTTGCCCTTGTTGGTCAGCGTGGTGCCCGGCATCTGCTGCGCCGCGCGGACGGCGGCGTAGGTGTTGAGCAGACCGGCACCCTGCTGGTCGGCGGGCGCGTTGATGTCGCTCGCGGTGCTGGTCAGGATCTGCTTGACCATCGCCGGGGTCGGCTTGGCGCCCTTGTGGGTGTCGGAGTACGCCTGGATGACGTCGGCCGCGGCACCGGCGACCAGCGGGCAGGACTCACTGGTGCCGCCGAACGCCTCGGTCTGCGTGTTGAGCGGGCAGTCGCTGCCGGTCGGGCTGCACGCGGCCTCGCCGCCGTAACCGGGGGCGACCAGGTCGACCACCTTGTTGTTGGGCGAGGTGCCGCCGGACGACAACGGGGTGATGTTGTTGTTCACCCAGGTCCGGTAGCCATAGCCCTGGGCGAGCAGCCGCAGCGTGTTGGTGCCGCCGACCGCGATGGCCAGCGGGTCGGTGGCCGGCGAGGACACCGTGCCGGAGTCACCGCTGTCACCGGAGGACACGACGACGGTCACGCCGGCGGCGATGGCGGCGTCGTTCGCGGCGTAGAACACCGAGTACGAACCGGGCCGCTGGGTGAAGCCGAACGACTCCGAGATGATGTCGGCGTGCTCGGACACGACGGCGTTGTCGATACCGGCGACGACGTCCGATTCGGACTGCTGGGCCGGCACGCCGCCGCTGGGCGGGGTGTCGATCAGCGAGCTGTCCACGAGCGATGCGTCGGGCGCGACGCCCTTGATGCGGAACGTGCAGCCCGCCGGCAGGCCGGAGAACGGCAGTTCCTGGGCGAAGTCGAAGGTCACCAGGCCCTGGCCGGCGATCGACGAGGCGTCACCGTAGAACTCGCCGTCGCTGTCGTTCGCGGTCGGGTCGGGCGCGTCGAGGACCACGGGGGTGCCGTCGGCGCGGATGAAGTTCGGGTTGCCGGCCAGTTCGTTGATGCCGTCGTTGGCGACGATGACGCCCTTGCCGGTGGCGACCAGGGACGCCTGGTCGGGATCGTTCTTCAGATCGGTTTCGGTGTGCGTGACGGCCAGCGCCTCGGGCTCCAGCAGCGGCTTGGCCGGGTCGCTCGGGCACAGCGCCGGGCTGAGCTTGGCCGGCGGACCCTGCGGGCTGCTCGCCGTCGGGTTGACGTCGAGCATGGCGTCGGGCGTGATCTGCGCGACGGCCGGGTTCGCGCGCAGCCGGTTGACCTCACTCGCGGACAGGTGTGCCGCGATCGCGTTGACGCTGACCAACTGGCGGATGTCGGTGCCGCCGTTGGCCTTGATGTCCGACACGATGGAGCTCTGGTCGGACCGGGTCGTCCTGGTGCGCAGGCCGCCCTGGGCGTTGAGCTTGAGATCGCCGTGTTGGTTCTTCAACACCACGATCACGGATCCCGACGTGGCGCCGCCCACCACGGGCGCCATCGGGGTCGCAGCGGCCGCCGGCGCCACGCCGTTGCCGAGCAACACGAACGCCGCACCTAATGTCAGTGCGGCGGCTGCGGTCAGAGAACGGGGTCTGCTCACTGAACCCTGCTTTCTCGTGGAAAAATGCACGAATGGGATCAGCCGGGTATGCTCCCGGTATACAACTTGGGAGTGAACTCTGCCGCCGTCTCATGACGCAATCCAACGAAAGTATTGTGTCAATCAGTAGTACTGACCATGGCCGAAACTGATGGTCCATTGAGGCCAGTCAAGACCTCATTGGTTAGGCCATTCAGTGGATTGCCCTTTCCGGACTGCCGGGATCGTGTCGCGGTGCGCGGTCGTTGCCACCTGGTCCGACCCGGACATAAACTCGTAGTCGCGGGCGTGCAGTCGACGCTGGGGAGGTGGCGGCCGCGGTGGCTGATGCACGCGGTGCCTCCCGTGGCCATCTGTGGGCCGCGCATCGCCTGGTGTTCGTCGCCCTGGTGATCGTGGCCCTCGTGTCGGGTTACGTCGGGTTCGCCGTCTATCTGCACGGCAACACGCTGTTCGAGCACGGCCCGCTCGATCTGCTCTACGACGACCTCCAACTGTTCGTGCTCGGCCCGTTCCCGCTGCAGCAGGGCGGCACCGGAGCGCTGCCCGTGGCCCTGCAGATCGGCAGGCTGGCCGCTCCCCTGGTCACCGTCTACGCCTTCGTCGAGGCCGGCAGGCTGTTCCTGGCCGCGGAGGTGCAGCGCTGGCGGACGCTGCGGGCGAGGGGCCACGTCGTGGTGTGCGGCTCTGGCGCCACCGCGCTGGCGCTGACCAGGCGGTTCGGCGAACTGGGCGCGCGGGTGGTGTCGATCCATCCCGGTCCGGTGCCGGACGGGTCCAGGCGCAAGTTCCTGGTGGCGGGCGATGCCCGGCAGCCGGAGACGCTGCGGTCCGCTGGCGTGCACCGGGCAGGCGCGCTGTACGCGTGCACCGACGACACGGCGACCAACACCGTCATCGCGCTCGCCGCCCGGCGGATGGCCAAGGACAAGGGTGCCGAGCTGGCCGTGTACGCGCTGGCCACAGATCCCGAGCTGTGCCTGGCGTTGCAGGCCCGGCATCTCGGCCAGCCCCGGTCGGCGGGCGGGCGGTTCGAGTTCTTCAACATCGACGAGCTGGCCGCGCGCAAGCTGTTCGACGACCTGCCACCGCCGACCGCCGGAGCGCCACACATCCTGGTGATCGGCGCGACCTCGTTCGGCCGGGCCGTGGTGGTCGAACAGGCGAGGCGCTGGCGGGCCGGCCAGCCGGACGCCGACGCCCGACTGACGGTGACGCTGGTGGACGAGAACGCCGCCGAGGCGCTCGCCGACATCACCCACCGCTATTCGTTCGTCGGCGACGTCTGCCGGCTGCGGCCCTACGACAAGGGTCTCGCCACCCTGTTCACCGTGCCGGCCGGCGGCCCGGCGGCCACCATGGTGTTCGTGTGCCTCGACGACGAGGAGGCGTCCCTGCGGACCGCGCTCACCGTGGACCGGTTGTGGCACGGCGGTCCCGGATCGCTGGTGGTGCGGCTGGAGCGGTTGTCGTCGCTGCGGGACGCGTTCGACGGGTCGGCAGGCGACCCGCTGCTGGACCAGGTGGCGGGCGTGCTCCGGCTGTTCGGCGTGGTCGAGGCGGCGTGCGACCCCCGCCTGATCCGCGAGGACGTGACGGAGCGGCTGGCCAGGGTGGTGCACGACCGCTACCGGATCGCGCGCCTGCGCCGCGGCGACTCGGTGGAGGACAATCCGTCTATGGTGGACTGGGGCCGGTTGCCGGTGACGCAGCGCGAGAGCTGCCGGGCGCAGGCCGAGGACATGGGCCGCAAGCTGCGCGCGATCGGCTGCACGCTGGCGCCGTGCGGTGGACCGGGTGACGACCACCAGTTGGCCGACGACACGGTCGAGCTGCTGGCCGAGATGGAACACGAACGATGGCTGGCCGAGCGCACCGATGCCGGCTGGCGGTTCGCCGAACAGCGGGCCGACGACCGGCTCGAACATCCGGACCTGGTCGCCTGGGAGCGACTGTCCACTGTAGCCAAGGACAAGAACAGGGACGCCATGCGGTCACTCGCCGACATCATCGGCGACGCCGGGTTTCGCATCGTCCAACTGTGAGGGGGACGGCATGCCGAGGATCGGGGTCACCGGGCACATCGGCCTGTCCGCCGCCACGACCACCCTCGTGTCCGATGTGCTGAGACGGGAGCTACGCCGCTTTCCCGACGTACACGGCATCACCTGCCTGGCGGCCGGCACCGACCAGTTGTTCGCCCGCGCGGTCCTCGCCGTCGGCGGCACGTTCGAGGTGGTGCTACCGGCGCCCGACTACCGCGACACGGTCCTCGCCGCCGAGCACCACCCCGAGTTCGACGACCTGCTCGCCCGGGCGGCGTCCGTCACGTACATGCCGTTCACCGAGTCCAGCCGGTCCGCGTACCGCGCGGCCAGCCAGGAACTCCTGCGCCGCAGCGACCTGCTGTTCGCGGTCTGGGACGGCACCCGATCCGGCCGCACGGGCGAGACCGGCGAGGTGGTCGCCGAGGCGAGGGCCCGCGACCTCCCGGTCCACGTCGTGTGGCCGGCCAACTCGGCCCGCGTCACGGCGTAGTCCGCTCCGGTGCGCACGTCACACCTCCGGATGCCCTTGCCCGTGCCATGATCGACGTATCTGGAGATGGCTGCGGTTGGCGTGGGTGCGCGGCGCACTGATCGGGGGCACGATCGTCGCCGCGCTGGTCGGCGTCAGCCTGATCGGCTACGACGACACGGTGTCCGACCGGGTGTCGGCCGTGATCTTCTTCGCCATCGCGCTGGGTGGCCTGCCCGGTGCGGCCATCGGGGCGATCATCGCAGCGGTGCGCCGCCGCCAGGCCAGGATCGCCGCTGCTCCGGTCAGGCAGTTGGCGGCCAGGATCCAGGACGACGGCCCCAACGACGTGTGGGAGCGGATGCTCCGGGACTGCGAGACGTCCGTCCAGCAGGCCGGCGAGGCCGTGGCCCTGGCCCCGCCGGGCGCGGCGACCGACTGGCTGGTGTCGAGGCGAAGGCCGATTTCGAGGCCAGCCGCCGGCGGGTCATCGACATCGTCACGCAGCTCGTCCACCAGCCCGACCTGGACCAGGTCCAGACCGACCTGACCATGCTGGAACAGGAACTACCGGTCCTCGGCGGCCCGGATCACTAGTCCTTCTGTGGGACGAAGCTGGTCGAGCAGGACGCCGAACGGCCATGCAGGGACGCCGTGACGTCGACCTCCACGGTTCGCCCGGGAGTGGCACGACTGATCCGGAACTCGATCTCCGCCCGGCCGCCGCTCGCCGTCGCCGAGTGGCTGGTGTCCGTGGTCTTGTAGTGCGCCGTGGCCGTCACGGTCGCGCCGGTCACGGTGTGCACGACCACGTCCGTGGTCGAGCTGTCCTCCGGGTGCGTGACCGTCATCGACGCCGAGCAGGTGATCGAGGGCGCGGGTGGCGGCGCCGGCTTGGTCGTCGTATGCGTGGCGGTGTGGTGCACAGCCACGTGATGAGTGGTCGTCGTGGTCGTGGGGACCGGCCGGGTGGTGGTCGGGACCGTGGTCGTGACAGGCGGCGGGTTCGACGTCGTGATCACCGATGCCGGGGTCGAGCTGGGCACGTCGAGACCGGCGGCCGTTTCGGTCGGCGCACAGGCCGCGAGTAGGACGACACCGCCGCCGGCGCACAGCGCACCGGCCCAACGCAACAACGATCTGGACACCCGGAAAACCCTTTCGCGAACAATCGCGGAAAACTGTCAGCCGTTAAGTCGCGAAATCACCCGATGCGTTACACCGACAATTTCTGGCCAAAACATTGACACGCTCGAACACCGATACCCTTTAACGACGTTAAGTGACTGGTAGGCTGGCCGCGTGTCGGACGAGCGGCTGGCAGCGCCCACCCAGCCCGGTGTACTGGCGGACGATCTGCGCGTGGCGCTGATGCGCGTGTCCCGGCGGATTCGGCTGGAGGGCGCCGGCGGCAAGGTCACGCCGAGCCAGTTCTCCGTTCTTGCCGCGCTCAAGCACGGCCCGCTGACCCTGCGTGAACTGGCCGACCGCGAGCAGGTGCAGCCACCCGCGATGACGCGGACGGTGGCGTCGCTGGTGGAGTTGCGGCTGGTGGCGCGGGTGCAGGACCAGCACGACCGCCGGCAGGCCGTTGTCTCGTTGACCAGGACGGGCCGCAGGCTGGTCGACGAGACCCGAAACCAGCGCACCGAATGGTTGGCCCGGCGGCTGGTCGAACTGTCCGACGAGGAACGCCGGACGCTCGCGGTGGCCACGGAGATCCTGCAGCGGATCGGCCGGTCCTGACCCAACTGTTACTTAGCTGAAGTAACTGGTATAGTCGGTGCATGTGATGCGAATCCGTGCAGCCAAGGAGGTCAGGTGGGCGCCAGCTTCCGCGCGCTGAAGTCGCGGAACTACCGGCTCTGGGTGTCCGGCACAGTGGTGTCGAACACCGGGACGTGGGTCCAGCGCACCTCCCAGGACTGGTTGGTGCTGACCGTCCTCACCCATCACTCCGGTCTGGCCACGGGCATCACCACCGGACTCCAGTTCGCTCCCCTGTTGTTCTTCTCGCCGCAGGCCGGCGTTCTCGCGGACCGCTTTCCCAAGCGGCGCCTGCTGTTCATCACCCAGTCGCTGATGGGGTTCAGCGCGCTGCTCATCGGACTGCTCGTGGTCACCGGCGTGGTGCGGCTGTGGGAGGTGTTCGCCTGCGCGCTGCTGCTCGGTTGCGGTACGGCGCTGGACAATCCGGTGCGGCAGTCGTTCGTGTCCGAGGTGGTACCCCGCTCCGACGTGGCGAGCGCGGTGAGCATGAACAGCGCGTCGATCAACGCGGCGCGGCTGATCGGACCGGGCGTGGCCGGCCTGATCATCGCCGCCTGGGGCACCGGCCCCGGCTTCCTGATCAACGCGGCCAGTTTCGTCGCGGTGCTGATCGCGCTGGCGCGGATGCGGCCGCAGGACATGTACCGCTCCGACCGGCTGCCACGCGGCAAGGGGCAGATCCGCGAGGGACTGCGGTTCGTCCGGCAACGCCCGGACCTGTTGCTGATCTTTGTGATGACCGGCCTGGTCGGCACGTTCGCGATGAACTTCCAGATCACCAACGCGCTGATGGCCAGCGGCGCGTTCCATCGCGGTGCCCGCGAGTACGGGCTGCTCGGCTCGGCGATGGCGATCGGCTGCCTGGCCGCCGCCGTGCTCAACGCCAGGCGTGAGCAGCCCAGGCTGCGGCTGCTGATCATCGCCGAGGCCGGGCTGGGCGCGTGCATGGTGGTCGGCGCACTGCTGCCGACGTACTTCCTCTACGCGGTGTCGCTGGTGTTCATGGGACTCGGCTCGATCACCGTGTTGAACAGCTGCAACATCGCCGTGCAACTGTCCACTCCGGCCCATCTGCGCGGCAGGGTGCTGTCGCTGTACCTGGCGATCCAGATCGGCACCACGCCGATCGGCGCGCCCATCGTGGGTTGGCTGGGCAGCGAGTTCGGCGCCCGGTGGTCGGTGCTGACCGGCGGGTTCGCCGCGCTGCTGGCCGGCGCGTGCGGTGTCATCGTGCTGGCCGTGCGGCCCGGCATCGGCACCCACTTCACCGACGCCCTGCACTCCCAGCGGGTCGAGGAACAGGCCCTCGCCACGACCGACGTCCGTCCCGCACTGCGATCGCGCACGGCCTAGACTTCTAGAGTCCTAGTGTTCTGGACTTCTAGACATGGCCGACGACAAGCGTCAGTTCAACGTGTTGTTGCCCGAGTCGTTGATCCGGGCCATCAAGATCGAGTCGATCGACCGGCACACGTCGCTGTCCGCCCTGGTCGAGGCCGCCATGCGCGCCTACCTGGCCAGCCCCTCCGACGAAGGGACGACCCGATGATCCGCCTCTCCCCCGTCTACTACACCGCCGACGTTCCGCGGACCTGGAGTTCCTCGCCGCGCTCGGGTTCGCCGTCCAGACCCGGCACCGCAGCGGCAACTGGGTAGAAGTCGGCGCGCCGAAGGCGCTGCTGTGCCTGCACAGCACGCCAGCCGACACCGTGCAGGAGGGCGGTAACACCAGCCTGTGCTTCGACAGCGACGACGACCCGGACGGCATCGCCGAGCGGCTGATCGACGCCGGGTTCACCGACGCGGCCGTGCTGGACGAGAACCGCCTGCGCTGCTGGCCGGCAGGAGGGAGTCGATGTCTACCCAGCGGGCCGACCCGGCAGCTCGCGCCGCACGGCGTGGCGATGGTCACGGCCCGGAGTTGTCGCGGGCGACGGTTTCCTGCGGCTCGGCGTGTCTGTTGTGGACGTTCGACCGCGCCCGGATTCCGGACGAGGGGTTGTGGACCGGGCATTCTCGGACGACGACTTCGTGGACGCCGGAGCGGGTGAACCGGGATGGACCTGGCGGTCCTGCTGGCCGGCGGTGTGCCGCTGGACCGGCTGCCGCCGAGGGAACCGGACGTCCTGAGCCCACTGGCCGAACGTCGACCCACCCGACTCGTCCGCGGCATCAGCTCGCCTGCACGGACAGGTGGCCGAAGTTGATCACGGCGAGATTGGCGATCACGACGACGGGCAAGACGATCGCCAGCACCCGCTGGTCGACCTGCCACAAGGCCGGCGCCGCGCCGCCGAACACGAGGACCTTGGTGGCGAAGGCCAACACCGGCACCGAGAACGTCGCCTGCGGAGCCGCGAACAAGCCCCACAGCACCGCCGCCACCACCGGCACCCCGATGCCGAGCAGGAGCCTGATGGGCAGGGTGCTCCCCGTGCGGAACCCCCAGTAGCAGAGCGCGGCGACCGCTCCGAGTTCCAGCAGGAACGCCAGGCCAAGGTTGCCGAACCGCCATGCCGTGCTGATCATCATTGCCTCCTGTGAACACTGATCCCTGTTGAGATCAGTGTTCACGATCGGCCGATCTTTGTCAAGATCAGTGCTCTCTGTTCGTTCCGCCGATCCGGTCTCGGCCAGGCGCTCCGGCCACCTACTGGTCGGGTTGCTTGAGCTTCCGCCAACCGCCGGCCCGGTTGTTCGCGATGATCTGCCGGAACATCTCCCCCAGCGCCTCCGTCTGCACGTCCGCCCCCTCCCGGTAGGCAACCGTGCGAGCCGTCTTGTTCTGGTGGCCGGCCGTGATGATGCCGTGCGGGTCGGGAACGATGGCGCCGTCGTACAGAAACACGTTCACGTGGTCCTTCGCGGCGAGCAGCGCGCAGATGTTGCCCTCCAGCACGAAATACGGCTGGACCCGGCGCTTGATCGTTTCCACCACCTCGTCGTCCATCGAGTGCACGAGGTCGCGAACGGACTGGCAGATGTCGTGCTGCCACGCCGGTAGCGCATCGATGTACTCGTCGACGCGGGGATCCGTGGTGTACCGCATGGCGCCATTGTTCCGGTAGGAAGGCCGGGTGACCTCTTTTGCGGGCACCGGCCCGTTCGCCGGTGCCTCGATCGCCGACCTCGCCGAGCGGCTCCGCGCCGGCGCCGCCACCTCGGCAGACCTGGTCGAGGCCGCCCTCGCCGCCGCCGACGACACCGGCGCCACCCTCAACTGCTACGTCACCGTCGACCACGCGGGTGCCCACCGGGCCGCGGAGCAGGCCGACCGCGAACTGGCCGCGGGCATCGACCGCGGTCCGCTGCACGGCATCCCGGTCGGCGTCAAGGATCTCATCGACACCGCTGGCCTGCGCACCACCTGCGGCTCCCGCCACTTCGACCAGCGGGTGCCCACCACGGACGCCGCCGTCGTCACCGCGCTGCGCCAGGCCGGTGCGGTGATCGTCGGCAAGACCCACACGCACCAGTTCGCCTACGGGCCGACCGGCGACGTCGCGCACACCGGACCGGCCCGGAATCCGCACGACCCGAACAAGATGACCGGCGGTTCCAGTTCCGGTTCCGCCGCTGCCGTCGCCGCCGGTCTGCTGCCGGCCGCCCTGGGCACCGACACGGGCGGATCGGTGCGGATTCCGGCCGCGCTCTGCGGAATCGTCGGGTTGCGGCCCACCCAGGGCAGGTTGTCCGGCGCCGGTGTGTTTCCGCTGTCCGACACCCTGGACACCGTCGGGCCGATGGCGGCGACCGTCGAGGACACGCGGCTGCTGTGGGCCGCGTTGACCGGCCGACCAGTGACGTTTCCGCTGGTGGACGGGTTGCGGATCGGCGTGGTCCGCTCCGAGCTGACCGACCGGGTCGTGCCGAGCCAGGCCAAGGCCCTCGACACGGCCGTCACCATGCTGCGGGAGGCCGGGTTCGCCGTGCGCGACGAGCCCGTGCCGGCCCTGGGCGATCTCGGTCCGGTCTACGCGAACATCCAGGGTCCGGAGGCCCGCGCGGTGCACGCCGACCGGGTCGCGAACGAGGCCGACGGCTACGAGCCGGAGGTGTTGGCCCGGCTGGAGCGCGCCGCGGAGGTCCAGGCGTGGGAGTACATCCGGGCGATGGCCACCAGGCAACGACTGCGGGCCGACGAGACCAACGCGGAGATCCTGGTGCTGCCGACCGTGCCGATCGAGGCGCCGCCGGTCGGCGCGCGGGACGTGGATCTCGGTGCCGGGTGGACGAATCCGACGCCAGCGCTGCTGTCCGGCACGGCCGGCTGGAGCGTGCTGGGGCTGCCGGCGATCAGCGTGCCCGTGCCGGGTGACGGCCTGCCGGGATCGGTCCAGCTGGTCGGGCGTGCGGGTACGGACAGCCAGGTGTTGGCGATCGCACGGGTGCTGGAGGCCGCGGTCAGCGCGTTCCGGTGACGCGCACGATGACCTGCTCGTGGTCGTAGGTGTAGCCCTCGTACTCGAACGTCATGCCGGTCCGCTCGACGTACTCCATCCACGCCCGGTGCTCGTGCTGCTCCCAGCTCGGGTAGTTGAAGTACTCGTCGAACACGATGACCGAGCCGACCTGCAGCCGGGAGCCGACCAGGTCCAGCACGGTCACCGTGGACTCGTACAGGTCGCAGTCCACGTGCAGGAAGTCGACGGCACCGGGGTGCGCGGCGAGGAAGTCGGGCAGCACGTCGGCGAACAGGCCGACGACCAACTCCGTGCCCGGCACCTGCGGCGGGCCCTGCACGCCGAACGTGCCTTCCGGGAAGCCCGGCCGCCACGCCGACGGCAGGCCCTGGAACGAGTCGAAGCCGTAGACGTCGCCGCTGCGGCCGTCGGCGATGATCGCCAGCGTCGTGCCGGTGTACACGCCGAATTCCAGGGCCAGGCCGCCGGTCGGGGCCAGTGACAGGGCGTGCTTGAGCGTCACGTGCGGCGAGTCGAACTGCCGCGCGGCCGCCATGTGTTCCTCGGCGAACCGGGCGCTGTCCTGAGCGGCCCGCGCCTCGCCGGCGAACGGCAGATCGCGCCGGGCGCGGTGTTCCAGCTCCCGCACCGACTCGATCATCCGGTTCGTCTCGGCCGTGAGGTGTTGCCGCAGTTCCGTCATCTGGTGGCGCATCGCCTGGACCTGCTCAGCGTGGTGGCGGTCAACCACTTCGGTGACGGCACGCAGCAACTTGTCGCGCAGCGTGCGGCGTAGGCCGTCCAGCACGGGCGTCCCTCCACTCGGGCGGGCGGAATTTGCGCGAACCCTACACCGTGGAGTGACAGCCGAGGTGACGCACGGCCGATGGTCAGGCCGGCGCGTTCCAGTGCGGATCGCGACCGGACAGCCCGAGCAGCCGGTCCAGTGCGGGCGCGTCCTCGGGCACCGGGACGCGAGCCGCGAACGGCATGCCTTCGCCCTGGTCGTCCGGGGTGAGCATGGTGGGCGCGAACGCCAGCGACTCGCGGGCGGCGGCGTCCGGTGGCGACCACGGCCGGCCGACGGCTCGGGCCAGGTCCCAGCCGTGCACCTGGTACTCCCACAGGATCATGCCGAGGGCCAGTTCGCCGGGCATCGCCGACTCGCCCAGCCGCAACGGGCGCTGGGCGGCGCCGTCGCGCAGCGCCTTCTCCAACTGGTGGGCGGCGGCGCGGACCTCGGCGCCCGCGTCGGCGGGCACGGTGTAGCCGTCGAGGTCGGACCGGGGTGCCTGGCCCTCCGGGTCGGCGTAGCCGGCGGCGAAGGTGGTCAGCCAGCCGACGATGTGGGTGAGCAGGTCCTGGACGTCGTACTCGGAGCACGGTGTGGGCCGCGACCGCTGGTCGGGCGGGGTGGTCTCGACGAGTTCGGCCAGGTCGTCGAGCACGGTGGACAGTAGGTCGGTGGTGCGCTGGCCGGATTCGGTCACCCACAGCACGGTAGGCAGGCCGGCACCCGGGCGATTGAAGATTCGCGACGATATCCTCGGCGGCGTGGCCAGCGCGCCGGAGCCGGTGGAGCGCGACAGCAGGGGGATCCTCGATCCCGGGCTGCTGCGGCAGCGGGTCCGGCTGACCCGGTACCCGGTGGACGA
This sequence comes from Pseudonocardiaceae bacterium, assembly GCA_036491115.1. Lineage (GTDB taxonomy): Bacteria > Actinomycetota > Actinomycetes > Mycobacteriales > Pseudonocardiaceae > DATEPR01. Next base: position 182,838 of record DASXCQ010000043.1, read on the forward strand.
CGCACTCGCCGGGCTGGTGGACCGGTTCTGGGCGGTGCGCTGGCACCTGCCACCCGGCCGGGAACACCGCCAGCAGGTGCTCACCCATCCGGCGGCCAATCTCAGCGTCACCCTGGCCGACGGCCAACTGGCCGCGCAGTGCAACGGCGTGGCGCGGGCGGTGACCACCAGGGTGCTCACCGGCCAGGGCTGGGCGGTGGCCGCGATGACCACGCCGGGCGGGCTGGGCGCGTTCGTGACCGAGGACGCGAGCGAGTACACCGACCGGGTGGTCCCGCTGGACGTGATCGGCGTCGACGGCGACGCGCTGCGCACCGCGATGGGCGAGGCCCGGGACGAAACACAGCAGGTGGCGCTCCTGGCGGAGGCGCTGCGCTCGGCGGTGCGGCCGGACCGGGTGGTGGGCGCGCGGCAGGTGGCGGACGTGGCGAAGCTGGCCGAGACCGACCGTTCGGTGCGCAGGCTGGCCGATCTGGCCGAGCGGTCCGGTGTAACGCCACGCAGCCTGCAGCGGATGTTCCTGCGGTACGCCGGTGTGTCGCCGACGTGGGTGCTGCGCCGCTACCGGCTGATCGACGCGGCCGAGGCGGTGCGTGACGGCGAACAGGTGGCGTGGGCGGAGCTGGCCGACCGCCTGGGCTACGCCGACCAGGCGCACCTGATCCGCGACTTCCGCGCCGCCATCGGCCAGACGCCTGCCGCGTACGGACAGTCGCAGACCCGGCACGGCCTTTGACATTCGTTGAAATCCGGGCCGCCAGGCTTGGTCATTCATCGATACTGCGCACGTCACGGGATGTCTATGTTTCGACGAAAGCTGCGTCCCACCCTGTTAAGGAGCGGCGATGCGTTCCCGTGTCCGTGTCAGTCTCGCTGTGTTCGCCGCGGCGGCCGCCGGCCTGGCGGCCTGTAGCACGCCCGGCGCCACCCCCACCACGTCCTCGTCGTCCGGTGCCACCGGCGGCACCATCAACGTCGCCCTCGCCAGTGACCCCGGCACCATCGACCCCAGTCTCGCCAACACGTTCGACTCCCGGATCGTCTTCCAGGCGTTCTGTCAGAAGCTGTACGACGCGAACAACGCGCTCCAGCCGGTGCCGCAGCTCGCCTCCGCCCTGCCGAAGACGTCGGCGGACGGCCTGACCGTCACCATCCCGCTGCGGACCGGCGTCAAGTTCAACGACGGCACGCCGTTCAACGCGGACGCCGTGAAGACGAGCCTGGAACGCGACCTGACCCTGTCGGGTTCGGCGCGGGCCAAGGAGATCGCGGCCGTCAAGTCGGTGGCGGCGCCCAATCCGACAACCGTGGTGATCACGCTGAGCCGCCCGTTCAGCCCGCTGGTCGCCCAGCTCACCGACCGTGCCGGCCTGATCATGTCGCCTGCGGCGCTGAAGAAGGAGGGCGACAAGTTCGGCGACAACCCGGTGTGCGTCGGACCGTTCAAGTACTCCAGCCGGGTCTCGGGCACGTCGCTGTCCTTCGTGAAGTCCAGCGACTACTACGACGCCAGCAAGGTCAAGGTCGACGGGGTCACCTACAAGATCATCAGCGACCCCACGACCAGGGCGGAGAACCTCCAGTCCGGTGACGTGCAGGCGGCCGAACAGCTCGACCCCACCGACATCCCCCGCCTGAAGTCGGACAGCTCGCTGAAGATCACGCCGGTCAGCGCACCCTCCTACGAGGGCATCACCATCAACGTCAGCAACGCACACGGCGACACCAGCCCGGCCGGCCCGGTGAACACGGCGCTGTCCAAGAGTCCGCAACTGCGCCAGGCGTTCGAGCTGGCGCTGGACCGCAAGACCCTCAACAAGGTCGTGTGGAACAACGCGCAGTCCGTCGACTGCCTGCCGCTCCCGCTGCAGATGGTGTACCGGCCGGACAGCGCGAACTGCACGCCGTACGACCCGGCGCAGGCCAAGCAGCTCGTGGCGGCGTCCGGTGTGAAGATGCCGGTTCCGGTGACGATGATGATCCCGGCGGACTCCGGCGACGACCGGATGGCCCAGGTGATCCAGTCGATGGAGAACAAGGTCGGCTTCAACATGACGATCAAGCCGGTCGACTTCACCTCGGCGCTGGCCGCGGGCAAGGCGGGCAGCTTCGACACCTTCCTGATCGGCTGGTCCGGCCGGCTCGACCCGGACGGTGACCTGTCCGACATCGTCACCACCGACGGCTCGAACGACTACTCCGGCCTGCAGAACCCCCAGCTGGACAAGGACATCCAGCAGGCGGCCGCGGCGTCCGGCGTGCCGGCCCGCAAGGCGGCCTACACCACGACGCTGCAACTGCTCGGGCAGCTCCGGCCGATCATCTACCTCTACCACGACACCTGGTTCCTCGGGACGTCCGCGAAGCTGACCGGCGTGGACTACCGGGCGGACGGCATTCCGCGATTCACCGCCGCATCCCTGAACGGCTGAGAGCAGCGGCCTCATGGGCATGTTCATCCTCCGCAGGGCGTTCTCGTCAGTCGTCGTGCTGTTCCTGTGCAGCGTCGCCGTGTTCGCAGGCGTGCGCGCGCTGCCCGGTGACCCGGCACTGGTGATGGCTGGCGAGAACGCCACGCCGCAACTGATCGCGGCGATCCGGCACCAGTTCGGCCTCGACCAGCCGCTGCCGGTCCAGTACGCCGACTACGTGAGCCAGGCGTTCCACGGGAACTTCGGCATCTCGACGACCGACCAGATCCCGGTGGCGACGATCCTGGCGCAACGGATCCCGGTGACGCTGGAGTTGGCGTTCCTGGCGATCGTCATCGGGGTGCTGATCGGCGTGCCGGCCGGCGTGGTCTCCGCGGTCAGGCGCGGCAAGTTCGCCGACTGGGTGTCCAACGGCTTCGGCCTGATCGGTCTGTCCGTGCCGCACTTCTGGCTGGGCCTGCTGGCGATCCTGGTCTTCGCGGTCCGGTTGCACTGGCTGCCGGCGTCCGGTTTCGTCGGCCTGGCCGAGGATCCGGTGGAGAACCTGCGCCGGATGATCATGCCGGCACTGGTGCTGGGCACCGGTCTGTCCGCGGTGTTGATGCGGCAGACGAGATCGGCGTTACTCGGCCAGCTGTCCGAGGACTACGTGCGCACGGCGCGGGCGAAGGGCCTGTCGCAGCGGGCCCAGATCAGGCACGCGCTGCGCAACAGCCTGACCACCGTCACCACGGTGCTGGGCCTGCAACTGGGTGCGCTGATCAGCGGCGCGGTGGTCACCGAGCAGATCTTCGTGATCCCCGGCTTCGGGAAGCTGACCGTCGACGCCGTGCTGCAACGCAACTATCCCGTCATCGAGGGGGTGGTCATCGTGACCGTGTTCGGCTACGTGGTGGTCAACCTGTTGGTCGACCTCGCCTATGCCTGGCTGAACCCGAGGCTGCGGGTGGCGGGGGCGAGCCGATGAGCGTCGTGGCCGCACCGATGCCGGTGGCGTCGGTGCGGCGCGGTGTGCGGCTGCGCAGGCGGTTCCTGCGCCGGCCCATGGCGATCGTCGGGCTCGTGCTGGTCGTCCTGTTCCTGGCACTGGCCATCATCGGGCCGTTCCTCACGCCCGATCCGCTGGCCCAGGAACTGACCCAGACGTTCGCGTCGCCGTCCGCGCACCACTTGCTGGGCACCGACGACCTGGGCCGGGACGAATTGGCCAGGCTGGCGTCCGGCGCGCGGGTGTCGCTGGTGGCCGGTGTGCTGTCCACCGCGCTGGCCATGGTGGTCGGGGTGCCGATCGGGTTGGCGTCCGGGTACTTCAAGGGTTGGCTGGACCCGGTCGTCATGCGCCTGAACGACACCGTGCTGGCGTTCCCGTTCCTGATCTTCGCCGTGGGTTTCGCCGCGATCTTCGGCGCGTCGCTGCGCAACGTGGTGATCGCGCTGTCCATCGGCCTGTTACCGACGATCGTGCGGGTGTCCCGCGGTGAGGCGTTGGTGCTGCGGGAACTGGACTTCGTCGGCGGGGCCGTGGCCGACGGTGCCCGGCCGGCCGGGATCATGTTCCGCTACCTGCTGCCCAACTCGTTCAACGCGCTCATCGTGCAGGCGACGGTGGGGATCCCGACCGGGATCATCGGCGAGGCGGTGCTGAGCTTCCTCGGGCTGGGCGTGCAGCCGCCGGGAGCGTCGTGGGGGCTGATGCTCACGTCGGCGCAGCAGTTCCTGTCCCAGGCACCGCAACTGGCCATCTATCCCGGCGCGCTGATCGCGCTGGCCACGCTCGGGTTCAACCTGCTGGGCGACGGCCTCCGTGACGTGCTCGACCCGAGGGAGCGCCGATGACGCCCGCCGACGTGTTCTGCCCCGGGGAGGCGACATGACGACGGTGCTGGAGGTGGAGCACCTCGGGGTCACGTTCACCACCGAGCACGGCCCGGTGCTGGCGGTGAAGGACATGTCGTTCGCCCTGGCGCCCGGCGAGATCCTGGCGCTGGTCGGCGAGTCGGGGTGCGGCAAGACGGTGACCGCGATGTCGATCCCCGGCCTGCTGCCCGCCGGCGGCGTGGCGCGCCACGGCACGGTCCGGCTGGCCGGCCGCGATCTCACCACGCTCGCCGAGCGGGAGCTGGAGTCGTTGCGCGGCAAGGACATCTCCATGGTGTTCCAGGAGCCGATGACGTCGCTCAATCCGGCGTACACGGTGGGCAAGCAGATCGTCGAGGTGATCCGCCGCCACCAGACCCTGAACCGGGGCCAGGCGCTGGACCGGGCGGTGGAACTGCTGACGCTGGTCGGCATCCCGGACGCCCGGCGGCGCTGCGCCAGTTTCCCGCACCAGCTCTCCGGCGGCATGCGGCAGCGGGTGATGATCGCGATGGCGGTGGCGTGCGACCCGAAGGTGCTCATCGCCGACGAGCCGACCACCGCCCTGGACGTGACCATCCAGGCGGGCGTGCTGGAGGTGATCCGGACGCTGTGCCGGACCATGGACACCGCCGTGCTGCTGATCACCCACGACCTGGGCGTGGTCGCGGAGGTGGCCGACCGGGTGGTGGTGATGTACGCGGGGCGGCCGGTGGAGCAGGCGTCGGTCGGCTCGCTGTTCGCCGAACCGCAGCATCCCTACACGATGGGTCTGATGGGTGCGCTGCCGGCCAACGCGCTGCGGTCCGGGGAACGGCGGCTGGCCGAGATCCCCGGCCTGGTGCCGGCGCCGGTGGACGACCCGGACGAGTGCCAGTTCGCGCCGCGCTGCCCGAGGGCCACCGAGCGGTGCCGCACCGAACGACCGTTGCTGCGCGCACTCGGCACCGACCATCACGTCGCCTGCCATCACCCCGGCCGGGAGGTCACCAGTGACTGAGCTGCCCACCGACGACGTGCTCACCGTGCGTGGCCTGACCAAGTTCTATGCCGGCGGGTCGCGGCTGCGCGGCGGCCAGCACCAGGTGCGGGCCGTGGACGGTGTCGACCTGACCATCGGGCCGGGCGAGATCCTGGGCCTGGTCGGCGAGTCGGGCAGCGGCAAGTCCACCGTCGGCCGCTGCGTGACCCGGCTGACCCGGCCCACGTCGGGCACCATCGAGCTGCTCGGCCAGGAGATCGGGCACCTGTCCGAACGGCGGATGCGGCCGCTGCGCCGGGACGTGCACATCGTCTTCCAGGACCCGTACTCGTCGCTGAACCCGAGGATGACGGTCGGCGACATCATCGCCGAACCGCTGCGCCAGCAGGGCCTGCGGTCCCGGCTGGAGCGGCGGCGCGAGGTCGAGGACATGCTGGAGCGCACCGGGCTGCGCGCGGAGACCCGGTCCCGCTACCCGCACGAGCTGTCCGGCGGGCAGCGGCAGCGGGTGGCGCTGGCCAGGGCGCTGATCCGCCGGCCCAAGCTGCTGGTGGCCGACGAGCCGGCGTCCGCGCTGGACGTCTCGGTGCAGGCGGCGATCCTCAACCTGCTGCTGGAACTGCGGCAGGCGTTGAACTTCTCCTGCCTGTTCATCTCGCACGACCTGTCCGTCGTCGAGTTCATCAGCGACCGGATCGCCGTGATGTACCTGGGCCGCATCGTGGAGCTCACCACCAGGGAGCGCCTGTTCACCGCCGCCCAACACCCGTACACACAGGCGCTGCTGTCGGCGGCGCCGGTGCCCGACCCGATCATGGCCAGGGATCGCGTGGTGCTGACCGGGGAACTGCCCAGCGCGGCGGCGATGCCGTCCGGCTGCCGGTTCCACACCCGCTGTCCGGTGGCGGTGGATCGGTGCGGCACCGAGGATCCCGCCCTGACCGCCGTCACGTCGACCGACCACCAGGTCGCCTGCCACCTGGTCGACCCGGTGCTGGGCGGCCCGGACATCACGGCAGCGAGGAACGCGCATGCTGATCACCCGGCCTGAGCTCGTCGGCGACTTCGGCATGGTCGCCAGCACGCACTGGCTCGCGTCGGCCACCGGCATGCGGATGCTGGAACGCGGTGGCAACGCGGCCGACGCGGCCGCGGCGACGGCGTTCGTGCTCCAGGTGGTCGAGCCGCATCTGAACGGGCCCGGCGGTGACGTGCCGATCTTGTTGTGGGACAACGAGACCGCTGACGTCACGGTGATCTGCGGGCAGGGTGTCGCGCCCGCGGCCGCCACCCCGGCCGCGTTCACCGAGCTGGGCCTGGACCTGGTGCCGGGCAGCGGTCAGCTGCCGGCCGTGGTGCCCGGCGCGTTCGGCGCGTGGACGCTGCTGGTGCAGCGATGGGGCCGGTTGCGGCTGCGCGACGTGCTGGAGCCGGCGATCACGCTGGCCGGCGCCGGGCATCCGCTGCTGGCCAGGGTGTCCGACGCGATCGGGTCCGTGCGGGACCTGTTCCGTGACCACTGGCCGACGTCGGCGGCGACCTGGCTGCCCGGCGGCGCGGTGCCGGCGGCGGGCAGCCGATTCCGCAATCCGGTGCTGGCCCGGACGTACCAGCGGATCGTCGCCGAGGCCGAGGCCCGCGGCGCGGACCGGGCCGGTCAGTGGGCAGCGGCCAGGGACGCCTGGTACCGGGGTTTCGTCGCCGAGGCGATCGGCCGGTTCTGCGCCGACCAGGAGGTGATGGACACGTCCGGCCGCCCGCACCGGGGCCTGCTCACCTCGGACGACCTGGCCCGCTGGGAGCCACCGGTGGAACAGCCGGTGACCTTCGACTACGGCCGCTACACGGTGTGCAAGACCGGCCCCTGGGGGCAGGGACCGGTGTTCCTGCAACAGCTCGCGCTGCTGGCGAACACCGACCTGGACCGGATGGACCACCTGTCCGCGGACTGGGTGCACACCGTGGTCGAGGCGGGCAAGCTGGCGTTCGCCGACCGCGAGGCGTGGTACGGCGACCCCGACTTCGCCGACGTGCCGGTGTCCGACCTGCTCGACCGCGACTACAACGCCGAGCGGGCCGCGCTGATCGGCGACCGGGCCGGCCTGGACACCGTGCCGGGCGGTCCGGGCGACCGCAAACCTGTCCTACCCACCCGGTGGTCGACTCCGGACGGTCAGCGGCCGGCCGCCGGTGTCGGCGAACCGACCCTCGGCCACGTTACGGGTGACACCTGCCACCTCGACGTCGTCGACTCGGACGGCATGATGATCTCCGCCACACCGAGTGGGGCGTGGTTGCAGAGCTCGCCGACCGTGCCCGAACTCGGCTTCTGCCTGAGCATGCGGGGCCAGATGTTCTGGCTGGAGGAGGGCCTGCCGAACACGATCCGGCCCGGCGCCCGGCCGCGCACCACGCTGTCCCCGTCGATGGCGCTACGCGACGGGCAACCGTACCTGGCGTTCGGCACGCCGGGCGGTGACATGCAGGACCAGTGGACGCTGCACTTCTTCCTCAACGTCGTGCACGGTGGTCTGAACCTGCAGGAAGCGCTGGACGCGGCCGACTTCCACTCGCTGCACATGGCGAGCTCGTTCTATCCGCGCATCGCCGAACCGGGCCGGATCGTCGCCGAACGGCGGCTGGGCGCCGACGTGCTGGCGGAACTGGCCGGGCGGGGTCACGAGGTGACCGAGGCCGACGACTGGTCGCTGGGCAGGACCAGCGCCGTGGCGCGGGACGGTGAGTGGTTCCGGGCCGGCGCGAACGCCCGTGGTGGCCAGGGCTACGCGGTGGGCAGGTGATCGGCCGTACGGCGTGCCCGCCACAGTAGACGGAGAAACACCGGCTGTGTCTCGGTTCCGTCACGGTACACATTGGGTTAACAAACTATCCATTCAACCTGTCCAGACGACACAAAGTTCATCTATGTTGTTGAGCCACCCGCCCCGTGCCCAGGGGGTGACTCACCGTGACCCACGCCGAACTTCAAAGCTACGTGCAGGATCTCGCCACGCGGTTGGACGCTCCGACCGTGCTGGAGGACTGCGAGCAGCGGATGATCGCCTACTCGACGCACAGCGAGCCGATCGACGACATCCGCCGCGAGTCGATCCTGCGCCGGGAAACCCAGCCGGAGGTCAAGGCGTGGTTCCGCCGGTTCGGCATCGTCGCGGCCACTGAACCGTTGCGGATACCGGGGGACGCGTCGGCCGGCGTGCTCGGGCGACTGTGTGTGCCGGTGCGCTACCTGAATCGGTTGATGGGCTTCCTGTGGCTGATCGACGACGACACCCGCCTGGGCGTCACCGACATCACCATGACCAAGAAGGTGGCCGGCCACATCGGCCTGATGCTGTACGAGGACGAGCTGACCGACAGCCTGTCCAGCACGGCGCTGGTGCAGCTGCTGTCGCCGTCGGCCGCGCTGCGTGAGTTATCGGTGCGGCAGATCGCCGAGACCGGCGTGCTGGACGTGCAGGCGCCGTGCACGGTGGTCGCGGTGCAGCCGTTCGGCATCGCCGAACCCGAGCTGCGCCCGGCCATCATCGAGACGCTGCTGGACGTGGCCCGCCGCAGCCAGCCCACCCGGCACCTGCAACTGGCCTACGGCGACCACGGTGTGCTGCTGATCCAGTTGCGGACGCAGGAGGACGACTCCCGTGCGCTCCAGCTCGCGCACGACGCACGGGAGTCGTTGCTGCGCAGGATCGGCCGGCAGTGCCCGGGGTGCCGGGTGATCGCGTCGGTCGGCGAGCCACAGGACCGCCTGATCGCCGCGATCACCTCCTACCACCAGGCCCGCCTGTCCGCGAAGGTCGCGGAGCTGGTGCCGGCCGTCGGTGACGTGCCCCGCTGGCGCGACCTCGGCGTGTTCCGCGTGCTGGCGCAGTTGTCCGCCGACGTGGCCACCTCGGCGATGGATCCGCGCCTGGCCACGGTGTTGCGCTCCGGCGACGAGCCGGTGGTGCACACCCTGGAGACCTACCTGGACCTGGGCTGCGACGCCAAGGCCACCGCGGAACGCCTGCACCTGCACCGGGGCACGCTGTACTACCGGCTGCAGAAGGCCGAACGCATCGGCGGCATCGACCTGCGGGACGGCAACGATCGCCTGTCCATCCACCTGGGACTGAAACTGGCCAGGTTCACCGGCCAACTCGGCACCAGGCCCGCCTGAGTCTCACGCCGCGTGCCTGCCGGCCAGCATCTGGTGCGGGTCGAGCACGAACTTCCTGGCCACGCCGCTGTCGAAGTTGCGGTACCCGTCCGGTGCGTCGTCCAGCGAGATCACCGTAGCGTTGACCGCCTTGGCGATGTGCGCACGGCCGGCGAGGATCGCCTTCATCAGGCCGCGGTGGTAGCGCATCACCGGGCACTGGCCCGTGGTGAACGTGTGCGACTTCGCCCAGCCCAGGCCGATCCGGATGGACAGGCTGCCCTCCTTGGCCGCGTCGTCCACACCACCGGGGTCACCGGTGACGTAGAGCCCGGGAATGCCCAGCTTCCCCGCCGCCCTGGTGACCTGCATGATCGAGTTCAGCACGGTCGCCGGGACCTCCTGTTGGGCGTCCTTGCCGTGACCCTTGGCCTCGAACCCGACCGCGTCCACGGCGGCGTCCACCTCGGGCACGCCGAGGATCTGGTCGATCTGGTCGCCCAGCGTGGCGTCCCGGGTGAGGTCGACCGTCTCGCAGCCGAAACTGCGGGCCTGGGCCAACCGGTCGCCGTTCATGTCGCCGACGATCACCACCGACGCGCCCAGCAGTTGGGCCGAATGCGCCGCCGCCAGGCCGACCGGCCCGGCGCCCGCGACGTAGACGGCGGTCCCCGTGGTGACACCGGCGCTGACACAGCCGTGGTAGCCGGTCGGGAAGATGTCGGACAGCATCGTCAGGTCCAGGATCTTCTCCATCGCCTGGTCGCGGTCCGGGAACCTGAGCAGGTTCCAGTCCGCGTAGGGCACCATGACGTAGTCGGCCTGCCCGCCGACCCAGCCGCCCATGTCGACGTAGCCGTAGGCGGAGCCGGGCCGGTCCGGATTGACGTTGAGGCAGACGTCGGTCCGCCCCTCCTTGCAGTTGCGGCAGCGGCCGCACGCGATGTTGAACGGAACAGAGCACAGGTCGCCCTGCTTGATGAACTCGACGTCACGCCCGACTTCCACCACCTCGCCGGTGATCTCGTGGCCCAGCACCAGACCCGCGGGCGCTGTGGTGCGCCCGCGCACCATGTGCTGGTCGGAACCACAGATGTTGGTGGCGACACACTTGAGGATCACGCCGTGATCGCATTTCCGGCCCACGTTCGCCGGGTTCACGCCGGGACCGTCCCGCAGTTCCAACGTCGGGTAGTCGGTCGTATGCACTTCGACATGGCGCGGCTCGATGTAGGCCACGCCTCGATTGCCTGCCATCCCAAGCCTTCTCTCCCGGAGACACTCCTCCGCCCTACCGGAGTAGCACTTCGCGGCGGTTCTCGCATGTCGGGAATGCCTTGACCGGTCACGAATCCAGGAACTCCACCGCCAGTTCGGCCAGGTGGTCACGGTCCGCACGCACGTCGATCGCCACGATCCGCCCGTCCACCACGGTGATTGCGATGGCGGCGTGCAAGGTGCCCTTCGGTGCCCACACGATCGCCGGCACGCCGCCCACCAGGGCGACCTCCGCCTGCGCCGCCTGACCGTTGAACGTGGACGCCACCGCGTGCGCACCGGTGATCTCGGCACCCATGCCCATCCGCACGGCCCTGCCGTCGGCGCGCAGCACCACGTCCGGGTCGAGCAGCGACAGCAGGGCCGCGAAGTCGCCGCCGCGCGCTGCGGCGAGGAACGCGCCGACCACCTCACGCTGCCGGCCGAGATCGGGATCGGGCGTGTCGGCGCCGCGCACCCGCCGCCTGGCCCTGCTGGCCAGTTGCCGCGCGGCGGCGGGCGAGCGCTCCACGACGGGCGCGATCTCGTCGAACGACACGCCGAACAGGTCGTGCAGCACGAACGCGATCCGCTCGGCCGGGGTGAGCGTGTCCAGCACCACGAGCAGGGCGAGGCCGACCGAGTCGGCCTGCACCGCCTCGGTCTCCGGGTCGGCGGCGCGGGCGACCGGCTCGGTGCCCTCCATCGGCCGTTCCCGCCTGGCGGTGCGGGATCGGAGCATGTTCAGCGACACGCGCGCGACGATCGTGGTGAGCCAGCCGCCGACATTCGCCACGTCGGCGGCGTCGGCCCGGTTCACCCGCAGCCACGCCTCCTGGACGGCGTCGTCGGCCTCGCTGGCCGAGCCGAGCATGCGGTAGGCGACCGAGCGCAGGTGCCCTCGGTGCTCCTCGAACCGCGCGGTCAGCCAGTCACGTTCGTCCATGGGTCGCGTCCTCCGTGTGCGGGTGTCGCCACCATGACAGTTCGGGCGGCCCGAGTGTGACAACGAATCGCGAAGAAGTCTTCGCAAAGAACTCTCCGCGATCTACCGTAGGGGTCATGCCTGACGACTCCCGCGCGGTACTGGACGCCAAGGGCCTGCGCGTGCTGGCCCACCCGGCCCGGGTGCAGCTCGTCCACCTGCTGCGCAAGCACGGCCCGGCCACCGCCACCCGCCTGGCCGAACTGATGGGCGTGAACTCCGGCACGGCCAGCTACCACCTGCGCCAACTGGCCGCGGGCGGCTTCGTCGAGGAGGTCACCGACCGGGGCAACGCGCGGGAACGCTGGTGGCGGGCCGCCCACCGGCAGACCGTGTTCGACGACGCCGAACTGGCCGACACCGATCCGGAGGCGGCACTCGCCTATCTGGAGTCGGTGGCCGCCACCTACACCCTGCACACCCAGCGCGCGCTGAACGACTTCGTCACGATGCCGCGCCCGTGGCGGGACGTGTTCGAGATCAGCCAGCACCCGTTGCTGCTGACCATCACCGAGGCCGCACGGCTGAAGGCCGAACTGCGCGAGGTGATCGACCGCTACCGGCGGGACGAGCCGGACCTGCCGGACGACCCGCCCGCCGACGCCGAGCGGGTCGCCGTGCTGATCCACCTCCACCCGGAACTGGACGCCCGTGAAGGCACCTGACCTCGGCCGCTGGCGGCCGCTGGCCGGCGTGCTGGCCGCCATCGCGGTGTCCGAGACCGGCACCCGGATCTCCGCCGTCGCGATTCCCTGGCTGGTGCTGGTGACCACCGGCAGCGCGACCCGCACCGGCCTGGTGGCGTTCTGCGAGTTGGCGCCCTACGTGGCGGCGCAGGCGCTGACCGGACCGCTGCTGGACCGGATCGGCCCGCGCCGCCTGTCGTGGACCACCGACCTGGTCAGCGCCGCCATGGCCGGGCTGATCCCGCTGCTCCACCTGCTGCACGCGCTGCCGTTCTGGCCGCTGCCGGTGCTGGTCGCGGTGATCGGCACCGTGCGGGGTCCGGGTGACCAGGCCAAGCAGGTGATGGTGCTGGACGTGGCCCGGCGCGGCAGGCTGCCGCTGGAGCGGGTGACCGGCCTGGCCGGCGTCACCGAGCGGCTGGCCACCACGGTCGGCCCGGCGGCCGGTGGGGTGCTGGTGGCCGTGTTCGACCCGTTCACCGGTGTCGCGGCCAACGCGGCGTGCTTCCTGCTCGGCTCGATGATCGTCGGCGCCACCCTGCCGCGCGGCATGGGCAGCCCGAAACGATCGGCGCAGGATGCCGAACCGGAGGGCTACTGGCGGCGGTTCGGCATCGGGCTGGCATTCCTGCGGCAGGACCGGCTGCTGCTGACCATCGTCGGCATGGTGTCCGCGACCAATCTGCTGGACCAGGCGTTCAGCGCGGTGCTGTTACCGGTGTGGGTGCACGACACCGGTGGCGGCCCGGCCGAGCTGGGGCTGATCAGCAGCGTGCGCGGGCTGGCCGCGGTGGGCGGCAGCCTGGTCGCCGCCGCGGTCGCCCACCGGCTGCGCAGGAGGCTGGTGTTCCTCACCGGCTACCTGGTGGCGGGCGCACCCCGATTCCTGGTGCTGGCCGTGCACTTTCCACTGTGGACCATTCTGCTCGTGTCCGCGGTGGGTAGCGTGGGCGCCGGGTTCATCAACCCGATCCTGGGCGCCATCCCGTTCGAGCGGGTGCCCGAACACCTGCTGGGCAGGGTGATGTCGCTGATCAACTCGCTGTCCTGGACCGGCATTCCGTTGGGCGGCCTGGTCGCGGGCGTCGCGGTGACCGCCATCGGGCTCACGCCTGCGCTGTTGACCGCGGGCGGGCTGTACTTCCTGATCACCAGCCTGACCGGG
>DASXCQ010000044.1:0-20247 GCA_036491115.1 Pseudonocardiaceae bacterium
CTTGTCCCGACGGACGTTCGCGATCTTCTCGTCGAACTCGCGCAGGTCGGGCGGCGCGGTCATGCGGCGGATGCGCATCCGGGCGCCGGCCTCGTCGATCAGGTCGATCGCCTTGTCCGGCAGGAAGCGGTCGTTGATGTACCGGTCGGCCAGTGTGGCCGCGGCCACCAGCGCCGAGTCGGTGATGGACACCCTGTGGTGCGCCTCGTACCGGTCGCGCAGGCCCTTCAGGATCTCGATGGTGTGCTCCAGCGAGGGCTCACCAACCTGGATGGGCTGGAACCGGCGCTCCAGCGCGGGGTCCTTCTCCACGTACTTGCGGTACTCGTCCAGCGTGGTGGCGCCGACGGTCTGCAGCTCACCCCTGGCCAGCATCGGCTTCAGGATGGAGGCGGCGTCGATCGCGCCCTCGGCGGCACCGGCACCGACCAGCGTGTGCAGCTCGTCGATGAACAGGATGATGTCGCCCCGGGTGCGGATCTCCTTGAGCACCTTCTTCAGGCGCTCCTCGAAGTCACCGCGGTACCGGGAGCCGGCCACCAGGGAGCCGAGGTCCAGCGTGTAGAGCTGCTTGTCCTTCAGCGTCTCCGGGACCTCGCCCTTGACGACCTTCTGCGCGAGACCCTCGACGACGGCGGTCTTGCCGACGCCGGGCTCGCCGATCAGCACCGGGTTGTTCTTGGTGCGGCGGGACAGCACCTGCATGACCCGCTCGATCTCCTTCTCCCGGCCGATGACCGGGTCGAGCTTGCCCTCCCGCGCGCTGGCGGTCAGGTTGCGCCCGAACTGGTCCAGGACCAGGGACGACGACGGCGTGCCCTCGCCGCGGCCCGCGCTCTCCGCGGGCTCCTTGCCCTGGTAACCGGACAGCAACTGGAGCACCTGCTGGCGGACCCGGTTGAGGTCCGCGCCCAGCTTCACCAGGACCTGGGCGGCGACGCCCTCGCCCTCGCGGATCAGGCCGAGCAGGATGTGCTCCGTGCCGATGTAGTTGTGGCCGAGCTGCAGCGCTTCGCGCAGCGACAGCTCCAGCACCTTCTTGGCCCGTGGCGTGAACGGGATGTGCCCACTCGGCGCCTGCTGCCCCTGGCCGATGATCTCTTCGACCTGCTGCCGGACGCCTTCCAGGGCGATTCCCAAGGACTCAAGGGCCTTGGCGGCGACACCCTCACCCTCGTGGATGAGACCCAGGAGGATGTGTTCGGTGCCGATGTAGTTGTGGTTGAGCATCCTGGCCTCTTCCTGGGCCAGGACGACCACCCGCCTCGCGCGGTCGGTGAACCTCTCGAACATTCGCACTCCCTGACTGCTGCGTCGGCGTCCCTTGCTGTGTGAGCCAAACTGCGCCCACCCTGCGGCGGGATCAGCACCTTACGACCACTGTAGTCGCAGGCCCTGTCGCTCTCAGTTCGATGTGCGCAACCCAGCGCTCGAACCGCAGACCGAGGAAACCGTGACACCAGGTCAAACGCAAACCCCCCGGGCCGGATTCCGGCGATCCGCCGCTGTCCGCTGAACGCGAACAAGCCGGTAGGCGCGTTACGGCGGCATCGAGCACGTCCGGTTAGACCGAACGGGTAGATCTCTGCTACTAAGGTAAGGCAAGCCTTGCCTACGGGCGACCGCCGCATGCCAGCACGACGGAAGAAGGTGCCCGTGACGTCCACGCTGCCCGTCGCCGGACTGCCGTCCGCGATCCGGGACGCCACCGCCGCCCAGCCGGATCTGCCCCTGCACGCGGGGCTCCCCGCCGGTGACTGGACGGGCTGCGCCGACCTGCTCGGCGGCGACCGGTTGGCCGCCTGGGCCGAACGGGCGGCCGGTTGGCTGCGCGACGAGTACGGCGAGGCGCCGGCCAGGGTGGTGGCCGGCTACGTGGTCGGCTGGTACCTGACCGTGCCGGCCAAGACCGGTGCGCTGCTGTTCCGCACCGCCCGGCGGGTGCCGCTGCTCGGTCCGGCGGATCTCGCGGTGCGGTTCGACCCCGAGGCGCCGTGCCCCTCGGCCGTCGCGGTGCTGCGGGACGAGTTCGCCTGCCTGCCCACCGACCCGGCGGCCGGCCTGCCCGCCGCCCGTCCCGTGTCCGGCGAGCGGGCGCTGGCCGCCGTGCTGCGCGAGCGGTACGCCGAGCACGCCACCGCGTTCCTGCGTGTGTTCACGGCGGTCGACACGCCTGCCCTGGGCCGGCACCGGCTGGGCAGGCGCGCGCTGTGGGCGTGGGCGACCGACGCGCTGGACGGCGCGTGCTGGCGGGTCGGGCAGTCGGTGGGCGACGAGGCGGGCGGCGCCCGGGACGCGGCGCTGGTGCTGCCGGCCGGGATCGCGCCGCTGACGTCGGCCTCCACCGTGCGACCGGACCCGAGAGCGGGTGGCTGGACCCGGCGGCGGGAGAGTTGCTGCTTTCACTACGTGCTGGAACGCGGAATGGGGACGTGCGCCACCTGTCCCCGAGTTTGTACACAGCAAATCCACAGCTGATTCACCGGAAGTTTCCGGTGAACGCCCGGCCCCGGCCCATGGTGGGCCGGGGCCGGCAACGAGAGTCTGCTTCGGGCGGTCGTACGGACGCGGTGGCGGGACGAAGACGTGGCTGTCGGTTCGGTAATCGTCAGTTCGTCTTGTGGTAAGCCTCGAGTACCTCGGCCGGGATACGACCACGGTCGGACACCTTCATGCCCTGCTTGCGGGCCCATTCGCGGATTGCCTGATTCTGTTCCCGATCCGCGGACGCCGGCCGCGGTGGGCGACCGGCCACCGGACGGCCGGCGGCGCGCTTGCGACCACCCGCACGTCGGGCGTGGTCCACGTACTCCTCGAGCGCCTCACGCAACCTGCCGGCATTGTCGCCGGACAGGTCAATGGTGTAAGCCGCTCCGTCCAGCCCGAACTCAACCGTCTCCTCGGCCTGTGAACCGTCCAGGTCGTCGACCAAAGTCACGGTAACCTTCTGAGCCATACGCTTCCTCCTAGCACCGAATGACCCGAAACTCCGAACCAGGTAACTCGGGAACAGGTTAGCGCAATATGACCGGGGTTACGCAACTACATGACGTGGTTTGTCCCTCATTCGGGGCGTACTAGGGGGAACAGGATGGTCTCCCGGATACCCAGGCCGGTCAGTGCCATCAGCAACCTGTCGATACCCATTCCCACGCCGCCGCTGGGTGGCATTCCGTACTCCAGCGAGCGCAAGAAGTCATCGTCGACCGGCATCGCATCCTCGTCGCCGGCCGCTCCCAATCGCGCCTGGGCCTCCAACCTGCGGCGTTCCACCACCGGGTCGACCAGCTCCGAGTAACCCGTGGCCAACTCGAATCCGCGCACGTAGAGGTCCCACTTTTCCACCACGCCCGCCTCGGTGCGGTGGTCACGGGTCAGTGGCGACGTCTCCACCGGGAAATCCCGGACAAATGTCGGGGCGAACAACCGGTCGCCGATGAGGTGCTCCCAGAGCTCCTCGACCAGCTTGCCATGGCCGTGCCGGGGGCCGGTCTGCATTCCGTGGGCGTCCGCGTGCTTGCGCAGGATCTCCGCCGGCGTTTCGGGTGTGATCTCGGCGTCAAGTGTCTCGCTCAACGAACCGTACATCGGCAGGCTCGACCACTCACCCGATAGATCATATTCAGTTCCGTCGACGAGTGTGACGACCTGGGTGCCGAACGCGGCCTGTGCCGCCTCCTGGATCAGCTCCCGGGTGAGCACCGCCATCGTGTCGTACGTTTCATAGGCGGAGTAGAACTCCAGCATCGCGAACTCCGGCGAGTGACTGGAGTCGCTGCCCTCGTTCCGGAAGTTGCGGTTGATCTCGAAGACCTTCTCCAGGCCGCCGACCACACAGCGCTTGAGATACAACTCCGGCGCGATGCGCAGGTACAGATCCATGTCGAACGCGTTGGAATGCGTCACGAACGGCCGGGCCGAGGCGCCGCCCTGCAATGACTGCAACATCGGAGTTTCCACCTCGACGAAACCCCGGTGGTGGAACGAGTCACGCAGCGAGCGGACCACCGCCGCCCTCATCAGCACGGTCTCCCGCGCCTCGGGCCGGAGAATGAGGTCGACGTAGCGCTGCCGAATGCGGGTTTCCTCGGCGAGTTGCTTGTGGGCGACCGGCAGCGGACGCAACGCCTTGGCGGTGATCCGCCAGGAATCGGCCATCACCGAAAGTTCGCCCCGCCGTGACATGGCGACCTCACCGTGCACGAACACGTGGTCGCCCCGGTCGACGTCGGCCTTCCACGCGGCCAGCGACTCGTCGCCGACCGCGGCCAGGCTGATCATCACCTGCAGTTCGGTGCCGTCGCCGTCGCGCAGCGTGGCGAAACACAGCTTTCCCGTGTTGCGCAGGAACATCACCCGGCCCGTGACGCCCACCACGAGGCCGGTCGACGTGTCCGGCGCCAGGTCCGGATAGGCGTCCCTGATCTCCCGCAGCGAGTGCGTCCTGGGCACCTGGACCGGATACGGATCGATTCCCCTGGCCAGCAGCCCGGCACGCTTCTCGTGCCGCACCCGCATCTGTTCTGGCAGGTCGTCGGCGCCGGTGGGTTCTGCTGGGATGTTGTTCACACCGGAAAATGGTACGTACCCAGGGCGAACGATATTTCGCCAGGTCCGTCCACGTTACCGTGCCGAGCATGGAGCCAGCAGCCGGTTACCCGCCGGAGGAGCACGCGCGCCGCGCCGCGTCGTTCGGCACCCAGGCGCTCGCCTACGCCGAATACCGCCCCACCTACCCGGTCGCCATGGTCGACTGGGGCCTGGCCGCGGTACGCGACGCGGCCGATCTCGCCGTGCTGGATCTGGGCGCGGGCACCGGCAAGCTCACCGAGGTCCTGGCCGGCATGGGCCTGGCCGTGACCGCCGTGGAACCCGACCCGGCGATGCTCGCCCAACTGCGGGCACGGCTCCCCGGCGTGCCGGCGTTCCAGGGGCCCGCCGAGGACATCCCGCTGCCGGACGACTCGGTGAACGCCGTGCTGGTCGGGCAGGCGCTGCACTGGTTCGACCTGGACCGGGCGGTGCCGGAGATCCACCGGGTGCTGCGGCCCGGCGGGGTGCTGGTGACCGCCTGGAACGGCTACGACGACCGGGTGCCGTGGGTCGCGCGGATGAGCGCGGAAGCCGATTCGGTGACCTGGTCCAAGAACGACGAGGACGGGCTGCTGCCGCCGATCGCCGCCCTCGGCCACTGCGAGCGCGGCGACTTCCGGCACGGCATGCCGAGGACCGTGGACTCCATGGTGGACACCATCGCCACCCAGTCCTGGCTGCTGACCAGCACGCCCGAACACCGGGCCGACGTCCTGGCCAGGGTCAGGGCGCTGCTGCTCGCCGATCCGGCGACCGCGACCGGTGAGTTCACCGTGCCGCTGGTGGCCACGGCGTTCCGGATCACGTTCGACTAGGCCGGGGCGTGTTCCGCTCGTAGACCAGGCGCAGGCCCAGCAGGGTCAGGTCGGGCACGTGGTGCTCGATGGTCTCGGACTCCTCCAGCACCACGGAGGCCAGCCCGCCGGTGGCGATGACCGCGATCGGGCCGGGCTCCGTGGTGTGCAGTTCCTTGGTGATCCGCCGGACCAGGCCGTCCACCTGGCCGGCGAAGCCGTAGAGAATGCCGGACTGCAGGCACTCCACGGTGTTCTTGCCGATCACCGACCTGGGCCGGACCACCTCCACCTTGCGCAGCTGGGCCGCCCGCGCGGCCAGCGCGTCGATGGAGATCTCGATGCCCGGCGCGAACACGCCGCCGAGGAACTCGCCCTTGGACGAGATGACGTCGATGTTGGTCGAGGTGCCGAAGTCCACCACGATGCACGCCGTGCTGTGCAGATGGTGCGCGGCCAGGGTGTTGATCACCCGGTCGCCGCCGACCTCGCGCGGGTTGTCGATGAGCAGCGGCACGCCGGTCTTCACACCGGGCTCGACGATCACCTTGGGCACCTGCCCGTAGTAGGTGCTCACCATGGCCCGCAGTTCGCGCAGCACCGCGGGCACGGTGGACAGCGCGGACACGCCGGTGACCTCGTCGGCGTGCCCGCCGAGCAGGCCGCGCACGGTCAGCGCGAGCTCGTCCGCGGTCATCCTGGCGTCAGTGCGCATCCGCCAGTCGCGCACCAGTTTCGCGTCGTCACCCCAGCCGGAGTACAGGCCAAGGACGATGTTGGTGTTGCCGACGTCCACACACAGCAGCACGCCCGCCTCAGCTCTCCGCCTGCAACAACGCGTCCAGTGCCGCCGCCGCGTCGGTCTCCGCGGGCGGCATGTCGATCTCCACCATGCGGTCCCGGAACGGATTGCCGGTCCTGCCCTCGACGATCCTGTTGTGCTCGTCGACGAACACCACCCTCGGCCGGTGCGCGGTGGCCTCCGCGGTGTCCATCAGGCCGTAGGCGATGAGGACGACGGTGTCGCCGGGACGCACCGCGGCACCGGTGACGCCCAACACGCCGCTGCCCCGCTGACCCGTGACCACGTAGGTGTCCAGGCGGGTGCCGTTGGTCACGTCGACGATCGCCACCTGCTCACCGGGTAGCAGGTCTGCGGCGTCCATCAGGTCCTCGTCCACCGTCACCGAGCCGACCCTGGCCGGATCGGCCGTGGTCACGGTGGCTCTGTGGATCTTCGACTTGAGCATGGTGCGCAGCATGGGTGTCCCACCCCACCTCGTCAGTCGCCGGCCAGCAGGACCGGGGCGTTGTCGATCAGGCGTGTCGTGCCGACCCTGGCCGCGACCAGCAGCCTGGCCGTTCCCCTGGCCGGTACCGGGCCGAGGTCCTCGGCCCGCAGTTCCAGGTAGTCGAGATCGACCATCGGTCGGGCGGCCAGCACCCCGCGCGCGGCGGCCAGTACGCCGTCGGCGCCCTCGGCACCGGCCCGCGCGCCCGCGGCCAGCGCGGCGGACAGGGCCAGGGCCGCCTCGCGCTGGTCCGCGTCGAGGTAGACGTTGCGCGACGACAGGGCCAGCCCGCCGTCCTCGCGCACCGTCGGCACGCCCACGATCCGCACGTCCAGGTTCAGGTCGGCGACCATCCGGCGCACCAGCACCAACTGCTGGTAGTCCTTCTCCCCGAAGAAGGCGTAGTCGGGCCGGACGATGTTGCACAGCTTGGCCACCACGGTCAGCACGCCGCCGAAGTGCCCCGGCCGGGAGGCGCCCTCCAGGTCGCTGCCCAGCGGGCCCGGGTCGACGGTGACGGCGGCGGCGCCGGCCGGGTACATCTGGTCGACACCGGGGTGGAAGACCAGCTCGACACCCTCCTGCCGGCAAATGTCCACATCGGACTCAAACGGCCGGGGATACCGGGCGAGGTCCTCGTTCGGTCCGAACTGCAACGGGTTCACGAACACCGACACGCACACCACGACACCGGGAATCCGCCGCGCCCTGCCGATCAGCTCGCGGTGCCCTTCGTGCAGCGCACCCATCGTGGGCACCAGCGCCACCCGGCGGCCGGACGCGCGCAGCGCCCTGGTGACCTTGCCCAGTTCGGCCGGCAGCTGATGCACCGTCACCTCGCGGGGGCGGAAGCTGACCGTCACGACGGCGACTCCTCCTCGATCACGGCGGCCACCTCGGCCGCGGCCGAGGGATCCAGCAAGCCCGCCGCCACGGCCCGCTCCGCGGTGCGCAGCGCCAGCGCCCGATAGCTGGGCAGGACAGCGGGATCGGTGTCGGCCAGCACGCGCAGGTGCACGCGCAGGGTGCCGATGTCACCTCTGGCCACCGGACCGGTCAGCGCGCGGTCGCGGTGCCGCAGCGCGTTGTCCAACGCGGCGGACAGCAGCGGGCCGAGCAGCCGTTCCGCCTGGCTGATGCCGGCCGTGCGGAGTAGATCGGCACACTCGGTCACCAGCGTCACCAGGTGATTGGCGCCGTGCGCCAGAGCCGCGTGGTACAGCGCGCGGGCGGCCTGCGGGACGCGCACCGGTTCGGCGCCCATCTCCACCACCAGCGCCTCACCGACGTGCCACGCCGACTCGTCCAGCGCATCGGCGGTCACCGCGAAACTGCACGCCGGGATCCGCTGCAGGTCCTCCGGCCGGCCGGCGAACGTCATCGCGGGATGCAGGGCCAGCGGCAACGCACCCGCCTCGGCGGCCGGCGCCAGCACGTCGACACCGTGCGCGCCCGACGTGTGCACCACGATCTGGCCGGCCCGCAACGCGTCGACGGCGGCCAACCCGCGCACCGTCCCCGCGAGCACGTCGTCCGGAATGGCCAGCAGCACCAGGTCCGCCATCCGGACCACCTCGTCCGGCGGCAGCAGCGGCACGCCGGGCAGGAGTTCGGCCGCCCTGCGAACCGAGTCACCGGAGACACCGCTGGCCCCGATCACGGTGTGACCGGCGGCGGCGAGCGCGGCACCCAGCACGGCACCGACACGACCCGCGGACACCACACCGACGGCGAGCCGAGCGGGTCTGGTCACCGCTGCCCCCGCGCTGTCGTGGCCATGCCGAGCATCTCCCTCACTCGTTCCAGTCCCGCCGGGTACCAGACGACGGAGCGAGCGTAACCGCACGGTTTCCGGCCCGCGTGCACCGGGTGACGAGCTTCACCGGGTCGGTGGGATGATCACTCCGCCCTGCGACGGTGCCGGCGCGGGGACTCGTCCGCCGGGTCGGTGGCGTTGCCGTGGGCCGCCAGCAACTCGGTGACCGAGCGGCCGGCCGCGTGGGCGCCGGTGATCTCCGGGTCCGCCGCCGACTCCTGGCGCCATTCCGCATAGGACGGTTCGACCGCCTCGGCCCTGTGGTGGCTGCCGTGTTCCTGGGGGGTGGGTTGGGGTTGCGGCGTCGCCGAGTGCCGGGACCGCTCGACGACCGGTTCGGCACGCTGCGTCTGCTCGGTGATCCTGCGGTGGCCGCCGGTGGACTCGACACGGGAGGGTTCCTCGCGGGGCGGTACCGGCAGTCCGTCCAGCCGGGCGGACAGTCCGACGTCACCGGGAGTCCCCTCGCGGCGAACGTTCTGCCGGGCAACGGGTTGCTGCGGACGGCGCGGCGCGGCGGCCGGCCGCTGGGGCGCCGGGCGGGCCACCGGCGGCTGCGGCGCCGGGGTCGGCGAGATCACCTGCGGGTTGGGCCACGCCTGCTGCTGCTGTTGTTCGACCGGCCTGCGAGGGCGTTGTGCCTGCTGCTGTTGCCGGACCGGCTGCGCCACCCTGGTGGGCGCCCGGTCGGCCGGGACCTGGATGCGCTGCCGGTCCGCGTCGTCCTGAGGTGCCTGCCGGGCGGGTTCGGGCCGGTAACCGGCGGGTCGCTGGGCCTGCCTGCGCTGCGGTTCGCGGCGCACCGGGGTGACCGGCGTGACCGGGCGCGGCCGCTCCGGGCGGGGAATCAGTTCGGTGGATGCCTGGTCGACGGCACCCGGCGTGGCCACCAGGCTGCGCCGGATCCGCGCGCTGTCCTCGCCGCTGGCCACCACCCTCGGCTGGGCGTCGGACAGTGCCCGCATCCGGGTCGACTGGGCGCGCAGCGCGAACCGTTCGACGAGCACCTCGCCACCGGTCAGCCGTTCCAGGTTCTCCCGCAGCAGCCGCAGTTCGGCGCGCAGTTCGCCGAGGTCCTCGCGGTTGGCCTCATCTACTCGCTTGCGGGCGGCGGCCTCGACCTCGAGTTCGTACTCACGCCGCGCCGCGACCTCCCGCTCCAGTTCCATCTCGTACGCCGACTGGAGATCCGCGACCTGGTCCTCGCGTTCGGCCATCGTCTTGCGGAACCGGCTGGCCAGGAACACCCCGAGTAAAGCGGCCCACAACGCGGCCAGTACACCCAGCCGGAGCCACCGGGCACTGTCGGTCAACACGAGTACGGCGGTCGCCATGACAGCGAGGGCCAGTACCGCTACCATCAGTAGCCTGGCGGTCTGCGATTCGTTACCGGACTCCTCGCCGTCGGAGTCACCGCCGCCAGTCATGCGGACACCGTACCGGTCGGTTATCCGGCTGAGACCACTCCGTGCCTGTCCGCCTACGATCCGTGCGCCGAACGGCGGGCGGCACTTCGCCGCGACTAGTGCGAACCCGGCTGGTCACCCCGGTCGTCCCGGTCCTGCGGCGCCTTGCACGAATGCTCCAGCCACAGGGCGGCCGCGATCAGTGCCCCCGCGCTGATCAGGCCGACCCACGAGCTGTTGGCGTCACCGGCAGAGGTGATGAACCGGCTGTACCGGGGCAGGATGAACGCCAGCACCCCGGCCCAGGCCCCGGCCATGATCGCGCCGAGCACGGACGACGCCTTCGCCAGCGCCACGGCCCGTGCGGCGACCAGCGCCGGCACCGGTTTGGTGCCCTCGCGGCCGGCCAGCCTGGCCCGCAGCGACTGCGCGAAGAACAACTCGATGGCCGCCAGCACCAGCAGGCTGATGCCGGCCAGCACCGGCAGCGGCGGCAGCGCGTCGTAGTCCAGCAGCAGGAACAGGTTGACCAGGATCCCGACGATGACGCCGGTGGCCACCAGATCGCGGGCCCGGGTGACGTTCATGAGCGCTCCACCAGCACCAGGTCGTCCCGGCGGGCGACACCGGCCAGGTCGTCGGACGGCAGCGCGGCCAGCAGGTCGGCCACCCGGCCCCGGCCGGGCAGCACCGCCTCCGGCTCGATCTCCAGCCACGGGATCAGCACGGTGGCTCGCTCCGGCGTGCCGGGATGCGGCAGCAGCAGTTCCGGGTCGTCCGACGTCACGCCGTCGACGGTGACCACGTCCACGTCCAGGGTGCGCGGGCCCCAGCGGATGGTGCGCACCCGGCCGGCCGCCGCCTCCAGCTGCCGCGCCGTGGCCAGCCAGCCCCACTCGTCCACGCCGGGCGCAGACACGATCACCACCGCGTTGAGGAAGTCCGGCTGCTCGACACCGCCCCACGGCGCCGTCTCATACACCGGCGACGCCGCGACGACCGCGTCGCCCAGGCCGTGCACCGCCATGCGCAGGTTCGACAACCGGTCCCCCAGGTTGGCACCCAGTGACAACACCGCCCTGGTCACGCCGGACCACCGCCCCGGCCGCCGCGCCGCGACCGCCGCGCGGTGACCGACACGTCGGCGAACGTGAGCGGGATCGGCGCGGACGGCTTGTGAATGGTCACCTCGATGGCGTGCAGCCGCTCGTCGACCATCACGGCATCGGCCACCTCGGCGGCCACCGTCTCGATCAGGTTGCGCGGTTCACCGCCGACGATCGCCGCCGCCCGTTCGGCCAGTTCTCCGTAGTGCAGCGTGTTGGCGAGGTCGTCGGTGGCAGCGGCCCGGTCCAGGTCGATCCACACCGTGATGTCGACGAGAAAGTCCTGGCCGTCCCGGCGTTCGTGCTCGAACACGCCGTGCCGGCCGCGCACCCGCAGGCCGGTCAGCGTGATCCGGTCGGTCATGTCGGCCTGCCCTCCTGCCACGCCTTCGCCACCATGACGGCGTCCAGCGACCGGCCGGCATCGTGCACGCGAACACCCCACACGCCGGCAGTGGCGGCCAGTGCCGACACGACGGCCGTGGCCACCTCGCGGCCGTCCGGCGGACGCTGCTTGCCGTCCGCCTCGGCCAGCAGCCGACCCAGAAAACGTTTGCGGGACGCGCCGACCAGCACCGGCAAGCCCAGTTCGACGAACGTCGGCAGGGCATGCAGCAGGGCCCAGTCGTGCTCGGCGTGCTTGGCGAAACCGAGGCCCGGATCGATCACCAGCGACTCCGGCGCCACGCCCGCGGCCAGTGCCGCGTCCACCCGCGCGCACAGTTCCGCCCGCACCTCGGCCACCACGTCGGTATAGGTGGCCAGCGAGTTCATGTCGCTGCTGTGACCACGCCAGTGCATCAGGATCCACGGCACCCCGTGGCCGACCACGACCGGCGCCATGTCCGGATCGGCCAGGCCGCCGGACACGTCGTTCACGATCCGCGCGCCCGCGGCCAACGCCAGTTCGGCCACGCGCGCCCGCGTGGTGTCCACGCTGACCGGCACGCCGGCCGCGGCCAGTTCTCGGATCACCGGCACCACCCGGGCCGCCTCGACGTCGGCGTCCACCCGGCCGGCACCCGGCCGGGTCGACTCGCCACCCACGTCGATCAGGTCGGCGCCGCGCTCGTGCATGGCCAGGCCGTGCGCGACCGCGTCGACCCGATCGACGTACCGGCCGCCGTCGGAGAACGAGTCCGGGGTGACGTTCAGGACGCCCATCACCACACACCGGTCCGGTCGCGGCAGGGCGGCGGCCGGGCTGGTCACCGCAACCGGGCCTTGATCAGGTCGAGCGCCTCGGCGCGAGAGGACGCCGAGTCGCGCAGCATCCCGCGCACCGCGGACGTCGTGGTGCGGGCGCCCGGCTTGCGCACGCCGCGCATGCTCATGCACAGGTGCTCGGCCTCGATCACCACGATCACACCGCGCGGTTCCAGCCTGCGGTTGATCGCGTCGGCCACCTGGGAGGTCAGCCGTTCCTGCACCTGCGGCCGCCGGGCGCACAGGTCGACCAGTCTGGCCAGTTTGGACAGTCCGGTGACCCTGCCCTGCTCGTTCGGGATGTAGCCGACGTGGGCGACACCGTGGAAGGGCAGCAGATGATGCTCGCAGAAGCTGAACGTCGGAATGTCGGTGACCAGGACGAGTTCCTCGTGGCTCTCGTCGAACGTGCGCGCCAGCACCGACTCCGGGTCGGTGTACATGCCGGCGAACAGCTCGCGGTAGGCCCGCGCGACCCTCGCCGGAGTGTCGCGCAGGCCCTCCCGCTCGGGGTCCTCACCACAGGCCAGCAGCAGTTCCCGCACCGCGGCCTCGGCCCGTGCCTGGTCGAACATCGGCCGGCCCTGCACCGTCTGGTGCGCGGCCGCGACAGCCTGACCGTCACTCGACACGCCCACACCTCCACCGGCTGGTTGACCGGCACCGGGCGCGGTCCGCTTGTGCGACAGGACCTAGGTCAGCGACCCGAGTCCCGGTCATCGGTGTCCACAGGGCGGCGCGGCTGGTCGTCCGGCTGCTGGTCACCGGGCACCGCGTCCTGTGGGCGGTCCCACGACGGCGTCCACGACTGGCCCGGCGGCGTCGTCGCAGGCGTCCACCCGGGAGGCGCGCCGTAGTGCGGCGGACCGCCCGACGAACCGTCGGCGTGGTTGCCGTTGCCGTAGGGCTGGCTCCCGTCGGCGCCGTGGTCCGGCTGCTGCCCGTTGCCGGGCTGGCCGTTGCCGCCGTTGGTGTCGTACCCGCCGTTGGTGCCGTGGGACGGCGGCGTGCCGTTGCCACCGAAGTCGAGCTGGCCGGGCACCTGCGCCGGGACCGTGCCCACCGGGGTGGGCGTCGCGTCCTCGAGCGGCCATGGCTCACCGCGCTCGGTGGCCAGTTCCCGCCGAGTCTTCACCGGGGGCTTTTCCGACGGCGTGCGGCCACCGAAGTCGTTGAACTCGGTGATCCTCGGCCGCTTCTCCACCCGTGCGAAGATCCGCGCCAAATCCTTGCGCTGCAAGGTTTCCTGGTCCAACAGCTCGATGACGAGGTCGTCCAGGACGTCGCGGTACTGGTTGAGCACGCCCCACGCCTCGGTGTGCGCGGCCTCGATCAGCGCGCGCACCTCCTCGTCGATCTCGTGTGCCACTTCCAGCGAGTAGTCCGGCTGGTGGCCCATGGACCGGCCCAGGAACGGGTCGCCCTGGTCCTGGCCGTACTTGACCGCACCCAGCCGGCCGCTCATGCCGTACTCGGTGACCATCGCCTTGGCGATCTTGGTGGCCTGCTCGATGTCCGCGGACGCACCCGTGGTGGGCTCGTGGAACACCAGTTCCTCCGCCGCCCTGCCGCCGAGCGCGAACACCAGTCGCGCGATCATCTCCGAGCGGGTCATCAGCTCCTTGTCGTCCTCCGGGACGACCAGGGCGTGCCCACCGGTCCGGCCGCGCGGCAGGATGGTCAGCTTGTAGACCGGCTCCAGGTCCGGCATCGCCCACGCGGCCAGAGCGTGTCCGCCCTCGTGGTAGGCCGTGATCTTCTTCTCCTTCTCGGAGATGATCCTGCTCTTGCGCGCCGGACCGCCGATCACCCGGTCCACCGACTCCTCGAGCGCCACGCCCCCGATCACGTGACCGTTCTTGCGGGCGGTCAGCAGGGCGGCCTCGTTGATCACGTTGGCCAGGTCGGCACCGGACATGCCCACGGTGCGCTTGGCCAGCCCGTCCAGGTCGGCGTCCGCGGCCAGCGGCTTGCCCTTGGAGTGGACGGCGAGGATCGCCCGGCGACCCCGCAGGTCGGGCGCGGCCACCGGGATCTGGCGGTCGAAGCGGCCCGGCCGGAGCAGCGCCGGGTCCAGGATGTCTGGCCGGTTCGTGGCGGCGATGAGGATGATGCCGCCACGTGCGTCGAAGCCGTCCATCTCGACCAGCAACTGGTTCAGGGTCTGTTCGCGTTCGTCGTGACCACCGCCCAGGCCGGCGCCGCGCTGGCGGCCGACCGCGTCGATCTCGTCGACGAAGATGATGCAGGGCGCGTTCTGCTTGGCCTGCTCGAACAGGTCACGTACGCGGGAGGCGCCGACACCGACGAACATCTCCACGAAGTCCGAACCGGAGATGGTGTAGAACGGCACGCCTGCCTCACCGGCGACCGCCCTGGCCAGCAGCGTCTTACCGGTGCCCGGCGGGCCGTAGAGCAGCACGCCCTTGGGGATCTTGGCGCCCAGTGCCTGGTAGCGGCCGGGGTTCTGCAGGAAGTCCTTGATCTCCTGGAGTTCCTCGACGGCCTCGTCCACACCGGCGACGTCGGTGAACGTCGTCTTGGGCATGTCCTTGTTGAGCTGCTTGGCCTTGGACTTGCCGAAGTTCAGGACCCGGTTGCCGCCGCCCTGGACATTGTTGATCATCAACCACATCAGCAGCACCAGCACGCCGAGCGGAATCAGGTACACCAGGAGTTGACTCCAGAACGAATCCTGGGTCACCTTGGTGTCAAATTTCACACTCGCGTTGGTGAGCTGCTGGAAGATGTCCTGTTCCGAGTTCGCCGGGTACGACGTGATGAGCTTCGTCGCCCCGTTGGCCGGATCGGGCTTCTTCAGGTCGAGCCGCAGTTGCTGTTCCTTGTCACCGATCGTGGCGTCGGTGACGTTCGAGTTACTGATCTGAGCCAGTGCCTCGGACGTGGGCACCTGCGTGTAGCCACGGGTGTCGTCGAACAGCGTGCTGAAGGCGTAGTACACGAGCAACAACGCGACTACCCACAGCAGCGGGTTACGTAGCAGGCGCTTTCGGTCCATTCACCTACGGCCGGCGGCCTCGACCCTCCCAAACTCGCGCTCGACCAGGGGCACCAGCCACCCAGCCGGACGGGACACCCCGGACCGGTCCAGCGTACAGGCCACCGGGAAACGTCCGGTGGCCGAACTCGTACCCGCGCACTCGTGCCCCATCTCTAGCTGGAACGGTCCACGATCCGGATGCGTTCCCGAGAGAGGTGCCCAGTTCACTGTGCGCTGAACACCGGCGTCGTGATCAGGGACGATCAGGTGTAGACCGCCGGCTTGAGCGTGCCGATGTAGGGCAGATCCCGGTAACGCTCCGCGAAGTCCAGGCCGTAACCGACGACGAACTCGTTGGGGATGTCGAATCCCACGTAGCGGACGGGTACGTCTACCCGGACCGCGTCCGGCTTGCGCAGCAGCGTGCAGACCTGCAGCGACGCCGGGTTCCGGGCCGCCAGGTTCTTGCGCAGCCAGGACAGCGTCAGACCGGAGTCGATGATGTCCTCGACGATCAGCACGTCCCGGTCGGCGATGTCCCGGTCCAGGTCCTTGAGGATGCGCACCACGCCGGAGGACGATGTCGCAGATCCGTACGAACTGACCGCCATGAACTCCAGTTGCACCGGCACCGGCAGGGCCCTGGCCAGGTCGGTCATGAACATGACAGCGCCCTTGAGCACGCCGACCAGCAGCAGGTCCGCACCGCCCGCCGGCCGGTCCGCCGCGATCTGCTTGGCGAGCTCCTCCACCTTCGCGTGGATGTCCTGCTCGGTGATCAGCACTGAGGCGATGTCGTCCTCGTACACGAGCAGCCTGCCCCCTTCAGCGATTCGACCGGTCGAGCAGCAGCCTGCCATGTGCTCTGCGCACGACCAACCCACCCGGCAACCACACCCCGCCCTGCCCGCGCCAGCAACCGACGAGGTCGTCGGCGGCCCGCAGGTGCGCGTCGGTCAGTTCCGGGACACCGCCGGCCAGCAGCCACCGCCGCAGCACCCGCCTGCGCACCGCCGCCGGCAGGTCGGCCAACACGGCCAGTTCCACCGCCTGCCCGGTCGCCGGCACGCCGTCGGCCCAGGCGTCCAGCGCGGCACAGTCCTCCCGCACCTGGGCGGCCGTCCTGGCCAGCGCGTCGGCCACCCCGCCGGACAGCACGTCCTCCAGCAGCGGCAGCACCTCGGACCGCAGCCGCACCCTGGTGAACCGGGAATCGGCGTTGTGCGGATCGGTCCACGGATCCAGCCCCAGCCGGGCGCACGCCGCCACCGTGACCGCCCTGGGCACGCCGAGCAGCGGGCGCGCCCACGGCGGATCCAGCGGCCGCATCCCGGCGATCGACCGCGGTCCCGAGCCCCTGCCCAGCCCGAGCAGCACGGTCTCCGCCTGGTCGTCACGAGTGTGGCCGAGCAGCACCAGCGCGTCCGGTGCGGGCAGCGCGGCCCGCAGCGCGGCATACCGGGCCCGCCGAGCCGCCGCCTCGAGACCGCCCGATCCGGTCACCTCGACCGGCAGCACCCGCACCTCGGCCAGCCCGAGTTCGCGGAGCGTCTTCGCGGCCCGCTCGGCGACGTCCGCGGAACCGGCCTGCAACCCGTGATCCACGATCAGCCCGTGCACCCGCAGGCCGAGCTTGGGCCCGACATAGCGGGTCGCCTCGGCAAGTGCCAGTGAGTCAGGCCCGCCGGACACCGCGACCGCGACATGGCCCCCGGTCAAGAGACCGGCGGCGCGGGCAGCGGTGAGGAGTGTGCGGACGGCCGCGCGGACCGTGGGGACCGAATCGTCCATCGACGCGTGGGTCAGCCGTGCACCCGGCGCAACCACAGCGCGGGGTCGCGGATCTCGGCCCGGTTCGGCAACGTCTCCGGTGCCGACCACACGGCGTTGAACCCGTCCATGCCGACCGCGTCGATCACCTGGCGGGTGAACGCGGCACCCTCGGCGTACTGGCGGACCTTCGCCTCGACGCCCAGCAGCGTGCGCAGCAGCCGGTCCAGCAGGCCACCGCCCTTGCGCCGCTCGGCGAACCGCCGCCGGATCACGTCCACCGTCGGCACCACGGTCGGGCCGACCGCGTCCATCACGTGGTCCGCGTGGCCTTCGAGCAGCGTGGACAGTGCGAGCAGGTGGTCCAGCAGTTCCCGCTGCTCGGTCGACTGGAACAGCTCGATCACGCCCATCGGGCCCAGGGACTGGGACCCGGTGCGCAGCCGTTCCCGCGCGGTGCGCAGCAGCTCGGGCAGCCTGCCGACGGCATCCAGCGCGCTGTCGTCGATGCTGGACAACAGCTTGCCCACCTGGCCGGCGAAGTGGTCGCGCAGCCACGGCACGGCGGTGAACTGCAACCGGTGCGTGCACTCGTGCAGGCACACCCACATTCGGAAGTCCTCGGCCGGCACGGACAACGCCCGCTGCGCGCCCACGATGTTCGGCGCCACCAGCAGCAGCCGGCCGGCACCGTCGTCGCCGCCGAACGGGTCGTACTGGCCGAGCACCCGAGAACTGAGGAACGCCAACACCATTCCGGCCTGCACCCCGGCCGTGCCGGCGAGCACATTGCCCACCGTGCCGCCGTAGGTGCCGGGCAGCACGCCGTCGGTCAGCGACGCCAGCCCCCCTGCGGCCGCCTCGACCCAGCCGGGTCGGTCGACCACGTCGCCGTCCCGCAGCGGCAGGCCATGGCCCAGGCCGGTGAGATCGCGGACGTGCTGTTCGGCGGTGGCCGTGATGGCGCGCAACTCGCGCACCGCGTCCCTGGCCTCGGCCGGCTCGACCGCCGGCCCGCCACGGGCGAACGTCTGCCCGGTGCTGATGGCCACCGACCAGTCGACTGGCGGTGCCTTGGTCGGCTGCCGATCCGTGGCCACGTTCACGTATTCGACGGTACCTGACCTGGAGACCATCGGCCCAGGCCCGGAGGCCGGCGCTTAACCGCAACCACACCCACGGAGGGTGGCGGCCATGTCATCCAGCAGCGCGGGTGCCTGCCCGGTCGAGCCGTTCGCGGCGAGCGCGAACACCAGCACCCGGCCGTCCTTGTCCAGCACCACCCCGGCCAGCGCGTTCACGCCCTGGTCGGTCAGCGTGCCGGTCTTCGCCCGCACCCAGCCCTTGCCGGCCGCCGACAGCCCGGTCTGGTAGCGGTCGGCCAGGGTCGCGTCGCCGACCTTGCTACCGGCGATCGGCAGCCCGTAGAGCAGCGGCCGCAGCTTGGCCACCCTCGGGTCGGACGTGTTCGAACTGGCCGCGACCCGCAACACCTGAGCCAGCAGTTCGGTGGTCACCCGGTCCGAAGGGGACAGTCCGCTGTCGTCGTAGAGCGTAACGCCGGCGGTGTCGAACCCGTTGCGGTGCAAAACATCCAGCACAGCCTGCGTGGCACCGTCGAAGCTGGCCGGCCTGTGGTCGGCGATCGCCACCGCCCGCGCCAGCTCCTCGGCGAGCACGTTGTCGGAGATCTGCAACAGGTTCGTCACCAGGTCCGGCACCGGCGCCGAATGCACCTCGCCGAGCACCTGCCCGCCCTGTGTCGGCTCGTCGGACGTGGTCACGGCCGACGTCGGCACGCCGAGCAGCTTGGCCAGCGCCTGCCCGGCCACCAGCGCCGGCTGGTAGGTGCGCGGGGTGTCCGGGATCGTCGGCTTCCTGCGGCCGCCGTCCAGCATCACCGACTGGATCGGCGCGTAGTTGTCCTGCGCCGGCGTCTCCGGATCCCAGCCGACACCGGTCAGCGGGCCGGAGAACAGGCTGGTGTCCACCACGATCCGGCCCACCGGAGCCGTGACGTGCGATTTCACCTGCGCGGCCAGGTCACTGATCCGCGCCGCGCCCGGGTAGACCGACTGCTGCGGCGCCGGCAACGACGACAACGTCGGATCGCCACCGCCCGCCAGCACGATCGTGCCCGCCTGACTGCCCGCGACCACCTTGGTGGTCATGGTCGTCTGCGGCCCGAGGGTGAGTAGGGCGGCCGCCGACGTGAGGATCTTGTTCGTCGACGCGGGCGCGACCGGACTGTTCGAACCGTTGTCCCACAACACATTCCCGGACGCCGCGTCCAGCACGGTCCCGTGGAACGAGCCGAGCGCACCGTTCGACGTGTAGGGCGACAGCGCGGACGCGACCCCGGCGGCCGTGGGCAGCGAACCCGACTCCACCGGCGGCTTCAGTCGCGCCGTGTACACGACGGGCGACGGTGGCGCGGCGGTCGTCGGACCGGCGGGCGGGGCCAGGCCCAGGCGCCGGGCCACCGAAGGCTGGGTGAACACGACGGCGGCGCCCACCGCGATCACCAGGACGAGCGCGCCCGCGGTGATGAGGAGGCGGTTGCGCAGCCGGTGGGATGGCTTGGCGTCCTGGTCTTCGGTGTCCTCTTGGTCGTAGTCGTGGTCATGCTCGTAGTCGTGCTCATAGTCACGTTCTGTGTCGTCGTCGAGGCGCGGGATGAGCTGGGTGGACTCGACATCGCTGGGTCGCCCGGTCGGGGCCAGGCCGCGCTCGGTCGGCGGCTCGTCCCGGATGACCGGGATGATCTGCGTGGACTCGATCCGTGGCCGGGGCGGTGGCGGCGGGACCGGGCGCTGCCGCCGGGTCGGTGGCGCGGGCGGCATCGGGCGGGGTGCCGGCGGGGGTGGCTTGGGTGTCGCCTTGGGCGGTGGACCGCCCGGGTCGATGCGCGGCAGGAACTGGGTGGTGCCCACGTCCTGGGTCGCCGGCCTGGGCGGGGTGGGTGGCCTGGGCGGCGCGGCGGGTTTCGGCGCGGCGGGTTTCGGCTCGACCGGTTTCGGGCGCTCGACGGGCCGGGGTGGCTCGACCGGCCGCATCCAGGTGGTCGGCGGCAGCCGCACCTCAGCCACCGGCGCCGGTTTCGGCTCGGGCTCCGGCTCCGGCTCGGGCTCCGGCTCGGTTGCGGCAACCGGCGCGGGCTCCCGTTCCGGCTCGGGTTCGGCTTCCGCGACCGGCTCTGGTTCCGGTTCCGGCTCGACCACGGCAACCGGCTCCGGCTCGGGTTCGGCTTCCGCGACCGGCTC
>DASXCQ010000045.1:0-92113 GCA_036491115.1 Pseudonocardiaceae bacterium
TGGAAGCCGGTGCCGGCTGAGGAGGCGAAGCCTTTGGCTGCACTCTGGATTTGGGCGGCCTGCTTGTTGACTTCGTCGATCTGGGCCTCGAGGGCGCCTCCGCCGCCGCCTTCTTCCAGCATGATCCCCAGCCTCCTTACCCGCTCCGGGCACAACCTGCACGCAACCGTAGCGCAGCCGTGTCCGCCTCGTGGCGGTTTGGCCGAACCGTCACTCGTCCTCGTCGTCCCTGGCCAGGTACGTGGCCAACCGTTCCACGGCGTCCTCGAACGACGGGTTCTCGTCGACGAAGGCGCGCATGCGGTCGGCGAGCCAGCGCAGGGTGACCTGGTCCTCCCCGCGCCGCTCCTCCAGCTCCTCGATACCGCGGTCCGTGAAGTACATCAGGCGAAGGCGGTCGTGATGACGTCGCGCTGTTCTACCTCGTGGACCTTGCCCGAGCCCGATGCGGGCGCGGACATGGCGCGGCGGGACACCCGGCGGATGCCGGCGCACAGGTCGGGCAGCAGGTCCGGGAGCGCCAGGCCGAGGAAGGGCCAGGCACCCTGGTTGGCCGGTTCCTCCTGGACCCACCGGATGTCGTGCGCGTTCGGGTACCGGCGCAGTGCCTCGGCCAGGCGCCGCTGGGGCACCGGGTAGTACTGCTCCAGCCGGACCACCGCCGTGTCCGTCGCGCCCAGCCTGGCCTGTTCGGCGGCCAGTTCGTAGTAGATCTTGCCGCTGCACAGCAGGACCCGGCGCACGCCTGCGGGGTCGGGCCTGGTCGGGTCGTCGATCACGGACAGGAACTTGGAGTCCGTGAAGTCCGCCAGGGGGCTGACCGCTGCCTTGTTGCGCAGCATCGACTTGGGCGTGAACACGATCAGCGGCCGCTGCACGCCGTCCAGCGCGTGCCGGCGCAGCAGGTGGAAGTAGCTGGCCGGGGTGGACGGCATGGAGACCGTCATCGATCCCTCGGCGCACAGCTGCAGCCACCGCTCGATGCGGCCCGACGTGTGGTCCGGACCCTGACCTTCGTGACCGTGCGGGAGCAGCACCACGACGTTGGACCGCTGGCCCCACTTGGCCTCGGCGGACGAGATGAACTCGTCGATCACCGACTGGGCGCCGTTGACGAAGTCGCCGAACTGCGCCTCCCACAGCACCAGCGCCTCGGGGTTGGCCACCGAGTAGCCGTACTCGAAGCCCAGCGCCGCGTACTCGCTCAGCGCCGAGTCGTACACCATGAACCGGCCCTGGTCGTCGGACAGGTGCCGCAGCGGCACGTACTCGGCCCCGGTCTTGCGGTCGATCAGCAGCGAGTGGCGCTGGACGAAGGTGCCGCGCCGGGTGTCCTGGCCGGACAGGCGGATCAGCCTGCCTTCCAGGATCAGCGAGCCGAACGCCAGCAACTCGGCGAACGCCCAGTCGATCTCGCCCTCGGTGGACATCTTGGCCCGCCGGTCCAGCACCGGCTTGACCCTGGGGTGTGGCGTGAAGCCCGGCGGCAGGTCCACGTGGGCCCTGCCGATCCCGGCGACCGTCCCCGCCGGGATGGCCGTGGCCAGCTTGGTCGGGATGGGCTGCTCGGACTCGATGGACGGGCTGGCGTGCTGTGGCGCCTTCTCCAGTTCGCGGACCTCGTTGAACACGTGTTCCAACTGGCTGGAGAAGTCCCGCAGCGCGGTCTCCGCCTCCTCCATGGAGATGTCGCCGCGGCCGATCAGCGACTCGGTGTACGTCTTGCGGACGCTGCGCTTGGCGTCGATGATGTCGTACATCGCCGGCTGCGTCATCGACGGGTCGTCGCCCTCGTTGTGGCCACGCCGCCGGTAGCAGACCATGTCGATCACGACGTCCTTGTGGAACGCCTGCCGGTACTCGACGGCCAGCTTCGCCACCCAGTAGCACCCCTCGGGGTCGTCGCCGTTCACGTGGAACACCGGGGCGCCGATCATCTTCGCCACGTCGGTGCAGTACTTGGACGACCGGGAGTGCTCCGGGTTGGTGGTGAACCCGACCTGGTTGTTCACGATGATGTGCACCGTGCCGCCGGTGCGGTAGCCGCGCAGCAGCGCCAGGTTCAGCGTCTCGGCGACCACGCCCTGGCCGGCGAACGCCGCGTCGCCGTGCATGGCGACCGGCAGCACCGTGAAGCCGTCCTCGGAACCCTTGTCCAGCAGGTCCTGCTTGGCCCGGGTGATGCCCTCCAGGACCGGGTCGACGGCCTCCAGGTGGGACGGGTTCGCGGTCAGCGACACCCTGGTCTCGCCGTCGCCGAACATCCGGAAGTACTTGCCCTCGGCACCGAGGTGGTACTTGACGTCACCGGAACCGTGCGCCTGGCCGGGGTCGATGTTGCCCTCGAACTCGCGGAAGATCTGCGAGATCGGCTTGCCCACGATGTTGGCCAGCACGTTCAGCCGGCCGCGGTGCGGCATGCCGATGACGACCTCGTCCAGCTCGTGCTCGGCCGCCTTGTCCAGCACGGCGTCCAGCAGCGCGATGACCGTTTCGCCGCCCTCCAGGGAGAACCGCTTCTGGCCGACGTACTTGGTCTGCAGGAACGTCTCGAACGCCTCGGCCGCGTTCAGCTTGGAGAGGATGTACTTCTGTACCGCCGTCGGGGGCTTCTCGTGCTTGACCTCGACCCGGTCCTGCAGCCAGCGCCGCTCGGCGGGCTCCAGGATGTGCATGTACTCGACGCCGACAGTGCGGCAGTACGAGTCGCGCAGCACACCCAGGACGTCGCGCAGCTTCATGGTGTCGTGGTTGGCGAACCCGCCGACCGGGAACGCGCGGTCCAGGTCCCACAAGGTCAGGTTGTGCGACAGCACGTCCAGGTCGTCGTGCCGGCGCTGGCGGTAGTTCAGCGGGTCGACGTCGGCCATCAGGTGGCCGCGGGTGCGGTACGCGTCGATCAGCTCCAGCACCCGCGCGGTCTTGTCGACCGCGCCCTCCGGGATGTCCTGCATCCAGCGGACCGGCTCGTAGGGCAGCCGCAGCGACGTGAACACGTCGTCGTAGAAGCCGTCCTCGCCGAGCAGCAGCTGGTGGATGCGGCGCAGGAACTCGCCGGACTCGGCGCCCTGGATGATCCGGTGGTCGTAGGTGGACGTCAGCGTGATGATCTTGCTGACACCCATGGTGACCAGCGCCTGCTCGCTGGTGCCCTGGAACTGCGCCGGGTACTCCATGGCACCGACGCCGACGATCGTGCCCTGGCCGGCGGTCAGGCGGGGCACCGAGTGGTTGGTGCCGATCGTGCCCGGGTTGGTCAGCGAGATCGTGGTGCCGGTGAAGTCGTCCGTGGTCAGCGAGCCGCCGCGGGCCTTGCGGATGATGTCCTCGTAGGCCTGCCAGAACTGGCTGAAC
This sequence comes from Pseudonocardiaceae bacterium, assembly GCA_036491115.1. Taxonomy (GTDB): domain Bacteria; phylum Actinomycetota; class Actinomycetes; order Mycobacteriales; family Pseudonocardiaceae; genus DATEPR01. The sequence continues at coordinate 3,355 of DASXCQ010000045.1, forward strand.
GACATCGCCTCGCAGCCCTTGACGGACGCGACCACGAGCGTGCGGCCGCCGTCCTTGGTGGGCAGGTCGATGGCCAGGCCGAAGTTCACGTGCTCCGGCGTGACCATCGTCGGCTTGCCGTTGACCTCGGCGAAGTGCCGGTTCATGTTCGGGTACGCCTCGAGGGCGCGCACCACCGCGTAGCCGATGAGGTGGGTGAAGGAGACCTTCCCACCCCTGGTCCGCTTGAGATGGTTGTTGATCACGATGCGGTTGTCGGCGAGCAGCTTCGCCGGCACCGCACGCACGCTGGTCGCCGTCGGCACGGTCAGCGACAGTTGCATGTTCTTGACGATCGCGGCGGCGGCGCCGCGGATCGGGCTGACCTGCTCGCCCTCGACCGGCTTGACCGGGGCCGCCTTGGCGGCGGCGGCCGGCACCGGCTTGCCCGTGTTGGGCAGGCCGCTGGTCGGCGGGGGGGTCGGCATGGCACTCGGCGCGGGGGCCGCCGGCGGTGTGCGGACGACCTGCCCGTTGGTCCTCGGCGCCGCGGGGGGCGTCGCCGTGCCGATCGTGCCGGCTGCCTCGGTGGCCGCGCTGCCGGTGGGCTGTGCGACGTTGTCCCCCACACCGGCAGCGCGCTGCGCCGGCTTGTAGTCGGCGAAGAAGTCGTGCCACGCCGGGTCTACCGACGACGGGTCCGCGAGGAACTGCTCGTACATCTCCTCTACGAGCCACTCGTTCGATCCGAACTGTGACGCGGTGCTGCTGGACACGGTTGGCGCTCGCCTCTATCCGTCTCGCTGTGGATCTGAAAGCCTCTCCGCCAGGCTAGTACGGACAACTTGAGCCGGGGCCCACCCTGCGGCGAGCGACCTGGGGTGTTGCGAACCTCACCAGGACGTTCATCTTCCGGGCAGGTGGTCAAGCATCAGTGTTCAACCAGCCGGTTGGGAAAGTTGGCCGGACTCCGATGAGCCGTAACGCCACAGTGTGGCGTACGTCCCGCCGGCCGCGAGGAGCTCCTCGTGGCTGCCGTCCTCGACGATTCTGCCACCGTCCAATACCACGATCCGGTCGGCCCTGGCAGCGGTCGCGAGGCGGTGGGCCACGACGAACGTCGTGCGCGTTCGTGCCATCCGCTCGCCGGCCGCCAGCACGGCCCCCTCGGTGGCCGGATCCAGTGCGGCGGTGGCCTCGTCCAGCAGCACGATGTCCGGTTGGACCAGTTCGGCGCGGGCCAGGGCGACCAGTTGCCGCTGCCCGGCGGACAGGCCCTGGCCACGCTCGCCCAGCGGGTGGTGGAAGCCGTCGCTCAGGCCGGCCACCATGGGCAGCGCGCCGACCTCCCGGACCGCGACCTCCACGTCGGTGTCCGGTGAGTCCGGCCGGCCGTAGCGGACGTTGTCGGCCACGTCCCCGGTGAACAGGTGCGGCTCCTGTGGCACCACGCCCAGCCGGCGCCGGTAGCCGACCAGGTCGTAGTCGCGCACGTCCACGCCGTCCACGGTGACGTGCCCGCCGGTGGCGTCGTAGAACCGGGCGAGCAGCTTGACCAGCGTCGACTTGCCGGCGCCGGTGGCACCCACCAGGGCGACCGTCTGCCCGGCGGGCACCCGCAGCGACACCTGGTCCAGCGCGGCCCGCTCGGCGCCGCCGTAGCGGAAGCTGACGTCCCGCAGTTCCACCTCGCCGCGCAACCGGGGCGGCACCGGCACCGGCCGTTGTGCGGGCACCACCGTGGTTGGCGTGCGCAGCAGGTCACCGATCCGCTGCAGGCCGACCCTGGCCTGCTGGTAGCCGTCGAACACCTGGGACAGCTGCTGGACCGGCGCGAAGAACTGGCTCAGGTACAGCAGGAACGCCACCAGCACGCCGGACGTGAGCTGGCCGTGCGCCACCCAGGTCGCGCCGACGCCCAGCACGACCGCCTGGGCCGTCTCGGACAGGAACGTGACGCCGGGGAAGTACGTCGCGATGTAGCGCTGGGCCCGCAGCCGCGACCGGCGGTAGTCGTCGGACAGCTGGCCGAAGTGGTCGGCGGCGCGCTGCTCGCGGGTGTGCGCCTGGGCCACCCGCAGCCCGGATACGTTCTCCTGGAGGTCGGCGTTGACCGCGCTGATCCGCTCCCGTGCCTCGGCGTAGGCGGCGGAGGCCAGCTTGCGGAACACGATGGTCGCGACGATCACGATGGGCAGCGCGGTGAGCGCGGTGAGCGCCAGTGGCAGGTCGATGATCGCCATGGCGACCGCCATGCCCAGCACGGTGAGCACGCTGACCACGGTCGTGACCAGGCCGGTCTGCAGGAACGTCGACAGCGCGTCCACGTCGGTGGTCATCCTGGTCATGATCCGGCCGCCGAGCTCGCGCTCGTAGTAGTCCAGGCCCAGTCGTTGCAGGTGGGAGTAGCTGCGCACGCGCAGCAGGTACAGCACGGTCTCGCCGGCCCTGGTGGCCACCACGGTCTGCCCGGCCAGCACCAGCCAGTCCACCGCGACCACGCCCAGCGCCAGCCACGACACCAGCCACACCACGCCGATGTGGTGCGCGGACACGCCGCCGTCCACGCCGTTGCGGATCAGGATCGGCAACGCCACCGTGGCCAGCGCGTCCACCGCCACCAGGCCCAGCGCGAACAGCAGGGCCCAGCGCACCGGCCGCACCAGGCCGCCCAGCCGGAACCGGGGATCGGGGGCCGTGATGTCGACGCCGGGCAGTTGTGGCTCGTCGTCGGCGGGCGGCAGCGCGTCCACCGCGGCCAGCAGTTCCGGCGTGGCCGGCACGCCGCCGAACGCGCCGACCCCCTCACCGGTCGTCTCCCGGTGGTGGCTGACCCGCACCACGCCGGGATCGGGCTCCGGCCACAGCGACGGCGTGACACCGGTGGCGTCCGGCCGGCCGACCTTGGTGCCGGTGACGTCCTCGATGCCGTCGCCCGGACCGGCCAGCAGGGAGCGGAACAGCTCGGACCGCTCCAGCAGCTCGTCCTCGGTGCCGACGTCGACCAGGCGGCCCCGGTCCAGCACGGCGATCCGGTCGGCCAGGGCCAGCGTGGACCGCCGGTGGGCGATGATCAGAGTGGTCCTGGTCGCGGTGACCGAGCGCAGGGTGTCCTGGATGGCCGCTTCGGTCGCGGTGTCCACCGCCGACGTGGCGTCGTCCAGGACGAGCACGCGCGGATCGGACAGCAGGGCCCTGGCCAGCGCGATCCGCTGCCGCTGCCCGCCGGACAGGGTGAGCCCGCGTTCGCCGACCAGCGTTTCGTAGCCGTCGGGCAGGGCGCGGATGAAGTCGTCGGCCTCGGCTGCCGCGGCAGCCGCCCTGACCTCGTCGTCGGTGGCCTCCGGCCGGCCGTAGCGGATGTTGTCGCCGACCGACGAGGAGAACAGGAACGCCTCCTCGAACACCACGCCGACGGTCTGCCGCAGCGAGGCCATCCGCACGGTCCGGATGTCCAGCGGGTCGCCCGGCGGTCCGACCCGGACGGCGCCGGACTGCACGTCGTAGAACCGGGGCAGCAGCAGCGAGATGGTCGACTTGCCCGACCCGGACGTGCCGATCACGGCGAGGGTCTCACCGGGTTCGACCCGCAGCGACACCCCGTCCAGCACCGGTTCGCTACGGGTGTAGCCGAACCGCACGTCATCCAGCTCCACGGCGACCGGCCCGGCCGGCACGTCGACGGCGTCGGCCGCGTCCACGATCTCCGGCTGCGAGTCGATCAGCTCGTAGACCCGTTCGGCGGCGGCCCTGGTCATCTGCCCGGCGATCACCAGCGCGGACAGCAGCCGGGCCGGCCCGGCGAGCGTGGCGACGTAACTGGCGAACGCCAGGAACGTGCCGATGCTGATCTCGCCGCGCAGCGCCAGCCAGCCGCCCAGGGCGAGCACGGCCACCTGGCCCAGCGGTGGCAGCGCGGACATGGTGGCGTTGGGCTTGGACTGCAGCCGGCCGGCGCGCAGCCGTTCGGCGAACAACCGCCGGGCGGTCGACTCCAGCCTGCTGGTCTCCCGCTGCTCCTGGCCGAATCCCTTGACCACCCGGACGCCGGTGACGGTCTCCTCGACGTGCTGGGCGATGTCGGCGGCTCGCTGCTGGGCCGACCAGGTGGCCGGGAACAGCCTGCGCCGCGACCTCGCCGCCACGAACCCGAGCAGTGGCACGACCACCAGCGCGATCAGCGTGAGCAGCGGCGAGAGCCACAGCATCGCCACGATCGACGCGACCACCAGCACCACGACACCCAGCGACAGCGGGACGATCGACAGCAGGCCCATGACCAGCTGCAGGTCGGTGTTGGCCCGGGACACCACCTGGCCGGTGCGCAGCGCGTCCTGCTTGCCGCCGTCCAGGCGTGACACCGACGCGAACACCGCGGTGCGCATGTCGTGCTGCACGTCCAGGGCCAGGCGGCCGGCCAGGAAGCGGCGCAGGAACGCGGCGGCGAACCGGATCGCGGCCAGCCCGATCAGGATGCCGATCAGCCAGCCGAGCCGATCGGTCCGGCCGGCGACCGCGTCGTTGACGCCGAGCCGGGTGAACAGCGGTCCGACCGCCTCCAGGCCGGTGCCCAGCGCGGAGCTGACGACGACGATGACGACCAGGCCCGGATGCCGCCAACAGGCCGCGAGGAGACGTCGGATCCAACCGGGTTCGGGGGTGGTGGCGGGTTCGGGCACCCTGACAGGTTATGTCGGAACACCGACGGACCGCCCCCGTCGTCGTGCCGGCTGTGGGTCAGGTGATGTCGCGCTGCCGGTTGATCAGCACCCCGGTCAGGAAGAACGCCAGCGTCCAGGCCAGGAAGATCAGCCCGCTGGCCCACCAGGTGAACGCGCCCAGCGCACCCGCGGAGACCCGGATCACGTTGTACAGCGCGTCGATCGCGTCCTGTGGCAGCAGGCTGAGGTTCGGCGAGTGCAGGTGGTCGATGATCACCTGGGCGGCCGTGGAGCCGGTCAGCCCGTCTGCCGACCCGTTGGGCAGCGAGCCCGCGATGTGGTTGTGCAGGAGCAGGTCGATGATCGGTTCGGCGATCACCGCGTAGATGATCAGCGACACGATCGACCCGGTCGTCGACCCGAGCAGGGCGCCGACGCCGAGGCCGAGCATCGTCCACAGCAGGCTGGACAGCACGCCGGCCAGTGCGATCAGCAGGAACCCTCCGGCGTCGGGCAGGTAGTTGCCGTGCGACCCGGCCAGCGTGCCCAGCATCGCGAACCCGGCGATCACGATGCCGTAGCCGATGCCCCACACCAGATACGTCGCCGCCTTCGCGGACAGCAGCGCGGAGCGGCTGGACGCGGTGAGGAAGCTCGTGGTGATGGTGCGCCGGTGCAGTTCACTGGACACGCCCAGCGCGCCGAACAGCATCGGGAAGATCGTGCTGATGTTGATCGCCCTGCTCAGCGCGATCACGCTCCACGGCGCGTCCTGGAAGGTCAACTGCGCCCGCTGGAACGTGGGGTCGTCCTTGACCGCCTGGGCGATGCTGGTGGTCAGCAGCGACGCCACGAACGACCACCCGAACGCCAGCGCGACGGCCGGGATCAGCAGCGCCCACCACAGTTTCGTGGTGAGGATCTTGCGGAACTCCGCCGTGATCAGCGCGCCCATCAGCGGTCGCCCCCCTGCTCGTTCCTGTCCTGCTGTTGTTGGTAGTCCTGCGGACGCTGGTCCTGCGGCGGCGCGTACGGGTTCGGCGGTGGCGCGTAGGGGTCGGGCGGTGGCTGGTACGGCTGCTGCTGCTGTTGGTACTGGTTCGGGTCGTAGGGCTGCTGGTAGGGCTGTTGCTGGTACGGGGACTGCTGCGGTGGCTGGTAGGGCTGCTGGTACTGCTGCTGTTGATAAGGCTGTTGGTAGGGCGGCTGTTGCGGCGGGTACGGCGGCTGCGGCTGGTAGGGCGGCTGCTGCGGCGGGTAGCCCGGCTGGAACGGGCCGCCGTACGGCGAGCTGTTGGTCAGGTTGAGGTACAGCTGCTCGAGGTTGACCCGTTCCTCCTCGATGCCGTACACCGACACTCCGGCCTTCAGCGCGATGTCCGCGACCTGCTTGGCCTCCACGCCGCCGACCGCGATCCGCCCGTCCTGCAGCGCCTCGACGTTGTAAATCTCGTCGTCCCGCAACGCTTTCGTCAGCGCGGCGGCGTCCGAGGGCGCAACCAGGACCCTGGACTGCTGGGAGCGGCGCAGGTGCTCCAGCGGCCCGTTGTACATGGTCTGGCCGCGGCTGATGATGATCACCTGGTCGACCGTCTGCTCGACCTCGGGGAGGATGTGGCTGGAGATCAGCACGGTCCGGCCGGCGCGCGCGTACGCCTGCAGGAACGTGCGCAGCCAGGCGATGCCCTCCGGGTCCAGGCCGTTGGCCGGCTCGTCCAGCACCAGGATCTGCGGGTCGCCCAGCAGCGCGGTGGCCAGTGCCAGCCGCTGCTTCATGCCGAGGGAGAAGCTGCCCGCGCCGCGTCCGGCCGCCGGGCCGAGGCCGACCAGCTGCAGCACCTGGTCGGCCCGCGCGTCCGGCATGCCGATGGCGGCCGCGTAGACGCGGAGGTGGTCGCGGGCGGTCCGCTTGGGGTGGAAGCCCTGGGCCTCCAGCACCGCGCCGACGACCCTGGCCGGCTGGCCGAGTTGGCCGAACGGGACGCCGTTGATCGTCGTGGTACCCGCCGTGGGGTTCACCAGACCGAGTGCCATCCGCAGGGTGGTGGTCTTGCCGGCGCCGTTCGGCCCGAGGAATCCGGTGACCGAGCCCGGCTCCACGGTGAAGCTGAGGTTCTGCACCGCCGTGACCGGGCCGAACTGCTTGGTCAGGCCCTGCACCGTGATCCGGCCGCTGCCGTCGTGCACGCGCGTCCTCCCCGTCCTCGCCTGGGCTGTGGCGGTCATCCTGCCCTACCGACCGGGGACGCGGTGCCCGGACGGGGAGATCCGGGCGGTCACGACGGAAGGCGACCGATCGGTCACCCGGTGGCGGTGGCCGAGCGGTTGCGGCGGCGGCTGCCACCGCGGCTGCCGGTATGGCGGCGGAACGGGCGGCGGGACACCGAGGGCACGCCGTCGCCGAGGAGGTGTTGGTAGGCCATCGTCCACACTCGACACGGCCACCGGCGGCGCCGGAACCGGGCGGGACACACGCGGCAGCGGCCGTCCGTGCCGGGTTGGTGCGCGGTGAGCAGCAGCCGCCAGCCGTCGGTCAGCCGGTGCAGTTCGGTGCGGGCCAGGGGGAGTAGGTCGTCGGCATCGCCGTGCCGGGCCAGGTCGTCCAGGACGGCCAGCCGGCGCAGCACCGCCGCGCGCAGCGTCTCGTCTGCCGGCTGCCGGCCCGCCACGGCGCTAGCCCGTCGCCCTCGTCGCCGCCCGGTCCAGTGCGCTGCCCAGCAGTCGGGTCTGGTCGGCGGACAGGACCGCCGCCTGGCCGGGCGGCGCGACCACGACGACGCGATCCTGTTGCACCACCACGTTCATCGCGCGACACCGGCCGAAGGGGTCGACGCATTCCACCCACCAGTGGGACTCCGCCTCGGTCGGCTCCACCGGTAGGAGTGGGGCCCCTCGGCGCGGCGTTGTCTGCGGATCTGCCACCCTGGCTGTATCGGCCCGGGCGGGCGGCGCCTGAGCCGACTTCCGGATTTCACCGTGATTTTCACCCGTTCGGGCATGCGCTCCCCGCCTGGCCAGACATTCCGACTACGAAGGCGCATCGGTCCCCGGGTGTCCTGGCGCGCCCGCTTGGCGGTGCGCCTAAGCTGGTAGGTGGCGACCCGCTCCCAGCGACCCCCAGGCTGGTTGAGCGGGTCGCCCCTTGTTGTGGGCCACCCGCGAGTGTCTCATTTGACGAAACTCTTAGTATGAGAGTTAAGTCGAAGGGGGCCCACCATGCGCGTACTGATCACCACATCACCCGGGATCGGCCACATCTTCCCGACCGTCTCGACGGCCTGGGCGCTGCGAGCGGCAGGGCACGACGTCGTCCTCGCCACGGGCGGCAACCACGAACTGGCCGGGCATGCCGGCCTGCACGTCGTGGACGCCGCACCGGGCGTCGACTTCGCCGCGATCTTCCGGGACTTCTTCGTCGCGCAGGGCACCGCGCCGACCGAGGGCCTGGACTTCGTGGCGCGGCTGTTCGCCACGGTGAGCCGCGAGTTCACCGACCGGACCGTCGAACTCGCCCGGCGGTGGCACCCGGACCTGGTGCTCCACACACCGCTGCAGGCGGCAGGCCCACTGGCCGCACAGGTCGCCGACGTGCCGGCTGTCCTGCACACCATCGGCATCGGCCAGACGGCGTGGCTGTCCACCGCGCTGGCCGAGCGGTTCACCGACGAGTACCGGCGGTTCGACGTCGCGCCGGTCGCGCCGTCCGCGGTGCTGGACGTGAGCCCGCCCAGCCTGGCCGCCGACGCGGCAGGTGCGGTGTCGATGCGGTACGTGCCCTACAACGGTGGTGCCGTGCTGCCGTCGTGGCTGGTGGAGCCGGTCACCCGACCGCTGGTGACGGTGACGCTGGGCTCGGTGCTGCCGAGGATGGCCGGGGTCGGGGCGCTGCGGCCGTTCGTCGCGGCAGCCGGGTCGGTGCGGGCCGACTTCGTGGTGACGCTCGGCGGTGCGGACCCGGCCGATTTCGGTCCACTGCCGGCGAACGTGCGGCTGGTGGATTGGGTGCCGCTGTCGGCGCTGCTCGCGGTCAGCTCGGCGGCGATCCACCACGGCGGGGCCGGGACGACGCTCACCGCGCTGGCCGCCGGGCTGCCGCAACTGGTGCTGCCGCAGGGTGCCGACCAGTTCCAGAACGCGGCGGCGGTGGCGAAGTCCGGCGCCGGCGCCGTGGTGCGACCGGAGGAGCTGGACGCGGACCGGCTCGGTGAGCTGGTGACCGACGGCGCCGCACGGGCGGCGGCGCGGTCCGTGGCCGCGGAAATGGTCGGCCAGCCGACGCCCGCCGACGTGGTGCCGAGGCTGGTGGAACTGGCCGGTTGACGGCATCCGGATCGGTTCCGTGGCCGCCACGCCACCGTTTGGTCAGGGGTCGGCGGGATGATCGCGCTCGCCAGGGGATCGCCGGATGGTTACGGTGGTCGGCGACGGGACGCCTCCCGGCTCGTCGGGGATACGAGCCGGGAGGCCCGCGTCTTTGATCGAGACCCTCCGCACACACGACGACCCCGGCATACGGGGCGTCGGGGTCGTCGCGGGGAACCGGTACTGATCAGCCGCCGAGGGCGGCCGCCAGACCGGCGCCGTCATAGGAGCCGAGCCCGGTCACGGCGTCGTAACCGGTGCCGGCGTCGAACCCTCCGTTGCTGCCGGACGTGATGTCGTGGAACGCCGAGCCGTAGCTCGGGCCGCCCGCGATCGAGTAGAACGCCTCGTTGCCGTTGCCCAGCTTGCTGCCCGACGCCGCGTCGTACAGCGCGGCGAAACCGGACCACATCGGCGCGGCGCAACTCGTGCCGCCGAACACCTCCCACTCACCGGCCGAGAAGATCGCGTAGCCGGTGTTCGGGTCGGCGTCCAGGGACACGTCCGGCACGGCCCGCTGGCCGCTCGGGTCGTTCTGGTAGCTCGGCGTGCCGAACACGGCCGAGTCACCGCCACCGGAACCGTCCCACGCGGACTCCGAGCCGTAGTCGCCCGCCGCGTCCGTGCTCAGCGACGTGCCACCGGCACCGCTCACGTTCGGGTCGGACGCCGGGTAGTCCACCGCCGTGCTGCCGTTGCCGCAGTCGTCGGAACCGCTGTCACCGGAGGCGACGAAGAAGCTGATGCCCTCCGCGGCGCCCTGCTGCAGCGCGTTGTCCGTGCCGTCGATCGACGCCTGCGACGCGTCCGCCTCGCACTCGCCCCACGAGACCGAGGTGACCGAAACGCGGTCGTCGGTGGCGATCTGGTTGGCGAGGTCGACCTGACCCTGGTCGGAGTTGGGCGCCTCGTAGACCAGTGTGTTCACCGCCGGCGCCATGGCCTGGACCAGTTCGATGTCCAGCTCGACCTCACCCTGGCCCTCACCCGGGTTGGAGTCGAAGTCGGCGCCGTCCACCGACACCGTCCGCGGTGCCGGCGCGCCGATGCCGAACTGGCTGTCGTAGCCGGCGATGTTGGATGCCTGGTAGCCGTCGAACTCCCACAGGGCAACGGTCTGGCCGCTGCCGTCGCCCAGCGAGCCCGTGTCGTACGCGGTGCGCAACTGGGCGGGCGTGAAGCCCGAGACGGCGTGCGGGTGCTTGCCCGCCGTGGTGTTCGGCACGGCTGCCGTGTGCCGGACCGCGTGATTGTCCAAACCGGAGATTCCTTGCACCAGACCGGCCACATCGGACCGCATGCTAGGGGCGGAAGCGTTGGCGTAGAACGTCCTCGTGCCCTGCCGGAAGGTGCCGATCCGGGTGGCGAATGCGCTGTTCACCGTGCCCGCCGAGCCCTTCACGTCGACCACCTGGCGGTTGCCGGACACCCGCGTGACCGTGAGCCCGGCCGAACGCAGGTAGTCGGTGACCTTGGTGACGTCCGCGGTGCTCGGGCCGTACCGGGCGGTGAACTGGGCGGGCGTGAGGTAGTGGTGGTACTGCGCCGACGAGCGGTTGCCGACCTGGGCCAGGAACTGCCGCAGGCCGGCCTCGTCGTGCAGCTTCAGCGACACGGCGAACGACATCATGTGGTTCGCCGCGAGGTCGCCGGTACGCGTGCTACCGGCGACCGCGGGGTTGACGTTGTGCGGCATCGCGACCATCGGCACGGCACCGGTGCCGGCCGCGTTCGCCGTCGCGGCGAACACCAACGCGGCGGCGATCGGCACCGGCGCCACGATGCCGGCGACGATCCGCAGGGATTTCCTCATGTCCGACTCCCCGACTCGATTGGTAACGTCGGGACGCTATGACCACGTGATCGAACCGGTCAATCCAGGATTTTTCACGCAATCGCTGGACATGGGGATTAACTGTGTAAATGGTTAACGGGAAAGCACCGAGACCAGTTGCGTGTGCGCCAGATCGTGCGCCTGCGCGACCGGTTCGTTGACCAGGTTGCCGGCGTGCGTGTTCAGCCCGAGCGCCAGCGCCGGGTCGGCGTTGCTCGCCGCGTGCCAGCCGTGGTCGGCGATGGCAGCCGCGTAGGGCAGCGTGACGTTCGTCAGCGCGTAGGTCGACGTGCGCGGCACCGCGCCGGGCATGTTGGCCACGCAGTAGAACACCGACTGGTGCACCAGGTAGGTCGGGTCGTCGTGGGTGGTCGGGTGCGAGTCGGCGAAGCAGCCACCCTGGTCGATCGCGATGTCCACCAGGACCGAACCCGGCTTCATCCGCGACACCAGGGCATTGTCCACCAGCTTCGGCGCCTTCGCGCCCGGCACCAGCACCGCGCCCACCACCAGGTCGGCCTCGCGCACGGCCTGGTCGATCGCGAACCTGTTGGACGTCACCGTGCGGATCCGGCCGTGGTAACGGCCGTCGATCTGCCGCAGCCGGTCCACGTTGGTGTCCAGCACCTCGACGTCGGCGCCCATGCCGAGGGCGACCGTGGCCGCGTTGATGCCGGCGACGCCGCCGCCGATCACCACGACCCGCGCCGGGTGCACGCCGGGCACGCCACCGGGCAGCACACCGCGCCCGCCGGACGGCTTCATCAGCGCGTACGCCCCGACCTGCGGCGCCAGCCGGCCCGCCACCTCGGACATCGGCGCCAGCAGCGGCAGCGCGCCACTCGCGTTCTGCACCGTCTCGTAGGCGATCGCGGTGGTGCCAGACTCCAGCAGCGCGGTGGTCAGCGCGCGGTCGGCGGCCAGGTGCAGGTAGGTGAACAGGACCAGCCCGTCGCGCAGCCTCGGGTACTCGGCGGCGATCGGCTCCTTGACCTTGAGCACCAGCTCGGCCTCGCCCCACACGTCCTCGGCCGACGCCAGCACCTTGGCACCCGCGGACAGGTACTCCTCGTCCTCGATCGCGGAGCCCAGGCCGGCACCCACCTCGACGTACACGTCGTGGCCGCGGCTGGTCAGCTCGTGCGCGCCGGCAGGAGTCAGCGCGACCCGGTACTCGTTGTTCTTGATCTCCCGAGGTACGGCGATCTTCACCGGTTCGTCCCTTCCTGGCCGTGATCCGTTGGTGCCGTCGCACAACAAGATGAGTCAGCGCGTCACACTTGTCATCATGCGCCAGGCACCAGTGTCGGGCACGTCGACTGTGCTGGGAGCACAACGTTGGGCCGTTGGTGTCAGCCCCAGTGCACCGTGACCAGTTGCGCGAGCAGTGCCAGGCGGACATCCGGCTCACCGAGATCGACGTCGGTGAGTTCGGTCACTTTTCGCATGCGATAGCGCAGGGTGTTCGGGTGGATGCGCAACGCCTGGCCCGCCCCGCGCGGGTTGCCGGGGTGGCGCAGCCACTCGTAGAGGGTGCGCACGTACTCGGTGCCGTTGGCCTCGTCGTGCCGGCGCAGCAGCGGCACCGGCCCGACGTCGGTGACACCGGCACCCGCCGCGGCCGTGGCCAGCCGGTGCAGGGCCAGCACCGCCCACGTCTGCACGTAGTCGGCCACCGAGCCGGGCACCAGTCCGGCGCGCAACAGGCCGAGCGTCTCCTGGGCCTGCGCCTTCGAGCGCGGCAGGTCGGTCAGCGGCACCGGCGCGCCGGCCGCGGCGAGCGCGCGGGTACCGGTCGGGCGGGTCAGCGCGGCGCGCAGCGCGTCCCAGCCGCCGTCACCGGAACCGTCCGGCACCACCGCGAACAGCAGCCCGTGCAGGTCGGCGACCGCCGGACGCCTGCCGATGCCGCTGGTGATCCGCTCCCACAGGGCCAGCCGCAGCCCCTCGGTGCGCAGATCGTCGTCGGCCAGCCCACCCGCCGCGTCGATCGCCACCACCCGGTGCGGCACGTCGGCCAGGTCCAGTTCGGCCGCCGCCACCCGCACGCTGCCGTTGCCCTCCAGCAGCGCCCGCAGCCGCTCCGCGGAATGCCGCCGCTCCACGTCCACCCGCGCCCGCCTGCGCAACAGGTGCAGCGCCACCACAGAGCCGGCGTCGGCGAACGCGGCGGCCCGCGCGTCCGGCACCTTGCCCGGCACCACGGCCCACATCGAGCCGAGCAGTTCGCCGCCCATCCGGATCGGCACGATCAGCCGGGGCAGGGTGCCGTCCCGCTGGGCGGCGACGTAGATCGGGCTGCCACCGCGGGACAGCTCGCGGAACACGCCACGGGACCGGAATCGGGCCAGCACGTCGTCCGGCACCCGCCGGCCCATGATCGTGGACACCCTGGCCGGGTCGGTCCGGTCCTGCCGGGCCGAATAGGCGAGTACCCGGGAACTGGCGTCCTCGATGGTCACCGGCGCGTCGATCACCGAGGCGACCGCGTCCGCCAACCGGAACAGGTCGCCCAGCCCGTCGGGGTCGTCGTCATCGCCCTCGGTCTCGGTGGCCTCCGCGTCCAGCACGGTGCGCAGCAGCCACACCAGTTGCGCCCAGCCGGTGCCCGACCGCACCTCGACCACCGACGTGCCGGCCGACCTGCCCGCACCCAACACCGTGGCCTGCCCGGCCAGCGGCGGCTTCAGCAGCACGGCCGCGGCACCCCGCTCGCCCGCGTGCCGGACGAGTTCCACCGCGTCCCTGCCGGTGCCGACCGCGACCCCCAGCACCAGGTCGCCGGCCGCCAGGTGGGTGTGCCGGCCCGGTTCGGCGATCACCACGTCGCTCACCGGACACGGCTCGTCGACGGTGAACACGGCACGCAGCAGCGTGGGTCCGACCCGGTCGACTACGCCGCGCACCGTGAGCATGGCGTCATCGTCACACGCGGCGGGTCGCCGCCGCACCGGCACCGATCGCGGCGCCCACCAGCAGGATCACGCCCGGTACGGTCAGGTCCGCGTACGCGGTGGCCAGTGACGTCCAGTGGCCGTGCCCGATACCCAGCCACCGCGCGGCGGAACGGAACCCGGTCACGTTGGCCACCAGCGCGGCGGCCGTGAACGCCACCGCGACCGACGTGCACACCGCGCACCGCTCCACCACCGCCAGGGCGAGCAGCCCGATCGCGATGATCAGCAGCGCGCCGTAGCTGGGCTTGGGCGAGAGATAGGTGAGGAACTCCAGCACGGCGGCGCTCGCGATGGTCAGCACCAGTCCCAGGCCGGCCACCAGCCACCGCCTGCCGGTCAGTCGCCGGCCCGAGCGCAGCGACAGCGCGGCGCCGCCCGCGACCACCAGCCCGGCGACGAACGTGGCCACCGTGACGATCTGCAGCCGCCGGACCGCCTCCGGGCCCAGCGTCGTCACCGAGTCGCCGAGCAGGTGCAGGGACGCGAACTCGACGATCGGGAACAGCACCACGTAGAGGGCCAGCGTGGTGGTGGCGAACAGCAGGTGCCAGCCGGTCTGCGGGGTGAATCCGTCCCGGCGGGCCCGCCGGTGCAGCCACAGCGTGCTCAGCAGCGGACCGAACATGACGACGCAGAACCAGTACAGCGCCACCGACATCGGGTCGCCGAGCTCCGAGTTGCACGTGCCGAACTGTTGCAGCGGCGCGAACGCGATGCCGGAGATCTTCGGTGCCGAGCCGATCTCCGGATCCCACACGTAGTTGACCGCGGAGTGCCCGGTCGACTGGTACACCAGCGGCGCGACCAGGATCAGCACGCCGAACACCAGCATCGGGAACCAGTAGCCGTACCGGTTGGTCAGCGGTGCCCTGGGCAGCGGGACGCGGGAGCGGCCGGCCATGCGGGTGCGGACGGCGGCGGGCAGGTGGAGGCGGGTGCCAACGCCACCATGGATCATGATCGCCCACACCTCACACGCTGTTCTGGTCGGCGGTCATGCGGTCGGGGCTGTTGGTGTGCCCGCGCCGTGCTCGCTCGGTACTGCCGCGGTAACCATGAGTCTGCGGTGTCCGGCCGCTCACGCCAAGCGACGAAAGTCTTGTCGAACGAATCAGTAACCCGTCAGGTTCCGCCAATTCCCATCAGAATGCCAGGGTCCTCACAGGTTGGGCTGGTGTTCTGGGAACCACGGGGTGCCCGACACCTGGAGCGGTAACGCTGTGGATGCCTTGGCAGGGACCCAGGATGGCGACGATTGTTCGACCCCCAAGGCGATCGTCACCGGTCGGGCATTCCGTCCAAACTCAGCGCAACGCCGCCGCGACCAGATTGGCCACCTCGGTCATACCGGCCGCATTCGGATGAACCGGGAAAGCGGGCGAGGTCGGCACGATGCCTTCGACCCATTTGCGGCTCTCCGGCTGGCACACATCGTGGCCCGTCGCGTTTCCCGGATTCACGAATATGTCGTTCGCCGCGGCCGCCTGCGCGCCCAGCATCGCGTTCAGCTCGTGCTCCACGCCGTCCAGGTAGGGCACGTCGCCGACCGAGACCGGCACCACCGGCCAGCAGCCCAGCGACGGCGGCAGGATGCGCAGGTAGCCGACCACGACGACGCTGGCGTGCGGTGCGCGCTGCCGGATGCCGGCCAGCACCTGCGCCACCTTCGGCGCCGCCGCGTCGATCCGGGCGGCGAGCTGGTCGGTGCCGCCGGCCGTGAAGTGGTCGCGGCAGGGGTGGCCCAGCGGGTTGGTCAGGCTGTCCTCGGCGCAGGTCTCCAGGATCGACGTGAAGCCGATGTCGTTGCCGCTGATCGTGACCGTGACCAGGTCGGTGTCCGGGGTGATGGCGTCGAACTGGGGCGGGTTGCTGCCCAGCGGGACGGACTGGGTGCCCGTCATGTCGGCCGTCTCGGCGCCGCCGCAGCTCACGTCGGTCAGTGGCACGCCGAGCCGGCGGGCCAGGTCGCCAGGGTAGTTGTGATCGGACCGGGCGCAACCGATCGGCTGGAGCGACTGGTCGGGGATCAGCGGGCCGGACGCGTAGGAGTCGCCCAGCGCGACGTAGTGCTGGAACGTCGCGGCGCTCGCCGGGGCGGTGAGCAGCGCGGTGGTGAGGGCCGCTGATGCTGCGGCGACGGCGACGATCCTGCGCATGACGACCCCGCTACCGGTGAGTAGGAGCTTGTGCGGTGATCGTCGCCGCCGCCGATTCGGACGTCAAGGTCCGTTCGGGCGCTTGTCGCGGATCATCCCCGATCGGCTCATGCGGCCGCTGTGGCGTGTTCCAGTCCGAGCAGGCGGCGCAGGGCGGCGAGCAGGGCGGCGGCCGGGTCGGTGGGTTCGGTCGTCGCGCGCCAGGCGACCACGCCGTCCGGGCGGATCAGGCTCGCGCCGCCGTTCTCGATGCCGTAGGTGGTGGCGAGGCTGCCGGTGGGATCGGTCAGCCCGGCGCCGAGTCCGACGGCCCTGATCGGCAGGCCGAGCGTCGTCGCCACGCTCCGGGTCGCTTCATGCCAGACGCCGCCCTCGGTGGCGGTGAGCAGGGTCCAGCCGTCCCCGAACAGCTCCACTGTGGATACCTGGACGGCTCCGGAACGCAGCAGCGGCACATGCGGGGCACGGAAGCCGGGCCGGGCCGACGGGTGCAGGGGGTCCTCGGCGGGTGCCGGGTCGGCGTCGTCGATCAGCACGGCAGCGGACCGGCAGCGGAAGCCGAAGCCCAGGGCGAGTCGGGCCAGGGGAGTCGGGTCGCCGGTCAGGTCCAGCCAGGGCATGGTGTGTTCCTTCGCTGTGTGGAGGGCCGCCAGCACCACCTGTTCGGCAGACGGCGCGCGCTCGGCCTCGTAGCTGTCCAGCAATGCGGGCGCCGCCGTGCCGTCCAGCACGGCCGCCAGCTTCCAGGCGATGTCGAAGGCGTCGCCGATCGCCGTGTCCCCCGACGTGCCACCGTCCGGTGGCGCCGTTGCCGCCGCGTCGCCGGCCAGGAACACCCGCCCGGCGGCGAACCGGTCGGCGACGCTCGCGCCCACCTCCCACGCCTGGACGGCCTCCACCTCGATGTCGGCGTCCGGATCGGCCAGCTGGATCAGGCCGGCCACCGTGTCGGTGGTGAAGTCGCGCATCGACTCGCCGCGTTCCGGGTGGTACTCGAAGCTCATCAGCCGCTTGTCCTGGGTGTCCCTGCGGACGTAGACGACCTCGATGGTGTTGCGCAGGCTGCCCCTGCCGTGCCGGCGGATGCCCAGCGACGCGCGGATCCGGCTGCGGTGGCCGTCGGCCGCGACGACGTAGTCGGACCGGACCGTGGTGATCCTGCCGTTCCAGTGGCTGAGCAGCCGGACCGTGACACCGGCCGCGTCCTGGGCCAGGCCGACGACCTCGGCGCCGAACCGGATCTCGGCGCCGTCCTGCTGGGCCCGCCGGAGCAGGATCGGCTCGACCTGGTCCTGGCTCGCCGTGCCGAACAGTGCCGGTGTCACCGCGCGGGCGTCGTCGTTGCCGTCCCCGGCGGCAGTGATCTGGTCGGCCACGCCCGCGTACCCGAGCAGTTCCATGGTGCGCCGGGACTGGCCGGTGGCCCTGGGGTGCGTCGACGGGCTCTGGTGCCGTTCCACCAGCAGCACGTCCACCCCGCGCCGGGCCAGGAACATCGCTGCCGCGCAGCCGGCCAGGCCCGCCCCGACCACCAGCACCCCAGTTCGTTCGTCCGCCATGAATCTCACTCTCCCCGTACTCCCGTTTAGCGAGTATCTTATGGAGAGAGATATTTGGCAGTCAAGGGGGTCAGTGGCCGAGCGCCTCCGAGATCCAGTCCGGCACCGGCAGTTCCCGCTCCCGGCAGGTGGTGGCCAGCCGGATGGTCCAGCGCAGCGCCTGGATCACCACGGTCGCCATCTCCTCCGGCGCGGCACTGGACAAGGCGATCTCCACCTGCTCCGCTGCCGCGTCCTCGTCGCCGTGCACCTCGGCCAGCAGTGTGCGCACCGCGGTCCGCACCGGCGGGTCGGCCTCGTCGATCGGCACCTCCTGGCCGTCCTCGTCGAAGACCTGCATCCGCACCGGGGTGGCGCCGCCCTCGCTCAGCTCGGCCACCATCCGGCTGCACTCGGAGAACAGCAGCAGCACCAACTCCCGCACGTCCGTGTGCTCGTCGGACGAGTCCTGCACGAAGTTGATCAGCCGTTCGACGGCGTCCCCGTCGTCCCCCTCGCTGGCGGCGGCCAGCGCCTGACTGGCGGCGCTGATGATCCGCTGCCGCCGATCCGGGTCCTCCGCCGATGCCACGTCGCCCATCTTTCCCTAAGCGGCCGACCGGTGCGTCGGGCCGACAAGATCCTGGCGCGTCCACCCGCTTGACCACCACCGGGCCCACCGGTTACCCACTCCCCATGGCACAACCGCTGCTCACCGACCTGCGGGCCGCCGTCTGCGAGCTGGGCAGGCGCATGATCGCCGACCGGCTCGTGGTCGGCACGTCCGGCAACATCTCCGCCAGAGCGGGCGACCTCATCGCTGTCACACCCACCGGCGTGCCCTACGCCGAACTGGTGCCCGAGTCGATCGCCGTGCTGGACCTGACCGGCCGGCAGGTCGCCGGTGATCTCCCGCCCACCTCCGAGGTGCCGCTGCATCTCGCGCTGTACCGGCGCGACGCGGGCCGCCCGATCCGGGCCGTGGTGCACACCCACGCGCCGCACGCCACCGCGGTGTCCACGCTGGTGGACGAGGTGCCGCCGATCCACTACGCGCTCGGCCTGTTCGGCGGTGCGGTGCGGGTGGCCGGGTACGCCCGGTTCGGCAGTCCGGAACTGGCCGCCGCCACGCTGGCCGCGCTCGGCGAGCGCACCGGTTGCCTGCTGGGCAACCACGGCGCCGTCACCGTCGGCGGTGATCTGGCCGCGGCCTACGAGCGGGCGCTGCAACTGGAGTGGCTGTGCCAGGTGTGGCTGGCCGCGCGCTCGGTCGGCGTGCCGCGACTGCTACCGGCGGCGGAGATCGCCGGGGTGACCGAACGGATGCGCGGTTACGGTGCGGCCGCGCGGGAAGACGGCCTACAGCGGTAGGCCGGCCTCCAGCAGGCCGAGCGCCTCGTCCAGCAGGTCGCTGACCTCGCACGACCGCTGCGCCGCCACACCGAGGGTGGCCAGGGCGACGCCCACCATCGCACCGGCGAACACCCGTACCCGCAGGTCGTTCTCGTCCCGGCCCAGCCGCTCGGCCACCAGGCCGGCCAGCAGCCGCAACGACCGGGAGTACTCGTCGAGGACCGCGACCCGAAGCTCGGGCACCGCCTCGATCAGCTCGTGCCGCTCACGGTCGCGCTGCCGTGCCTCCTCCGGCATGTCCGCGAACACCGTCTTGAGCGCGGCCCGGACCGCCTGGATCGGGCTGAGCTCCAGCGGTTGGTCGCGCAGCGCGTCGGCGAGCATGCCGTCGAAGTCGTCGCCGATCACGACGTCTTCCTTGGTGGGGAAGTAGCGGAAGAACGTGCTGGGGGACACCTCGGCCGCGTCGGCGATCTGGTCGACGGTGGTCTCGGCGTAGCCCTGGTCCCGGAACAGGCGCATGGCGTGCTCGCGGATGGCGGCCCGTGTCTTCGCCTTCTTCCGCTCGCGCAGCCCGAGCACGGGTGACGGGCCGTCAGGCACTGACCTCACGTTCCGACTCCTCAGCGATGACCCCCGTGTCGACCCCTGTACTCATCGTGGCAGATGGGTTGGCCGAATCGACGAGGCTACCAGGGCTGACCAGGGCCGCTCTCGCCATGCGGAACAGGAGTTCCGCCATCTCATCGCGGCCCAGGTGGGTGCTGTGCGGAGTGGAGTTGATCAGGCCGAACACGGCGTGGGCGGCGGCACGGGCGCCCGGCTCCTCGGTGCCGGGCACCGCCGAGGTGATCGTCTGGACCCATGTCTCGACGTAGCGCCGCTGCATCGCGCGGACCCTGCGGCGGTCCGGCTCGCCGAGGTTGGCCAGGCTGCGTTCCTGCACGGTGATCAGCGCCGGGTTGTCCAGCGCGAAGGCGACGTGGAAGCGGATCAGGCCGTCCAGCGCCAGGGCCGGCTCCGGGATGGCCTCGACCGTGCGCAGGCCGCCGGCCAGCAGGTAGTCGCTGATCGACGTGAGCATCTCGCCGAGCATCGCGTCCTTGCTGCGGAAGTGCCGGTACAGCGCGGGACCCGAGATGCCGACGGCGGAACCGATGTCGTCGATGCCGACGCCGTGGAAACCGCTCCGGGCGAACAGTTCCGCCGCAGCGGCCAGGATCTGGTCGCGGCGGGTCGGCTTCGGCTCAGCGGCAGGGGACACGGACTCAGGTTAGCGCAGGTTAACCGCCTGCCTCGGCCGTGTTCCCCGGATCGTCGGCGAAGTGGCCGGACGGCGACGGATCAGGGACGCCGCCCGGACGATCGGGTGCACCGACGGGGTATTTGCCCGACAGTCGGTTAACTATTGACGATATTCTTCTGCATCTGGTCAGACCTTGGTATTCATGAACGGACCTGTTGGGGCTTGGCCCAAGGAGGCGCCATGCGTCTGGCTCGAAGTCTTGCCGGCGCGACGGTTCTGGCCGTCGCGGCGGTGCTCTCCGTGGTGGTACCGGCATCCGCTGCCGGAACCAACTACGTGGCACTGGGTGATTCCTACGCATCCGGTGTCGGCACCGACGACTACATCAGTGACGGCACGAGTTGTGACCGCAGCCCCGAGGGCTACCCCGGACTCTGGGCGGCGGCACACGGCACGGCGTCGTTCGACCTGGCGGCCTGCTCCGGCGCCACGACGAGCAGCCTGCTCTCCGGCCAACTCGGTGGCCTGAGCGCGTCGACCACGCTGGTCACGATCACCATCGGCGGCAACGACGCCGGCTTCACGACGGTGTTCGAGGACTGCATCCTGGACAGCGACTCCGGGTGCGTCAGTGAGATCAACAGCGCGGAGAACTTCGTCCGCACCACCCTGCCCGCGCGACTGGACAGCGTGTACACCACGGTCCGCTCGCACGCGCCCGACGCCACGGTGATCGTGACCGGCTACCCGCGCTTCTACCAGGTGCCCGGCTCGTGCGTCGTCGGCCTGTCCAACACCAAGCGGACCGCCATCAACGGCGGCTCCGACCTGATCGACTCGACCATCTCCGGCGAGGTCGCCAAGCTCGCCGGCTTCCACTACGTCGACGTGCGCGACGCCTTCGGTGCGCACGAGATCTGCTCGTCGGGTACGTCGTGGCTGCACAGCGTCGACTTCACCCACATCACCGACTCCTACCACCCGACCCCGGCCGGCTACTCCGGCGGCTTCCTGCCCGCGGTGGACGGCGTCACCGGCTGAACCTCTCCCCGCGTGCGTAGTGCTCGTCACGTGCCCCGGCGTCCACGAGACGCCGGGGCACCGGCGTGTTAACGTTCACTAACGTGGAGTCGAGGCCGGAGTCGAGGCGAGGGAACATGGACGCGCCCGTGCTGCGCACAGCGGCCGATCCCGCATCGGAAGCCCACCGCCGCAACGTCAGGGCGCACACCGCGCTGGCCGACGAGCTGCGCGCCCGGCTCGCCGAGACCGCGCGCGGCGGCCCGGAACGGGCCAGGCAGCGGCACGTGGAACGCGGCAAACTGCTGCCGCGCGACCGGGTGGACGCCCTGCTCGACCCGGGTTCGCCGTTCCTGGAGCTGTCCGCCCTGGCCGCGAACGGCATGTACGGCGACGAAGCACCGTCGGCCGGGATCATCACCGGCGTCGGCCGGATCTCCGGCCGCGAATGCGTGGTCGTGGCCAACGACGCCACCGTCAAGGGCGGCACCTACTACCCGATGACGGTGAAGAAGCACCTGCGCGCCCAGGAGGTGGCGCTGCACAACCGCCTGCCCTGCGTCTACCTCGTCGACTCCGGCGGCGCCTTCCTGCCCCGGCAGGACGAGGTGTTCCCGGACCGCGAGCACTTCGGCCGCATCTTCTACAACCAGGCCATCATGTCCGGCCAGGGCATCCCCCAGGTCGCGGCCGTGCTCGGCTCGTGCACCGCGGGCGGCGCGTACGTGCCGGCGATGAGCGACGAGGCCGTGATCGTCCGCAACCAGGGCACCATCTTCCTGGGCGGGCCACCGCTGGTGAAGGCGGCCACCGGCGAGGTGGTCACCGCGGAGGAGCTGGGCGGCGGCGACGTCCACTCGCGGATCTCCGGCGTCACCGACCACCTGGCCGACGACGACGCGCACGCGCTGCGGATCGTCCGGTCCATCGTCGACACGCTCGGCCCGCGCGCCGGCCGGCCGTGGGACGTCTCCCCGGTCGAACCACCGGCCGTCGACCCCGGCGACCTGCACGGGGTGGTGCCGACCGACTCCCGCACGCCCTACGACGTGCGCGAGGTGATCGCCCGGATCGTGGACGGCAGCCGGTTCGCCGAGTTCAAGAAGGAGTACGGCGGCACGCTGGTCACCGGGTTCGCCGCCATCCACGGTCACCCGGTCGGGATCGTGGCCAACAACGGCGTGCTGTTCAGCGAGTCGGCCATGAAGGGCGCGCATTTCATCGAACTGTGCGATCGGCGGTCGATTCCGTTGGTGTTCCTGCAGAACATCACCGGGTTCATGGTCGGCCGCGAGTACGAGGCGGGCGGGATCGCCAAGCACGGCGCCAAGATGGTCACCGCGGTGGCGTGCGCGCGGGTGCCGAAGTTCACCGTGATCATCGGCGGCTCGTTCGGCGCCGGCAACTACTCGATGTGCGGGCGGGCGTACTCGCCCCGCTTCCTGTGGATGTGGCCCAACGCCCGGATCTCGGTGATGGGCGGCGAGCAGGCCGCGTCCGTGCTCGCCACGGTTCGCGCCGACCAACTCGCGGCCAGGGGCGAACCGTGGTCGACCGACGACGAGGCCACCTTCAAGAACCCGATCCGCCAGCAGTACGAGGACCAGGGCAACCCCTACTACGCCACCGCCCGGCTGTGGGACGACGGCGTGATCGACCCGATGGACACCCGCATGGTCCTGGGCCTCGGGCTGTCCGCCGCCGCCAACGCGCCGCTGGCCCCGGTCGGCTACGGCGTCTTCCGGATGTGAGGGACCGATGTTTCACACCGTCCTGGTCGCCAACCGAGGGGAGATCGCCGTCCGGGTGATCGACACCCTGCGGCGGATGGGCATCCGGTCGGTCGCCGTCCACAGCGACCCGGACGCCCGTGCCAAGCACGTGCTGGCCGCCGATGTCGCCGTGCGGATCGGCCCGGCCAGGGCGAGCGAGAGCTACCTGGCGATACAGCGGATCGTCGACGCGGCCCGGGAGACCGGCGCCCAGGCGGTGCATCCCGGCTACGGCTTCCTGTCCGAGAACGCCGCCTTCGCCGCCGCGTGCGAGCGGGCCGGACTGGTGTTCGTCGGGCCGCCGGTGAGCGCGATCGAGGCGATGGGCGACAAGATCCGCGCCAAGCTGACCGTGGCGCAGGCAGGCGTTCCGGTGGTGCCCGGCCGGACCGAGCCGGACATGACAGACGACCAGTTGGCCGCCGCGGCCGCTGAAGTCGGCTTTCCGGTGCTGCTCAAGCCGTCCGCGGGCGGCGGCGGCAAGGGCATGCGGCTGGTGACCGGGGCCGGTGCACTCGCCGAGGCGATCGCGTCCGCACGGCGGGAGGCGACGGCGTCCTTCGGCGACGGCACCCTGCTGGTGGAACGGTTCGTCGGCTCACCACGGCACATCGAGATCCAGGTGCTCGCCGACACCCACGGCACCGTGCTGCACCTGGGCGAACGCGAGTGCAGCCTGCAACGGCGGCACCAGAAGATCGTCGAGGAGGCACCATCGCCGTTCCTGGACGAGCCGACCCGGCAGCGGATGGGCCAAGCCGCCGTGGACGCGGCCAAGGTGGTCGGCTACACCGGCGCCGGCACCGTCGAGTTCATCGTGTCCGCCGACCGGCCGGACGAGTTCTTCTTCATGGAGATGAACACCCGCCTACAGGTCGAGCACCCGGTCACCGAACTGGTCACCGGCATCGACCTGGTGGAGCAGCAACTGCGGGTGGCGGCCGGCGAGCGGCTGGCCGTACCGGTCGGGCCGCCCTCCGGTCACGCGATCGAGGTGCGTGTCTACGCGGAGGACCCGGCCCGCGGCTTCCTGCCCACCGGCGGGCGGGTGCTCGCGCTGCGCGAACCGGTCGACCAGCTGCGGGTCGACTCGGCGCTGATCCCGGGCCTGGTGGTGAGCAGCGACTACGACCCGATGTTGGCCAAGTACATCGCCCACGGCCCCACCCGCGACGACGCCCTGCGCACCCTCGCGGCCGGCCTGCGGTCCGCCCTGATTCTCGGCGTGACCACCAATCTCGGTTTCCTGCAACGGTTGTTGGCCGACGAGGACGTGGTCGCCGGCCGGCTGGACACCGGTCTGGTGGAACGGTCGACGGACCGGCTGGTCGCCGACGAGCCCCCGGCCGACCTGCTGGTGGCCGCCGCGCTGGAACGGGCGCTGGCGGCCGAGCCGACCGGCGGCGACCCGTGGGACCTGCCCGGCGGCTGGCGGCTGGGCGAGCACGCCTGGACGACGTGGCAGATCGCGGTGGCCGGGCGGGAGCCGGTGCGGGTGCGGCTGCGCGGCCGGGCGTCCGCCGCCGAGGTGGCCGTGGGGGACGCGGACCCGGTGCGCGCGTCCGCCCGCCGGGACGGGACCGACCTGGTAGTGGACGTCGGCGGCACCACCAGGGCCTATGCCTGTGCGCACGACGGCGACGTCGGGTGGCTGGGCGTGGACGGTCGCGCCTGGCCGCTGACCGAGACCGAGCGGCTGTCCGCGAAGGCGGCCGACGGCGTCACGTTCGGCCCGCTGACCAGCCCGATGCCCGGCACGGTCCTGGCCGTCCGGGTGACGGCAGGCGACCAGGTCACGGCGGGTACTCCGCTGCTGGTCGTCGAGGCGATGAAGATGGAGCACACGATCACCGCACAGGTGGACGGCGTTGTCTCCGAGCTGTACGTCCACACCGGCCAACAGGTGGCCCTGGACGAACCGTTGGCTCTGGTGACCCCGGAGGAACAGCCATGATCGACAACCGACTCGACGACGAGCACGACGCGCTGCGCAAGACGGTCGAGGACTTCGCCCGGCGCGAGGTGGCGCCCGTGATCGGCGACTTCTACGAGCGGGGCGAGTTCCCGTACGAGATCGTCGCCGGCATGGGGCGGATGGGCCTGTTCGGCCTGCCGTTCCCGGAGGAACACGGCGGCATGGGCGGCGACTACTTCGCGCTGTGCCTGGCACTGGAGGAACTGGGCAGGGTCGACTCCTCGGTGGCCATCACGCTGGAGGCGGGCGTGTCACTGGGCGCCATGCCGCTGCACCGGTTCGGCACCGACGAGCAGAAGCAGCGGTGGCTGCCCGCGCTGTGCGCCGGTGAGCAGCTGGGCGCCTTCGGCCTGACCGAACCGGGCGGCGGTTCGGACGCCGGCGCCACCGCCACGACGGCCACTCTGGACGGTGACACCTGGGTGATCAACGGGTCGAAGGCGTTCATCACCAACTCCGGCACCGACATCACCGCGCTGGTGACCGTGACGGCCGTGACCGGCACCCGGCCGGAGGGCCGCAAGGAGATCTCCGCGATCATCGTGCCCAGCGGCACGCCCGGCTTCTCGGTGTCGAAGAAGTACTCCAAGGTGGGGTGGAGCGCGTCGGACACCCGTGAACTGTCCTTCGTGGACTGCCGGGTGCCAGCGGCCAACCTGCTCGGCGAGCGCGGCCGGGGGTACGCCCAGTTCCTGTCCATCCTCGACGAGGGCCGGGTCGCGATCGCCGCACTGTCCGTCGGCCTGGCCCAGGGCTGCGTCGACGAGTGCGTCCGCTACGCCCACGAGCGCGAGGCGTTCGGCCACCAGATCGGGCACTACCAGGCCATCCAGTTCAAGATCGCCGACATGGAGGTCCGCGCGCACACCGCCCGGCTGGCCTACTACCATGCGGCGGCGAAGATGCTGCGCGGCGAGCCGTTCAAGAAGGACGCGGCCGTGGCCAAGCTGGTCGCGTCCAACGCGGCGATGGACAACTCCCGGGACGCCACCCAGGTGTTCGGCGGATACGGTTTCATGAACGAGTACCCGGTCGGGCGGTTCTACCGGGACGCCAAGATCCTGGAGATCGGCGAGGGGACCAGCGAGGTGCAGCGGATGCTGATCGCCAGGGAACTGGGTCTGTAGCCATGTCGAGAAGCCGTTGCCGGCTTCGTCCCCGGTGGTGAAAGCGACCACACCGGCACCGAGGAGAACATCATGGCCAAGTATCTGCTGCTCAAGCACTACCGGGGCGCTCCGGCCGCGGTCAACGACGTGCCCATGGACCAGTGGACGCCGGACGAGATCACGGCGCACCTCAAGTACATGGACGACTTCGCCGCCCGGCTGGAGCGGACCGGTGAGTTCGTCGGCGGCCAGGCGCTGGCCCCCGACGGCATGTTCGTCCGGTACGACGGCGAAGGGCGCCCGCCGGTGACCGACGGCCCGTTCGCCGAGACCAAGGACCTCATCGCCGGCTGGATGGTGATCGACGTCGACAGCTACGAGCGGGCCATCGAGCTGGCCGGCGAGCTGTCGGCCGCCCCCGGTGCGGGTGGCAAGCCCATCCACGAGTGGCTCGAGGTGCGCCCGTTCCTGGCCTCGGCGCCCACCATCACCGAATGAACGAGGCGCTCCTTCGCAGCCTCACGCCGAAGGTGCTCGCGATCCTCGTCCGCCGCGGAGCCGACTTCGCGGCGGCCGAGGACGCCGTGCAGGAAGCGCTGGTCGAGGCGGTCCGCGTCTGGCCTGCCGACCCGCCACGGGACCCCCAGGGTTGGCTGGTCACCGTGGCCTGGCGCAAGTTCCTGGACGCGGCCCGTGCGGACACGGCCCGCCGCCGACGTGAGGACGTCATCGACGACGAGCCAGCGCCCGGCCCGGCGCCGTCGGTGGACGACACGCTCCAGCTCTACTTCCTGTGCGCCCACCCGTCGCTGACGCCCTCGTCCGCGGTGGCGCTCACGCTGCGCGCGGTCGGCGGGCTGACCACCCGCCAGATCGCCCAGGCGTACCTGGTGCCCGAGGCGACCATGGCGCAGCGCATCAGCCGTGCCAAGCGCACCGTCTCCGGCGTGCGGTTCGACCGGCCCGGCAACGTCGCCACGGTGCTGCGGGTCCTGTACCTGGTCTTCAACGAGGGCTATTCCGGCGATGTGGACCTCGCCGCCGAGGCCATCCGGCTCACCCGGCAGCTGGCAACCTCGATCGACCACCCCGAAGTCGCGGGCCTGCTCGCACTCATGCTGCTGCACCACGCTCGGCGCGCCACCCGAACCGCGCCCGACGGCAGCCTGGTGCCGCTGGCGGAGCAGGACAGAGGCCGGTGGGACACTTCCTTGATCGCCGAGGGCGTCCAGCTCCTGCAGGCGGCGCTGGCCCGCGACCAGTTGGGCGAGTTCCAGGTCCAGGCCGCCATCGCGGCCCTGCACGCCGACGCGCGGGTTGCCGAGGAGACCGACTGGGTGCAGATCGTCGAGTGGTACGACGAGCTGGTGCGACTGACCGACAGCCCGGTCGTCCGGCTCAACCGAGCGGTGGCGGTCGGCGAGGCGGATGGCCCGCGCGCGGGCCTGGCAGCGCTGGAGTCGGTGGACGACTCACTGCCCCGGCATGCCGCGGTGGCGGCGTATCTGCACGAGCGGGACGGTGACCTGCCAACGGCGGCCCGCCTGTACGCCGATGCGGCCCACCAGGCCCCGAATCTCGCCGAACGCGACCACCTGACCCGCCAGGCCGCCCGCCTCAACGCCGACCGGCGTCGTTAGAGGTCGGTGAAATGCTGATCGCGAGCGTGCTCGAGTTGTGGTCAGCTTCAGTCAGACTGCGGGGATCAGTTCTTTGCTCACCAAGTGCTCCCACGCGCACGTGACGTGGTAGTCGGTGAACATCCGCGCCTTCCGCACGGTCCAACTCCGAACGAACTGCGCGGCCGTCGTCGCGTCACGTGCGCCACCCTGGGTCGCCGCCCAATGCGTGCTTGCCAGCAGCTCCAGCTCATACGGACCTTCGAATCCTTCGATCAGGACCAGCGTGGGGGTCACCAGATGGCGTCGCACGTCTTTGCCGGTTCGCCTGATGAATTCGTCGCTTGCAACAATTCCGTTCTCGCTGGGGGCGATGGGCGCCAGCTCCTGGACGGCGGTTGTGCCGTCGCCGAACCCGGTGACGAACAAGCCTTCCATCTCCTGTATCAGATGCCTGACCGCATCACTATAAGGGCCGTAGTTGCCCTGACTGAACTTGAGACGCAGGTCGGTAACGGCTATATTGGCGAAATATAGGAGTTTTTGAATCTCGAGATGAGATGCGCTAACCGGAGGATCATCCGGCGCCATGTCGATCTTTCGCGGAGCATAATCCTTGATGAGCTCGATCAGTGATGATCGTGCCCAGGTCATCGGGATCGCGCTTGCCCGCAGCGAGCGGCGTTCGTTGGTAGGCGGGTATACCCGCACGTCGACATTGTCGAGTTCACGAAGATGCTGTTCGATCACTGGTCGAACGTCACGCCATTCCAGGCCGCCGTTACCGGCACCAAGGGCCGGCAGTGCCAGCGACTTGAGGCCGAGTTCGCCAATTACTCGCTCGAGATCGTCCAAACCCGCTTTGATCGACTCAATGCTGGATCGACCACGCCAGTGGCCCTTGGTGGGGAAGTTGATGATGTAACGCGGACCATCCAGCTCCGAGTTCACGACCACGAACATCCGCCCCAGTCGAACCTCGCCCCGCCTGCACGCCGCAGCGTACTGACGGAAGTTGTCCGGGAACCGCCTTTTGAACTGGAGCGCCAGACCCTTGCCCATCACTCCGACCGTGTTGACAGTGTTGACCAGCGCGTCGACATCGGCGTCGAGGAGGTCGCCCGCAGTGTAAGTGATCATGGCGCCTCCTCCGGTCGGCCCCTCCGGGCGTTGTCGTCATTGATACAGGAAGCTGGGCTGTATCTCATACTGCCTCGAACAACCGACAGTATGGAGCCTCTGACGTGCGGTGATCAGCCCATCCCGAGTAGTTACCACCACATGGGTGACCAGTGCGAGCGGTACCTGTCCGAGCACAAGCAGTTCGGCCGCCCGCCGCGTTGGCCGGTCCGCGTCATCCTGAGTGCGGCCGTACATGAACTGCGTCATCAGGTCGAAGTCGATGAAGGTGCCCAGTCCCTGGACATCGCACGTGAACCTCACGACCGGTGAGGCGGCGTTCCTGTCACTCACACACCAGGTGAGGCGCTGTTCCAGCACCGATCGCAGGCTGATGCCCAGCATCACCAGGCCGGTGTGGTCACCTTGGTACTGCGCCTTGTGCTTGAGGACCCGGTAGGGCATCGGCGATCTCGGCGTGAAGTAGAAGGGGACGTGGTCACCGACGCAGACCCCTTGTGGGTAGCCCGGACGGTCAAGTGGCGTCACGCTCGTTCGCAGGCGGACAGCCTTGATTCCCACGTCACCGACACCTTGTGCGGGTGCGGCCTCGCTGTCGGGCTTGAGGCAAGCGTCCGCCGCGATCCGCTCCAGATTGGTCCAGGTCGTGAAGTGCCAGGCGAGCCATTCGGGAGCAGCATCTTTCTGCGGAGGTCGCGATCCAACAGCCGCGAAGCCGGAATCCCGGTAGAACCGCATGTCACCGCCAGCGCCGTGGGCAGGAACCGCGTTCCTGGCAAGTTTCGCGCAATGCCCGCGCACCTGGAACGGTAGCCGTAGGGGCTCGTCGCGGCGGGTAGGCGCGCGGTCGGTGGGCGCCCGGCGCGACCGAGCCGGTCAGGGCCAGAGGAGGGTGTGGGTCCAGGCGTCGCCGGTTCGGGTGTAGCGCACCCGGACGTGGTGGCGGTTGGCGTCGCCCTGGAAGAACTGGACCTCGGTGGGGGCCAGCACGTAACGGGTCCAGTCCTTGGCCACCAGCGCGGGGTCGCGCTTCAGCTCCGCCTCGGCCGCCGCGAGTGCCGCGGTCAGGTCAGCGGCGTCGCGCAGCGGTTCGCTCTGGCGACCGACCAACGCCTCGGCCCGGCCGCCGGCGGCCCGCGCCAGGTAGTCGGCGGCACTGTCCTCGACACTCGCCGGGCGGACCTCACCGCGCACCCTGATCTGCCGAGCCTGGCCAGGCCAGTACCAGGTCAGCGCGGCAAAGGGACTCGCGGCCAGTTGCACGCCCTTGGGGCTGTTGGCGCTGCTGGCGAACCACCAGCCCTCGGTGGTGACGTCCTTCAGGATGAGCACCCGCGCGTCCGGGTGACCGTCAGCATCCACTGTGGACAAGACAGTGGAGTGGGGTTCCGGGACGCCCGCGGCGACGGCCTCGGTCAGCCAGGTGGCGAACAGCCCGGTGGGCTCGGCGGGCACCCACGACACGTCGAACGTGGGCAGGTCCCCGCCGAACACCAGGATCGACCGCAGGCGGTCGCTGAACTCGCTCACTCAGGCGTTGCCCGCTTCCCAGGTGGACCAGGAGACACCCCAGTCGCCGTACATGTCCCAGACCGGCATCTTCGGGCCGCCCGAGTTGGCCACCTCGACGACGTCGCCGATGCCCAGGTGGTTGAAGAACCACTCGGCGTTGGCCTGGCTGAGATTGATGCAGCCGTGCGACACGTTGGTCGAGCCCTGCGAGCCGACCGTGGCCGGGTTCTCGTGCACGAACTCGCCGCTGTTGGAGATGCGCTCGGCCCAGTACTCGGTCTCGTTGTAGGCCCTCGGGTCCGGCGGGCACACGCCGTAGGTGCAGGAGTTCATCTGCACCTTCTGGTTGCGCGAGGAGATGACGTGCACGCCGACCTTGGTCGGGGTCGACTGCTTGCCCATGCTGATCGGCATCGTCTTGACCAGGTGGCCGTTGTCGTAGATGTTCATCTTCTCGGTCTTGCCGTCGGCCTTCGCGATCCAGGCGTCGTGCACGTGGAAGGTGACCTGGCGGTCCTCTGCGCCGAAGACGCCGTCGCCGAAGTCCAGCCCGTAGACCTTCGCGGTCACGTTGATGGTGGTCCCGGCCTGCCAGTAGTCCTGGGCCCGGTAGTCGACCTGGCGGTCGGAGATCCAGTACCAGGCGCCCGGCTGGGACGGGCTGGTCTGCACCGTCAGCGCGGCCTGCACGGCCTTCTTGTCGGCCACCGGCTGGTCGAACTGGAACACCACGGGCTGGCCGACACCGATGCTGGTCACCGAGGCGGGCGCCGGGATCATGTTCGGGTAGGCGACCTTGGCCGGGTCGAGCGTGCTGACCGTGCTCTGCCGGGTGACGGACCTGCCGTCGCTGTTCGCGCCGACCGCGTTCACCGAGTACGTCGAGCCGTAGCCGAGGTCCTCGTTCGACGTCCACGTCGTCTTGTCGGCGGAGAACGCGCCGGTGACGTGGGTGCCCTTGACCGTGTTGACGACCGTGACGCTGGACAGCGTCCCGTTGCTGGCCTTCACCACGATCGGGGTGGTCGGGTTGATGTCCTTGCCCGCGTTCGGCGTGACGCTGACCGAGGCGAGGGCCGCCTGGCTGGGCGTCGCGGAACGCGTCTGACTCGCGTCCTGCTGTCCCAGCGCGTCGTTCGTGGTGGTCCCGCTCGGGCTCGGACCGGACGAGCACGCGGCCAGGACAACCGCGGCCGCTGCCAGTCCGATCACGCTGATCGCCGTCCGACGGTGTCGCCGGCCCATTCCGTTGCCGTCCTGCATCTGCCCCTCTTACCGTGTGTGCCTAGTCCCCATACGTTAAGACGCCCGAGCGTCGGGAACGTTGTCCTCGCGACTCCAGATCACACATACCGAGACGAGTCTTCAGGCGCCGTGAGACGGACACCGAGATACTGAGATCACACCACCGTCGGATGCTCGTGCCGTGACCAGAACGGCACCGGGCAATAGCATCGGTGGTCATGGGTGCCTACCTCGACGGAGCAGACCTGGACAGCCATCGCGCTGCCGTCGCGACGCTCCGCGGAGCTTACTCCGCGTTGCCAGAGGGTTCCCCGGTGAGGCTGGCCAAACCCACCTCGAACCTCTTTCGTTTTCGGGAGCCAGCCTCGGTGCCCGGACTGGACGTGAGCCGGTTCCGGTCGGTGCTGGCCGTCGACCCGGACGAGCAGGTCGCGGAGGTGGGCGGCATGACCACCTACGAGGACCTGGTCGACGCCACCTTGCCGCACGGGCTGATGCCGTTGGTCGTTCCCCAGCTCAAGACCATCACGCTGGGTGGCGCCGTGGCCGGCCTGGGCATCGAGTCGACCTCCTTCCGCAACGGCTTGCCGCACGAGTCGGTGCTGGCGGCCGAGGTGCTCACCGGCGACGGCAGAGTGGTGGTGGCCAGGCCGGACAACGAGCACGCCGACCTGTTCCGGACCTTCCCCAACTCGTACGGCACCCTCGGTTACTCGCTGCGACTGCGGATCGAGCTGGAGCGGGTCCGGCCCTACGTGCGGTTGCGGCACGTCCCGTTCCGGACGGCCGCCGAGTGCGCGATCGCCATGGCGGAGATCTGCGAATCTCACTCGTTCGGGGGACAGGTGGTCCACTTCGTGGACGGCACTGTCTTCCAGGCGGACCGCCACTACCTGACCCTGGGTACGTTCGTCGACGACGCTCCGTACGCGAGCGACTACACGGGGCAGCAGATCTTCTACCGTTCGGTCGGCGACCGGGCCGAGGACTTTCTCACCGTCCGTGACTATCTCTGGCGCTGGGACACCGACTGGTTCTGGTGCTCGCGGGTGTTCGGCGTGCAGAACCCGGCGATCCGGCGGTTCTGGCCGCGTCGCTACCTCCGGTCGGACGTGTACCGCAGGATGGTCGCCTTCGACCGCAGGCACCGCCTGTCCGACAAGGTGTACGCCGCGCGTGGCCGGCCCGCCCACGAGGCGGTGATCCAGGACGTGGAGATCCCGGTCGGCAGGCTGGCGGAGTTCCTCGACTTCTTCCACCGCGAGATCGGGATCAAGCCGGTCTGGCTGTGCCCGATCAGGTTGCGATCGGACAACGGTTGGCCGCTGTACCCGCTGTCGCCCGGCGAGCTCTACGTGAACGTAGGGTTCTGGGCGACGGTGCCGCTGCGACCCGGCGACCCGGACGGCACCCACAACCGGCTGATCGAGGACAAGGTGGCCGAACTGGACGGCCACAAGTCGCTGTACTCGACGTCGTTCTACTCGCCCGAGACGTTCTGGGAGCACTACAACGGTGACGCGTACCAGAAGATGAAGCGGGAATACGACCCGAACGACCGGCTTCCCGAC
Source organism: Pseudonocardiaceae bacterium (assembly GCA_036491115.1). Taxonomy (GTDB): domain Bacteria; phylum Actinomycetota; class Actinomycetes; order Mycobacteriales; family Pseudonocardiaceae; genus DATEPR01. The sequence continues at coordinate 36,404 of DASXCQ010000045.1, forward strand.
CTTTACGACAAGTGCGTCGGAAATCGTTGACCGCAGGTTCAGGGGTGTCTGGAAGGAGCCGCACCATGGGGTTGGCCGATGTCGTCACCAGGCTCGTGGGTCCCGACGTGCCGATCGAGTGCACCGCCTACGACGGAAGCCGATCCGGTGCGTCCGGCGCGCCCGTCCGGCTGATCGTCCGTTCGCCGCTCGCGCTGTCCCATCTGGCCTCCGCACCCGGCGAGCTCGGCCTGGCCAGGGCATACGTGTCCGGTGCCCTGGACGTGGACGGCGACGTCTACACCGCGCTGGCCAGCCTGCCCGAGCTGACCCTGGCCGCGATCCCGGCCGACGTCCGCTCGCAGCTGGCGCTGCGGCTGATCGCGGCCCGGCTGTGGTGGCCGGTGCGCCCGCCGGAGCAGGAGCGGCGCAGCCGGGCGGGCCTGTCCCGGCTCGGCGCGTTCGGCAGGCGGCACTCCAAGTCGCGGGACAGCAAGGTCATCTCGCACCACTACGACGTGTCCAACACCTTCTACGAGTGGGTGCTGGGTCCGTCCATGGCGTACACCTGCGCGTGCTACCCGACCGAGGACGCCACGCTGGAACAGGCCCAGGAGCACAAGTTCGACCTGGTGGCCAGGAAACTGGCGCTGCGGCCGGGGATGCGGCTGCTGGACGTCGGCTGCGGCTGGGGTGGCATGGTGATGCACGCTGCCAAGCACTACGGCGTCAAGGCGCTGGGCGTGACCCTGTCGCAGCGGCAGGCAGAGTGGGCTCAGCGGGCCATTGTGGACCGTGGCCTGTCCGACCTCGCCGAGGTGCGGCACGGCGACTACCGGGACGTCGCCGAGTCGGAGTTCGACGCGGTCAGCTCCATCGGCCTCACCGAACACATCGGCCAGGCCAACCTGCCCGACTACTTCGCCTTCCTGTACGGGAAGCTGCGGCCGGGCGCCCGGCTGCTCAACCACTGCATCACCCGGCCCAACAGCGAGCACGGCGCCCGGACCGGGGCTTTCATCGACCGGTACGTGTTCCCGGACGGCGAGCTGGAGACGTCCGGCGAGCTGGTCAGCCGCATGCAGGAGACCGGCTTCGAGGTGCGGCACCAGGAGAACCTGCGGGAGCACTACGCCATGACGCTGGCCGCGTGGTGCGCGAACCTGGAGGACCACTGGACCGAGGCGGTGCGCGAGGTGGGCATCGGCACGGCCAGGGTGTGGCGCCTCTACATGGCGGCGTCCCGGCTGGCCTTCGACCGCAACGAGATCCAGTTGCACCAGATCCTGGGCGTCCGGTTGGACGGCAGCCGTTCCGGCATGCCGCTGCGGCCGGACTGGGAACCGCCCGCGACCTTCTGAACTTAGCCTTTTCCCAGGTTGGGAGTGCTGCGCCTCAGTCGCTTCACAGGGTCGCGGGCTACCTTGCCGACATGCCCCTGCGAAGGTCGGTCGTGCGCGGGTTGGCAGAATGATCGGCGACATGCGGCCAGCACAGGTGAGTACGGAAACGGTGATGGTCCCGTCCGACACGGACGGGACCCCGGACGAGTCCACTCCGACCCGGTCCGGCTGGCGGGGACTGGCGCGGGTGCACTGGTTGTTCGGTGTGTTCCTGCTGGTGGGTGTCGGCCTGCGGGTGGTGACGTGGCTGGCGTACCAGCCGGCGATCTTCTACACCGACGCCTACCGGTACCTGGACAACATCGGCCCGGAGAACCCGCAGTACCTGGACCCGATCGGCTACTCGCTGTACATCCTGAAGCCGCTGGTGCCGATCGGCGGTGTCGGCCTGGTGGTGGCGGTCCAGCACCTGGCCGGTATCGGCATGGCGCTGGTGGTGTACCACCTGGCCGTCAAGCTGGGTGCCCGACGCTGGCTGGCCGCGCTGGCCACGGCGCCGGTGCTGCTGGACGCCTACCAGTTGCAGATCGAGCAGCAGGTGCTGTCCGACGTCTGGCTGGAAGTCATGCTGGTCGTGCTGCTCTGGCTGTTGATCGGCAGGAAGGTGCCGGCCGCGGGCTGGTTCGCCGTGGCGGGGTTGGTCGTCGGGCTGGCCATGACCATCCGGTTCGTGGCGATCAGCGTGATCATCCCGGTGGCGATCTACGCGGTACTGGCCGGCCGGCAGTGGCGGGTGCCGGGCGGCTGGCGGCGGATCGCGGCCCGGGTCGGTGCGCTGGGCGGCTGCTTCCTCGTGGTGGTGGCCGCGTACGCCACCTACTTCCACTCCAAGGCCGGCTACTGGGGCCTGAACACCGCGTCCGGCAACACCATCTACGGTCGCACCGCCGAGGTCGCGGACTGCTCGAAGCTCGATCTGGACGAGGTGCTCCAGCAGTTGTGCCCGAAGGAGCCGCTGGGCCATCGGCTGGGCACCAACGTCTACTCCCACCTGGACGGCTTCCAGCCCGGCTGGCCCGGCTACGTCCCGCCCGGCGAAACGGTCTACGACCTGGACAAGAAGTTCGCCAAGCAGGTGATCCTGCACCAGCCGGTGACGGTGGCGCTGGCCGTGCTGGAGGACTTCGGCAAGGGCTTCCTGCCCTACCACTTCAGCCTGCCCGGCGACCCGCCCACGTGGCTGTGGCAGTTCTCCAGGACGACGCCACTGTTCACCGTGGACCCGACGTCGAACCCGGCCGGCGCGTTCGACCAGACCAACGCCTACGCCATCAAGTACGGCCACCGGCCGCTGCACACCATTGCCCCGCTGGCCGCGTTCCTGCACTACTACCAGTACGGCGGTTACACGCCGGGCCCACTGCTGTTCGGCATGCTGGTGCTGGGGCTGATCGGCGGGCTCGGTAGGCGCGGGCGGCGGTCCGGACTGGCCGGCGTGACCATGCTCACCACCGGGGTCGCGTTCACCGTGCTGTTCACGGCGGCGCTGTTCGAGTTCTCCTGGCGCTACCAGTTGCCCGGCCTGGTGCTGCTGCCACTGGCCGGCGCCCTCGGCATCACCGCGCTGATCAAGGGCCGGGCGGCGGTCAGCGCCCCTCCGCCCGCTGATTGAGCTTGGCCAGCATCCGGTTGTAGGCGGCCAGAGCGGCATCGTCGTCGTCGATCCTGGCGTTGTCGTCGTCCGCGTCGACCGCGTCCACCCCGAGGTTCGCCAGCGTCGAGCGGCGGGCCGCCTCCAGCCACTTGCCGGTGTCGTTCTGCCGTTCCGTGTCCCGCATCCAGGCGCCGACCACGAGCACGGTCACACCGAACATCAGGCCGTCGCCGACCACCCACATGATGCCGCCGCCGGTGTGCAGATCGGACAGCGGCGACGGGCCCCACGAGCGGTGGGCGAAGTCGATCGCGTGCGCCTGGATCATCAGCAGCACGCCCACCACGGTGTCCGCCGTCATGCCCATCAGCAGCAGGAACACCCGCAGCGGGTAGGACAGCTCCCGCTTGATCGGCTCGTGCGCCAGCAGTGGCACGAAGAACAGGTAGCCGCTGACCAGGTAGAGGACGATCTCCACGTAGTGCAGCCACGGGTGCGCCACCATCGCCGGCAGGAAGCCGAACAGATGGGTGCCGACCAGCACCGCCGCGTACAGCACCAGGCCCACCAGCGGGAACGTCAGGAACGACGCCACCCGGCCGCGCAGCACGGCGGCGGTGCGCCGGGCGACCGCGTCGTCACCGGTGTAGGCCAACCGGACCGGCTGGCCCAGGATCACCAGCACCGGCACCACCATGATCAGCAGCAGGTGCTCGATCATGTGCAGCCAGAACAGCTCGTGCCCGTACACGTCGACAGCGCTCTGCAGGGTGATCGCGAGGACCGCCAGTGCGCCGAGGAACGACGCCGTCCGGCCGACCGGCCACGCCTGCTCCTGCCGGGGCAGGGTGCGGTAGGCGCGGTGCAGGTACAGCACTGCCGCCACGACGACGATGACGTCCGTCACCGGGCCGAACCGCCAGGTGCCCAGGCCCTTCGCCCAGGTCAGCGGGGCCAGCGCGGTCATGTTCATGTGTCGCCTCCGGTGTCGCCCGCCAACCGTAACTCCCGCCGGGCAGGCCGACCTTGCCGGCCATCGTGCGCTGTGGTTGTGTTGGCTGATCAGTTGTCCGAACGGTGTTCGGTTCTGGGAGGTGTGGTGGCGGAGCGACGTGCGACGACGGCGGCCGTGATCCGCGAGGCCGGTGGTCCGGTGTCGGTGGAACAGGTGGAACTGCGGGCTCCCGGCCCCGGTGAGGTGCTGGTTCGGGTGGCGGCTGCCAGCCTGTGCCACTCCGACCTGTCACTGGCGACCGGGGTGCTGGCGCAGCGGATGCCGGTGGTGCTGGGCCACGAGGTGGCCGGCACGGTGGCGGAGGTGGGCCCGGACGTGACCGGTCTCACCGAGGGCGACCCGGTGCTGCTGCTGTGGAATCCGGCGTGCCACGACTGCTGGTACTGCGACCACGGCGAGCCGTACCTGTGCGAGCACGCCAGCGACCGGATGGCGAACCCGTACGGCTGGGACGCCGAGGGCAACGCCATCTACCCGGGCCTGTCCACGGCCGGGTTCGCCCAGCACACCGTGGTCGGCGCCCACCAGTGCTACCCGCTGCCCGAGGACATCCCGCTGGAACTGGCCGCCCTGCTCGGCTGCGCCATCACCACCGGTGTCGGCGCGGTGCTGCGCACGGCGGGCGTCCGGGCGGGCGAGTCGGTCGTGGTGGTCGGTCTGGGCGGTGTCGGGCTCTCCGCCGTCGCCGGTGCGAAACTGGCCGGTGCCGACCCGATCATCGCCGTGGACCGGGTACCGGAGAAGCTGACCCTGGCCACCACGTTCGGCGCGACCCACCCGCTGGCCGCCGGACCGGAGGTCGGGGCGGCGGTCCGCGACCTGACCGGCGGCCGGGGCGCCGACCACGTCTTCGAGTGCGTCGGACTGGCATCGACGGTCAAGGAGAGCTGGGGGCTGGCCAGGCGCGGCGGTGCGCTGACCATCGTCGGCATCGGCCGCCGGGACGACATGATGCAGTTCTCGCCGCTGGAGCTGTTCGCGTTCGCGCGCCGCATCCTGCCGTGTATGAACGGATCGCTGGATGCGCAGCGGGACCTGCCGGGTTACCTGGAGCACGTCCGCTCCGGGCGGTTGGATCTGCGTGCGATGGTGAGCAGAGAGGTCGGCCTGGACGGGATCGACGCGGGCTTCGCCGACCTGGCGGCCGGCACGGTGGCCAGGGTGCTCGTCCGGCCGTGACCCACATCAGCGACGATCAACAGGAGGACACGTGACCCAGCGGGTAGCGATCGTGACCGGAGCGGCACGCGGCATCGGCGCCGCGACGGCGAAGCGGCTGGCCAAGGACGGCTTCCACGTCGGCGTCCTGGACCTGGACGCGGCCACGTGCGCCCCCGTGGTGGACGCCATCACCGAAGCGGGCGGCAAGGCGATCGAGGTGGGTGCGGACGTCAGCGACGAGGCCCAGGTCGCGGCGGCGGTGGACGAGGTCACCGAGCGCCTCGGCGCCCCCACCGCCCTGGTGAACAACGCGGGCGTGCTGCGCGACAACCTGATCTTCAGGATGACCGTCGACGACTGGAACACCGTGCTGGGCGTTCACCTGCGCGGCGCGTTCCTGATGACCAGGGCCGTGCAGTCGCACATGGTCGAGGCCAAGTGGGGCCGGATCGTGAACCTGTCGTCCACGTCGGCGCTGGGCAACCGGGGCCAGGTCAACTACTCGGCGGCCAAGGCCGGCATGCAGGGCTTCACCAAGACGCTGGCCATCGAGCTGGGCCGGTTCGGCGTCACCGCCAACGCGGTGGCCCCCGGGTTCATCGTCACCGAGATGACCAGGATCACCGCCGAGCGGGTCGGGGTGGCCTTCGAGGACATGCAGAAGGGCGCCGCGGCGCAGATCCCGGTGGGCCGGGTCGGCCAGCCCGAGGACATCGCCAACACCGTCTCGTTCCTGTGCGGCGAGGACTCGGGCTTCGTGTCCGGCCAGGTGATCTACGTGGCCGGCGGGCCCAAGGACTGATGCGGTGCCCGCTCCCTCGTCGAGGGAGCGGGGCACCGCCGTCACATCAGCGCGGGCACGACCGCCTCGATCAGGTGCGGTCCCGGCTCGACGAGCGCCTTCTCGAACCGCGCGGCCAGTTCCTCGCCGGTGGTGGCGCGGGACGCCGGCACGCCCATGCCGGTGGCCATGCTGACGAAGTCCAGGTCGGGCCGGGACAGGTCGAGCAGTTCGGCCGCCTTGTCGCCACCGGTGGCGCCGACCCGTTGCAGTTCCATCCGCAGGATCGCGTAGGCACGGTTGGACAGCACGACCGTGGTCACGTTCAGGCCCTCGCGGGCGTGTGTCCACAGTGCCGACAACGTGTACATCGCACTGCCGTCCGCCTCGACGCACACCACCGGCCGGTCCGGGCAGGCGACGGCGGCACCGGCGGCCAGCGGCAGGCCAAGGCCGATCGCGCCACCGGTCAGGGTCAGCACGTCGTGCGCCGGCGCGCCCGCGGTGGCCACCGGCAGCAGCACACCGGACGTGTTGGCCTCGTCCGCGACGATCGCGTTCTCCGGCAGCAGCGCGCCGATCACGTCCGCCCAGTTCTGCACGGTCAGCGCGCCCGTCGGCAGCGCGGGGCGGGCGGCCGCCCGGGGTGCCACCGCGGTGCCGCCGACCAGGTCGGCCAGATTCTCCAGTGCTCCCACCACGTCCTGGCCCGGCGCGGCCAGCGTGTGCACCTCGCAGCCGTCCGGGACCAGGTCGCTGGCCTTGCCCGGGTAGGCGAAGAACGACACCGGCGACTTCGCCCCGGCGAGCACGATGTGCCGGGCACCGGTCAGTTGGTGCTGCACGTGTTCTGCCAGGTAGCCCAACCGTTCCACGGCCGGCAGGCGGGCACCGCGGCGCATCCGGGCCGGGAACGTCTCGGCGAACACCGTGACGCCCAACCGGGCCGCCGCCACCTGGCCGGCCTCGGTCAGCGCGGCACCGCCCAGCAGCAGCACGGTGCCCTCACCGAGCACCCCGGCGATCGCGCGCACCACGTCGTCGCCCACTGCCTCCGGCACCGGCACCGGCCGGGGCGCCGCCGGGGTCGCACCGTCCGACCAGGACACGTCGGCGGGCAGGATCAGCGTGGCCACCTGACCGGCCAGTGCGGCGGCCACGCCGTCGGCGGCGTCGGCGGCCACCGACGCCACCGACTCGCTGCGCCGCAACCACCCGGACACCGAGCCCGCGACGGAGTCGATGTCGGACTCCAGTGGCGCGTCGTACTGCTTGTGATAGGTGGCGTGGTCGCCGACGACGTTCAGCAGTGGCGTGCGGGCCCGCCGGGCGTTGTGCAGGTTGGCCAGGCCGTTGCCCAGGCCCGGACCCAGGTGCAGCAGGGTGGCCGCCGGCCGGCCGGTCATCCGGCCGTAGCCGTCGGCCGCGCCGGTGACCGCACCCTCGAACAGTGCCAGCACCGCACGCATCGACGGGACGCTGTCCAGGGCGGCCACGAAGTGCATCTCCGATGTGCCCGGATTGCCGAAGCAGACGTCCACCCGGCTGTCCACGAGGGTCCGCAGCAGGGCCTGCGCGCCGTTCATACCGTTTCCTCCACACCCAGCAGGACTTCGGGATTCAGGATGCCCGACGGATCGAACGACTGCTTGATCCGTCGCATCAGCGCCAGTTCCGCCGGATCGGTCAGGGCCAGGAAGTAGGGCTGCTTCGCCCTGCCGATGCCGTGCTCACCGGAGATCGCGCCGCCCAGCGCGATGCCGGCGGCGAACATGTCGTGCAGCAGTCGGTGCCGGATCTCCGGATCGGCCTGGAACACCGCCAGGTGGACGTTGCCGTCGCCGGCGTGCCCGCAGCCGGCCACGCCGGATCCGGTCTCCTGGGCCAGTTCCCGTGCCTTGGCCAGGAATTTCGGCATGGCGCTGCGCGGCACCACGACATCCACGATGTCGTGCGCGCCTGCCGCCTTCGCCGTCCAGAAGGCCTTTTCCCGCGCCTCGATCAGTTTGTGCGCGGCCGTGCCGTCCAGCACGTAGGCGTCGGTGGCGCCCAGGTCGCCGAGCAGTGTGCCCAGCCGTTCCACGTCGGCGTCCACCCGCTCGGTCGAGGTGTTCTCCAGTGACACCACCAGATACGCCTGGGTGGCGTCGCGGACCGCGTCCGGGATGCCCAGCGACAGCTTGGCGGTGTAGGTGATCGCGGCCATGGTGAAGGCGTCGATGTACTCCAGGATGTTCGGTGCCAGCCCGCTGGCCACGATCGCCGGCACCGCCCGCACCACGCCGTCCAGGTCGGTGAACGGCGCCAGCACAGTCCGGGTGTCGGTGAGCCTGGGGTGCAGTCTGAGGGTGGCCTCGGTGACCAGGGCCAGGGTGCCCTCGGAGCCGATGATCAGTTGGGTCAGGTCGTAGCCGGTGCTCACCTTGGCGATCCGGCCACCGGTCCGGACCACTTCACCGGTGCCCAGCACGGCCTGCAGCCCGAGCACGTTGTTGCGGGTCACGCCGTAGCGCACCGCCCGCATGCCGCCCGCGTTGGTGGCGACGTTGCCGCCGAGACTGGCGGACAGCTCGCCGGGGTACACCGGATAGGTCAGGCCGACGGCCGCGGTGCGCTCGTCCAACTCGGACAGCGTGACGCCGGGCTGGACGACGGCGACGTGGTTCCCGGTGTCGATCTCGAGCACCGAGTTCATCCGCTCGAACGACACCACGATCGACGCCGGCGTCGGCACGCACGCCCCGGACATGCCGCTGCCCGACCCTCTCGGCGTGACGGGCACACCCTCGGCAGCGGCCAGCCGCACCACCTCGGCCACCTGCTCGGCCGTGGTCGGTCGCACCACGCAGCCGGGTCGGGTGGGGGTCGCGGTCAGAGCCTCGTCGTGCTGGTAGTCCGCCGAGATCGCGTCGCCGACCAGAACCTGGTCCGGACCGACGACCTCCGCCAGCCGGTCGGCCAGGCGATCCGCGGTGGCCTTCGCCATGCTGCCTCCTCGCGTGTCCCGTGCAGGCACCCGAGCCTACGTGGTGGCTGAAATTTTCGGTTGCGGCGCAAGCGTTCGCGCCGACCAGCCGGAGCGGGTCTCCGCCCGCCTTGACCCCACTGACGCCCGACCTCACCCTGGCCCGGCCCCGATCCAGGCGCACCAGGGAGCCGGTATGTACTCAGCACGCAGGGCGGTCGGCCTCGGGCTGGCCGCGATGACGGCGGCCGCGCTGGCAGGCGCGGTGCCGGTCGCGACCGCCGCGACCACGCCGTCGGATGTCAACGTCACGGTCAACGCGAACGAGGGCCTCGGCACGATCCCGGACACCGGGTACGGCCTGAACTCCGCGGTCTGGGACGGCCAGATGAACACCCCGCAGGTCCAGGGCCTGCTCAGCACCGCCGGCGTGCGGATGCTGCGCTACCCGGGCGGGTCCTACGGCGACATCTACCACTGGGAGGACAACACGGCGACGGGCGGCTTCGTCGCGCCCGGCACCGACTTCGACTCGTTCATGGGCACCGTCGACAAGATCGGCGCGCAGCCGATGCTGATCGCCAACTACGGCTCCGGCACGCCGGCCGAGGCCGCCGACTGGGTCCGCTACGCCAACGTGACCAAGGGCTATGGCGCGAAGTATTGGGAGATCGGCAACGAGTTGTACGGCAACGGCTACTACGGCGCCGACTGGGAGACCGACAGCCACGCCGACCACAGCCCCACGGCGTACGCGGACAACGTGCTCTCCTACGTCGACGCGATGAAGGCCGTCGACCCGACGATCAAGGTCGGTGCCGTGCTGACCCTGCCGGGCAACTGGCCGGACAGCGTGGTCAACGCGGGTGACGGCGGCGACTGGAACAAGACGGTGTTGTCGCTGGCCGGGTCGGCCATCGACTTCGTGATCGTGCACTGGTACCCCAGCGGTACCGACGCGGCCGCCGAGCTGCACGAACCGTCGGTGGTGGCCGGCGAGCTGGCCCAGCTGCGGCAGGAGATCGACCAGTACGCCGGGCCGAACGGGCCGCACATCGGCATCGCGATGACCGAGATGAACGGCGGCGTGGACGAGGACACCCGGCCGGACGCGCTGTTCAGCGCCGACGCCTACTTCACCGCGTTGGAGCACGGCGTGTTCACCGTCGACTGGTGGGACACCCACAACGGCGGGACCGCGGTCAGCACCGCGCCGGACGGTGCCACCGACTTCGGCGACTTCGGCGTGCTGTCGTCCGGCAGCACGGTCGGCACCACGGCCGAACCGCCGATGAACACACCGTTCCCGAGCTACTTCGCCCTCTCCATGCTGGGCAGGGTGGGCGGGCCCGGCGACACGATGGTGCGGGCGGGCAGCGACTCGTCGATGGTGGCGGCGCACGCCGTGCGCAACGCCGACGGCGACCTGTCGGTCCTGCTGGTGAACAAGGATCCGGCGAACGCGCACCAGGTCGCCTTGCATTACGCGGGCTTCACACCGAGCACCGCCACCCCGACGGTGTACGGCTACGGCGACGAGGCCACCTCGATCACCACCAGCAGCACCGGTACCGGCGCGACCCAGACGCTGCCGCCGTACTCCATCGAGACCGTGGTGCTGACGCCGACCGGTACCGCCAGCACGGTGTCCGCACCGACCGACGCGTCGATCGCCGACGTCACCGGCGACCAGGCCACCGTCACCTGGACGCCAGGCGCCGGAACCGCCGTGCGCTACGAGGTCTACCGCCAGTTCGGCACCGACAGCGAACTGCTGGGCAGCTCCACCACGGACTCACTGACCCTGCACAACCTGCCGCCGGGCACCGGCTACACGCTCAACGTGCTGGCCAGGGACGCCAACGGGAACCTGTCCGCACCGTCCAACCCGGTCACCTTCACGTCCAGCACACCTCGGGCGTCCACCTGCGCGGTGAACTATGTGGTGACCACCGGGTGGGGCACCGGGTACAACACCGACATCACCATCACCGACACGGGTCCGAATTCGATCAGCGGCTGGACACTCACGTTCTCGTTCCCGACCGACAGTGAATCAGTCAGTGGTGGCTGGAACGGCAACTGGTCGACCGACGGCGCGAACGCGCACGTCACCAATCTGGACTGGAACGCAACGCTTGCTCCGAACGGCGGTAATTCAGTCGACATCGGATTCACCGGTGCCAACAACGGCGCCTACCCGTCACCCGCGTCGTTCACGCTGAACGGCACGGTGTGTGCCACGACCTACTCGTCGTGAAGTTTCGTATGAAACGGAGAAAACCGATCAGGAGAGGGCGGCCAGCGCCAACCTGGTCAGTTCGCCCCGGATGGCGGCCAGCGGTTCCTGCCGGCCGTGGATCGACCAGTGGTAGACGAGTTCGTTCACCGCTCCGATGAAGGCGGTCGCGGTGAGGCCGTAGTCGCGTTCGGCGGCCTCACCGCGCTGCACCGCCAGAGTGGCCTCCGCCTCGATCAACTGGGCCAGTTTCGCCCGCCAGGCAAGGCGATGCCGCTCCACGGCGGCACTCACGCCGACGACCTCGACGTAGGCGATCCTGGTCCAGCGCGGGTCACTGGACGTGGTCCCGACGTAGGCGTCGATGGCCCGGTCCAGCCGGACCGACGTGGGCTCGTCGCGCACCTCGCCGACGGCCGCGATGACCGCGTCGAACGCCTTCTGGGTGATCTGGTCGTGCAGGGCGAGCAGCAGGGCCTCCCTGCTGGCGAACTCCTCGTAGAAGTTCCTGGTGGACACATTCGCCCTGGCACACAACCGTTCGATGGAAGTGGCCGGATATCCCTCGGTGCCGAACAGTTCCAGCGCCGCCGTCATCAGGCGCTGCCGTCGTTCGGCCCGGCGTTGGGAAGCGGTTCGGCCGCCGTAATCGCGGCGGGCCGCCGGCGCAGTGCCAGTCATGGGCGTCCTCGTCGATACGGACTCGTGGGGCGGAAATTGCGATCCGCCAATCTTGGCATGGTTCGCCTAGTCCGGAGTCATCCCGGGCCCAGCGTTGCGCATGAGACAACATCGCCGAAATCCGCGCGGCCGCACCGGAGCGTGAATGCGGTTAGCAACCAGTCGACTCCGGGCCGTGTCTGTCACCGAATCGAATGCGGAAATTGATGGACCGGGACGCGTCGGAGGGGTGAACGGCGGCTATCGTGTCGATCGGCAACATCCGGACCGGAGTCAGGTTGACTCGTGTCCGACTTGTCCGCCATGCCGGGAAGTACCAGCGGTACAGGAGTGACCACCCTGAGAAGTTAGCCCGATCGGACTACATGATGTGGGCTGTTCGGCGGCGGTGATACTGTACTGGGCCGTATCAGAACTGCCTCGATAACGGAATCATGTCACGTTGGTCACGTAAGGCGTCATCCGCCTGAATGTACTCTGTACCCCGTTTGGAGGACAGTTGAATCACAATCGCGCCACGGACAGCCAGGGAGCCTAGCCTTCTCGCGGTCCGAGATTGGAAAGTCGCGTACAGCCCGCACGGCCAGAAGCCGAACGGGAGCCGTAACACACTGCCTACCCGGCGGAAAGGGGCCACTGCGTTGGCAGCGCCGTTGGAGCCGTTGGGGGATCCGTTCGGATCCCCGGTCGAGGTACAGCCGACGGCCGGTGTCGGCGCCAAGGCGATCCAGGGCCGGTCACTCGGTCAGATCGCCTGGATGCGCCTGAAACGGGACCGCTGGGCCATGGCCGGCGGCATCGTCATCATCGTGCTGATCGTGCTGGCCATCGCCTCCGTGTTCCTGGGCAACGCCGGGATTCTCGACATCGCGACCTACCACCAGAACCTGATCGACGTGAACACCGACTCGCCCACCGGCTTCTTCGGTGGCATCAGCCTCGCGCACCCGTTGGGTATCGACCCGCAGTTCGGTCGCGACATGCTGTCCAGGATCCTGGTCGGTGCCCAGTACTCGCTGCTCGTCGCGTTCAGCGCCACGGTCCTGTCGGTCATCATCGGCACCGTCATGGGCGTCGTCGCCGGTTACTTCGGCGGGTGGGTCGACACCGTCATCAACTGGCTGATGAACGTCTTCCTGGCCTTCCCGCTGCTGCTGTTCGCCGTCGCGCTGACCGGGGTCGTGCAGAGCATCCCCAGCGGCACGGCGTTCGGCCTGAGCGGCAACACGCTGCGCGTCGCCGTCCTGGTGTTCGTCATCGGCTTCTTCAACTGGCCCTACATCGGCCGCATCATCCGCGGCCAGACGCTGTCCCTGCGCGAGCGCGAGTTCATCGACGCGTCGCGCAGCGTCGGCGCCCGCAGTTTCTACGTGCTGTGGCACGAACTGCTCCCGAACCTGGTGGGCCCGATCCTGGTCTACTCCACCCTGCTGATCCCGACCAACATCCTGTTCGAGGCCGCTCTGGACTTCTTGGGCGTCGGCCTGCGGCTGCCCACCCCGAGTTGGGGCGCACTGCTCGCGGACGCCGTGAACAACCAGTACTACTCGATCGACCCCGAGTACGTCCTGGTGCCGGGCCTGGCGATCTTCATCTCGGTGATGGCGTTCAACCTGCTCGGCGACGGACTGCGGGACGCGCTGGATCCGCGATCTCACTGAGCCGTTCGGTTCACACCGCTGGCTCCACACAGAAAACTCATGAGGAGGCGTGTCAGTCGAATGAAACGTAAGCACACAGTGGCGTTCATCGCCGTCTGTGCCGGGCTGAGCCTGGCCGCTGCCTGTGGCAGCGGTTCAGGCGGGAGCAGCGGAAGCAGCAGTGGCAGTTCCGCCTCCTACAATGCCGGCCTGAACAGCATCGTCAACGCCTCCAACCACAAGGGCGGCGTACTGAAGCTCGCGCTGACCAACACCGGCGACTCGACGGACCCCGGCAACACGTACTACGCGTTCAACTGGGACTTCAGCCGGCTGTACGCGCGTCCGCTGCTCACCTACGCCCCCCAGCCGGGCAAGGCGGGCCTGAAGCTGGTGCCCGACCTGGCCACCGGCCTGGGCCAGGTCAGCGACAACGGGCTCACCTGGACCTACCACATCCGGTCGGGCCTGAAGTTCGAGGACGGCAGCCCGATCACGACGAAGGACGTCAAGTACGCCGTCGAGCGGAGCAGCGCCTACGCGCCGGACGTGCTGCCCAACGGCCCGACGTACTTCAAGCAGTACCTGGCCGACCCGAGCTACCCGGGTGCGTTCAAGGACAAGACCGCGGACAAGATGGGCCTGACCTCGGTCGACACGCCGAACGACACCACGATCGTGTTCCACCTGTCGCAGCCGTTCTCCGAGTTCGACTACCTGGCGACGCTGCCGCAGACCGCTCCTGTTCCCCCGGACAAGGACACGGGCGCGAACTACCAGACGCACCCGATCTCCAGCGGCCCGTACATGTTCAAGAGCTTCAACCCGAACACGGGCTTCTCCCTGGTGCGCAACCCGAACTGGAACGCCGCCAGTGACCCGACCGTCAAGCAGTTGGCGGACGAGATCGACGTGACCTACGGCGTGTCGGCCGCCGACATCGACTCCCGGCAGTTCAACGGCCAGCTCAACATGGACCTCGACGGCCGTGGCGTGCAGACCGCCGGTCGGGCCCGGATCCTCGGCAACCCGAAGCTGAAGGCCCAGTCCGACGACCCGACCACCGGCTTCCTGGCGTACTTCGCGCTGGACCAGCAGGTGGCACCGCTGAACAACATCAACTGCCGCAAGGCGATCCTGGACGGGGCGGACCACACCAGCCTGCAGACCGCCTTCGGTGGCCCGATCAGCGGTGGTGACGTCGCCACCACGATGCTGCCGCCGAACGACACCGGCTACGTCAAGGCTGACACCTACGGATTCCTGCAGAACCCGCACGGCAACGTGGCCAAGGCCAAGCAGGACCTCCAGGCGTGTGGCAAGCCCAACGGCTTCAGCATGAACGTCTCCGTCCGCAGTGACCGTCCCACCGAGGTCGCTGCCGGCCAGGGTCTCCAGCAGTCGCTGGCGAAGGTCGGCATCAAGCTCCAGATCAACCAGTTCCCGTCGGGTCAGTACTACACCAACTTCGCCGGTGCGCCCGCGTACCTGAAGTCGCACAACATCGGCATCGCCATCACCGGTTGGGGTGCCGACTGGCCGTCCGGCTTCGGCTTCCTCTCGCAGGTGGTCGACGGTCGGAGCATCAAGGCGGCCGGTAACACCAACATCCAGATGACGAACGACCCGCAGATCAACGGCATGCTGGACGCGGCGGCCAAGAACCCCGACACCAACGCCCGGACCCAGATCTACACCCAGATCGACCAGAAGATCATGAGCCAGGCCGAGATCCTGCCGATCGTCTACGAGAAGGCCCTGCTGTACCGGGCGCCGAACGTCTCGAACGTGTTCGTCGACCAGGCGTACGGTCAGTACAACTACGCGGTGATGGGCCTTACCAACTAGTGCAACCCGTGACAACCCGAGGTAGGTGAAGGCACCGGTGGCCGGCGGCGAACCCGTCGGCCACCGCCGCCGTCCGCAGTGATCACGTTCATCATTCGGCGACTCATCTCGGCCGTGCTGATGCTGATCGTCGTCAGCATGGCGACCTTCGCCGTGTTCTTCCTGGTACCTCGGCTCGCGGGGCAGACCACCGAGCAGCTTGCGGCGCAGTACGTCGGTCGCAACCCGACCCCGGCCGTGCTGCACGCCGCGATCATCAAGTTCGGTCTGGACAAGCCTGTCTACGACCAGTACTGGGAGTTCCTCAAGACCCTCGTGGCCGGTGAGGACTACGACACGGGCACCGGCTTCGTGCACTGCCCGCCACCCTGTTTCGGCTTCTCGTTCCACAACCAGCAGCCCGTGTGGCCGCAGATGCTGTCCGCGTTGCCGGTGACGGCGTCGCTGGCCATCGGCGCGGCAGTGCTGTGGCTGGTCGCGGGCATCGGCATCGGCGTGCTCTCCGCGCTGCGCCGGGGTTCGTGGTTCGACCGGGCGGCGATGAGCGCGGCGCTGGCCGGCGTCTCGCTCCCGGTCTTCTTCACCGCACTGCTGTCCCTGGCACTGTTCCGGGACACGATCCCGCTCTTCCCGGACGCCGGCACGTTCACGCCGCTGACGCAGAACCCGGGCAAGTGGTTCGAGTCGCTCGTGCTGCCGTGGGTGACCCTGGCCTTCCTGTACGCCGCGCTCTACGCCCGGCTGACCAGGGCCGGCATGCTCGAGACGATGAACGAGGACTTCATCCGCACCGCGAGGGCGAAGGGCCTGCGGGAGAGCAGAGTCGTGGTCAAACACGGCCTGCGCGCCACGCTCACGCCCATCGTGACGATCTTCGGCCTGGACATCGGTCTGCTGATCGGTGGCGCCGTGCTGACCGAGACGGCGTTCTCGCTGCCCGGTCTGGGCCGGTTCGCCATCAGCGCGATCGGTGACCAGGACCTGCCGGAGATCCTCGGTGTCACCATGCTCGCCGGGTTCTTCGTGGTCTTCGCCAACCTGATCGTGGACATCCTGTACGCGGTCATCGACCCGAGGGTGCGGTACTGATGAGCAACAGGGACAGCACGGACAGCTTCGTGGACGTCCGGCCGCTGCCGGGTACCGAGGGGTTCGTGGACACCGAGCCGACACCGCCGGGCGCGTTCCTCGAGGTGCGCGACCTGCGGGTGCACTTCCCCACCGACGACGGCGTGGTCAAGAGCGCCGACGGCCTGTCGTTCCAGTTGGAGCGCGGCAAGACGCTGGGCATCGTCGGCGAGTCCGGTTCCGGCAAGAGCGTCACCAGCCTGGCGATCTTGGGACTGCACAAGCGCTCCCAGGCCAACATCAGCGGTGAGATCTGGCTGGACGGCGAGGAACTGGTCAAGGCCACCGACGAGCGCGTACGGTCGCTGCGCGGCAAGAAGATGGCGATGATCTTCCAGGACCCGCTGTCCGCGATGCACCCGTACTACACGGTCGGCAATCAGATCGTCGAGGCGTACCGGATCCACAACAAGGTGAGCAAGTCGGTGGCCCGCAAGCACGCCATCGAGATGCTCGACCGGGTGGGCATTCCACAGCCGGCGTCCCGGGTGGACGACTACCCGCACCAGTTCTCCGGCGGCATGCGGCAGCGCGCGATGATCGCCATGGCACTGTCCTGCGACCCTGAGCTGTTGATCGCGGACGAGCCCACGACGGCCCTGGACGTCACCGTGCAGGCGCAGATCCTGGATCTGATCCGGGATCTGCAGCAGGAGTTCAACTCCGCCGTCATCATCATCACCCACGACCTCGGCGTCGTCGCCGAACTGGCCGACGACATCATGGTGATGTACGCGGGCCGGACCGCGGAGTACGGCCCGGCGGGCGACATCTTCTCCGCACCGCAGCACCCCTACGCGTGGGGGCTGCTCGGTTCCATGCCGAGACTGGACCGCGAGCGCACCGACCGGCTGCTGCCGATCAAGGGCACGCCGCCCAGCCTGATCAACGTGCCGTCCGGCTGCGCGTTCCACCCCCGGTGCGCCTATCCGAAGCTCAACGGCAACCGGTGCTACGACGAGGTGCCCCAGCTGCTCGAGGTGGACGGCAAGCACGCCGTGTCCTGCCACCTGAGCGCCGAGAACCGGCTCCGGTTGTGGGACACCGAGATCAGGCCGAACCTCTGATGGCGGCCCAAGGGAATGAGATGAACGACGACGCGAACATGCTCCACGTCACCGGGCTGCGGAAGTACTTCCCGGTGCGCCGTGGGCTGCTCAAGCTGAAGGCCGGCGACGTCCAGGCGGTGGACGGCCTGGACTTCGACGTGAAGCGCGGCGAGACCCTGTCCCTGGTGGGCGAGTCCGGCTGCGGCAAGACCACCACCGGCCGGCTGCTGACCAGACTGCTGGAGCCCACCGACGGGAAGATCATCTTCGATGGACGGGACATCACCCACCTGTCGATGGGTGGTATGCGCCCGCTGCGCAAGAACATCCAGATGGTCTTCCAGGACCCGTACTCGTCGCTGAACCCCCGGCACACCGTCGGCACCATCGTCGGTGCGCCGTTCCGGTTGCAGCACGTGGAGACCCCCAACGGGGTCAAGAAGGCGGTCCAGGACCTGCTGGAACTGGTCGGCCTGAGCCCGGAGCACTACAACCGCTACCCGCACGAGTTCTCCGGCGGGCAGCGGCAGCGCATCGGCATCGCCCGCACGCTCGCCCTGCGGCCCAAGCTGATCGTCGCCGACGAGCCGGTGTCCGCGCTGGACGTGTCGATCCAGGCCCAGGTGATCAACCTGCTGGAGGACATCCAGGAGGAGTTCAACCTGACGTACGTGATGATCGCGCACGACCTGTCCGTGGTGCGGCACGTGTCCGACCGGGTCGCCGTGATGTACCTGGGCAAGATCGTGGAGATCGGTGACGCGCCGCAGGTCTACAAGTCGCCGATGCACCCGTACACGGTGGCGCTGCTGTCCGCGGTGCCGATGCCCGACCCGAACCGGCGGACCAATCGGGATCGGATCCGGCTGTCCGGTGACGTGCCGAGCCCGCTGAACCCGCCCTCCGGCTGCCGGTTCCGCACCCGGTGCTGGAAGGCGCAGGACATCTGCGCCCGCGAGGAACCACCGCTGAACGAACTGGTCACCGGGCACCGGGTGGCCTGCCACTTCCCGGAGAACGCGAGCGCCACGGCAGCGGCTCCGGTGACGGAGGCGGCGGCCACCACCTGATCGTGTCCGGCCGCTGTGGCAGGATGCCGGTCCGTGCGTTACTACGCGGACCTGCACGTGCATTCGAAGTACAGCCGGGCATGCAGCAGGGACTGCGATCTCGTTCATCTGGCCTGGTGGGCCAGGCGCAAGGGCATCACCGTGCTGGGCACGGGCGACGTCACGCATCCGGCGTGGGCCGAGGAGCTCACGACGTCGCTCGTGCCGGCCGAGGACGGCCTGTTCGCGCTGCGGGAGGACCTGGACCGCGAGGTGTTGCGCACGCTGCCGCCCACCTGCCAGGGCCCGGTGCGGTTCCAACTGGAAGTCGAGATCTCCACGATCTACAAGCGGGACGACCGCACCCGCAAGGTCCACCACCTGTGCAACCTGCCCGATTTCGCGGCGATGGAACGGTTCACCGCCGCCCTGGCCAAGATCGGCAACCTCGGTTCGGACGGCCGGCCGATCCTCGGGTTGGATTCGCGCGACCTGATGGAGATCACGCTGGAGTCCGGTGACGGCGCCTATCTGGTGCCGGCGCACGTGTGGACGCCGTGGTTCGCCGTGCTGGGCTCGAAATCCGGCTTCGACGCGGTCGAGGACTGCTACGCCGACCTGGCCGACCACGTGTTCGCCGTGGAGACCGGGCTGTCGTCCGATCCGGAGATGAACTGGCAGGTGTCCGGGCTGGACCGGTACCACCTGGTCAGCAACTCCGACGCGCACTCGCCGCCCGCGCTGGGCCGCAACGCGACCCTGCTGGACACCGGGGAACTCGGCTTCACCCGGATCCGGCAGGCGCTGGCCACCGGCGACGGCTACGTCGGCACGCTGGACATGTTCCCCGAAGAGGGCAAGTACCACCACGACGGCCATCGCAAGTGCGGTGTGCGCATGGTGCCGGCCGAGACCAGGGCGCACGACGGCCGGTGCCCGGAGTGCGGCAAACCGTTGACCGTCGGCGTGCTGCACCGGATCGCCGAACTGGCCGACCGTACCGACGGCGGCCGGCCCGCCACCGCGGGCGAGTACCACAATGTGGTCGCGCTGCCCGAGGTCATGGGCGAGATCCTCGGTGTCGGCCCGAAGAGCAAGGCGGTGCGGGCCGCCGTGGACGACGTCGTGGCCACGCTGGGTCCGGAGCTGGCCGTGTTGCTGGAACTGCCGATCGACGAGATCGCCCGGGCACGCAACCCGCTGCTCACCGAGGCGGTGCGACGGCTGCGGTCCGGCGAGGTGCACCGGGATCCGGGCTACGACGGCGAGTACGGCGTGATCTCGGTGTTCGAGCCGGGTGAGCTGGCCCGGTCGGTGCCGGGGCTGTTCGACGTCGCGGCTCCCGCCACGCCCGCGCGGATTGCGCGCCCGGCACCCGCGGCGCCTGCTCCGGTCGTCACGCCGGCTCCGATTCCGTTGCCCGCCACCGGTCTGGACCCCGACCAACTCCGCGCGGCCGAACTGGTCACCGGTCCGCTGCTGATCGTCGCCGGGCCGGGTACCGGCAAGACCCGCACGCTCACCCACCGGCTGGCCGCGGTCGTCCGTGAGCACGGCGTGCCGGCGGCGAACTGCCTGGCGATCACGTTCACCCGTAGGGCGGCCGAGGAGATGCACGAGCGGCTGACCGGCCTGCTCGGCGTCAATGACCTGACTGTGGCCACGTTCCACCGGCTGGGCCTGGACCTGTTGCGTGAGTGGCACAAGGACGCCGGCCTGACCGACGACGTCGCCGTGGCCGACGAGGCCGGGCGCGCCGCCGTGCTGCGCTCGGTGCTGCCGGACGCGAGCGCCACCGAGCTGCGCCGCGCGGTGGAGAGCGTGTCACTGGCCAAGCGGACGGCAGCGGCGCGGTTCGCCGCCGGGTCGGCCGGCGAGACCGGCCCCTCGCCGGCCGGTGACCCGGACCTGGCCGAGCGCTACGACGCCGCGCTGCACGCGGCCGGGCTGGTCGACTTCGACGACCTGCTGGTGCTGCCCGTGCGGCTGCTCGCCGGTCGGCCGGACGTGGCGCAGCAGTGCCGGGACCGGTTCCGCTGGGTGTGCGTCGACGAGTACCAGGACGTGGACGAGTTGCAGTACCGGTTACTGCGGCTGCTCTGCCCGCCGGAGGGAAACCTGTGCGCCATTGGCGATCCGGACCAGGCGATCTACGCCTTCCGAGGTGCCGACGTCGGTTTCTTCCTGCGGTTCCAGCAGGACTACCCGACCGCTCGCGTGGTGGCCCTGACCCGCAACTACCGGTCCAGCCCGGTGATCGTGGCCGGTGCGCTGGCCGCCGTCCAACCGTCCACATTGGTACCGGGTCGCGCACTGCTTGCCATGCGGGAGCTCGACAGCGATGCCACCCGGATCACCATTCAGTCCACATCGGACCCCGATGCTGAGGCGCGGTTCGTGGTGCACACCATCGAGGAGCTGCTCGGCGGGTCGTCGTTCCACGCGCACGACTCCGGCCGGGTGGACAGTGCCGACGGCGTGCGCGGCGGACTGTCGTTCGACGACATCGCGATCCTCTACCGGACCGGTGCCCAGGCCCGGCCGTTGATGGCGGCGCTGGGCAAGCAGGGCCTGCCGTTCCAGCGCCGGTCCCACGACCGGCTGCGCGACCATGCCGGCGTACGGGCCCTGCTGCCGTACCTGCGGGCGGGTTCCGACTCGTCGACGGCGGCGCTGCTGACCTCGGCAGGCGCACGGGCGATCGACGACCTGGCCGCTGAGGAGGACGAGCTGACCGTGGCGCTGGGCCTGCTCCGGCCGCTGGCGCAGCGGTATCCCGGTGATCCGGAGGCGTTCCTGGCCGAACTGGCGTTGGGTAGCGAGGTCGACACGTGGGATCCGAGGGCGAATCGGATCTCGCTGCTCACCATCCACGCGGCCAAGGGCCTGGAGTTCCCGGTGGTGTTCGTGGTCGGCTGTGCGGACGGTGTGCTGCCGTTGCGCTGGCCGGGCGAGGACAGCGACGCGGAGGAGCGGCGGCTGTTCTTCGTGGCCGTGACGCGGGCGCAGGCACACCTGTACCTGAGTCATCCGTCGCGGGACGAGCGGCGTGAACTGCGGCCGTCGCCGTTCCTGGCCGCGCTGGGCAGCGACGTGGCCGACCGGCCGACCCCTCACATCACCCGGAAGCCACCGACGCAGCTGCGCCTGCTCTAAGCGGCCAGCGACGATCCCGCCAGCACCAGTTGAGCGACATCCAACAGCGCCACGACGAGCACGGCCTGGAACACCACGCGGGAACCCGGCCGCCGCCCGGCGACCAGTCCGGCCGCCAGAACCACCAGCGAGGCGCCGGCCAGTGCGACCCGTGCGGCCAGGTGACCGGTAGGCCCGAGCACCAGCACCACCGACGCGGCGAGCAGCAGCACGACGGCCGCCCATCGGCTGCCCGCCGCGCCGATCCGGTGCGGCAACCCGCGCACGCCGGTGGCGGCGTCCTCGGTGAGATCGGGCAGCACGTTGGCGAAGTGCGCCCCACCGCCGAGGAGCGCGCCCGCGACCGGCAGCCACCACGGCGGATGGGGCGACGGGCCGAGTACGGCGAACACCGGCAGTAGCGCGAAGGACAGCAGGTAGGGCACGACGGAGGCGACGGTGGCCTTCAGACCGACGTCGTAGGCGAGCCCGAGGGCGACGGCGATCAGATGCAGCCCGCCGGCCAGCGGCCCGACCGCCAGGGACAACGGGACGCAGGCGATGCCGGCCACCAGCGCGCTCCCGCCGACCGTGGTGCGGCCGACCGCACCCGAAGCGACCGGCTTGTCCGTTCTCTTGGCCGCGACGTCCCGGTTGGCGTCGAGATAGTCGTTGGTCCAGCCGACACAGAACTGCCCGGTCAGCACGGCGACGCCCACCAGCACGGTCCCGGCGGCGTCCCGGCCGACGGCGACTGCGAGCAGGGTGGCGACGGCCGTCACCGCGGCACAGGCATCCGGATGACACGCCCGCACCAGCCCACCCACCGTGCCGGCTCGCCTCACCCGGCCGAGTCTGCCAGCCGGACGAGCTGTCGCCGCTCGCCGAGCCGGTGTTGCGACCGCCGGCCCTGGTCGGCACGCGGCCCGGGGCAGCCGCAGGTCCGCCGGCCGATGTCGCGCTGCCTGCCGCGCCGGCCGGCGGCCGGGCGAGCCGCCGCAAGTCGGCCGGCGGTTGGCCGCTGCGGGTCCACGACCCCGTTGCGCCGCCCACCTGCTCGCTTGCCTTGCTCGCCGGTGGCTGAGCGAGCCGTTGTCGCGATCGCCGCTGTCGGCGTGGCAGGCGATACTCCGCGTCATGGCCGTACCGTTTCCGTCACCGACCGTCGCCGTGCCGTCGCGGAACGAGCTGTTCCTCCGCTATCTGGACTTCTTCCGCGCCACCCTGGTCGACAAACTGACCCGACTACCCGAGGCCGAGCTGCGCACCAGCGGGCTCCCCTCCGGCTGGACCCCGCTCGAACTGCTCAAACACCTCACCTACGTCGAACTCCGCTGGCTGGACTGGGGCTTCGCCGGCACCGACGTCGCCGACCCGTGGGGTGACCACGACGGCACGGCATGGCACGTCGACCCGGACGAAACCCTGACCAACCTGGTCACCACCCTCCACCACCAGGCCGAACGGACCCGCGAGATCGTCGAGGCGCACGAACTCACCGATGTCGGCCGGCCTGGCCCGCGCTGGGAGGGCGCCGACCCGGCGACCCTGGAACGCGTGCTGTGCCACGTGTTCCAGGAGTACGCCCGGCACGTCGGCCACCTGGACATCGTCGCCGAACTGGCGGACGCCGCGATCGTCGGCGAATAGTCCATTGTAGACAAGCTTCCGCAAAGTCCGCCGATACGCAAGGCTGGGCGACATGGCGGACACCGAAACCGACCTGCGGCAGGGACTCACCGCGCTGGGCAACGGCGACGTCGCGACGGCCGAGCCGCTGTTACGAGGCGCGGCCGAGGCCGGGTCGCCCGACGCGATGCTCGCCCTGTGCACCCTGCTGCGCGACTCCGGACGGCCGGACGAGGCCGCCGAGTGGCTGTTCGACGCCGCCGAGACCGGGCACGCGGCGGCCAACAACATGCTCGGCGTGCTGCTCGTCCAGCAGGGCAGCCGGAAGTCGGCGCAGCGCGCGTTCCGCAGGGCCATCGCCGGTGGCGATCCCAACGCCCCCAACAATCTCGCGTTCCTGTTCGCCTCCGCCGGCCGCAACGACGACGCGGAAAGCCTGTTTCGGCAGGCGGTGGACGCCGGCAATCCGCACGCGTCGCTGAACCTGGGCGTGTTCCTGCGGTCGACCGGCCGCGCCGACGAGGCCGAACCGTGGTTACGCGCGGCGGCCGAGGCGGGCGACCCGACGGCGGAACAACACCTCGCCGACGAGCCCGGTCAGGGCTTCGCCGCCCGCGCCTCCGTCGTGTGGACACCAACCACGCCACACGACGACGACGGGGGATGATCGGGGTCATGGCCGATGACCAGGACGGCGAGTTCAGCCGCGACATGCGCTACATCACCACCCGCATCACGGCGGACGGGCGGGACGGCTACCCGGTCGAACCGGGCCGGTACCGGCTGGCGGTGGCCAGGGCGTGCCCGTGGGCGAACCGGGCGATCATCGTCCGGCGGCTGCTCGGCCTGGAGGACGCGCTGTCCATGGCGGTCGCCGGACCCACCCACGACGAGCGCAGTTGGACGTTCGACCTCGACCCCGGCGGCGTGGATCCGGTGCTGGGCATTCCCCGGCTGCGCGACGCCTACCTGGCCCGGTATCCCGACTACCCCCTGGGCATCACGGTCCCGGCGATCGTGGACGTCCCCACCGGCCAGGTCGTGACCAACGACTTCGGCCAGCTGACCGTCGACCTGTCCACCGAGTGGCGCGCGTTTCACCGGCCGGGCGCGCCCGACCTGTACCCGGAACACCTGCGCGCCGAGATCGACGAGGTCTCGGAACTGGTGTTCCACGACGTGAACAACGGCGTCTACAAGGCGGGCTTCGCCTCCTCCCAGGAGGCGTACGAGCAGGCGTACGACGCGCTGTTCGCCCGCCTGGACCGGCTGTCCGACCGGCTGCGCGACCAGCGATACCTGGTCGGCGACACGATCACCGAGGCGGACGTGCGCCTGTTCACCACGCTCGTCCGCTTCGATGCCGTGTACCACAACCACTTCAAGTGCAATCGGAACAAGCTGGTCGAGATGCCGGTGCTGTGGGCCTACACCCGGGACCTGTATCAGACTCCAGGTTTCGGCGACACGATCGACTTCCGGCAGATCAAGCGCCACTACTACGTGGTGCACCGGCAGCTCAACCCGAGCGGCATCGTCCCCACGGGCCCGGACCAGTCGTCGTGGCAGGTGCCGCACGACCGCGACCGGCTACCCAGCAGGCCGTTCGGCACCGGTACGCCACCGCCGCCACCGCGGCCGGCCGAGGTGGTCCCGGCCGACCACAACGTCTAGCGGGGGGCCAGGTCGACCAGGGGGATCTCCCGGCCGGCCTGGGCCGCATGGTCGGTGAAGAACGGGAACAGCGACGTGACGTCCCGCCAGACCCGGTCCCGCTCGTCGCCGGCCAGCGTCGTGGCCACGGCGTCGTACCGCTGGTCGCCCACCTCGACCACGACGTGCGGGTCGGCGACCAGGTTCCGGTACCAGTCCGGAGCCTTGGTCGCGCCCGCGTTGGAGGCCATGACGACGATCCGGTCACCGTCCCGGTGGAACATCATCGGCGTGGTGTGCCGCCGACCGGTCCGGGTGCCGACGGTGGTGAGCAGCAGCAGCCCCTCACGGTGCATGCCCTCGACCTCACCACCGGCCCGGAACTGCTCGATCACCCGTCGGTTGATCTCCTGGATGTTGTCCATTCCGCCTCCGTCAACAGGCCCACCAGCGCGGACCGGCCGGCGTCGCGAGCCCAGTCCGCCGGCGTCGCGCCACCGTGCCGGTCCCGCAGGCCGACGTCGGCACCCAACGCCAGTAGCCGCCGGGCGAGGTCGACGTCACCCCGGTCCGCTGCCGCGTGCAGCGCAGTCTGCCATTCGGCCTCGACGGGTGCATCCAGACGCCCGGAGGCGTTGACCGAGAATCCGGCCGCCACCGCCAGCTCGACGGCGTCCACCCGACCCTGGCCGGCCGCCCACACCACCAGTCCGGGCCGGCGCCGCACCGCGTCGGCCACCACGTCGGCAGGCGTGGCCTCGACCGCGGCCCGATCACCGGCCAGGATCGCGCCCACGAGCGTGTCGACGGCGTCCAGAACAGGCTCGGCGGCGCCCAGCTGGCGCAGCCGCGCTGCGAGCTCCCGGTTGCCGTTGACCAGGGCGATCTCGATCGGCGTCCGGGCGGTCCGGCTGGACCGCCTCGGCGCCACGATCGGGGCCACCACGTCGACACCGTGCGCGGCCAGCAGGTCGACCCTGGCCCGCTGGTCGTGGCTGACCGCCCAGTCCAGCAGGCTGGCCAGCATCGTCGACGGCGACTCGAGCTGGTCGCCGAGCAACCGGTGCCACGGACCGCCATCGCCCCTGCCCAACCCGAACTCGAACAGCAGCACGAGGTGGTCGTCGTTGGTGCCGAACATCCGGTCGTAGAGCGTCTGGCCGTCGTCGGGGTCGGCGCCCGCCCGCAGCAGCCGCCGGGCGAGCGGAATGGCGTGCGGATGCGCCGGCTGCCCGGACCAGTCGGCCGCGAACACCCCGGTGAGCACGGTGAACGGCGTGGGCAGGCCGAGGAAGAACCGGCCGTCGTTCGGGTCGGCACCCGCGTCCAGCAGCAGCTGCGCCGTGGCGAGGGTGGCCGCCAGGTCGATGTCCGGATCGTGCCGGGCGTACGCCTGGTACAGCAGCGGTGACCAGCCGAACGGCCCGCACGCGGCCGTGGCGGCACCGGGATCGGCGGCGAGCAGCGCCCGGACGGCGTCGACGTCGGCACACGCTGCGGCCACCCCGAGCTGCCTGACGGGCAGGTCGGGGTGGCCGGCCAGCAGTCGGGCGGCCTCTGCCCGGTGCGCCGGGTCGTCGTCGGCGAAGTTCAGGCAGGCCAGCCGCAGGAACCGGTCGGTGGGGCTCTCGTCCGCCGACGGTTCGGGCAGCACCCAGGTGCGGGCGTTGATGACCTCGACGTGCCTGCGCAGCCGCGCCCACGTGGTGAACCGGTGGTGGTGGGCGAGTGCCGACTGGGCGGCGGCCAGTGGGAAATCGGGCCCGGCCGGTGCGGACGCTCGGTGTTCGGTGACGAAGGCGACGGCCGTGGCGGCACCGGCGCGCACGGCCCGCTGGAGTTCGCGGGCCTGCTTGCGGAGCTGGTCCGGATCGGGTTGTTCGGGCAGCGGAGCGGTCGGCATGGCGACCTCCTTCCGTGTCCCGGTGGTCCGCCGAACCGGGCGAAAGGAGGTGGCTGTCGAACGTGGTCAGCGCACCGCGTACCAGGTGGGCTCAGCCCTGTCCGCGGACCCGGAGGCGCCCTGCACGCCGACGCCAGTCTAGCGAGTCGGCCCGGCGGCAGCGACATTGCGCCGATTGTCGGTCCGCAACAATCAATACCGAAACAGTTTTTCGAATGTTCAGGAAAAACATCTCCGCGTACCACTTATCCTCTTTTGTCTGGTGATGCGGAGCGTGACGTGCCCGTATTGTCAAATGTGAACGAGCAAATAGTTGCTACGACGGGAGTAGTGACATGGCGTCCATGCGCAGCGTAGAACC
The DNA here is from genome assembly GCA_036491115.1 of Pseudonocardiaceae bacterium. Taxonomy (GTDB): domain Bacteria; phylum Actinomycetota; class Actinomycetes; order Mycobacteriales; family Pseudonocardiaceae; genus DATEPR01. Next base: position 63,617 of record DASXCQ010000045.1, read on the forward strand.
GCATTCATGTCCACCACCTCACCAGGGCAGGAATCCTCACCGATGCGACCCACCCGTCGCGGTTTTCTCACCGCGGGTGCGGCCGCCGCCGTCGCCGGGGCGGCCACCCTCGCCGCACCGGGGATCGCCTCCGCCGACCCAGGAAGCGGCAACAACGTCGACTTTCCGGACGGCCCGGGGGCGCAGCTGCGCCCCCAGGCGCCGGAAAAGGAACTGAAGGACATCCTCAAGGAGATCGACGGCGAGCGGCAGCGCGCCATCATCCAGAAGCTGACCACCTTCGGCACCCGCCACACGCTGTCCAGCCAGACAGATCCGAACCGCGGCATCGGCGCCGCCCGAGACTGGATCTTCGCCGAAATGCAGGCACTGGCCGCGCCGTCCAACGGCCGGATGACGGTCGAACTCCAGTCGTTCACCCAGCCGGTCGCGGCCAACATCCCGACGCCCACCGTGATCACGAACGTCATCACGACGCTGCACGGATCGGTCGAACCGGACCGCATCTACGTGGTGTCCGGCCACTACGACTCCCGCGTCACCGACCTGGCGAACTTCACCAGCGACGCCCCCGGCGCCGATGACGACGGCTCCGGCGTCGCCGCGGTGCTGGAGATGATCCGGGTCATGGCGACCCGCGAGTCGAAGGCCACCCTGGTCTTCGCCGCCGTGGCCGGCGAGGAGCAGGGCCTGTTCGGCTCGGCCTTCATGGCGCAGCAGTTCAAGGCCGCGGGGGCGGACATCCAGGGCATGTTCACCAACGACATCGTCGGTAGCCCGAAGGCCGACGACGGCACCATCGACCCGCACGCGCTCCGCTTGTTCGCCCCGGGCATCCCGGACACCGAGACCGCGGCGCAGCGGGCGCGGCGGCAGCAGGAAGGTGGCGACAACGACGGGCCGAGCCGGCAGTTGGGCAGGTTCGTCACGAACGTCGCCAACAACAGCGACACCGACCTGCAGGTGCACCTCGTCTACCGGCGGGACCGCTACCTGCGCGGTGGCGATCACGCCTCGTTCCTCGCCCAGGGCTACCCGGCGGCCCGGTTCACCGAACCGCACGAGAACTTCGCCCACCAGCACCAGGACACCAGGATCGTCAACGGTGTCCAGTTCGGTGACCTGATCGAGTTCGTCGACTTCGACTTCCTGGAGCGGGTCACCAGGGTCAACATGTCGGCGATGTGGTCGCTGGGCAACGGCCCTGGCACACCGAAGAACGTGTCGCTGGACGACAGCGTGCTGACCAACAGCAGCACCATCTCCTGGGCCGCCAGCACCGACCCGGACGTCGCCGGCTACGAGATCGTGTGGCGGCCGTGCACCGAGCCGGACTGGACCAATGTGATCGCGGTCGGCAACGTCCTGACCGCCACCGTGCCGCTGGCCAAGGACAACCTGTTCCTCGGCGTGCGCGCGGTGGACGCGGCGGGCCGGCACAGCCCGGTCGCGTTCGCCGTGGGGCTCTTCTAACCGGCAGCCGTTCCGGGCCGTCCGCAGGTGGCGGCCCGGGACGGTCGGTCGCCAGGCTGCGCCGATGCCCCGCGCCCCGATCATCGACGGCACCGGCATGATCGGCGCCGCCGGGATCCTGCTCGACGACGACGCCGAACCCGGCCACCACCCGTGGAGAGCAGCCATCCGGTCGTCCTCGACATGACCGCCGCCGGCGGCCCTGCCGTGGACACGGAGTACTTCGCCGGGATGTTCGACTACGCGGCCGAGGATGCCTACCTGGCCACGCATCCGGGTCAGGCGGCTGCCGCTCGGTAGGAGAGCGTCGCGGCGATCTCGGTGGCCACCGCGTACCGGGTCATCTCGTCCAGCAGGTAGAAGTGCCCGCCGGGCAGGGTGCGAAACCGCACGCCCGCGGCGACCCGCGCGGCCCACACGGCCGGTTCGGTCGGCCCTACCAGCGGGTCGTCACCGCCGTGCAGCACGGTCAGCGGCACTCGCAGCCTGCCCAGTTCGCGGCCGGCGAACCCGTTGGCCAGGGCCAGGTCACTGCCCAGCACGTCGAGGAGATGGTTCTGCCACACCGGACTGGCCATCACCTCGGCAGGCGTGCCACCGGCCTTCTCCACCAGGTCCAGCAACCGCCTGCGGTGCTCGGCCGGGTCGGGTACCGCTTCGGACGGACCGGTGGGGTAGGCGCTGACCACCAGCGAGTCGAACCATCCCGGTTCCAGATCGGCCAGTGCGGCCGCGATCGCCGCGCCCATGCTGTGTCCGAACAGGACGGTCGGCACCGGGCGCAGCTGTCGGATGTCCCGCAGCACACCGGAGATCACCACGTTCGGGTCGCCACCGACGCTGGACGCCCGCTCGGCGAACCGCCGCTCCCTACCGGGCAGGGTGACGCCGACGACCTCGATGTCGTCGGGCAGGCACTCCCACATCGGCGCCAGCGCGTTCGGTCCGGCGCCCGCGTGCGGGACGACGATCGCCCGGCGGAGCGGTCCGCGGCGGCCGGGTCGCAGCAGCGAGAGCCAGTTCTGCGGCATGGCGGATTCCTCACCGGTGTCGACGGCGTCTGGCCCGCCGGCGACTCGGCGGCACCATTCACGGTAGGGCGGGCCGGCCGGGCGACGATTCCTCCGCATTGCGAAGTGCGACATTTCGCCGGGCATTCCAGCACGGCAAAAGAATTGCCGCGGGCATTCCGACGCCGCAGGAGGCCGGCGGGTGCGGAGGTGACGGTGCCGACATGACCGGTCACGTGAGAGCACTCACGGCAGGCCAGATTAATCCCCTTTCCGGTGGTCAGTCGGCCATTATCGGCAGGTTCACCCGGCCGGGTGGGCACGTTGTGCTTATCCGGCTAGTCTGCCCACTGTTGTGGCATCGCGGGATCGCATCGCCAGCAATGGCGGGCATGGTGAGGGGTGAGGACCAGTGTCTGCGCCGGTCGCCGGACCGTCCCGGTGGGTGCGCGGCTGGGAGCTGTGGTCCCTGCCGCGGCGTTGCGTCGTCTATGTCCTCGTGGTCGACGCGCTGGCGATCGTCGCCGTCGCGAGTGTCATCCCGATCAGTGCCGTCGACCGAGCCGCGCTGGCCCGCATGGGTTTCCTGCTCGGCGGCATGATCCTGCACGTCGAGCTGACCAGGAACGTCGAGCGGGTCCGCCGGGTGACCGCGGCGCCCGGCGTGTCGGTGGACAGCTTCACGGTGTGGCATTTCGCCGGCGTCCTCGTGCTGCCGCCCGCGCTGGCCTGCGCGCTGGTCGCGGCCGGCCACGTCTACGGCTGGTTCCGGGTGTGGCGCGGGGTCCGGCGCCTGCACCGGTGGGTGCACAGCGACGCCAGCGTCCAACTCGCGACCGTCGCGTCCGTGCTGATCCTGCGTGCGGGCCCCGGTCCACATCCCGGCGTGCCGATGGGCTGGATCGGGATCGGTGTGATCGCCGTGGCGTGTGTCGTCCGGTGGTTCATCAACTACTCGCTCGTCGTGACCGCAGTCCTGCTGAGCTCGCCGACGGTCAGCCTGCGCCAGGCCGCGGGCGAACCCGGGGAACAGGTCGTCGAGGCCAGCTCGATGGGCCTGGGCATCGTGGTCGCCGGCCTGATCCTGTTCGACCCACCGCTGCTGATCGGCGTGCTGGCCGCGTTACTCGCGCTGCACCGCGGCGCGCTGCTCACCCAGCAGTACCGCAAGGCCGCCCGCACCGACCCGAAGACCGGGCTGCACAGCGCCACCTGGTGGCACGAGGTGGCCGAACGCGCCTTCGCCCACGCCGCGGCCAACCGTGCCCAGATCGGCATGCTGATGCTGGACCTCGACCATTTCAAACAGGTCAACGACACCCACGGTCACCTGGCGGGCGACGCCGTGCTCCGCGCGGTGGCCGAGGAACTGGCGGTCGACCTGAGACAGAGCGACGCCACCGGCCGCTGGGGCGGGGAGGAGTTCGCCATCCTGCTGCCCGACGTGGCGGCCGCCGAGGTCGGCGCCATCGCCGAGCGGATCCGCGTGCGGGTGCACGATCTCGCCGTGAAGGTCAACCACGAGTACGTGATCGACCAGTTCACCGTGTCCATCGGCGGCGCGCACTATCCGAGCAAGGGAATCACCAGCATCGACGACCTGTTGCTGGCCGCGGACACCGCGCTGTACGCGGCGAAGCAGGCCGGCCGGGACCAGGTGTGCCTGAGCCGCCCGGAGATCTGAGACCGTCCACAGTGGTGGATATATCTTATCGTACGGCCCCGGGTACCGAGCGAGTCGTGTCACCCGGCAGTATGTCAATTCGCGGAATGTGATCCAAGCCGGCGCATGGGTCTGCGAGACTCAGCCAGCTACGCCGCGACCGTCGATCTGTCCGCCAGGGAAGCCGTGAGCATGAACCCGCAGCAACCGTTGCCACCGAAGCGTCGCCGCCCTGGCCTGGTTCCCGGTCTGATCGGCGGCGCCGCCGTCCTCGTCGCCCTGGTCCTGGTCGTGGTGTTCGTGGTCGTTCCCGGCGGCCGGTCCGACCAGGTCTCCGGCCAGGCGGAGGCCGCGGGGGCCGGCGGTGGCTCCGACGGCGGCAACGGCGGTCCGCCTGCCGACGGCGTCTACCTGACGCAGCAGCCGGGCACCCGACCGCCACCGAAGTGGAACTCCACGCCCATCACCAACGCGTGCGCGGTGCTGCCGTTGAGCGAGGTGCTCAAGGAGGGCATCACGTTCGACGGCGCCTACGAACTCTTCGACGTCGGTGTGCCACACGACGTCCAGTCGGTGAGCAAGGTGGGTGCGATCATCTACGACGCCGGCGGCGGCTCCGACGGCATCACCAACTGTCTCTACCCCGGTGACAGCAACACCGACGACATCGTCGTGCAAGTGTTCCAGGCGCCGGAGGCCGTCGCCGACGCCATCTCCGCGTTCAACATCATCTCGACCGACACCGCGGGCAGCGAGAAGCAGACGGTGGGCGGGTGGCAGGTGGTCACCGTGCCCCTGAAGGACGACAAGAACAGCTGGCAGGTCGGCTTCACCGACACCGGCCACAAGTACTTCGCCGAACTGGACATCACGCTCAGGAAGGCCGGCTACGCGGGCCACACGCCACAGCAGGTGATCGCCGACTTCGCCACCACCATCCGCCAGAACCTCGACAAGTCCCCCCTGCCCGCGCCCACGTACCACTACGCCGCGCCCTACGCGCAGGTGCCGGACCCGTGCGACCTGTTCACCGCCGACGACTTCACCACGCTCACCGGCAAGCAGGACGACATCGTGAACCGCAAGTTCCAGTTCGGCGAGCGGGGGGTCAACCCCGATCCCGGCATCAACCTGCCGGACGCCAACTACACGGAGATGTCCTGCGAGCGCGACACCATCGGCGCCGTCACGGAGAGCGCGTCGGACGGCGACGCCTTCGGCATCCACGTGGACGTGGAGGTCTTCCGCAACGCCCAGCAGGCCAGGACCGGCATGTACGCCGAGTGCGACCCGCGCAGCAGCGGCGCCAAGGTGTTCGGCCCGTCGGTCCAGGTGAGCCTCAAGATCGGCGACGACCGCGTCTGCTTCCCGGACGAGGGCCGCAACGACTGGCGGATGACGTTCCGCTCCGGCCGCGTCGTCATCTTCATGCAGAACGTGGCCATGCTGCAGAAGTCTCAACTGCAGAACGAGGCGAACGTCTTCGCGCCGACCGCCCGGCAGATGGCCGCCCAGGTCGCCGGTCTGTAGGGCGCTACCGCGACTTGTGCGCCAGCAGGCAGGCCTGCGGCCACTTCGGCCCGTCGGTCAGTAGTCGTGCGGTGACCGCGAAACCGGCCCCGCGCAACAGATCGGTGACGTGGTCGGGGCGCAGCAGATACGTGGAGTAGCACACCGGGTGACCCAGCACGTGCCCGCCCTCGGCCAGGGTGCGGTGGAACTCGCCGAACACCGACGGCAGCACGTCCGGTGGCGTGTGGCAGATCGACCACCAGGCCAGCACCCCGCCCAGATCGCCGTCGCCGATGTGCAGGTCGGTGAACGAGCCGATCTCGAACCGCAGGTCGGGGTAGGTCCGGCGGGCGATGTCCACCATCCTGGGCGACAGGTCGATGCTGAACGCCGACACCCCCAGTGAGTCCAGGTGCGCGGTCACGTGACCGGGACCGCAGCCCAGGTCGGCGACCGGACCACCGCCCGTGCGCACCTGCTCGGCGAACGCGGCCACGATCGCCCGCCCGACCGGGTCACCGGCGAACCGCGCCGGGATGAGGTCCGCGTAGTCCCGCGGCACGACGTCGTAGGACACCCGTGCGGTGGTCAGATAGGAAGGCTCCGCCACGTGTTCCCACCGTAGTACGTTCGGTGACGGTCATCACCGGTCACGAGGTTCCGTAACGGGCTTAACGTCTCCGGGTGACTATGACGACGGAGCCGACCACGTCCCGGCTGCTGGTGCCCGTGCTGGTGTTCCTTGGGATCGTGTCCACCGCCGTCGCCGCGCTGGGCGCACCGCTGCTGTCCACCATCGTCGTCGTCGACCACGTCTCGCTGGCCGCATCGCAGTGGGCGCTGACCATCTCGCTGCTGGTCGGCGCCGTCACCGCACCGGTGCTGGGCAGGCTGGGCGACGGCCGGCTGCGCCGCCCGGTGATCGTGGTCACGGTCGGCGTGGTGCTGGTCGGCTGTGTGGTGTCCGCGCTGCCCGGCGGGTTCACCGGGTTGTTGGCCGGCCGGGCGCTGCAGGGCATCGGGCTGGGCCTGGTCCCGCTGGCCATCGCCACCGCCCGCGACTGCCTGCCGGCCGACCGGCGGGGGTCCACCATCGCGCTGCTCGGCGTGACCACGGCCATCGGCATCGGTGTCGGCTACCCGGTGATCGGCCTGGTCACCGAGTACCTCGGGATGCCGGCCGCGTTCTGGGTGGGCGCCGCGGTCAGCGCGCTGGCCCTGGTGCTGGCCGTCGCGGTGCTGCCGGCCAGCGGCGACCGGCCGGCCCGCCACCTGGACCTGCCCGGCGCGCTGCTGCTCGGTGCCGGGGTCACCGCGGTCCTGCTGGCCCTGGCCGAGGGACAGAGTTGGGGGTGGGGTTCGCCCGGCCTGGTCGGTGTCGCGGCGGCCGCCGTGGTGCTGGTGGCCTGCTGGGTGTGGTGGGAGCTGCGGGTGGCTGCCCCGCTGGTGGACGTGCGCCTGTTGCGGCACCGGGTCGTGCTGGGCGCCAACGCCACCGTGCTGCTGGTCGGCATCGGCATCTACCCGCTGCTCTCGCTCGTGGTGCGACTGGTGCAGACCCCGGCCGCCACCGGCTACGGGTTCGGCGCGTCCCCGCTGGTCGCCGGGCTGATGCTGGTGCCGTTCTCGCTGGCCGGTTTCGCGTCCAACCGGATGATGCGTCCCCTGCTTCGGCACGGCACGCCAGAACAGGTGGTGGCGTGGTGCTCGGCCGGCCTGCTCGGCACGATGGTGGTCTTCCTGTTCGCCAGGGCCACCGTGTGGGAACTGGTGATCGTGATGGCAATGGCCGGATTCGGCATCGGCTGCGTGTTCGCGGCCAATCCACTCCAGATCGTGCGCGGCGTACCGGCAGGCGAAACCGCCAGCGCCACGGGCTTCTACCAGGTGCTGCGGTCGGTCGGTTTCTCCATCGGCAGCGCGCTGAGCGCCACCGCGCTCGTCGTGTCCATCCCTTCCGGACAGACGCTGCCCACTGACGCCGGCTACCGGACGGCGGCACTGATCGGCATCGGCATCATGGTGATCGGCACGATCGTGGCCCTGCTGTTCGCCCGCCGGGCACCTACCGGGGCTTCACCATCCTGACCGCCGCGGGCGCACCCGGCTGCCCGCCCGCCGTCGAGCGGTACTCGGGCACGCCGACACAGGTGAACAGCAGACCGTCCAGCGGCTCGCCGAGCAGCGCCGGCAGCTCCGTGTCGGCGAACGTCATGCCGGTGGCGCTGGCACCCAGGGCGTAGGCGAGCAGGTGCAGCCGGCCGCTGACCAGCCCGGCGGCCAGCTGCGCCGCGCAGTACTCCCGGTCGTCCAGCCGGCTCACGTCGGTGGCCGCGATCGCCACGAACGCGGCGTCCCGGCCCAGGGCCTGGCGCAGGCACACCCGGTAGAGCTGCTCGCGCAGGTCGCCCGCCCGGACCGGCGTGGCCAGGTCCGGCCACCGGTACAGGCCGGGCACCAGCCCGTACACCGAGTGCACCGCGACCCAGTGCGGCACGTCGACACCGCGCGACGCCGCCGCCATCGACGTACGCAGCAGGTCGGCCGACACGCCCCTGGTCGGGTCCATCCGCCGCTGCGACCCGCGGGTCAACGCCACCATGTCCACCGGAGCCGACCCGTCCACGGTCGGCTCGACCGGGCCGCCGACATCCCACGGCGATCCCAGCGCGTCGCATCGGGCCGCCCGGTACGCGGCCGTGACCAGCGGAAACTCCCTCGGTGCCGTATCCACGGCCGCCGTGGCGGCGGCTCCGGTCGACGTCAGCGCCGGCTCGCCCGGCCCGATGCCGACCACGGCCAGCGGCAGCTCGTGCACCTGGTCGGCGCCCACCAGGGTGGCTACGTCGGCGTCCGGGAACCTGCTGTACGGCGCGGGCCGCAACCCCGCCGAGTCGGCGGCGGCGAGCAGCTGGGCGAGCATGCTGCCGGTGTCCCAGAACAGGTGCCGGAAGCCGCGTTCCCGGTAGCGCCACCCGGTCCGCCACGGCACCCCGGTGACCACGACCGCGGGTGCCGCACCCCGCGGTCCCGGCGCGATGCGGACCAGCGCGTGCCGCAGCGGCTCGTACCAGTACACGCCGCCCGCGATCGCACCCCCGTCCGGCACGGCGACGTACAGCTCCAGCGGGAACCGCCCACCCGCCGAACCCGCGGCCCGGAACAGGTGGGTCCCGTACGACCGCTCCGCGGTGCGCACCACACCGGCGGCCAGATACAGCAGCCGGGACAGCCACGGCAGGTCCGGTTCCCGTGGTGGCACGTCGGCGGTCCCACTGAGCACGCTGACCGTCGAGTCCGCGGTGGCCGGCAGGTCCCGGGGCAACGGCGTCACCGGCAGCGAATCGTCGTAATGCTTGAAATACCAGGGAAAGCACGACAGGTCGTCGGTGTGGAAGCCGGTCAGCAACCGGGACCGGTCCGGGTTGCGCCCGCGTCGTGACATGGATGTCAGTTGGTGCAGCTCCTGCGTCGCCGTCGCCATTGCCCCACCCAACCACAGGTCCACGACGTACGATCCAGACCAACAGTGAGTCGACGGAGAAGCGTGGGCCAACAGGAATCGGACCGGGACGGTCTGCACAGGGTGCTCGCGGCGGCGGGCCACCCGCCGGGCACCGTCCAGTCGTGCACGCGGCTCGGTGACGCGAACTACAACATCGCGTATCGGGTCCGCTTGGCCGACGGCACCGGGCTGGTGCTGAAGATCGCGCCCGACCCGGCAGCGCCCGCGCTGGCCTACGAACGCGACATCATGCGCACCGAGGTCCTGTTCTACCGGACTGCGGCCGGCACCGCGCCGGTGCCGGCCGTGGTGCGCGCCGACTTCTCCCGTCGGCTCATCGGCAGCGACTACCTGCTGATGACCGAACTGCCCGGCGCCAACTGGGCGGCCCAGCGCGAGCGGATCACCGGCGCCGACCGCGACCGGCTGCGCACCGAACTGGGCGCCGTCACAGCGGCGCTGCACGGCATCACCGGCCCGTCCTTCGGCTACCCGCAGGACGAGCCGTCGCCGACCTGGCGGGCGGCGTTCACCGGCATGCTGGACGCCCTGTTCGCCGACGCGCTGCGGTTCGAAGTGCCGTTGCCGGAGCCCGCCGGGCGGGTCAGGTCGGCCATGGCCAGGCATCTGTACCTGCTCGACGACGTGCCGACGCCCGTGCTGGTCCACTTCGACCTCTGGGCCGGCAACATCCTCGTGCACGACGGGCGGCTGACCGGTGTGGTGGACGGCGAGCGGGCGTTCTGGGGTGACCCGCTGGCCGAACTGGCGTCGGTGGCGCTGTTCGGCGATGTCGAGCAGGACGCGGCGTTCGTCGCCGGCTACCAGTCGGCAGGCGGCAAGCTCGCGTTCGACGACCGCGTCCGCAGGCGTCTCGCCCTGTACCAGGCGTACCTCTACCTGATCATGCTCGTCGAGTGGGTGCCCAGGGGCACGTCCGGCCCGATGCACGAACTGACCATCGCGCGGGCGGCCCAACACCTGCGGCTCGCGCTGGGCGTGCTGACCTGACCGGTCCGTCCACACCGGACCAGCCGACTTTTTCGCCCATGCGGTGCTGGTGCTGTGCAAGACTGCTGGGCATGATCCGGAACGTGGTGGTCGGCCGTCTGCGGGAGCCCGACGATCCCCAGGCACAGGCGATGCTCAAGGACGGTCTGGCGGCCATCGCGGCGCTGACGTTCCCCGGCCTGCTGGCCATGCACGTCGGCGCCGCACTGGCACTGCGGCCCGGCGGCTGGAGCTTCGCGATCACCAACGACTGGACCGACGTCGACTCCTACCGGGTGTACGACACCGACGACGAGCACAACCGGCTGCGGCGTGAGGTGTTCGCCGTGATCTGCGAGGACATCGCCAGGGCCCAGTTCGAGATCCCGGCCTGATTTCGGTCCGACCTTGCCAGCGGTCGCGCGTTCCGCCGGTCCGTGCCACGATTCCGACCATCTGGTTCCCGCGGCAAGGCGGTGGTCACCATGACCGAGTCATCCGGCGATCCGACGACGACGCGGGAGCGCCCGCTGGCTGTCGGCGCTTTCCTGTCCAACGCTACGTGGCCGCTGCTGCCGGTCGTCGGCGTCGCGGCCATCGTGCTCGGCGTGCTGGTCCTGGTCTGGCCGGGCCCCAGCCTGCTGGTCGTCGGCGTCCTGTTCGGCATCTACCTGCTGGTCACAGGCGTGATGGAGATCGTGGAAGGGTTCGCGCCGCACGTCCCGGGCAGCATGCGGGCGCTGAACCTGATCGCCGGAGCGCTGAGCGTGGTGCTCGGCCTCATCTGCTTCCGGGGCGCCGCCGAGTCGATCCTGCTGCTGGCGTTCTGGATCGGTTTCGGCTGGCTCCTGCGTGGCACGTCCCTGGTCTCGGTCGGCATCTCCGCCCGCCGCGGCTGGTTGGTGTTCGTCGGCGCCATCACCATCCTCGGCGGCATCGTCCTGGTCGTCTCCCCGGCCACGTCCATCGTCACGCTGACCCTGCTGGCCGGCATCTGGCTGGTCGTCATCGGCGTGATGGAGGTCGTGCACGGCGTGATGTGGTACCTCCAGGAGCGCCGCGGCCGGGCCTCGATCGGGTCATCGCCGACGGGCTGACCAGCGATCGGGTCCGGTGTGGACGGTCCGGTCCGGAGTTCTCCGTCGGGTCGGTCGCTACTTGGCGCAGCACCTCGACCAGGTCGTCGACCGGGCTGGTCCGGCGCCACGAAGGGATTCGGTCATAGCGGCAGCGAATCGGGCACTTGCCGACGACATCGCGGCCGCCCTCGCCGGGTGACGTGCCGGAGTGCGGGCTGACCATGTGCCTGTGCCGGCACGACCACGCTCGGCCGCCGGGGTTCCCGTCCCGTCTAGAAACCGAGGCCAGGCTCGGTCGCCAGCGTCCTCAGCTGCGTGGTGGTGAGCGGTGGCTGGGCCATCGTGACGCCAGAGCCGCGAGCCGGGTCGTAGTTGTAGGCGGTCGCCTCCACGACCGAACCGTCCGCGCGGAACTGGGTGACCGACAGGAGTGTGGGGAGAGTCGAGTTCGGTGTGCTCGTGTCCGGCACGGCCGCTGTCGTCGTCTCCCGCAGCAGTGCCGTGTCGCCGCGCACGGTGATCTGGCACGTGTCGGGGGGCACCGTCACGCCGGGGGGTGGCTGCACGGAGGAAGCCAGGGAGTGCGAGGCATCACTCGCACACCGGGCGTTCGGTCCGGTCGGGTCGGCACCGGGGGCATAGACCTCGATGGCTACCGCGGTCGTCACACCGTGCACGGTGAAGCTGACCATCGTGTCCGTGAAGTTCCGCCTGGTCGGCGTGGCGTCGGTCGACTGATGGTCCCAGTGCTGGACCGAGACGTCCCGGGCGTCGGGCACCAGGGCGGGGAACACGTGCCGCAGCTCGTGGGTCCAGGTGTCGGTCAACGAGTTCAGTTGCGCCGTGTCGTAGGTGCGCTGGTGCGTGCCCGCCGGCGGCCACGGAAACCGCGGGTTGCTCGGTTGCGGAGTGGTGGTGATCACGCTGGGATGAGTCGCGGTGGTGACCCGGCGCTCACCGCCGTGCAGCAGGGTCGGCACCGCGACAGCGGCCACGGCGACGACGGCGGTGGCCGCGCCCACACCGGCCAGTGCCCTGCGCCGCTGGCTCTGCCGCTGCGCGGTGGCGATCAGCCGGTCCGCGTCGAAGGCCAGCGGTGGCTCGTCGGCCAGCGCGGTGTGGAGTCCTGCCTTCAGTTGTTGTTCGATCATGACGTAACCCTCCCGGTAGGCGCGGTGGTCATCGCGGAGCGCAGGTGGTCCAGGCCACGGGCCGCCTGGCTCTTCACGGTGCCCTCGGTGCATGCCATGACGGCCGCGGTTTGCGCGATCGACAGGTCGTCGAAGTAGCGCAGCACCAGCACGGCACGTTGGCGGGGCGGCACCGTGAGCAGGGCGCCGTGCACCAGGTTCCGTTGCCACGACAGGACTGCGGCCTCGTCGGGCTCCGGTGCGCCGTCCGACCTGTCCGGCACGTCGGCGTGCCCCACCTCGGACCGCCGCCACGGCCGCCGCTTCTCGTCCAACCAGGTGCGGAGCAGGACAGCGCGGGCATAGGCGCCCATCGAGTCCCGCGCGGTGATCCGGTGCCAGGAGCGGTAGATCTTGACGAGCGTGGTCTGCATGAGGTCCTCGGCAAGATGCCAATCACCACAGAACAGATAGGCACATCGACGCAACGGCGCCGCCTGCTGCGTGGCGAACTCGCGGAACCGATCTTCGTCGTCTCGGCGCATGGGGCCCCCTTCCGCCGCTACTCACGCGGCCGGGATCAGGAAGGTTGCACGGCCACCTGTCCGGCCGGCCGGGTGTACGCCGTCCTGTTCGCCACGGCAGTGGGCAGGCGCCTACGCGATGTCGGCGGCCAGGACGTCGTAGGCAGGTTCGAGTTCGTCCCACCGACTGTCGGCGTCGCAGCGCTCACGCCCGGCGATGTGGGCCGTGAGGTCTTCGACATGGACCTGGATTCCCGCCCCGTGGGCCGCGGTCAGGTTCAGGGGTGTGCCCCATTCCTCGACCACGAGGATGGTCTGCTCTCCGTCAGCGGTCAGCGTGGCCTCGATGACCAGCTCGTCCGGCCGGCCCAGGCCATGCGCCAGCCGCGAGCGCCGCACGACACCCTTGCCGTCCGCTGATCGCAGGGCGCCCAGGAGGCGCGGGCCCGCGGGTGGATCGCCGGTCATTCGGTGTTCCTTCGTTCGCGTTTGCCCCGGGCTATCTCGGTGTGCAGGGCATCGAGCCGCTGCTCCCACAGTGCGCGGTACCGACTCAGCCAGGCATCGACCTCGGCCAGCGGCTCGGGGCGGAGGCTGTAGACCCGCCGCTGCGCGTTCTGGCGGACGTCGACCAGCCCTGCCTCGCGCAGCACTCGCAGGTGCCGCGACACCCCGGGGCGCGCGATCGGCAGCAGCGCCGCCAACTCGCCGGCGGTCGCCGGACCGTGGGTCAGGGTCTCCAGCATCGTCCGCCGACCCTCGTCCGCCAGCGCTCGAAGAACCGCTTCCATGAGGCGAATGTACCAAGATGGCTACGTAACTGCCAAGGTACGCAGTAGCGTGGATCATTCGACCGGCGGTGGACACAGGTCGAAGAGCAGGGTCGAGACATCGCGTTCGATGTCGTCGCGTATCGACCGGATGTCGTCGATCTGGTCGCCGGTGATCTTGTTGGCCTGCCAGTGCAGGTAACGCCTGCCGGGATGGACCGTCGGGGCTTTGTGGTGGCCGATGGCCACCACGACGTCGGCGGTGCGGAGCAACTGGTCGGTCCACGGTCTTCGGAACTGGCCGGTGATGTCGATACCTCGTTCGGCCATCGCGGCGATGGCCGCGGGGCAGATCCGGCCGGCCGGTTCGGGCCCTTCGCACCAGGCCACGGCCCGGTCTCCGGCCAGGCGCTCGAAGAAGCCCAGCGCCATCCGGCTGTAGGCGGTGCCGGGGGTGTGGAGGAATACGACGGTCGGGGTGGGGCGTTCGGCGTCGGGGTCGGTTGCGGCCAGCGCGAGCAGTCGTTGTCTCGCGGACCGTTCGGCCAGCAGTGGTAGGTAGTTGCGGACGGTGCTGCTGGCGAGCAGCCGGTCGTAGTCGGCGTACAGGAACCGTTGCACGATCTCATGTCCGAGTGTGCCGTCGAACTCGTGGTTCAGGCGGACACCCGCGCTGCGCAGTGCACGTCGCGGGTCGATCGTGGTCGCCGACGGGCTTCCTGAGGTGGGCGCCGTGGGAGGCAGCAACGCCGAGACGACGCGCACGGCATCGTCAAGTCCTTCGGTGGCTGCGCCGATTCGACGGTGCTCGAACAGGACGAGGGCGGCGTCCATGACGGTGCCCAGATCGTCCACGCGCGTGTCGAGGTGACTGCCGGACCGGCGGGTGCCGGCGACCGCCTCGGCCAGCACTGCCCGGGTCTTGGGTGCCGGGCGGATCCCCAGTTCCCTGGCCAGCGTGCGGCGGCAGGATCGGTACGCGCGTAGCGCCTCGTTGCGATGGCCGGTGGCCGCATGCGCCCGGATCATCAGTCGCCAGGCCGATTCGCAGAGGATGTCCAGTCCTAACGCGCGTCCGGCCAGCCGGAGCGCGGCCTCCACGTCGTGGGGCAGGGCGAGTTCGCCTGCGCGGAGTGCCGCGCGGACCGCGCGTTGCCGGTACTCGGTGCGGACCGGCTCGGCCCACCACGTGTCGTCCGATGAGTCGAGCAGAGTGGCCGAGGCCAACGCACTGGCTTGGTCGAGCAGGCTGTGTGCTTCCCGGTCGGGGCGGTTGCCGGCTTCAATGACGAGACCGTCGAACAGATCCAGGTCGGTGCTGGTCGTCGTGGGGTCGAGCAGGTAGGCCCGCGACACAGTGCGGATCACCGACTGCCTGGCCGGAATCCCTGGTTGCAGCCGTCTTCGCAGCAGCGACACGTAGCTCTCCAGTGTTGCCACGTGGTCGGGTGGTGGCCTGTCCGTCCAGAGGATGTCGACGAGCCGATCCTTGCTCACTCGGTCCCCGCGGTGCAGAGCCAGGGCTTCCAGGATCCGCTGCGGTTTTCGGCCACCGAAGTCACCCGGACCGAGGACGTGGGTGCCGTCCAGAACGTGTGTTCCCCCGAATAGGCGGACATGGAGCATCCATTTCCCCCAATGGCCACGGTGCAGGCTGCCGGAATTTGCTTTCGACAACTGTCCGTTGCGTGACACACGTGATCGCAGCCCAGGCTGGGGGAGTGGGTGACCCCGAAGAATGGGTACGCCACATCGCCGCCCTGTGTTAGGTCCGAACAGATCACAGGGCGTCGCGTGGGAGCACTGACGGCTTCGACCATTCAACGTGCCGATGATGAACTTCCGGTGTACCCAGGCTGGGTGTTCGCTGAACCCGTAGCCGACTGGCTACCGAAGGCAACGCAACCGAGCGACCCAAGGTTTTCCCAGGGTCGCCGTCCGACCCTGCGCGGGCCGATCGGACCTACCCACCGGTCTGGGCGTACGCCACAGGAAAGGACGTTTCATGGACACATCACCGGCCAGCACACGCGGGCGAGCACGAAGACGGTCCGGGCGCTGGACCCGTCTGTCGACCCGCTCATTCGCGCTGCTCGGCGCCGCCCTGGCCGCTGTCGGACTGTTGTCGGCCACCAGCAACGCGCAACAACTCAACACGCAGACCAGTTTTCTGAGCAAGGTGGGCCCGGTCACCACCTCGGACGGGTTCCCGACCTACTACCAGGACAGCACCGGCCTGCGGCTGGCGCACTGCTTCGACGGCTCGGCGCTGTGTGGCGGCGCGGAAAGCCCGCTGCCGGACCCGACCGCGCCGGTGTCGTTCCCGAACAACTATCCCTTCGAGTCGTTCTACTTCCTGGCCCAGGCGACCGTCGACCTCGCCGGTGGTGGCCGTGGCAAGTTCGTGGCCACCCTGGAGGCGTCGTTCAACAGCGCCGATCCCCAGGCCGGCGCCCAGATGACCTTCTCCCGCATCCGCTTCGTCATCGACGCACCCACCACCGGCACCTATACCGTCATCCACCCCTACGGCAAGGACACGTTCGACGTCACCGCCCCCGGCCCGCACGCCATCTTCGAGACGGGAGACGTCGGCATCGCCTCCGGCGTGTTCACCGGTGCTCTGGGCGGCCGGATCGACCCGTTCCTGGAGTGGGACACCGGCCCCATCACCGACCCGCAGGGCAACCAGTTCGTCGGTGACCCCAACACCGACCACGCGGTGGTCGGCAGCCCGTACGGCACCAACTTCTTCGAGATCGACGGGCCGAACGTGGGTGGCACGGGCATCAACTCGGTCAGCACCAACTTGTTCTCCCTGGTCGGCAAGATCGACACGAACGCCGGTCTGGACCCGGGTCACCCGACCTACAGCCGGTCCACCACCGACGGCGGGTTCGTGGACGTGCACGCCACCAGCGACTCGGCCAAGTCCATCAAGGCACAGCTGCCCGGTGGCACCGCCACCACCCTGCGCGGCGCAGCGGACGGCAGCTACGTGGCCCGTCTTCCGTTCAAGGGTGCGGCGCCACCGACCACGGTGACCGTGTCCAATCTCAGCGACAAACCCCAGGTGGTGACACATCCCAAGGTCACCGACCTGGTCACCGTGACCGACGCCACCTATGACAGCGACAACCAGACACTCTCGGTCACAGCGGCATCGAGTGACCAGGCACTGCCACCGGCCATGACCGTCCCAGGATTCGGAGCGCTCTCACCCGGCACACAAACCCTGTCCCCGGCCATACCGAACGTTGGTGACGTCTCGACACCGGCACTGACCGGCACCGTGAGCGTCAGCACGCAGACGTTCACCGACGTGACCGCGGTACCGGAGACGGTGGACGTGACCTCGGCAGCCGGTGGCACCGTGGCCGCACGGGTGCGCGACATCGGTTCGGCGTTCGCGGCCGATCCGACCAGTGCGGACGCCGGTGCGGACCAGACGGTGCAGCAGGGCCAGCACGTCACACTGGATGGCAGCGCGTCGATCAACGCCGACACGTTCGCGTGGACGCAGACCGCCGGTCCGGCGGTCACCCTGACCGGCGCCGACTCAGCGGTCGCGACGTTCACCGCGCCGACCACGGCGACCACGCTGACCTTCCGGCTCACCGCGACCAGTGACACAGGGACATCCACGGACGACATCACCATCACTGTGGCCGCGGTCACCGCGCCGGTGGCCAACGCCGGGGTCGACCAGAGCGGTGTGCTGGTGGGCAACACAGTGCTGCTGAACGCGACCGGTTCGACCGGGGCCGCCACGTTCGCCTGGACCCAGGTGTCCGGTGCGCACGCGGACCTGACCGGTGCGGACACCGCGCGGGCGTCGTTCACCATGCCGGCCGGCGGCACACCGTTGGTGTTCCAGGTGTCGGTGACCGGCCCGGGTGGCACCGCGACCGACCAGGTCACTATCACCGCGCAGGCGGACGTACTGGCGGTCACCCGCTCGGAGTTCGGGGTATCTCAGGCGCAGTGGCGGATCGACGGCACGGCGACGGTCCTGGACAACAACATCATCACGGTGTTCCTGGGCAACGGCACGACCGGCACCGTGATCGGCTCGGCGCAGGTCAGCCCGGTCGACGGCACGTTCGACGTGCGGGTCCGGGGCAGCAATGTGAGCCCGACCGGGTTCAGCACGGTGACGGTGCAATCCAGCAGGGGAGGGTTGCAGACCAACGTCCCGTTCGCTCTGAAGTAGCCCTAGCGTGCGGATGCCTCCCATCCGCACAGGTGCCGTCCCGAGGCCTCGCCTCCTCGGGGCGGCACCTCGACTCGACTGCTTCGGTGGCGGAAGACGGGCGCGTACCCCAGGTATTTCCCAATCGGTTCGCAGACTCGGTCGGGCTGTCAGCAACCTCCCACGACCGAGATCGGTGCCAGTGCGTCGATCAGTCGGCCAAGACCCCACCGTGGACGACTTCATTCCACACCGACCGGTAGGACACCTCGGCCGCAGGTTGGCGACACCTCCGGAACTGACCGGACTCCAGCCCGGCGAACGGGGCAATCCACTCCGGTCGCGACGCTGTGATCACATGCACCACAACATGATCACCGATGGCCCCAGTCAGCCCGACATCAGGGATACGAGACACCCTTGGCTGAGACAGGGTCAATGGGCCAGCTATGTCGATATCGACAACAAGCCCCACACCTACCCAAAGGCCGCCATGTACTTCACCGACGCACGACGACTCGCGGCAGTCACCGGCCCGACCATCAGCCCACCTTGCCATGCCACCGAACCCACTCGTCTCCAACAATGGTGACCTAAGTCGGTCAGCATAGGGACCAACCGATCTACCGGCCGCCGCTTACCTCCCCGGAGCGTTGCCGCCAGAGGCGGTGGGTACCCATGGGCAGAAACGCCAGCGGTTCGACACTCGTCAAGCAGCCGACGCCCCCATGGCGGACGCCCGTCATCCTCGCCGCTGTGGCGGTGTTCGTGATAGCCGTCGTCATGGGCATCGCCTTGCTGACCAAACCGGGCGGTAGTCACAACGCCACGGCACCGCCTGCGGCCCAACAGCCGACCTCCGCGCCGACCACAACAGTGCCGATTGCCGTTCCCGAGTTCCGCTTTGTGCCGCTGTGGCCGTTCGCCAGCCAGGCCGAGGTTCTCGCATGGCAGGACAGCTATCACTCGGGCGGACACCAGCCCTGGCATCTGGACCCGGCGGCGACCGCGCTGTCGTTCACCCGGAACTACTTGGGCTACACCAACATCGACAGGGTCGTCGGCAACACGGCGACCAGCGACGAGATGTGGGTGAGCGTGGGGTTCGATGACCCGACCGGCAAGGCGGTCATCTCGGCCGCGATCCATCTCGCTCGGTTTGGCGGCGGCGCGGACGCCGCCTGGGAGGTCGTCGGCACTCGCGACACCACGCTCACACTGACCACGCCGTCGTATGGAGCGTCTGCGCGATCACCGGTCACCGTCGGCGGATCGATCACCGGTGTCGACGAGAACCTGCGGGTACAGGTCCGGCAGCTCGCCCGGTCGGCACCGCTCGGCGAGGCCAGCGGGGCCGTGGGAGGCGACCACGCCGCCTGGAAGCTGACCGTGCCCTTCGCCGGTGCGGCGCACGGCGCGCTGACCATCGCGGTCTCGACGGGCGGACACGTCGCCGCAGTGGAGCGGTTCGCGATCACCGGCGTCCGGTACTGAACGGACCGTGGGTCGTCGGCTGAACACCTCGACCGGCAGCGGCCGACGTCCCGGGTGAACCGGGGCACCGCCTTGCTCCGCCGGCAGAGCCGGGACCACGACTGGAACCTGGGCCCGCACAGCGCACACGACAACTCCCGTGCGGACCGTCGGCTTCCGGGCCCGTCCGTCCACGGCGAGATCGACGGCGGGCGGCAGGTCCGTGGGCACCGCGGACCGGATCCCACCATGCCGCGCAACAGGTACGTGTGCCGCGTGTTGGGATGCGTGTTGGCCTCGGTCCCGTCACGTGAGCCGTTCCTGGCCGCGCGGCGAGCGTTCATCTCGTCGCACATCCACTTCAGGATCAACGGCTCATGTGCCGGTTCGGGCGACCACACCCACACTTCTCGGGCTCGCTCACGGCACCATGCCGTGAGCGACTCGCCCGCCGGTTGAACACCTGGTAGCCCGTGTACTTCGGATTGCGCAGGAAGTCCCACACGGTCGACTTGCTCCACGCACCACGGGCATGCATAGCCGGGCAACGGGTGAGCCACTGTCACGATCGGTCGGGCGTGTGTGTTCTGCGCCTGTGGTCGGCGGATGTACGGCAACGCCCGGAAGTACTCGACGTACTACCTGTGCTGGCCCAAGGCCAACAACCGGGTCGGCTGGACCGGCTGCCGCCACACGCCGAGGCTGAGTATGTCAATGAAGCGGCTGTGTTGGAATCGGTGGCGGCGTTCTACGCCGACCGCCTGTTCTGCCTGCAACGGCGGCAGCTGTACCAGGCAATGCTCGCCGGCTCCGAGGATCACGCCTCGCAGGTCAGAGACAGCGAAGGAGAGCGGTTGCAGCGCATCCTTGCCGACGTGGCACGCCGGCAGGACAACCCGCTGCGGCAGGTCCAGGAGTGCGACCCCAGCGATCCGTTCGCGCGAGGGCTGCGCCAGACCTGCGGTGGCTTGGAGGCCCAGCGTGCCGCCACGCTGGCGGTTGCGGCCGATCTGGACCGAGCCGAGGCTGCTGAGCCCGACCGGCCACGTACCGATGACGTTGCTCTGCTGGATCGCCTGCCTCACCTGGCCGTCAGCCGGCGAGGCGTGCCCGAGCCGCTCTTGCGGTCGCTGTTCGAGATCACCGGACCCTCCAGCCCGGCGGCGTGCACGCCACGATCACGGGCCTGGTGCCAGCTGATCATGTGAAGGCGCTCGCCGAGATGGCGGAGGAGATCGCGGAAACCACAGGTCAGGTGGTGAGGGGTTCAGGTGGAACTTCATGTGGAGCGTTGTGGGATTCGAACCTGCGACAACTGGTCACGTCGGCCACCAGTGCGACGAAGTCACGCCGCGCCTGCTCCAGCAACTCAGTCAACCCACCCTCCCGCTCCCGGTCGGCCGCCTCTCCAGCCAGCCACGACTCCACACCGCCGTGGTGGGCGACCCGAGACACCGCTTCCGCTCCTACAGCGTGGTGTGTCACGCCTGCAGGACCACGTAACTCCAGTGCACCGCGAACCGACCCAACTGGTCTTCGTTGGTCACCCTGTGGATGGCGTGCAAGCCCTGGTCGCTGGCCATGTCGATGACCTCGTCGGCCGGCACATCGAACATTCGTCTGTCGGATGGTGCCGGGCCGTGGCGCAGCGATATGAAGACTCGGCCACGCTGGGCGACCAGTTCCGCAACGGTACGCATGCCGTCACGCCTCTCCTGTTCATCCAGGTGCATCCACACGGCCGTGAGAAAGATCAGATCGAACTGGATGCCCAGGTGTCGTACGCCCGTCAGGTCCGGTAGCCAAGAGTCGATCCAGTTGATGCGGTCGGCGGCGTGCAGCCGCTGGCCTTGTCGCCGCAGTGCGGCGACCGGTTCAGCCGCGACGACGTGGTGGCCGCGGCTGGCCAGCGCGGCGGCGTCCCGGCCGGTGCCCGCGCCGATGTCGAGGACGTGGGCGGGCGTCGTCGGGATGAGCGGCAACATGTCCCTGTGCACGTCGTCGAACGTGACCGCCTCGTACCGGATCGTCAGGGAGTCGGCCTGCTCGCAGTAGCCTTCGGTGCCCGGAATCACCACTGCCGCCCGGCCCTGTCGCCCAGGGCCGCCACCGTCGCGGTGGAAGGCGATATCGCGGGCACGAACTGAGTCTCCCCGTCCACGACGTAGACGTGCGTCAGGTCGGCCATGGCCGCGTCGATGACGTTCAGCATCGTGGTGTGATCATCGGCGACCCCCTGGATGATGTCGACCGGCCGGGTCATGACGCTCTCTTCCAGTTCGGTGCCCGGCGGGATCAGCAGCCGGTAGCCGGTGATGCCAGGTGCCTGGCGGACGATGGACGTGCCCCGTGCGCGGACGAACCGGCAGCGGCGGGTCAGCGACGGGCTGACGTAGTGGAAATGGACCGTGTCCGGCCGGATCAACGGCACGTGCACCGACTCGCCCAGGGCGACACGACCGGCCAGTTCGATCAAGTTGATTCCCGCCGAGGTGATGGCGAGATCATTGAGATGCCCGCCCAGCCGGCCGTTGACCTCGATGACGCGCGGGCCGTCCGGGGTCAGCTTCACCTCGGTGTGGGTCAGACCGGTGCACAGGCCCAGGGCCCGTATCGCCCGGCCGGCCAGATCGAGGACGCGCTGCGCCTCGTCCTCGGTCAGCCGCGCCGGCCAGATGTTCCCTCGTTCGCGGAACGGTGGTAGTTGGGTGAATTTGCCGGTGATCGCGAGATGGATCGCGTCACCGTGGGCGATGGCGCTCTCCACGGACACGAAGCTCCCGTAGCCGTCGCTGTCGCGGCCGGTGAGGTACTGCTCGAGCACCCGAGGGACCCCGTCTCGGGTCAACGCCCGACGGACGAGCGTGGCACCGGTCTTGGGTTCGTCGATCAGGAAGGTGTCCCGGCTGCCCTCGCCGACCGTGGGTTTCAGCACGGCCGGCAGGCCCACGTCGGCGTGGGCAGCGATCCAGTCGTCGGGCGTCTGGATCAACGCTGTTCTGGTCGCGTCCACGCCGGCGCCGTTGAGCTCGCGGCGCTGCTGGTACTTGTCGGTGACGAGTTCGGCGTTGCGACGGGTGTGACCGGGCAGCCCCAGGTCCTCGGCCAGCGCCGCGGTGCGGCGTACCTGGCGCTCACTGAAGGTCAGTACTGCGTCCGGGCGCAGTCGGCGCAGCGCTTGTGCGTCTTGGGTATCGAGCGGGAGCACCTGTCCTGTCGTCGTCAGCAGCGGCATGAGCCGGTCGTTGTGCTGGGAGGGGGTGTCGCGAAGAAGACCTCGCCCAGCGGCGCCAGGCCGGCCCGGATCTCGATGGGACCGGCGGCTCCCTCGTCGTAGACGACGACCATCCGCGTCATGCTGGCGTGTCCCTTGGTCGCGTGCGGACCGCCCACGCCGCCAGTGGCCGGTTGGCGAGGATGGCCAGCGCGAAGACGGCGCCGAGGGCGAGCCAACCGGCGACCCGCCACTGGCTGGTCACCGCGGTTACGAGCACCGGGCCGGCCACGCGAGGCAGCAGCAGCCCGAGCCGGAACACGGCGCCGTACTCGCCTTGGGCGTGCGGCGGGGCCAATGAGAAGCGCAGCGCGAACCGTGCTCCTTGGCCCCATATCTCGCCGGCGGTCAGCGCGAGCACTCCGATGACCAGGAGCGTGACCGCGACTCCCAATGGGACCAACCCGGCGAGTCCGATCGCTGCACAACAGCCGGTCAGGGCGGCCAACGCCCATTCCTGTGTCCGGACGGCCCCGGGCACGGTCGCGGCGGATCGGGCGGCGCGGACCTGGAAGCAGACGACCAGTACGGTGTTGAGCGCGATCAGCCAGGCCGCCACCGCAGGCGGCGCGGCCGTGTCCGACACGATCCACAGGGGAAGCCCGACCACCAGGATGGTGTCACCCAGGGTCGTCAGGCTGCTGTGCAGTGAGACTCCTAAGTAGGGCAGGTCACGCAGTGCCCGTCCAGGGCGGACCGCCTCGGCGGGGGCATCCGGGCGCAGATCTGCTGGCATCTGTGCGCAGACCAGAGCCTCCAGCAGCGAGGCGATGCCGTACGCGGCGACGAGGGTCGCGCACGCCGCGCGCGTGTCGATGGCCAGCGCCACGCTGGCCGCCAGCGAACCCAACGTCAGGCCGACATTGAAGATCGACCGCAGCACCGCCGACAGGTGCACGCGAGTGTGCCCGGTCACCACGCGGGCCAGCAGGGCTTCGTTGGCGACAATCCAGGCCGACTCGGCCACGCTCAGTGCCGTCACCACGACCAGGAACTGGACGAAGTCGTTCACCCAAGGGGCGAACAGCAGTGGAACGGTTTTCCCGATGGCCGCCCAGATCGCGACGCGCCGCGCACCCAGGCGGTCGGCGAATCGTCCCGCTGCCAGACCGACGACCAGCCCGACGGCACCGGCGACAGAGAAGCCGAATCCCACCCGTAGTGCGGGCAGCCCGACAAACCTGACGAAATACAGGACGCTGCCTGCCTGGTACAGGCCGAAGCCGAGGCTACCGAGCAGCGAGATGACGGCGAGCGTGCGGCCCGGACCAGGTTCGGGCACGAACGCGAGTAGTCGCCCGCCGAGGCGGGGGACCGGCGACCTCATTGGACCGATCCGAGCGCGCGGCGGTCGAGTTTGCCGGATGTCGTTCGCGGAAGCGCCTGGTGCGTGTGCATCGTCGCCGGGAGCAAATGCCGGGGCAGCACTCCGGTGAGGTGCCGCCGCACCAGGGCGATGATCTGGCCGCCGGACCGCACCGGTACGACGTGTGCCACCAACACCGGGTCACCCAGGGGACCCTGAGCGGTCACCACGGCGGCGTCTGCCACCAGAGGACAGCCGCGCAGAGCGTTCTCCAACTCGCCCAACTCGATCCGGAAACCACGGATCTTGACCTGGCTGTCGGCTCGGCCCAGGTAGACGAAGCTGTGTTCGCGTTCTGACCACCTGGCCAGATCACCGGAGCGGAAGCGGTGTACCAGGCCGCCATCCGGCCCGGTTGTCGTAGGAAAGCGCTCAGCGGTGAGTGTCGGCCGCCGCCAGTATCCCTGCGCGACACCGCTGCCCGACACCACGATCTCCCCGGCCTCACCTGGTGCGACCGGCCGCGACCGGCCATCCACGAGGTCGATCGCCAGATGACGCAGCGGGACTCCGATGAAGCTGTCGGCCGAGTCCAGGTCCGCGTCGACGACTCGGCGGTAGGTCACGTGCACGGTGGTCTCCGTGATGCCGAACATGTTGACGATGGCTGGATGCGGCTGCGAGGTCATGGCGAGCCACCGGCGCACGGCCGTCACGTCGATCGGTTCGCCACCGAACACCACGTACCGCAGGTGATGTCCCGACCAACGTGCCGCCGCCACGGCGATGAGATGCCGGAAGACGGATGGCACGACGTTCATCACCGTGATCCGCTCCGAGATCAGGAGCCGGGCGAATCCGGCTGGGTCGTACATCAGCGGTTCCGGAACACAGACCAGGCGTCCTCCGTGCAGCAGGGGGCCCCACATCTCCCAGACGGAGAAGTCGAAACTGTACGAGTGCAGCATGGTCCAGCTGTCGTCCGGCCCGAACCCGAACTGCCGCTGTGCCGCGTCGAACAGTTCGAGGACGTTGCGGTGGCTGACGACCACACCCTTGGGCGAGCCGGTGGAGCCGGAGGTGTAGATGATGTACGCGGGTGCTCGTCCGACGTGACCGTCACGATGTGCGCCGGTGTCGAGGGTCGTACACGGACGGTCCACGTCGATCGAGACAACTCCACCCGGTGCCCGGTCGGCCGTCGACGTGGCGACCAGAACGGTGGTGATCTCCGCGTCGGCGGCCATGAAGTCGAGACGGGGCGCCGGATAGGACGGGTCGAGCGGCACATACGTACACCCGGCCCGCAACACGCCCAGTAACGCCGCGATCAGGCGGGCGCCCCGCGGCAGACAGACACCGACGCGATCGCCAGGGTGGACGCCGGACCCGACCAGCGTCGCCGCGACGGATGCGGCCCATGCGTCGAGTTGGGCATAGGTGAGCCGGGTGTCACCGTCGACCAGAGCGATGGCGTCGGCGTGGCGGGCCACGGTGGCCATGAAGCGTGTCGACAGGTTCGCGTTAGCAACCATGCAGCATCAGGTCCGTCACCGTCTCCAGGTACGTGTTCACAATGGAGACGTCGTACAACCCGCCGTTGTAGCCACCGGCTATCCCTGCCTCGCCGGCGGCACCGAGTGTCAGCTCGATACTGATGCCGCGATAGGACGCGTGCCCGTCCGGACTCTCCGGCCATACCAGTTCTGTACGCAGTCCGGGCATGACCGGCGGGCGCGCGGCCCGTCCGACGTTGAGCAACAGATACGGGTGGACCGGCCGAGTGCCGTGTTCGGTGGGAAAGAGTCGCTGCTGCAGCGTGTAGAAGCTGAGCGAGTCATGTCGTAGGGCCTCCACGGTGGCTCGGCGCACCTCGCCGGCCACCGTGGCGAAGTCGGCGTCCCGGCGTGCCGTGATGCGCAGTAGGAACGCGCTATTGAAGTAACCGATCGCGTCCTCGGTCCCGGGATGTCCGCGACCGACCGACGGTACGATCAGGCCGAGGTCTTCGGTCCCGGAGCTGTCCCGGAATGCGACGAAGACCGCGGTCGCGGCCAACATGAACGGCGTGATCCCATGGGACTCCGCGCGGGCCCGTAGCCTCGCGACATCGTCGGCGGACAGCTCCCGGCGCCACCGTCGCCCCGGCCCTTCGGCCTGTCGTGCCTGGGTGATCATGGGCAACGGCAGTGGTGGATAGGCTGCGAGACCGGCCCACCGCTTCGCCCAGTACGCCTCATCGGATCCAGCCGAGGGCGACAGCGCTCTCGCGCGTTCGGTGTCGGCCCACAATCCGAAGTCCGAAACTGTGGTCGCGAGCACGGACGGGTCGGCACCGGCACTCAGGTGGGCGTACACCCGTTCCAGCTCACGGAGGAACACGTTGACCGACTCACCGTCGAACACCAAATGGTCCACGGCGATGCCCAGCAACTGCTCGTCGACGGTGTGCTGGATCAGCACAGCACGGAACAGCGGGAACCGTTCGACCTCGAACGACCGTTCCAACCCGCGCAATGCGGGCAGTTCGGCAGCACCATCGACCACCGGTAGAGACCAACTCACGTTCTCGACAGGCACGCAGACCGCGAACACCGTCTCGGTGCCGGGAAAGTAACTGCGCAGTGCACTGTGCCGCCGGACTATCCAGGTCAGGCTGTCCGCAAGGATGTCACGGCTGACGACGCCTCGCAGGCGAATGCCGAAAACGCACGGCGGCTGCTGCCAACCGTCGGGCCCTTTCAGTGCAGCCAGCCGGGCCACCTGATTCGCGGTCGTCAGGATTCGCGCCGCGGTGGTTCCGGCGTCCTCGACCACGGGCACCGGCACAGCAGCGCCTTCCGGCCTAGCCAGTGCGGCCCGCCACACAACACCAGCCATACCAGCGACGGTGGTGTCCACCAGTAACTCGTAGGCAGAGATCACCAATCCCGTCGAATTCGACAGTCGCGCTGCGAGCTCGATGGCCAGCATTGAATGGCCACCATAGCTGAAGAAATCCGAATCGTCGGCAAGGTCCGACCCATCGATCTCCAGCAGCCGGTGCCATTCCTGGCGTACCGTCGCAATGTATTCCTCAATCGCACCGTCGGTGATCGGCATGCCCATACCCCCGGTGGCGGTCACGCCACCTCGCCGTCCAACACCTCTGTGACGGCGTCGACGGTCTCCACGAAGACCTCCTGGCGCGGACAGCCCATCCAGTCCCATTCGTCGCTAACTCCGACCGATTCCGCAATGACCCGCCGCATGAACTGGCAGGGCAGATCGCCCACCACGTCGAACACCCAACGGCGGTTCCGCTGGTCCTCGAAGAAGATGTACGGCGCCTCACGGTCGGCCTGCTCCCGAATCTCCGTCAGGTCCGATATCTCGCGTCCTCCCGGGTAGTCCATGCCCTGGAAGAACCGCGCCAGCCGTTGCTCGATCACCTCCTGCAGATCGCCATCCACTGACGGAACGAAATGCACATGGGCGTGGTCGGTGCACGCACCGCCCATCGCGCTCTGCGACATCGGACCGTGTTCGAACGCGATCACGGATCCGAATCGATCCGTGAGCATCTTCTTGTGCGCTGTGTAGTGTTCGGCGAAAATACGGAATTCTGACTCGGCCAGATGCGCGTACGAGAGATAGTGATCTTTCGGGAACATCAGCATGTGCCCAACGGTCAGCGGACCGATCGTCGGTAGCAACACTAGCCCGTCGGTCTCCCACAACACACGTGATCGGTCCCGCCGGGTCAACTGCTCGTATACGCTGCCCTCGAGTCCGGTGGTGCCGGTCAGCTCGGCACAGATAGAACAGTGCTCATGGTGTTCTCGGTGCAGCATATTCCTCGCCCAACGACTCGAATCACTGCCGAAACAGCGGGCGTGTCCGTCCCGCAGCCCCAGCCTGCCCGACGCGCCTGTCATCCCGCTGACATCGCACTGTCCGCAACCGCGCCGGCCACGACCGGGATGCCTGGCCAGGGCTCGAGCACCGCATCGGTAGGGGATTCGTGCCATCCCCACAGTGCACCAACGACGGCAACGTGTGCCCTTCTGCGTGATCGCGCCCATGTCTGGCCGCCTACACTGTGGACAGCTCCCGTATGTCGGCCACGTAAGCATTAAGGTCGTTGCTACCGTGGGCGAGTCCGTACTGGACTATGTGTCTACCCGACTTGTCAACGTTGTGCGCAGCGCAGGCTGCCGCTGTGTGCAGTGGCCAAGCTCTGCGATCCGTTGGCCAGCACCCAACCACACAGCCAATCTAGCGGTGCCCGGCTAACGGCACTCAACGTGCCGGACAGCCATCCGTAGGTGCGGACAATTGTGGGGGATGGTTCGCACATACGTTCGATGACCTATCGTATTCGCTTCGGGTACGCGTCGTACGACGAGACCGAGCCGGTGCAAGTGTCAACTGGTCGATGGAACACCAACGGCCACGCGACTGGGAGTCATAGGCCAATACCACTAAGTTAAGCACCGATGCGGTAGAATTTTGTGGTGGCCAGAGTTGGGCAGGTTAAGCATCGGGTTGATGATTCATCTGGTGTTCGACTGACAGATCGTATCTCTTTGGGTGTGTTGGCGGAGATTATTCCTC
>DASXCQ010000046.1:0-1995 GCA_036491115.1 Pseudonocardiaceae bacterium
CGCGTGCGGGCCGACAAATACAGTGTTGCACGACCAATTCCGACCAAGATCGGGAGAATCGTGAGCAAGGACTTCATACCGGCCGCCAAGCCGATCATCGGCGAGGCCGAGCGGGCGGCGGTCGACGCCGTGCTCCGGTCCGGCATGGTGGCGCAGGGCGCCGAGGTGGCCGCGTTCGAGCAGGAGTTCGGCGAGGTGCTGCTGGACGGCCGGCCGACCGTGGCGGTGAATGCGGGCACCACCGGCCTGCACCTGGGGCTGCTCGCCTCGGGTGTCGGCCCGGGCGACGAGGTGATCGTCCCGTCGTTCACGTTCGCGGCGACGGCCAACGCCGTAGTGCTGGCCGGCGCCACCCCGGTGTTCGCCGACATCGAGACCACCCACTACTGCATCGACCCCGGCCACGTCGCCTCGCTGATCACCGAGCGCACCAAGGGGATCATGCCGGTGCACCTCTACGGGCACCCGGCGGACATGACGGCCCTGCAGGCGTTGGCCGACCAGCACGGCCTGGCCGTCTACGAGGACGCGGCCCAGGCGCACGGCGCCACACTGGACGGCCGCCCGGTCGGCACGTTCGGTGTCTTCGCGATGTTCAGCCTCTACCCGACCAAGAACATGACGTCCGGCGAGGGCGGCATGGTGTCCACCCCGGACGAGCGCGTCGAGCACACGCTCCGCCTGCTGCGCAACCAGGGCATGCTGCGCCAGTACGAGAACGAACTGGTCGGCTTCAACGCCCGGATGACCAACATCAACGCCGCGATCGGCCGGGTGCAACTGGCCAAGGTCGGCGAGTGGACCACGATCCGCCAGGCCAACGCCCGGTACTTCGACGAGCACCTGGAAGGGGTCGGCGTGCCCGCGGTGGCCGCCAACGCCACGCACGTCTACCACCAGTACACGATCACGGTGCCGGACGACCGGGACGGCTTCGTCCGGGCGCTCAAGGATGAGTACCAGGTCGGTGCCGGCGTGTACTACCCGATCCCGACCCACCGGCTGCCGTCGTTCAACCGGGCCGACGACCTGCCCAACACCGAGTCGGTCTGCGCCACGGTCTTGTCGCTGCCGGTGCACCCGTCGCTGGACGACGAGGACCGCGACCGTATCGTCACCGCCGTGAACAGCCTGGCGAAGGCGGGTGCGTGACGTGGCGGACCTGCGAGTGGGCCTCATCGGCCTGGGCATGATGGGGCGGCACCACGCCCGCGTCGTCCGTGAGGTGGACGGCCTGTCGCTGGTGGCGGTCGCGGACGCGGTCGGCGACCCGCACGGCGTGGCAGGCGGCCTGCCGGTACTCGGCGGGGTCGCCGAGCTCATCGACGCCGGCATCGACATGGCCGTGTGCGCCGTGCCGACCGGCATGCACGAGGAGGTCGCGCTGGCACTGGCCGAGGCCGGCGTGCACACCCTGATCGAGAAGCCGATCGCGCACACCATCGAGGCCGGCGAGCGGCTGGTCAAGGCGTTCGCCGACCACGGTGTGGTCGGCGCGGTGGGCCACATCGAGCGGTACAACCCGGCACTGCAGTCGCTGCGTGAGCGGATGGCCAACGGCGACCTCGGCGACATCTACCAGATCGCCACCCGCCGCCAGGGCCCGTTCCCGGCCCGCATCGCCGACGTCGGCGTGGTCAAGGATCTCGCCACCCACGACATCGACCTGACCGCGTGGCTGGCCAAGTCGGAATACACCGACGTGTCCGCCCAGGTCACGCTGCGCTCCGGCCGGCCGCACGAGGACATGGTGGCCGCCACCGGCAAGCTCGCCAACGGCACGATCACCAACCACCTGGTGAACTGGCTGTCGCCGATGAAGGAGCGGGTCACGGTGGTGACCGGCGAGCGCGGCGCGTTCGTCGCGGACACGCTGACCGCCGACCTCACGTTCTACGCCAACGGTCTGGTCAACACCGAGTGGGACTCGGTGGCCAACTTCCGCGGTGTCGTCGAGGGTGACGTGACCCGGTTCGCGATCCAGAAGCGGGAGCC